>CAMODL010000007.1:0-107575 GCA_946611435.1 uncultured Clostridia bacterium
ATTTCAATGCCGCATAACTTTATGCTAATCCCAAGGAAAACGTGAAGAACCTTTTATTTTTCGTTACCATTTTCGTTACCCAACGCCTTTTTCCGCCTCGGGTAACGATTCCGGTTACGATTCTCTAAAAACGTTACCACTTTCGTTACCCGCCGGAGCTGCGGCCGCATGCACTCCCGCGCACTCGCCGCAACTCGCCGCCGCTCGCCGCCGCGCCCGGCCGCATGCACTCCCGCCGCGCCGCCCCGCCCCCGCACCCACAAAAACAGGGCCGCCCCCGCGGGCAGCCCTGCATAGTTCTTTGAAGGTCAGGCGTACGCGCGCCTCAGAGTTGAGGCGTGTCGTTGTACTGCTTCCTGTCGCACTTGTTGATGTGGATGAACATGTTGTGCAGGAGGTTGACGCTCGTTAGGATGACTTCGCCCTGGTTGAGCTTACGGACGTGCTTGATCGCGTAGTCGTCGAGGTGGGTCTCGACGGAGCGGATCTCGTCGTTGAGCATGAGCCTGTGGATGAGGATCGTGCCGACCTGTCCGAAGAGAACGGATGAGACGTCCTTGGGATTCTGTGTTGTGAGGTAGAGGAAGATACCCTTCTTACGGCCCTCGCGTGCGAGGAGGGTCAGGCCGCCGTGGAACTCCTTGTCGGAGTAGCGGGACTTGGCGTATCTGTGGACCTCGTCGATGAAGAAAACAAACGGGCAGACTTCGTCGCGGGAGATGACGTAGTTGCTGACGAGGTCGATGACCATGCCGCCGACACCTTCAGAGGCGCCGAGGAGCGAGGTGTCGATGTAGAGGCTCTCTTCGGGGAGGTGTACGAACTCTTCGATGACGTCGAGGAGATTGTACATGCTCGGGTCGTTCGAGAAGAAGGTCAGGAACTTGGTGTTCGTGATCTGGTACTGGATCTTCTGGACGAAGGAAGCGTTGGCATTGGCCTTGAGGGAGTCATAGCGGTACTTGAAGTTGTAGTTGCTGTCCATGTCAGGCTCGCAGACGGACTCGGCGTGGATCTGCTCAGGGAGCAGCTCGATGTTGAAGTCGGTGTCGTCCTTGGTGACGGATGCGAGGTTCTCCTGGATCTCGTAGATGCCCTCGCCGACCTTGGCGTAGTAGGTGTCTTCGCCGATCTTCTTCATGTAGCGGAGGGACGTGATGGCCTCAGCGAGGACGGCGCCCTGGCTGCTGTTCTCTGTTTCGAAAAGCTTCTCCCACTGCTCCATCGTGATCTTTCCGGGGGAGATCGTGGTGTCGACACCGAGGGTGACCTTGGTTACCTCATCGCTCGAGAAAGCGTCCCTGTACTCGCCCGTCGGGTCGATGATCAGGGCCTTGCGCTTAGTGGAGATGACCTTGTCGAGGATGGCGAGCGCCGTTGTGGACTTACCGCTGTTCGTGGCGCCGATGCACATCAGGTGACGGTTGAAGAGCGTGCTCGGCTTGAGTGTTACATTTGCCTGCGCTCTGTTGATAAACGTTGCAAAAGGAGGGAGGGGTTCCTCGTCATCGTGCGAGAACTCCAGGGACTGGAGGAATCTCGTATAGATGTCGTCGGTCGCGAGGTAGACCTTGTCGGAGATGCCGAGCGTCTTGAAGCCGGCGAGCTCGAACTTCTCGGAGTCGGGAGTCATGATCGCGATCGTGTCGATGCAGATCTCGTGATCATCGGTTCCGCCCTTGTGAGTTGTCTTATTCTCGAAAACCTCTCCGAGGAAAACACCGACCGTTGAATCTATAACAACAAAGTAGTTGATGGAGTTGGGAAGGAACGATTTGTTGAACTTCGATCTGTCTGACATCAGTGTAGGATTGTCGACCTGAGCGATGCTGTTACTTCTGTAGACCTGCGTTACTTTTCCGATGTAGTATTCCTGCAGGTTCTTGCCCTCGTAAAGTGATTCAAGTGTCATTTGGTGTCTCCCGTTTAATAGAAATATGGACCGGATCATAAATCAGCCCCAAATTCTATTATATACTGTAGCGACACAAAAAGGGTAACTTTTATGTAAAGAGTGTCGGTTATTCGATAGAAATGGCGTAAGAACCGTGATCCTGAAGAGATCAGCAGACGTTATGCACAGTCCCGACCGCGACATAGTTATCGATGATGGCCGCGAGGTCAGTTCCGGGAGTCGCTTTCCAGATCCGCTGTGACTTAAGCTCGTATTCCGTTACTTTGTCGTCGGACGAGCTTACGACATATTCATCGTCGTAGAAGTGGTCGGTGGCGACCTTCACGTCGCGCATAACGCCCTTACATTCGCTTAAGCTGCACCCCGGGAAATTGATGTTCCACACGAGGTCGCGGGGCAGAGGCCTGCCGATATATTCCTTGAGGAGTTCAGTGAGATAACGGTCGGTCACTTCGCTGCCCTCATCGGAGGCCTGTGAGACCGCGATCGCGGGTACGCCGAGGAAAGATGCCTCGAAGGCCGCGCCGACGGTTCCCGAGTACTGGATATCCGAGCTGATGTTGGGCCCGTTGTTGATGCCGGACAGGGCGATGTCGGGTCTTCCCGGAACGATCTTCAGTATTCCGAGTCTCATGCAGTCGGCAGGCGTTCCGCTGCACGCGTAGGCTTTGACTCCCTCGATCCCGATGTCGTATTCCGACACGCTGATCGTTCTGCCGAAGGTCGATGACTGCGAGACGGCGCTCCTCTGGCCGTCAGGCGCTACCACCCACACTTCGCCGAGTTCCGTTGCCGCGTAAGCCAGCTTCTTAATGAGCGGCGAGGTAATGCCGTCGTCGTTTACTATCAGTATCTTTGTTCTGTTCATCTGTATGCTCCTTTAGCCGAGTGATACATCGAGCACCATCATGAGTGCGAAGCCGACTGCGAATCCGATCGTGGCCAGATTCGAGTGTTCGCCCTCGGATGCTTCGGGGATCGTTTCTTCAACTATTACATAGACCATGGCTCCTGCCGCGAAGCTCAGGAGGTAGGGAAGGATGGGTACCATTATGCCGGCGAGTAGGATGGTCAGCAGAGCGCCGATCGGCTCGACTGCGCCCGACAGTGTTCCGTATAGAAAAGCTTTCGGCTTGCTGACGCCTTCAGCGCACAAGGGCATCGATACGATGGCGCCTTCGGGGAAGTTCTGTATCGCGATACCGATGGCAAGAGCGAGCGCGCCCGCTGCCGTGATGCCCGCGTCGTCGGAACGGAGTCCCGCGTAGACGACGCCGACCGCCATACCTTCCGGGAGGTTGTGGAGCGCGACCGCAAGGATCATCATGGTGGTCTTGTGAAGGTTCGAGTGCGGACCTTCGGCGGTGCGGTTGTTGTCCAGGTGGATGTGGGGGATCAGGCGGTCAAGTCCGAGCAGCAGGCCGATACCGATGAAGAAACCGACCACCGCAGGGATGAACCTGAGGTCGCCCATGCTCTCTTCCTTCATTTCCATGGAGGGGATCAGGAGCGACCAGACGGAGGCCGCCATCATGACGCCTGAAGCGAAGCCGAGGAGGATCTTCTGAAGGAGAGTGTTGATGTCCTTCTTCATGAGGAAGACCATGGCCGCGCCGAGCGTTGTGCCGGCGAAAGGTATCATCAGCCCTGTCAGTATCTCAATATTCATGGGATCTCCTTTGCCTCAAAAAGTAGTTACCTTACCCTAACCATAATAGCATATGGAGGAAGCTTTTTCGCTCGAAAAATATTTCTCATATTCATAAATATAAATGTTATTTTCGCATTTCTTTGTGCTATTCTTTTTCTAGTGGCATATAGTCACGCAAACGTGTTTTATGGAGGAAGTGTTTATGAGTCGTAAGAGTGACGGAATCTACGACGCCCGTCAGCTCGGCTATCCCAAGATGATCATCCTTGGACTTCAGCACATGTTCGCCATGTTCGGCGCAACAGTTCTGGTGCCGGCGCTGACAGGACTGTCAGTATCTGCAACGCTTCTGTTTGCAGGTCTCGGAACATTACTGTTCCACTTTTTGACAAAGGGCAAGGTACCCGCGTTCCTGGGTTCATCCTTTGCTTTTCTTGCAGGTTACGGTGCTATTGCTCCCAACGGGGAGAAGGAGCTCCTGCCTTATGCATGCTTAGGTGTAGCATGTGCCGGACTTCTCTATCTTGTATTGGCAGGTCTGATCAAGGTATTCGGCCAGCACAAGGTTATGAGATTCTTCCCGCCTATCGTAACGGGTCCTATCATCATCGCCATCGGTCTTACGCTCGCTTCTTCTGCTATCGATAATTGTAAGAAGAACTGGGCCATCGCCGTTATCGCTATCCTGATCGTAGTTATCTGCAACATCTACGGCAAGGGCATGATCAAGATCGTTCCCATCATTATGGGCGTATTCGGCTCGGTAGCCATCGCCGCTATTCTCGCAGCCGCTTTTGGTCACAATGTTGACGGTATGATCGTTCTTAACCATTCCGACAAGTGGCAGCTCTTCAGCAAGGACGCCCTTGATGCCATTAAGGATGCCAAGTGGATCGGCCTCCCGTTCAAGAAGAACGATACCATCTATTATGTTTTCAAGGATCATGATCGTAAGCTCATCGTTGATGCCATCATCACGATCATGCCTATCGCTATCGCTACGATCGTAGAGCACATCGGTGACATCTCGGCCATCTCTTCTACGACGGGCGAGAACTATATCGATGAGCCCGGTCTTCACAGAACTCTCACAGGTGACGGACTTGCTACTATCGCTGCTTCCCTGTTCGGAGCTCCTGCCAACACGACATACGGCGAGAACACGGGCGTTCTGTCCCTGACCAAGGTCTATGATCCGAAGGTCATCAGGATCGCAGCTTTCTTCGCTATCCTCCTGTCTTTCTCGCCCAAGTTCGCTGCTGTTATCACGGCGATCCCGGGTGCTACCATCGGCGGTGTATCCCTCGTTCTCTACGGTATGATCTCCGCTGTCGGTGTCCGTAACGTAGTCGAGAACCAGGTTGACTTCTCCAAGAGCCGCAACATCATAATCGCTGCTCTCATCCTTGGTCTTTCCATCGGTATCAAATACTCCGGTACCGGTGCCATCGAGATCGATGCGGGAAGACTCGAGATCTCCCTTTCCGGCCTTGCTGTCGGTGCTATCATCGGCATCATCTTCAACGCTATCCTGCCTATGGATACGGACAAGGATTATACGGGCCTTAATAAAGAGATAACGGACGATAATAAAAAGACAGAGAAAGCCGAGAAAGCTTAAGTACTCTTTTTGATCTGACGTCGGACTGCCTCGAAGAGTTGCTCTTCGGGGCAGTTTTATTATGTGTATTTCTTGGAAAAACTCTCAAAAATAATTTGTATACTTCACCCAAGTAAAGTAAAATATCATAGTATTAAGTGTGAAGGTGACAGTTCTATGAAAAAGGTTCTTGTCTTGGGTTGTAACGATGTTACAAAGGTAATCGTGCCCGAGCTTTGCCGTGGTGACAATGATATAACGGATATTTGTATTGCTTCCAAGGATAAGGCGGAGAGCAATGAGTACCGTGCCAAGTTCTCCGGCGGTCGTGTGAGGATCATGACGGCCGGCGTCGATGTGACGAATAAGGAGGCATCCATGATGATGGTCCGTATCTTCGGACCTGAGTTGATCGTGAATCTCCTGCCTGCTGAATTCAGCCTGGATGTAATGAATATCGCACTGGAGATCGGTGCTTCCTATATTGACGGTGCGCTCGTTCCGGATCCTTCGGGCACGTTGCTGTCAAAGCAGTTCGAGCTTTTCGGAGATTTCAGGAGCAAGAAGCTTACCGCAGTGGTCGGCTGCTCATATAACCCGGCAGTCATCACTTCCGTGGTAAGAAGAGCGCTTAAGACTTCGCTCGATACGATAAGCAGCGTAGATGTCCTCGAAGTGGGTACCGCTTCGGAGTTCTCCGAGTATAAGGATCCGCTCGGCTTAGGTTCCGGCAAGGAGAAGGTGGAAGACGCCGTTTGCCTTGAGAACGGCAAGCCCGTTACCAAGAAGGCGCTGTCAGTCAAGACGACGAGGACGCTTCCAGGGTCTGAGGAGAAGACCTTCTACATGATGAGCAATAAGATCGTTGATGACTTTATCAAGGAGATCCCGGATATCGGCAATGTCAGATATTTCTCGCCTTATACCAAGGGCAACGGAAGCCGTGATGACAAGCTTATCAAGGCGCTCGAGGAGGCGGGACTTTTCTCTGAGGAGCCTGTCGAGATCAACGGAGTCAAGATTACGCCGAAGGAGTTCCTTATGAAGATGATGCCTGCCGAGAGAAGGCAGACGAAGCCTCACGGCCTTACGGGAACAGGGATCATCGTTTCCGGCAAGCGCGGAGGCAATGACAGGACCGCACTTCACTTCGCGGCGGCCGATAACGACGAGTGCATGGAGAAGCACGGCATGTATGTCGACAGTTATCTCGATGCAACTGCCATGCTCGCCGGAGTCAAGCTCATGGTGAACGGGAGATGGAATAAAGTGGGTGTCTTTACGCCGTGCGCTTTCGAGCCGGAGATGCTGCTTGATACGATCAAGGAAGGCGGATTCGAGTACAGCGAGACAAGAGATGCCGAGCCGGTCAAGCTCAACTGAGTCATATATAGCGGGGAATAAATATGGTCAACGACAAGAAGCCGAACATTCTGATAGTGGAAGACGATTCCAGTATCAACAATCTCATTTATGATGCACTTAAGAAGCACGGATGCGACTGCGTCCAGGCTTATTCAGGTACGGAGGGCATCCTGAACTTCAAGAATGCCGAGTTCGATCTGGTCATATTGGACCTCATGATGCCCGGCATGACAGGCGAGGAACTGACGCGCCAGATCCGTGAGATCAACAAGACACCGATCATCGTCGTATCAGCCAAGTGCTCCACGGAATCCAGGATCGACCTGCTCGCGATGGGCGCGGACGATTTTCTGAGCAAGCCTTTTGACGTAAAGGAACTCTTAGCGCGCGTAGACGTTCAGCTCAGACACCTGTCTTACAGCGGCAAGGAAGAAGAGGAGCAGACCGACGAGATGAAGTATAAGGATCTCGTCCTGAACCGCTCGACCTACGAAGCCGTCCTGTGCGGTAAGGATCTGCAGCTTACCCGTCAGGAATATAAGATCCTCGAGCTCTTCATGCTCTATCCGTCAAAGGTCTTCTCCAAGCAGGAGATATATGAATATGCATGGAATGATTATTATATGGGAGAAGATAAGACTATTAATGTCCATATAAGTAATATACGTTCCAAGATGAAGAAGATCACTCAGGATGAGTATATCGATACTGTCTGGGGCATCGGATTCAGGCTCTCGAAGCAGAAGTAATGGGACTTTTCCATTCTTAAAGTTTTCTTAAACTTTTCTTGGCGGTTAATTAATCCCTCTCTGTGATAATGGCATCATGACACAGGAAGGAGTATTCAAGATGAGTGAAGAATATTTGCTTGTTACGGAGAATCTCACAAAGAGATACGGCAAGAATGTTTTGGCAGTAGACAATGTAAATCTGCACATCAAGAAGGGCGCCATCTACGGACTGATCGGAAGGAACGGCGCAGGTAAGACAACGATAATGAAGATGATATCGGGAATGGCTTTCCCGACATCCGGTGAATTCAAATATGTAGGTCTGACGGGAACGAAGGAAGATGCCTTCAGCAGGATCGGCGCTCTGATCGAGTCACCCGCTCTCTACCCTAAGATGACAGCCTACGACAATCTCAAGATCAAGTGCCTGGCATACGGGATCGGCGACAAGGAATACATCATGGATAAGCTGAAGCTCGTAGGCCTCGAGAACACAGGCAAGAAGAAGGCCGGTAAGTTCTCCCTTGGTATGAAGCAGCGTCTCGGCATCGCACTGGCTCTCGTCGGTGAACCCGACTTCCTGCTCCTCGATGAGCCTATCAACGGTCTCGATCCTCAGGGTATCGTAGAGCTCCGTGAGATGATCCAGAAGCTCAATGAAGAGAAGGGCATCACGATCCTGATCTCCAGCCATATCCTCGAAGAGCTCGCTAAGCTTGCTACTGATTACGCCATCATCGATAAGGGCCGCATCATCGAGGAGTCCACAAAGGAAGAGCTCCAGATGAAGTGCCGCGACAAGATCGCCATCAAGGCCAAAGATACGGCGGCTATCGTTCCGATACTTGATGCGAACGGTTATTCCGATTATCAGGTGATCGATAACAGTACTATCTATATTTTCGAGAAGCTCGATAACGTGGCTGCTCTCAACATGGAAATAGCTAAGGCGGGGATCCTTGTAGACTCCATAAGCGTTGAGTCTTCCGATCTCGAGGAGTACTTCCTCAAGGTTACCGGAACCGCACCGAGCAAGGATCTGTAAGGGGGGAATCAAGAGATGTTATTCAGAATGACAAAGTCGGAGCTCTACAGAGCTTCGCGCATGAAGTGCACATATATTATCCCGATCATCATGGTCGCTATCGTAATGCTCCTTTGCTTTATGTATATGCGCCTTGACAGTGAACAGTTAGGACTCGGCGAGTCCGTCTTCGGCACATATATCGAGGACGAGGAAGAGAGAGAAGAGGCAATGAAGGATGACCTCACCAATATAGTCACGACTGATGAAGAGGAAGCACGTTCCGGTTCTCTCATCGGCGAAGGTATCATCTATGACTGGAAGGTAGATAACGTATTCAATATCTTTACTTCCGCAGCCGATATCCTCCTGCTCCTCAGCATCTTCGTAGGTATCTTCATCGGTATGCTCCACAGCACCGGAACCGACAAGAACATGCTCATAGCTTCAGGCAACAGGAATGTTCTCTTCGGCGCCAGAGCGATCACCATCGGACTTTATTCGCTTATGTTCGAACTGCTCATCCTGTTGTCCACGATCGTCGGTATTGCGATCTTCGGTAAGTCCGTATCGTTCGACGATCCGGTACGTCTCATTAAGTACATGGCTGTATCCTGGATCATGGTATTCACGTTCTCGATGCTGATCATGCTCATCGGCAACCTCGTAAGGAGCCAGGCAGCGGCGATCACGATCGGTATCATCCTCGCATACGGCGTGCTCAACATGATCCTGATGCTGGTAGACATCCTGATCAGAAAGATCTTTGGTGTCGACGACTTCGCACTCTCCGAATATACTATTACCGGAAGGATCCAGTCGTTCAGAGTATTCTCTTCGACAGGATATATCACCAAGTCCCTGATAGTCTGCGGTGTGGTGCTCGCTATCATTACTGCGATCCAGGTAAACATTAATCGAAAGAGGGATCTCTGCTGACAGATGTTCGCGAACCTTGTAAGGATAAACATACTTAAGTTCAGAAAAAACGGCTTCGCATTATGGGGAGCGATCGTTGCCTTTATGACAACGATCGCTTTCTGCGTTGTTTATTACATTACCCTGAAGGATGAGCCCGACTATTTTACGAAGCTCACGGGTGAAGATGAGAATCCGGAACTGATCCCGCATCTGTTCTTCACGGACATGGCGAGGGGGTTCCTGGGTCTTTTTTACAGCATCTGCGTGATCGTTCTGATCTGTGATCATTATTCTCTCAGAGAAAGGGTAAATCTCAGGGGAGCGATCAGGAGCAACTTCAAATACACATTATCCGAGCTGGCGGCAACCTTTGTCTATGCACCTGTCTTTGCCGTTGTTCCGGTGATCCTGGTGGATTTTCCCGTCGGAGCACTGGGCTACGACTGCATACTCTTTACCGGTGACGTGACGAAGCTTCTTCTTTACTTCGCGGCAACGACTCTCGTTATGTGGCTGTCGATCATCCCGGCGTTCCTGATCGCGAAGATCGTGCGCAGGACTAACTACAGTATCCTTATCCTATTTGTCTGGAAGTTCCTTGCCCTGATCCTGGCGGATATGGGCTCCGTGCCTGTATCCAAGATCCTTCACATCTCGGGCAACGCGGCAGACAGACTCCCTGATGAACTGAGCAATCCCGGAATGTGGGCCATCAACTACATTATCGGAGATGATACCGGAATGGGCATCTACCAGATATGCTCATACGCCGTAATATTCGTCTTATTGTGGGGCACATTGATCTACATTGCATCCCGCAGGAAGGAAGAGCTATGACACTACTTCAGATCTCGCTCATCATAATCGGCTTTATCGCCATCATGCTGCTCATGATCCTGGTGTCCCAGTACCTCCAGGTCAAGAGCATACGCGATCAGGTGCACTTCATTGCCCGCAATGATACCAACAAGAAGATCACCTTCTACGGCAAATCGCGCGGTATCCGCCGTCTGGCCGGAGACATCAACGAGATAATCGACTCCTTCCGCACACGTGAGATGGATATAGTCCGCAAGGATAAAGAGATGCGCGACACCATCACGAACATGTCGCACGACATCAGGACGCCGCTGACGTCTCTGAAGGGTTACTTCGAACTTCTCGACCAGACCGATGATCCCGAAGAGATCGAGAAGTACAATAGTATCATTCGCGAAAGGATCGACTCCCTTTCCGATATCCTCGAGACCATGTTCTTCTACACCAAGGTCAACAACACCGGCTACACGATGAACATCACCAAGATGAACTTCTCCGAAGTCCTGATGCAGACCATGTTCTCCTACTTCGACGAGTTCGAAGGCCTCGGCATCGAACCCGACATCAACGTCGACGAGAACGTCTATGCGATCGCCGACGAATCTGCCACCAGACGCGTCATCCAGAACCTCATCAAGAACGTAATGGTCCACGGAGACAAGTCGCTCAGTGTCTCTCTCAAATATATCAACAAGCGCGCTGTTCTCGAGATGACCAACGGCATCAAGGAGGGGGAGACCCCCGACCCCGACAAGGTCTTCGACCGCTTCTACAAAGGCGACACATCCCGCCACATTAATTCCAGCGGCATCGGTCTGTCCGTCTCCAAGAAGCTGGTCGACATGATGAGCGGCAGCATCAGCGCCTCCGTCGACAACGACAGGTTCACGATCACGATCGTCCTGCCCGGGATCTGAGGCTGTTCTGCCTGCGGAGGTCGCGCTGTTATGCCTCTGCCGGGAACGGAGTTGCTCCCTGCTGTGATATACCTGCCCGGCGCACAATTGGATTTTCTCAATCACGCGTGTTATCATTTAAAAGTAGTCTATCGACATGGTCTCGGAGGATAACGATATGAGTAATTCCGATTTATTGAACATGAGTCCCGAAGAAAAGATCGAGTTTGACAAGCTCTGCCTCGATACGATCAGAGAGTATTCTTCTGACACAGTCTACTTCAAGGACAAGAATTCCAAGTTCCTGTGGACCAGCCGTGCTCATGCAAAGCAGGTCGGTGCAGAGAACCCCCTGGACATGATCGGCAAGGACGACTTCGACTACTTCCCCAGAGAATTCGCTGAGAAAGCAAGAGCCGACGAAGTTCAGATCATGACGACCGGCGAGCCCATCCTCAACATCCCCGAGGAGCTTTACCATGACGAGGACAACGTCGAGTATCTCCTCGCGTCCAAGTATCCGCTTTACCGTGACGGCGAGATCATCGGCATATGGGGTATCACCCGTAACATCACCGAGCAGAAGCGCCTTGAGAAAGAACTCGAGCGTTCTTACCAGAAGGTCCAGAGACTGACACGTGTCGACGACTTAAGCGGTCTCTATAACAGAAGATATTTCTACGAGTCCCTCGAGCGCACCATCAGTATCTATGACCGCCGCGAAGGCGATGATACCTTCACTCTGGTCGCCATCGACGTAGATAATATGACCGAACTCAATGACCGCTACGGCCAGCTCCAGGGCGACAACGTCCTCCGTCACGTCGCCTCCGCGATGATGATCGGCTGCCGCAAGTCTGACACTTGCTTCCGTACCGGCGGCGATGAGTTCATGATCATGCTCCCCGACTGCGACACGGCTCATGCTATCGGGATCGCCAAGAAGATCGCCGACAACGTCTCATCCGAGGCAGTCCCCATGGGAGATACCTTCGTCAAGGTAACCGTCTCAGTCGGCATCGCTGCCTACCAGAAGGGAATGGACATCAGCGAGCTGATATCGCTGGCAGACCGTAAGCTCTACAAGTCAAAGCGCAACGGCAAGAACCAGGTATCCTTCTGATCCTTATATTCAATTGTTAAAAGGCGGGCTGTCTGCAGATAATGTTCTGCAGACAGCCCTTTTATTACCTGCGGTATCCATCTATCGACAGTTCGATCCGGATCGTTATTCTCCGAGACGAACACAGCGTGTATGTAGGCGGGTTATGTGGTGCTGCGTATGGAGGTACGATATATGGAATCCGACATTGATAATCTATTGTTGTTCACGTGCGCCGTAGCCGGCTTCGGCCGAGTTGTCAGCCGGTGCCCTTCACCTGCTTGTTGCTTTATGCATTAAGCTGCAACCTGCTCACGTCTTGCAGCTGCCGGCGCAACTCTGCGATTCGGGAGCTTCCTTCTGCTTGCCGCTCTGCCGGAGCTTGCTGTTGTTGCCGTACGGACAGTGAGTATGGGACGGCCGGGGATCATGCCTGCTGAAGAAGCAGTCCTTGGTGCGATCTTCGCAGGTGCCGGGCGGCAGGGGGCCGGAAGATGACGTACTGCGGGCCTTACACGACGGTCCTGCTTGGCAGCCGCTGCTTCTGCAGCTTCGTCGAGTTCTCTCCAGAACTCGAATGTATCCGTCAGCACCTTTGCCGTTATTGCTATAAAGAATACTATTACCGATAGATCAAAAGGTGACATAAATGGCCCTCCTTGTTCGTAAACCGTTCATTTGTTCGTTTTCTGATGTGAGTATAACACGGGTTGTGGGAGATTAAAAGTACAGAAACATAAAAAAGAACAAAAATTTACGGAAAATCGAACGATCCCCGGGATTTGCCCGTGGTGAGCGAGTAGTCGGAAGTCCTGTGACAACTCTATCGACAACTACAGAATGAAAAAGTTGTCGCTATAGTTGTCAAAGGCCCGGAAAATACCTGTGTGACAACTCTATCGACAACTATAGAAAGAAAAAGTTGTCGCAATAGTTGTCAAAGACCCGGAAAATACCTGTTCGACAACTCTACCGACAACTATAGAATGAAAAAGTTGTCGCAATAGTTGTCAAAGACCCGACGCGCCGATCCTGGAGGCGCCGGCGTCGATCATGGAGCGCGCGGCCTCGGGGGAGCGGATACCGCCGGCGGCCTTGATCTTGATGCCTTCGCCGACAGAGGATGCCATGAGTGCGACGTCCTCGACTGTGGCACCTGCGCTGCCGAAACCGGTGCTGGTCTTGATGAAGTCGGCACCGCAGTCCGTCACGATGCGGCAGAGGGTGCGCTTCTCGTCATCGGTCAGGCAGCAGGTCTCGATTATTACCTTGAGGAGTGCTCCGCGGGAATGGACGGCGGATGCGATGGCACGGATCTCGGCAGATACTCTGTCGAAGGCTCCGGACTTAACGTCGCCTATGTTGATGACCATGTCGATCTCAGAAGCGCCGCCGTCGATGGCGTCGATGGCTTCAAACACTTTGACCGCGGTCGTGGAGTAGCCGTTCGGGAAGCCGATGACGGTGCAGATAGGGATCCTTCCGGCAGAATATGAGGCGCCGTAACGGACGTGTGACGGAGGGATGCAGACTGAGGCACAGCCGCACGCGACTGCTTTGTCGATCAGAGCGGCGATGTCCTGCTCGGTCGCCGTTACTTTGAGATTGGTCAGGTCGACGAACGACATGATGTTGTCGAGCGTGGGCACGGCAGACGAGCTCGGCGTAGGCACGGCAGACATGCCGGCGGCACCGACTCCCTTCCCGGGATATGAGCGCGACAGCAGGCTGTTGTAGATGATGTGGGCGATGTTGCCGAAGCCTGTCAGCTCGCCGAGGTTATGCGGGACGTTGTGCCCCTCGCCGTAGAGAAGGAGCGGGATGCATTCGCGCGAGTGGTCGGTCGAGGGCGTTGACGGGTCGCAGCCGTGGTCGGCCGTTATTATCAGCAGATCGTCGGGGCGGAGCGATGAGAGGATCGTTCCGAGTGCGTCGTCCCATTCGTGCATGGCGGCGGCGTATCCCTCGATGTTGTTGCGGTGACCGTATTTCATGTCGAAGTCGACGAGGTTGGCCATACACAGGCCGTGGAAATCACGTGACATCAGGTCGAGGATGACAGAGATGCCCTCGGTGTTGCCGGAAGTCGGGATGGCCTCGGTTATGCCGCTCATGGCGTAGAGGTCCTTGATCTTGCCGACGGATATGACGTCGAGGCCCTGTCCGGCGATCATGTCGAGCATGGTGGAGGAGGGGGCGGTCAGCGCGTAGTCGTGGCGGTTCGATGTGCGGACGAAGTTGCCGGGTTCGCCGACGAAGGGACGCGCGATTATGCGGCCGACGGCGTGTTCGCCCGTCATCAGTTCGCGGGCGGCGGCGCAGTATTCATAGAGTGTAGGCACCGGTACGATGTCTTCGTGGGCTGCGATCTGAAGGACTGAGTCGGCCGAGGTGTAGACGATCAGCGCGCCCGTCTTCATATGCTCCTCGCCGTAGTCGGCGATGACCTGCGTGCCGCTGTAGGGCTTGTTGCAGAGGATGTCGCGGCCGGTGATCTGCTTAAGGCCGTCGATCACTTCGGGCGGGAAGCCGTCCGGATAAGTAGGCTGGGGGCGGGATGAATAGACGCCCGCGATCTCCCAGTGGCCGATCGTGGAATCCTTGCCGGAGGACAGTTCGCGGACTCTGCCGTAGCTGCCGATGGGGGCGGGAACGGAGTTCTGTGCGCTGCGCCATTTGAGGATGCGCGGGTCAGTAAGGCCGTCGATGTCAAAGAGCCCCATGCGCGCGAGATTATCGAAGGGGGCGTCTGAGTCGGAGCACACCGCTGCGAGAGTATTGCTGCCCTCATCGTCGAAAGCGGCCTCGTCGGGAGCGCCGCCGATCCCGAAGCTGTCCAGTACTATTAGGAAAACACGCTTTGCCATATCTACCTCCGCGAGGCTCCGGCCGTGAAAGCCGGAGCGTCTTTTGTTAGTGTTGTATACATTCGAATGACTGATCTTCTGTGATTATTATATCAATACCCCAATCGGAGAACTATGGAATTATGAGGCGTTCGTGGCTTATAATGAGATGGTTTGATAATGTATATAATAGTGATCGCCCGCGGAGGGTATGGGGCGAAGAAAGAATTAGAGAAGAATCGCAGATATGGATAATAAGGAAATTACTTTCGAGGAATTGGACCTGTCGCCTGAGGTGATGGGAAGTCTTAAGAAGATGGGCGTTAAGCGCCCCACGACCGTTCAACAGAAGGCGATACCGCTGCTGATGGATAATATGAGCCTTATCGCCAAGGCACCGACCGGAACGGGAAAGACTTTCGCCTTCTCGATCCCGATACTTGAGTATCTCAATATGGACGTGAAGTTCATCCAGGCGCTGATACTATGCCCGACCAGAGAGCTCGCGCTCCAGATCACATCGGAGATGAACGGCCTCGGCCGACTGATCAAGGGCTTCAGGGCCTGCGCCATCATCGGCGGTCAGAGCATGAACGTCCAGAAGGAGAGGCTCGCCAAGAAGCCGCAGGTCGTCGTCGCTACTCCCGGCCGTCTCCTCGATCTCGTCGAGAAGAAGATGATCGACATCAGCAAGATCTACACACTCGTCCTCGATGAGGCCGACGAGATGTTGAAGATGGGCTTTATAAGAGATATCAAGAAGGTCATCTCCTTAACTCCCGAGGATAAGCAGATGGCGCTCTTCTCCGCCACTATGCCCCGTGAGATCCAGGACATCACATGGCAGTTCATGGAGGGCGCCGCCGAGATCGACGTTATGCCTAAGGCGGAGGACCACCCCGACATCGACGAATATATCGTTGAGGTACCCGAGAAGGACAAGCTCAAGGCGATCATACACATCATCGATCGCGAAAAGATCACCAAGGCGATCATCTTCTGCAACACCAAGAGCCAGACCGAGAAAGTGGCTGCGCGCCTGGCATCCGCCGGCATATCGAGCGAGATGCTCCACGGATCCATCGGACAGGGAACGCGTAACCGCGTAATGGAAGCATACCGTAAGAACAAGTTCGACGTTCTGGTCGCCACGGACGTTGTCGCCAGAGGTATCGATGTCGACGATGTCGAGGCCGTATTCAACTACGACATCCCCAACGAGAACGAGTTCTATCTCCACAGGATCGGAAGAACGGCGAGGGCCGGCAAGTCAGGCAAGGCCTACTCCATGATCGCGTATATGGACAAGCCGCGAATGGAGGAGATCATCAGATACACGGCATGTGATCCGAAGGTCTACGATCTCGTTTTATGACGGATGTGTAATAAAAAACGCATAAATCTACAAGCGGACTGACCTCTGATACGTTAAAATGTACTTAGTTACATTAACCGATCGGAGGTTATTATATGGCCACTTTCACACTTGATTGGAATAAATATACAGACACGGCGATAAGAGCTGCAGAGGAAGGATCCGTCCTCCTCAAGAATGACAGAGAGGCACTCCCGGTAAAGCCCGGCACAAAGGCGGCGCTGTTCGGAAGGATGCAGTCACATTACTTCAAGAGCGGCACGGGTTCGGGCGGCATGGTAAACGTAAACCACGTTACCGATATCCGCGAGGCTTTGGCCAATGATCCGGACATCATCCTCGACGGCGAACTCATCTCGATCTATGACGAGTGGGAAGATAAGAATCCGATCGACAAGGGAGTCGGCTGGGGCAAGGAGCCCTGGTCGCAGGACGAGATGCCGCTGACAGAGTCTGTTGTCAGGGCGGCAGCGTTGCGTAATGACGTAGCCGTTATCGTTATCGCAAGGACTGCCGGAGAAGACCGCGATAATACTGCGGAGAAAGGCTCTTTCTTCCTTCGCGACAGCGAAGAGGAGATGCTGAAGATCGTATGCGGGGTTTTCGAGAAGACGATCGTGCTACTCAATGTCGGCAATACTGTCGATATGTCATTCGTTACCAAATACGATCCTGCGGCTGTTCTCTATATCTGGCAGGCGGGCATGATCGGAGGCATCGCGGCTGCGAACCTGATCACGGGCAAGGCTGCTCCTTCAGGCGGTCTCACCGATACCATCGCGTACGATCTGGCAGACCATCCTTCGAGCGGCAACTTCGGCGGCAAGGATTCATTTAAGGACATCTACGCCGAGGACATCTATGTCGGTTACAGATATTTCTCGACATTTGCTCAGGACAAGGTCATGTATCCTTTCGGCTTCGGCCTCACATACACGGAGCATACGATCTCGGACGCACGTGCAGACGGTTCTTCTTCCGTAACATTTACCATTACCAATACCGGCAATGCGGCAGGCGCCAAGGCGGTCCTTCTCTTTGTTGAAGCACCTGCAGGCAAGCTCGCCAAGCCCTCACGCGTTCTCGTCGGGTTTGCCAAGAGTGACGTTCTGGCTCCGGGCGATTCGCAGACACTTACCATCGCGGTCGACAGGCGTAATTATGCTTCCTATGATGATGACGGAAGAGCAGGACTCGGCACAGGCTGGATACTCGAAGCCGGCGAATATTCTTTCCTGCTCGGAACGGATGTCGTTACTGCGACCAAGGTCGGAAGCTTCACTGTCGATGAGAGTGTGAATATCGAGCCTCTTGAGTCCGCACTTAAGCCGGTCGAGGCATTCGAACGCATGACGTCTGCAGCTGACGGCAGCCTCGCATATGAGCCTGCACCCTTAAGGGAAGTCGAGAAGGTCGACTCACGTTTTGAGCGCCTTACACCCGAGATCGCTTATACGGGCGATCAGGGCATCACGCTGTCGGACGTTAAGGCGGGACGTAAGTCGATGGACGAATTCATCGCACAGCTTCCCGATGAGGAGCTCTCGCTGGTCATCAGAGGCGAGGGAATGAGCAGCCCCAAGGTCACGACCGGAACGGCAGCGGCCTTCGGCGGCAATTCGAAAATGCTGAGAGAACACGGTGTGCCCACGCTCTGCTGCTCGGACGGCCCTTCCGGAATGAGGATCGACAGCGGCAAGAAGGCTTTCGCGCTCCCGAACGGAACCTGTCTCGCGTCTACATTCAACACCGCTCTCATCACCGAACTGTTCACACACTTCGGAAAGGAGATGATCAGCAATGAGATCGATGCGATCTTGGGTCCCGGCATCAATATCCACAGACATCCGCTTAACGGCCGTAACTTCGAATACTTCTCGGAGGATCCTTATCTGTCCGGCGTGATGGCATGCGCTCAGCTCGAGGGATTTCATAAGATCGGCACAAGGGCGGTCATCAAGCACTTCTGTGCCAACAACAGAGAAACGAACAGAAGACTGTGTGACGCTGTCGTATCGGAGCGTGCTCTCCGTGAGATCTATCTGCGTCCCTTCGAGATCGCAGTCAAGGAGGGCGGCGCCAAGAGCATCATGACCGTATACAACCTGATCAACGGAACATACGGCGCGATGAACTACGAGCTCAACACCACGATCCTCCGCGAGCAGTGGGGATTTACGGGCATCACGATGACTGACTGGTGGGCATTCGTCGACAAGGAGTCCGTATCTGATATGCACTTCGGCATCAGGAACCATTCCTTCATGGCACGCGCGCAGAACGACATCTATATGGTATGCCCCAAGGTCGAGCTCGACCATCTGGATGACACGGACGTCTATGAGAGCCTCAAGTCCGGCGCGACCGACCGCATCACGCGTGCCGAGCTCCAGCGTAACTGTGCGAATATCCTGCGTTATGCCATGACGACGCCTGCCATGGACAGAGTCGAGGGCAACGCACCGACAGTGGAGCATATCGATTGTCCTTTCGCTGAAGACAAGATCGAAGCAAAGGTCGACGTTTACTACGACATCACGGAAGATCCGATCATCAGGGTCGATACGGATACGAGCACGGGCGACGACTACACCTTTGGTGTTACGTGCCTTAAGCCCGGAAGATACGACATGATCATCCACGCCGAGTCGGAGCTTAGTGAGCTGGCTCAGATACCGATGACCCTGTTCTATACGAGCATCCCGTTCCGCGTCATCACATGGAACGGAACGAACGGCAGGGAGGACACGCGTGAGACCGACATCCGCCTGTATCAGACGTATTCGATCTTCAGAGCGCACTTCGGAGCGCCGGGCGTCAAGCTCAAGTACATCGAATTCGTGTTCCGCTGTTCGCCCGAGGAAGATACGACTTTCGAGTTGTGATGCAAGAGAAGACAAATAATGCTACAATAAGTCGATCGTCCGAGGACGGTCGACTTCATTTTATCTGACGGAGGAGCGGCAAGTGCGCAGAGATTATTTCCTATGTGTTTTCCTGGCATGTGTATGTGCATCACTGTTCTTCGTCTGCTTTGTTCCCAATTACTTTACTTATAACGAGATCGTCGTGCGCGAGTTCGGGCTTTTCGAGAGGATAATGAGCGCGCTTTATGCCGTAGTTGTCCTTCTGGCGATCCCGGTCTATGCCGCATATCGCAAAAAGCTCTGGATCACGATCGGTCTCGCTTCATACGGCATCCTCGCCCTCGTCCCCGAGTGGATACTGCCCCGCTTCCAGGAGCAGATCGAGAACGATGAGGCCGGCGTCGGAGTCGTTGCAGTCGACTTTATATTCAAGTTTATCTACGGAATGGTCAAGGCGCCTTTTGCCGCGCTGTCGGATGCCATCGGAGATTCCAAGGCAGAGTCCCTGTCCGGCTGGATCCTTCCGTCGGCCGTGCTGTTCTATGTTCTGTGCCAGCTGTACCGTTTCTACAGAGACGCATATGTAGCCGAGCAGCTCGATCCCACATCGATCATGGACTCGACCGCCAAGGAGAACATAAGAGTGCCCGAGTCGAAAAAGGCGCATAAGGCACCTGAGCCCGAGGTC
Organism: uncultured Clostridia bacterium; assembly: GCA_946611435.1. Lineage (GTDB taxonomy): Bacteria > Bacillota > Clostridia > Saccharofermentanales > Saccharofermentanaceae > Saccharofermentans. The sequence goes on from CAMODL010000007.1 coordinate 19,801, forward strand.
CTCGGAACCGTTATCTCGGCTCCTGTAACGCCTGCACCGGCCCCCGCACCCGCTCCCGCACCGCAGCCTGCCCCTGCGCCGCAGCCGGCGGCTCCTCAGCCTCAGCCTGCACCGGATGCTGCGTCTGCTGCGATCCCGATGCCGGCACCTGAAGCTGCACCTATCCCGATGCCGGCACCTGAGCCTAAGCCTATCCCGATGCCGGCTCCCAAGAGCGAGGCAGTCCCGGAGATCCCGGTCAAATCTGCGGCCCCCGAGCCTGCGCCCGCACCCGCTGTACGGAAGGCTCCTGCCCGCCCCATAGAGACAGGTCCCGCGAGCCACGATGTTATCCCGATGGAGGCGCCCAAGCCCGCCGCACCTGCCGCATCACCCGAGTCTCAGGGAACGCCGGCTTCCCCCTATGATGACAATGGTGCGATAAGACTGTAAGAAATACTTTGATAATCAATGTTTTTGTTGAAATATACGTAAGCACCTTGTAGAATGGACTTACAATTCGATGATCGACGGAGATAAGCAATGTCTAACAATAAGAAATACTGGAAGAGCTTCATGGCAAACGACGGCGACCGCAAGGCGGCCAAGGAGGGAACGGATCCTCTCGAAAAGGGTCTCGAAGGTATCTCCTGGCTCGAGAATTCACGCCGGGTAGTCAAGAACGCCGTCCGTAAGACACAAGAGACCTTCGGCGAGGAGGTCGGTAACTCCATCACCTCCGGCATCCTGGCTTTCTTCGTCCTCGGCCTTATCCCGTTCGCATCCGTGAACGCATACGTGAATGCCCCTCACTGCAAGCGCATCCTCGATGCCTTCGGCGTATCGGTCTTCCTCGTCACGATGTTCATGGCCGCCCTCTTCACGACCATCTTCCATTTCCTCAAGCACGGCAGCCTCCACAAGGAAGTCTTCCGTAAGCTCGACCACATAATGGTATATTTCGCCATCTTCGGCGTCTACACCCCCGTGTGCCTCTCCCTGGTCGGCGGCGGCCTCGGTCTCGGCATCCTGATCGCAGAAGGCTGCCTTGCCGTCTTCGGCACGATCCTCATGGCCCTGACATACCCCAAGCACAAGATCGCCGTCTCCATATACGGAGTCATGGGCGTCCTGTTCCTCTTCATGCTCAAGCCCTTCTACCGCGCCGCCACGACCGCCTGTTTCTGGCTCCTTTTCGCCGGCCTGTGCGTCTATATCATCGGTCTGTTCTTCTACTCCGGCAAGAAGTTCAAATTCTCCCACATGGTCTGGCACCTGCTCGTCCTGTGTGCCTCCGTATGCCACATTCTGGCGTTGGTATACTTCTTCCGCTAAGAACTGCATCACATAGGAAATCCCCAAGGCCGCCCGCGCGGCCTTTTTTATTGTGGTCAGCGGGCTCGGTTACGGAAGTGGTAATGTTTTCCAAGAATCGTAACCGGAATCGTTACCCGAGGCCGAAAATCACCGTCGGGTAACGGAAATGGTAACGTTTTCCGAGAATCGTAACCGGAATCGTTACCCGAGGCGGAAAATGCCCATCGGGTAACGGAAGCGGTAACGTTTTTCAAGAATCGTAACCGGAATCGTTACCCGGGGCGGAAAAACCCCGTCGGGTAACGGAAATGGTAACGTTTTCCGAGAACCGTAACCGGAATCGTTACCCGAGGCGGAAAAACCCCGTCGGGTAACGGATGTGGTAACGTTTTTCATGAATTGTAACCGGAATCTTTACCCGAGGACTTGGAAGGGCCTTTTACACTGTTTTGTTACCCCCGCCCGCCGAACACAAAACCGAACACAAAACCGCCCCCGAGCACTGACACTCGAGGGCGGTAAATAGCAGTTATGATCCGGTGACCGGTCAGGATCAGCCAAAGAGGCTCAGCAGGACACCTGCGGCGACGGCGGAGCCGATGACACCTGCAACGTTCGGACCCATGGCGTGCATGAGGAGGAAGTTGGAAGGGTTGGCTTTCTGGCCTTCAGTGTTGGAAACACGAGCTGCCATCGGGACGGCGGAAACGCCTGCGGAACCGATAAGAGGGTTGATCTTGCCGCCGGAGATGAAGTACATCAGCTGGCCGAGGAGCAGACCGCCTACCGTTGAGAAGGCGAAAGCAAAGACACCGAGGCCGATGATCTTCAGCGTATCCCATGTGAGGAATGTCTCGCCAACGGCTGTGGCGCCGACTGTGACACCCAGGAAGATGGTGACGATGTTGCAGAGTGCGTTCTGGGCCGTGTCGGACAGTCTGTTGGTAACGCCGCACTCGCGGAAGAGGTTACCGAGCATGAGCATGCCGAGGAGAGGGCCGACGGACGGGATCAGCAGTGTGCAGATGACTGCAACGATGATCGGGAAGCAGATCTTCTCGACCTTGGATACTTCGCGTACCTGCTCCATCTTGATGGCGCGCTGCTTCTTGGTGGTCATCAGCTTCATGATCGGCGGCTGGATGGCCGGGATCAGGGCCATATACGAGTAGGCCGCTATGGCGATGGCCGGAAGGATGTGCGGCGCGAGCTTTGTCGTCAGGTAGATCGCCGTCGGGCCGTCAGCGCCGCCGATGATGGCGATGGAGGAAGCCTCGTTGACATCGAACCTGAAGAGCGTGGCAAGAATGAATGCCATTGAGATACCGAACTGCGCGCCGGCTCCCATAAAGAGGGAAGAGGGGCGGGCGATCAGGGGACCGAAGTCTGTCATCGCACCGACTGCCATGAAGATCAGGCAGGGGAAGATACTGAGCTTAACGCCCAGGTAGATGAAGTCTAAGATACCGACCGCATCGGCATTCCATGTTCCGAGCATATCCCAGTGGACGTGGCCGCCTTCGAAGATCTCGGGGTGATAGAGTCCTGCTACGGGCAGGTTGGTGAGCAGCATTCCGAAAGCGATCGGGACCAGCAGCAGCGGCTCGAACTTCTTACGGATCGCCAGATAGAAGAGGACGAATGAGAGTAGCAGCATCACGCCCTGTCGCCAGGTCATGGCATATATTCCCGAGCCCTCCCATAGTTCTTGTAATGCATCAATAAACACTTAGCGCACCTCCGTCTTTATCAGGAAATAGACACAAGCGCGTCGCCTGTCTTGATGGTTGCACCCTTGGATGTGAGGACCTGAGCGACTGTTCCGGCCTTGGGAGCCTTAACTTCGTTCTCCATCTTCATTGCTTCGAAAACAAGAAGCACATCACCCTCGTTTACCTTCTGACCGACGGAGACCTTGATGTCGAGCACTGTTCCGCCCATGGGAGCGTTGATCGCGGTAGCTCCGGCTGCAACAGCGGCAGCGGCAGGAGCGGCGGCAGCTGCAGGTGCAGGTGCAGCTGCTGCGGGAGCGGCAGGTGCGGCAACGGGTGCCGGAGCTGCTACTACATCAGTCGTCTTGATAAGGTTAGCCTTACCCTTCTCGACCTCGACTTCATATACCTTGTCGTTAATTGTTACTTTATAAATCATTTGCCGTAATCTCCTTTACTCGTTCTCGACCAACGTGATCGACTTAAATACCAGCTCGGACAGAGGGATACCGGTATTGTCGCTGACGATGGCCATGATCATGGCGGCTGTCTTCTCGTCGCAGCCCTTAAGTCTCAGTGTTCCTGATGAGAAGTCCTCACCCTCGGAAGCAGCTTCGACTGCGGAAGCAGCGGCTGTCTCGGCGGCGATGACCGGCTCAGCAGCGGAGCCCGCCTTCTCGGCAACAGAGAAGATGGCCGTGAAGATCCTGATGCAGATGAAGATCAGCAGCAGGACACCGAAAACGATGGCTATCGTGAATCCGGCATAGGAAAGAGCCTCGCCGATCGTCGCGACCTCGGGGTCGGATGACGATGCCGTCGTCTCACTGACGGCGTCGGCTGCTCTTGTCAGATCGATAAGCAGACCCATTATTACTCCTCCTTCTTCTCGATGGTGTAGTTAACGGTGTTGGATTCTTTCTCTTCTCTCTTCTCGAAGAACTTCTCGGCGTTCTGAGGGAAAGCGATGTATGACAGTACATCCTCGTCGGATCTTGCCGTCTTGCCGAGCTTCTTCTTTGCTTCCTCGAAAGCGGGTTCGAGCGTATCGGCGAATCTGCAGGTGATTATCTCTTCCGGCTTCCAGCACTTGGCTACGAGTTCCTGATTGACTTCGCCCGGAGCTCTGCCGTATTCACCGCGGAGATAAGCCTTTACCTCCTTGGAGATGTTCTTGTATCTCTCGCCTACGAGGACGTTGGTGACAGCCTGAACACCTACCATCTGGGACAAAGGCGTAACGAGCGGCGGATAACCGAGATCCTTACGGACGTTAGGTACTTCTGCGAGCGCCTCGTCGAGACGGTCGATGGCATCCTGTGCCTTCAGCTGGTTAACGAGGTTACTGAGCATGCCGCCGGGAACCTGATATACCAGAGCGTCTGTCTTCGTGCCCATTACGTAGGGATCGAGGATGCCGTTGTCCAGGAACTTCTTCTTAACGGGTGCGAAGAAGTCATTGATCTCCTTAAGGACAGCGGAGTTGAGGTCTGTCTCGTAGCCGAGCTGCTCGAGGGCGTACTTCATTGTCTCGGTGGAGGGCTGAGCCGTACCGCCGGAGAAGTTGGAGATGGCGGTATCGATACCGTCAACGCCTGCCTCAACTGCCTTGAGGTATGTGAGGGGGCCGAGGCCCGTTGTTGCGTGTGTGTGGAGGAATACGGGGATCTTGACCGATGCCTTCAGAGCCTTGATGAGATCATAGGCTTCCTGGGGACCGCAGATACCGGCCATGTCCTTGATGCAGATGGAATTGACGCCCATCTTCTCGAGCTCCTTGCCCATCTCGGCGTACTTCTCGATCGTATGGACGGGGCTGTTGGTGTAGCAGATACAGCCCTGAGCGTGCTTGCCGCACTTAAGTGTCTCGTCAACGGCAACTTCGATGTTACGGAAATCGTTGAGAGCGTCGAAGATCCTGAAGATATCCATGCCGTTCTCAGCGGCCTTCCTTACGAACAGTCTTACGACGTCGTCGGGGTAGTGCTTGTATCCGAGGATGTTCTGACCGCGCAGGAGCATCTGCAGTGGAGTCTTCTTGACCTTTGCCTTGATGAGGCGAAGTCTCTCCCAAGGATCCTCGTCCAGATATCTGAGGCATGAATCGAATGTCGCGCCGCCCCAGCACTCGAGCGAGTAGTAACCGGCCTCGTCGAACTTATCGAGGATACCTTCAAAGTCCGAATAAGGCATACGTGTGGCAATCAGCGATTGGTTGGCATCGCGGATGACCGTCTCTGTGAATTTTACTTTCATATAGAGCCACTCCTTTAATTTATTGCCGTTATTAAACCATATAAAAACACAATATACATTATAAGAGAACAAGCCCCGTGAAGTGAATGTCAAAAGCGACAATTTGCATAGCGAAAATTGGCTTTTTTGACGACTTTACGAGGGCTTGTTTTTGTTTTCGATCAGGGAAAATGCTCACTCGGTAAGGAGTCTGAGTTCCTCGGCGAGCTCTTTTGCCGTGATAGTCTCGAGGTCGGCTGACACGTCGTCCTCCTCAAAATAGATCATCATGGGAAAGGCGCTGTCCTTGACACGGATGATGAAGCAGTCCTTCTCGTTGCGCTTGCCGTTCCCGGCCGTATAGTCCTTGAGACAGGAGATATGAAGGTTAAGAGCTTCCCTCAGATCCTCGGAATCCTCTTTGTCCTTAAGACTGTCGAGAAGCCCGAAGCAGATCTTCTTTGCCTCGTCGACCTTGACCTTTGCCATAGACGGCTCAAGCTCGGGTTCTCTGAAGAAAAAATCGATGACGGGCCTGATCGAGCGTCCGCCTGCGTCAACCGCATAAGCCTGACGGATCACATAAAGCTCCTCATTTTCCTTAACGAAGCCGCCTTCAAGTTCTTCGTTAAGCTGGAGCAGCAGCTCGGCATATTCTTCTTTTAATGCATCGTTGATCATCTTCCACCTCCGGGGCAAATCTGTTTATGAAGCGATTATAGATTAAGACAGTCACTTGTCAAATCTGTCATACAATTAATGATAAAGAATGATCATTCACAGATTTGATTTTACGGTTTACAACCCCCGGTTCAGGTGTTATACTTAGTTGCTCGCAGGGTAACTGCGCCCTTTTTGGTGTGCTTTTTATCCGGAGTAATAATTATGAAAGGAGATGTATTGATGCCTACGTTCAATCAATTAGTCAAGTCCGGCAGACAGTCCAAGACTTATAAGTCTAATTCCCCGGCACTGCAGTTTGGTCTGAATACCATTCAGAAGAGAGAGACAGATCTGTCTTCCCCTCAAAAGCGTGGTGTTTGCACAGTCGTTAAGACAACGACTCCTAAGAAGCCTAACTCTGCTCTGCGTAAGGTTGCCCGTGTACGTTTAACAAACGGATACGAAGTAACAGCTTACATCCCGGGTATCGGACACAATCTGCAGGAGCACTCCGTAGTCCTCATCAGAGGCGGACGTGTTAAGGACCTCCCTGGTGTACGTTATCACATCATCAGAGGTACGCTTGATACAGCCGGTGTTGCCAACCGCATGCAGGGCCGTTCCAAGTACGGTGCCAAGAAGCCTAAGGCAGCTAAGGTAAAGAAGTAATCCTGCTTTTTAACGGGATTGGACAATTAAGTGATCAGTACATTGTTCATAGATTCTATCTGGGAACATACTACTAGAAGCACGACACGGTCCATAAGACAAAACTGAAACGTGAGTACCTTTGGTTTCAGAAATACTGAATATCATGTAAGGAGGGAAGTAAAGTGCCAAGAAAGGGCAATATCCCAGTAAGAAAAGTACTCCCCGATCCTGTCTACAATGATGAGAGAGTTACAAAGCTCATTAACAACATCATGCTGGACGGTAAGAAGGGTGTAGCACAGAAGATCTGCTACGACGCTTTCGATATTATCAAAGAGCGTACGGGCGAAGAGCCTATCGAAGTTTTCAATAAGGCTCTTGACAATGTAATGCCTGTTCTTGAGTGTAAGGCAAGACGTGTCGGCGGTGCCAACTATCAGGTTCCGATCGAAGTCAGACCTGCAAGACGCCAGACTCTCGGTCTGCGCTGGATCGTTAACTACGCCAGAGCAAGAAGCGAGCGTACCATGAAGGAGCGTTTGGCCAACGAGCTGATCGACGCCATGAACGGTACAGGCGGTGCATTCAAGAAGAAGGAAGACATGCACAAGATGGCAGATGCTAACAGAGCATTTGCACACTACAGATGGTAAGCATTAAAGGAGAGCATTGACACGATGAATAGAGAGTACCCACTCGAGAAAACGAGAAATATCGGTATCATGGCTCACATCGATGCGGGAAAGACAACTACAACCGAGCGTATCCTCTACTACACGGGTATCAACCGTAAGATCGGTGAGGTTCACGACGGTGCAGCTACCATGGACTGGATGGTTCAGGAGCAGGAGCGTGGTATCACGATCACTTCTGCTGCTACAACAGCTCCTTGGAAGGGCCACAGGATCAACATCATTGATACTCCCGGCCACGTTGACTTTACCGTAGAGGTTGAACGCTCCCTGCGTGTTCTTGACGGCGCCGTGACGGTTATGTCCGCCAGAGGCGGTGTCGAGCCCCAGACAGAGACGGTATGGAGACAGGCTGAGCACTACGGTGTTCCGCGTATGGTTTTCGTCAATAAGATGGATATCATGGGCGCAGACTTCTTCCACGTTGTTGATATGATCAGAGATCGTCTCAAGAACAAGTCCGTTGCTATCCAGGTACCTATCGGAAAAGAAGACAGCTTCAGCGGAATCATCGACCTGATGACACTCCGTGCTGAGGTTTACACAAGTGAAGACGGCAAGCAGTATGAGGACCGTGAGGTTCCCGAAGATATGGTCGACTTCGTAAATGCCAAGAGAGAAGAGATGGTAGAGGCTATCGCCGAGACTGACGAAGAACTCACCATGAAGTACCTCGAGGGTGAAGAGATCAGCGTAGAGGAACTCAAGGCTGCACTGCGTAAGGCAACTATCGCATGCCAGATCATCCCCGTTACATGCGGAACATCCCTGAGAAACAAGGGTGTACAGATGCTCCTGGATGCTATCGTTGATTACATGCCCGCACCTATCGACATCCCTGCTATCAAGGGTGTCAACCCCGATACTGATGAGGAGGAGGAGCGTCCTTCGTCTGACGAAGAGCCTTTCAGTGCTCTCGCATTCAAGATCGCTACTGACCCCTTCGTAGGTAAGCTCTGCTTCTTCAGAGTTTATTCCGGTGTTCTTACATCCGGTTCCTACGTTCTCAATGCCACAAAGGGCAAGAAGGAGCGTATCGGACGTATCGTTCAGATGCACGCTAATGACCGTAAGGAGATCGATGAGGTCTTCTCCGGTGATATCGCAGCTGCCGTAGGTCTTAAGGACACAACGACAGGTGACACGCTCTGTGATGAGGATCATCCTGTTATCCTCGAGTCCATGGAGTTCCCGGAGCCTGTTATCGAGGTAGCTATCGAGCCTAAGAGCCGCGCTTCCCAGGAGAAGATGATCGTAGCTCTTCAGAAGCTTGCAGAAGAAGATCCTACATTCAAGACATACACCAACCAGGAAACAGGTCAAACGATCATCGCAGGTATGGGTGAGCTTCACCTTGATATCATCGTTGACCGTCTGTTCCGTGAGTTCAAGGTCGAGGCTAACGTAGGTGCTCCTCAGGTATCCTACAAGGAGACTATCCGTAAGACTGTTGAGGCTGAAGGTAAGTTTGTACGTCAGTCCGGTGGTCACGGTCAGTATGGTCACTGCTGGCTCAGACTCGAGCCTCAGGAGCCCGGTGCAGGTTACGAGTTCGTCAACGCTACAGTCGGCGGCTCTATCCCGAAGGAGTTCATCGCTCCTATCGATGCCGGTTGTCAGGAGGCTATGCAGGCCGGTGTACTCGGCGGTTATCCTGTTGTTGATGTTAAGGTTACCGTATTCGACGGATCCTACCATGATGTTGACTCCTCTGAGATGGCGTTCAAGATCGCCGGTTCCATGGGATTCAAGGCAGGTATGGCAAAGGGCGATCCTTGCCTGCTCGAGCCTATCATGAAGGTTGACGTTGAAGTTCCGGACGATTATCTCGGAGACGTTATCGGCGGTCTGAATTCCCGTCGTGGCGCCATCAAGGAGATCGAGCCTGCTAACGGCACACAGCAGATCCATGCTGAGGTTCCGCTGGCTAACATGTTCGGATATGCTACGGCACTCCGTTCCGCTACACAGGGACGCGGTACCTTCGTAATGCAGATCTCTCACTTCGCTGAGACACCTAAGAGCATCATGGAGGAGATCCTCAAGAAATAATCGAGGGGATTATGAAGTAAACTACCGTCAGGTTGGCGCAGATAACACACGTACTTGAAAGAGTGCGCGAAAGAATGTAAAATATGTGTTATCGCGCGACCCGGCGGAAAATAAAATAAGATAACAATCTTAATAATTTTCAGGAGGAAAATTAACATGGCTAAGGAAAAGTTCGTACGTAACAAGCCACACGTAAACATCGGTACAATCGGTCACGTTGACCACGGTAAGACAACTCTTACTGCCGCTATCACAAAGGTTCTGTCCTTCAAGGGTGGCGCTCAGTACAAGGAGTACGGTAACATCGACTCCGCACCTGAGGAGAGAGCTCGTGGTATCACGATCAACACAGCTCACGTTGAGTATGAGACAGAGACACGTCACTACGCTCACGTTGACTGCCCCGGTCACGCTGACTATATCAAGAACATGATCACAGGTGCTGCTCAGATGGACGGTGCTATCCTCGTAGTATCCGCTGCTGACGGCCCGATGCCCCAGACACGTGAGCACATCCTGCTCGCTCGTCAGGTTGGCGTTCCTTACATCGTTGTATACATGAACAAGTGCGATCAGGTAGACGACGAGGAGCTCCTCGAGCTCGTTGAGATGGACATCCGTGACCTCCTCAACCAGTACGAGTTCCCCGGTGACGATACACCTATCATCAGAGGTTCTGCTCTCCAGGCTATCGAGTGCACTTCCACAGATATCAATGCTCCCGAGTATGCTTCCATCCTCGAGCTCATGGATGCTGTTGATTCCTACATCGCTACACCTGAGCGTCCTGTAGATAAGCCGTTCCTTATGCCTGTTGAGGACGTATTCACGATCACAGGTCGTGGTACAGTTGCTACAGGCCGTCTCGAGAGAGGTACTCTCAAGGTTGGTGACGCTGCTGAGATCGTTGGTCTCCAGGATGAGCCCAAGGCTACAGTTGTTACAGGTGTTGAGATGTTCCGTAAGCAGATGGATCAGGCTGAGGCCGGTGATAACATCGGTGCTCTCCTCCGTGGTATCGACCGTAAGGAAGTTGAGCGTGGACAGGTTCTGGCTAAGCCCGGTTCTATCACACCTCACACAAAGTTCACAGGTCAAGTTTACGTTCTGACAAAGGAAGAGGGTGGACGTCATAAGCCCTTCTTCGACGGCTATCGTCCTCAGTTCTACTTCAGAACAACAGACGTTACAGGTGTTGCTCATCTCCCCGAGGGTTCTGAGATGTGCATGCCCGGTGACCACGTAACAATCACAGTTGAGCTCATCACTCCTATCGCTATGGAGCAGGGTCTGAAGTTCGCTATCCGTGAGGGTGGTCACACAGTTGGTGCCGGTACGGTTTCCACGATCATTGAGTAATCTTTAAGATTAAGCAATAACAACACAGGAGCTGTCCTTCAATGGGCAGCTCCTTTTTTCATACTTATATGCCACAAAAAATATTGATTTTCCCCGGATCTGATAATTAGAATAAACAAGGATTGTTTTCATAGAATAGGGGGAAGCAATATGCATAGTCGATCTGTTCGAATAATTAGTTTTTTCGCATGTATAGCATTGGTATTAGGATTCATTCCGCTGATCAAGGCAGATGTAAAAGCTGCGGTGACTATGCCTGCGCCGGATCTGAATGACGAAGCCTGGCTTACTGCACCTGAAATCAAAGGGTTTGACCATTGCGATGTCAAATTGGAAGCGGGTACTGTTGGAATGTGGTACAGGTTTACGCCCGAAAGTACAGGCATGTATAGGTTGTGTTCGGTAAATTTCGATAAGGATACTGATCCGTATATTCGTGTTTATACATCAAATGACAATGGTCACAGCCTGAGATTCTTTGCTGCCGACGATAAAGGCGGTGATAAATTCTTTGGTGATTTTAAGCTGGACAGACAATTGGATGCAGGTAAGACATATTATATATGGGCAGGAAGAAATGACAGCTCAGGATACTGTTACTGGAGCTTGGATGTGACTTTTAAGTACGAACTTTATTCTAAAGTAGATGGTCAGCTTACCGGGGTTTACAGTGAACAACATGGTTACAGCCTTTATGCAAATGAAGGAGCATCGATCGAACTTGGTATCGATATAGACTCCAACTATTACGAGAATATTGAATGCTCTTGGTTTATTGACAATGAAGACACTCAATCGTTTGATATATACAATCAACCCGGTGCAATCTCGCATGAGAGATCGATTAATATTACAGAAGGGACCGATTATCTATTGAGGGTGCATGCCTCCACACCCAAATCAACTGCAGGCCCCGGCTATGCTCGGACAATGCTGATCGGTTTTCATATTACTTATTTACCCGAGATACAGCCGGAGATAATCAATACTTTAAGCAGATCCGGGCAGGAAGGCAGATATGCGGTTCCTGATTTGATCGGCGGAAGCATAGATGTAAATAAAGTTGAGTATTTTCAAGAAAGCAGCACCGACTGGTCCAGAATTACAGAAGAGGATGGTATGCTCAAAGTTCCTGCTTATGACAGGTTCCATTACGATCTATTGGATATGGTAATTAATGATGACTATTCTTTTATACCCTCTACTGAATTGTTATCATTTGTAATGACATCTTCCAACACTTCTAAGATAAGCCCTGACAAGGTGGTTGAAGTTATTCTGAATCCGGCGTCTCCTGCACCTTATAATGCAGCTGATTACACAGATTACAATCCATATTTTGCTAATTGCCGAATATATAGTTTTACTCCTTCCGTGTCAGGAAGATATACCTTGCGATCAAGTGATATAAAGGTCGGGGACCCTTATGTTGCTCTATTCGATTCCAATATGCAATGTATCGGTTACAGTGACAATATTGACGGATCAAACTTTGCAGGATCCGACCCGTTCGCGAGGATAATGGCTGATTATAAGGCAGAGTGCGACGATCTGAACTTTAAGTTAACGGCGGATCTGGAAGCAGGTAAGACTTATTACTACGGTGTCTGGTCTGCCCTGTTTAGTCTAAATGAGTGTGAGAAGATCGTAAACGCTTCATCTTCAACCCCGATCATCGGTCGCTACAATATTAAGCTTACGTGTGATTCCGCTGCGCCTTCGACGACGCCTATAGCCACACCAACGACAACACCCAAACCTACCAATAAGCCTACAACTACGCCGAAGCCCACAACGTCTCCGAAGCCCACTGCTACGCCGACTCCCGTGAAGCCGAGCAATACGAGTAACAACACTTCGGCAGGTCTCGGGGACTTTATCGAGAGACTTTATAATGTGGCATTAGGCCGTCCTTCAGAGGCATATGGCAAGAACTACTGGATAAATAAGGTTAAGCTTGAAGGCTTTACCGGCGCGGATGTAGCAAGAGGCTTCTTATTCTCGGATGAGTTCCTGGGTAAGAATATGAGTAATTCAGACTTCCTGGATACGCTCTACATGACTTTCTTCAACCGTCCGGCGGATGAGCATAAGGCTGACTGGATGAAGCTCATGGATCAGGGCTGGACCAAGATGCAGGTTATCGATGGATTTATCAATTCTACGGAGTGGGCCAACCTCTGCCTGACCTACGGTATAGCATCAGGCAGTAACTGCAAACCGAATATCGTTATTGCTCCCAGCGGAGAGGTTGAGAGCTTTGCCCGACGTTTGTACACGACCTGTCTCGGGCGAGATGCAGATCCCGCCGGCTTAAACGATTGGGCAACACAGCTGGCTAATATGCAGATCTCGGGATCCCAGGCTGCACACGGATTCTTCTTCTCTGAAGAGTTCATCGCCCACGGCTTCAGTAACGAAGAATATGTAAACCGTCTCTACAGGACCTTCATGGGACGCGAGGCAGATCCTGCAGGCTTCTCTGACTGGGTCGGTCAGCTGAACAGCGGCGTTTCGCGTGAGTCGGTCTTCCAAGGCTTTGCAGGCTCAGCCGAATGGGCAGGGATCTGTGCCGAGTACGGGATACTGAAGTGACAGCAGTGAATATATGATAAAAGTCGAGGTCGAACGGCCTCGATTTTTATTAGCGGGATTTGTTTAGAAATACTTTACAAGAAGTTTATAACAATATATAATCACGTGGTCGAAAAGTTTAATAAGACTTGACCAGAGGTTTAGTATATGGAAATTGGACGTAAGATCAAATTCTTAAGGCTTCAGAACCGGCTCACACAGGAAGAGCTGGCTGACAGATGCGAACTTACGAAGGGATTTATCTCGCTTCTCGAACGTGATATGACCTCTCCGTCCATCGCCACACTTGAGTATATCCTTGAGGCACTCGGGACAGACTTTGCGGAATTCTTCAGCGAAGCAAAGAATGAGAAGATCGTTTTCGGGGGAGATGATTATTCGGTCAAGGACGATCCGGAACTTAAGAACAGCATCTGCTGGCTGATACCTAATGCGCAGAAGAACGAGATGGAGCCTATCCTTTTAACGCTTGAGCCCGGCGGCTCGACGTATCCTGATAATCCGCATGACGGAGAGGAATTCGGATATGTACTGGAGGGGACGATAACTATCGTTCTCGGGGGGAGCAAGTACACGGCCAGAAAAGGTGAGAGCTTCTATCTGAAGGCGGACGAACCTCATAACCTTATCAATCACGGTAAGCGTCCTGCCAGGATACTATGGATATCTTCACCGCCGAGCTTTTGATTGATACAAAGTCACAAATATGAACGACAAAAGAGGGGACCACATGAGCGAGAACACAAACAAGAACATAGCGGCAGGACAGTTGCTCGAGGATAAGACAGGTAAGGAACACATCATCGAGATCAAGGACTTGAACAAGAGCTTCGATGATAACCAGGTATTGAAGGATATTACTTTCTATATCAGGAATAACGAGTTCATCACGCTCTTAGGTCCTTCCGGCTGCGGTAAGTCTACGACCCTTCGTATCATCGCGGGCTTCGAGACTGCTGATTCCGGCATCGTGAACTTCGAGGGCAAGAACCTCCTCGATGTTCCCGCGCACAAGAGACATATCAACACGGTATTCCAGAGATATGCGCTGTTCCCGCATCTGAATGTTTTCGATAACGTGGCATTCGGTCTTCACCTGAAGAAAGTCCCTGCGCCCGAAGTCAAGGAACGCGTTTCCAAGGCTCTCAAGACTGTAGGACTCGAAGGATATGAGAAGAGATATATCGATCAGCTCTCCGGCGGACAGATGCAGAGAGTAGCTATCGCGAGAGCCATCATCAACCGTCCCCGCGTCCTGCTCCTTGACGAGCCTCTCGGTGCTCTTGATCTTAAGATGCGTAAGGAGATGCAGATCGAGCTCAAGGAAATGCAGAGAGAACTGGGTATTACTTTCGTTTATGTAACGCATGACCAGGAAGAGGCGCTGACGATGAGCGATACTATCATCGTTATGAAGGATGGCGTTATCCAGCAGATCGGCACGCCTATCGACATCTATAACGAACCGAAGAACGCATATGTAGCGGACTTCATCGGCGAGTCGAACATCATTCCCGGATATATGGTCAAGGGACTTGAAGTTACGTTTGCCGGCAGGACCTTCGAGTGTGTCGATCCGCTGTTCCCCGAGATGAACGAGGGTGCGGTAAATCCGGTAGATGTCGTCGTAAGGCCTGAGGATATCTATGTTAAGGAAGAGTCCGACAAGCATATCAACGGCAGTGTAGAGAGCATCGTCTTCAAGGGCGTGCACTACGAGATAATCGTTAAGTCCGACAACGGCATCGAGTGGATGATCCACGATGTTGACCCTGTAACCGTGGGCCAGCGGGTAGGTCTGACATTCGATCCGGACGACATACATATCATGAGGAAGTCAGCTTTCTCACCTGATCCCGACAGCTTCGGTGTTAAGGTAGAGGATGAGGAAGAAGCCGCGGAGGACGAGGAATGACCGACATTAAGAACAAGTTCAAGGTCTTACCCGCTCATGCGGTGATAATGATCGTTGCATCGCTCCTGTCTCTGGTGTCGATGTTTATACCTATGTTCGATCTGAACGTCATGTACAGATCGAGACGTGTGTATTCGCTCTTTACGATGCTCCTGCATCCGAGATATCACGTTCAGCTTCAGAGATCCGGATTCGTCGATCTGGACTTCCAGATGTTCGGCGTTACGGTCTTCATCATCACGATAATCGTGAGCGTTGCTGCGCTGACACTGGCGCTCGGCTACCAGCTCTACGGACACACCCCCTCCAAGAAGAGGCTCGGCTGCCTGGCTGTTGCCATCCTCCTGATCGCGAGGCTGGCGGTGCATCTGTATACGTTGTCGGAGATCATCACGGACAAGATGCAGAGAGACCATTCTCTTAACGATAAGACGCTCTTCGTATCTCAGACTTTTGCCGGCAATATACTGGTCGTTATCCTGTTCATCGGCATTATAGCGAGCATCTATGGTGCTCTCGGAATGCAGTTCAGCCTGAAGCAGCTGTCTTATCCTTATATGTTCTGGATCGTGCTGTTTACCGTATTGCCGCTGATACTGATCATCTTCAGAGCCTTTTTCGCGAAAACAAACGGAGGCTATACCTTCACCACCGACGGATTCAAGTATCTGATCGACGGCCCGACCATCAATACCAAGTTCTACGGTGCCAAGGTCCATATGCAGATCTACTTCTCGACATTCCTGAGAAGCCTTGACTACGCCGTATGGACGACTGTCGGATGTCTGATAATAGGTTACCCTCTCGCATATATCCTCGCAGAGAGGACAAAGCGTGCACACAAGTCGAGCAGCAGGCTCCTGCTTCTGTTCGTTCTGCCGATGTGGATGAATACGATGCTCCGTACATATGCCTGGAGAGCATTCCTGTCCGACACGGGCGTGCTTAACAACTTCCTGACCAAGATCGGTGCAACTTCATCTCCGATCCACTTCCTGGACAGCGGTTCGGTTACCATCGATGTCGTCATCAAGATGGTCATGATAAGTGACTTCCTGCCGTTCATGATCCTGCCGATCTATTCGGTCATGGTCAAGATCGATTCGTCCCTCTCACAGGCGGCGGCCGACCTGGGTGCCAACAGGGTGCAGACATTCTCGAGAGTGAACCTGCCGTTGTCGCTCCCCGGCGTCATATCCGGCATACAGATGGTATTCATGCCGTCCATGACTTTCTACATGATCCCGGATATCATCGATCCTTCGAACATCACGGTAGGTAAGCAGATAGAGACATTTATCCTCGGCGAGAGCCCCAAGCTCCAGCAGGCCGGCAATGTTATGGCTCTCATCCTGCTCGTCTTCGTCATCATTACAATGGGTGTCCTTCGTAATCAGGATAAGGAAGCCGGAAGCGGAGGTATGGCATTATGAGATTCTTAAGAAGACTTTTGCCGGATATCTATATCGGACTTGTTCTGTTCTTCCTTTATCTGCCCATCGCGGTGCTGATAATCTTCTCGTTCAACAAGGTCCCGAAGTCGTTTATCTGGGGCGGATTCACGCTCGACAACTACACGAGCCTGTTCCAGGGGTCTGACGGAAGCCAGCTGTTCGATGCCCTCATCACGACGCTCAAGATCGCCGCGATCGCTTCCGTGGTCGCGACCGCATTCGGAGTCATCACCTGCCTGGGCCTTGCCTACATCAGGAAGAAACTGCAGAACACGATAATGAACCTGACATACGTACCGAACGTTATGCCGGAGCTGGTACTCGGTATCGCTTTCATGCTCCTGTTCTCGTTCCTCAACGTCGAGAAGGGCCAGCTCACGCTGATCCTGGCGCATATCGCCTTCTGCGTACCGTTCGCGATACTGTCGATCAGTCCGAAGATGAAGCAGCTTGACAAGAACCTGGCCGAGGCTGCGATGGATCTTGGCGCCACACAGTGGCAGACGATAAGGCTCGTTATAATCCCCGAGCTGATGCCGGGCATATTGTCATCGCTCATGCTCACGTTCACGCTGTCTGTCGATGACTATCTGATCTCGAACTTCAACGTAGACTCTTCGACACAGACGCTGCCGATGGCTATCTATTCGCAGACAAAGCTGGGTGTAAGCCCGAAGATGAATGCTTTAACGACGATACTTTTCGCTGCGATATTCCTGCTCCTTGTGCTGTCGAATATCTCGTCGATCAAGAAGGACAACAAGAAGCTCGCTTTCAAGAAGAATAACAAATAACGGCATCTGCCGACGTAAAGAAAAAGGAGTAAAGAACATGAAGAAACAATTACACAAGATCATGTCCGTGACAGCAGTAGGAACGATCCTTACGGCTACGCTTCTCTCATTCACGGGATGTGACAAGAGGGAAGAGCTCATCATCTACAACTGGGGTGAGTATATCGCTGAGGACACGATCTCCAAGTTCGAGGCCGAGTTCCCGGAGTACAAGGTCGTCTACAGGACTTTCGAGACAAATGAGACAATGTACCCCAACCTCGACAACACATATGACGTCATCATCCCTTCCGAGTACATGGTATGCCGTCTGATCAACGAGGAGAGGATCCAGCCTATCGACTGGTCGCTCATCCCCAACGTAACAAAGTATATGGATCCCGTCTTCAACGACCTGAAGTACGCCGAGGATCAGTCCCTCTCCGATGAGGTCCTCGACTACGCAGTACCTTACCTCTACTGCACGGTAGGTCTCGTCTACGATGCGAACAAGATCGAAGTCCCCGAGGGCACAACAGACCCGTCCGTTGTCTGGGACGTAGTCTTCAACCCCGAGAATGCCGGCAAGATCGGTATGTACGACTCCATGCGTGAGTCCATCGGCGTAGCCCTGAACTATCTCGGCTACTCCATCAACTCCATGGACGAGGCTCAGCTCGACGAGGCGATGGATCTCCTGATCGATCAGAAGACAGAGCTGTCGCCCGCCTACGGTGTCGACAACCTGAAGGATAAGATGGCTTCCGGTGAGCTTGCCGCTTCCATCGCATGGTCCGGAGACCATATCGTCATGCTCGACCGTATCGAGGAACTCGGCAACGATGACATCGACCTGCAGTACATCCTGCCCGAGGGCTCCAACTGGAGTGTCGATATGATGTGTATCCCCGTGAACGCTCAGAACTACGAGGGCGCTCACAAGTTTATCAACTTCATGTATGAGCCCGAGATCGCGCTCGAGAACTGCGAGTACGTCGGCTATTCCACACCTAACACCGCTGCACGCGACATGCTCGATCCCGAAGTCTCCGGCAACATCTACTACTATCCGACGCCTGAGATCTTCGCTACTCTGGAAGTCTACTACACCTCTTCCGAGATCGAGGAGCGCTACACAGAGATCTGGAACATCGTTAAGGCAAGTTCCTAAGTCGCGCCTGATCATTACAACAATAAACTCCGGAGGCTGTCGGGCTCCGGAGTTTTTTATGCTTGGGTGTGCTGCCGATATGGCGGCAATCAGTGGACTTCAAGTCTTTATTTAGCAGCGAAAAATGTTCCGATGTCTTCCTGGTCCAGGATCTTCTCGAGGACCTGAGGAGCGGAGCCCTCGGCGATAACGCCGTTGATGCCGTTGGAGGTGACCTTCTGCATGGCGGTGACCTTGGTGTACATGCCGCCCGTGCCGAGCTTGGAGCCGGCGCCTGAGGAGAAGCCGAGCATCTCGTCGGTGATCTCTTCGACATAGGAGATACGGTGTGCGTTCTTGTCTTCGCGCGGGTTACCGTCGTAGAGGCCGTCGATGTCCGAGAGGATGATCAGCAGATCGGCGTTGATGAGACAGGCGACCTGAGCCGACAGGGTATCGTTGTCGCCGAAGGTTCCGTTGTGCATGATCTCGGTGGTGGATACGGAGTCGTTCTCGTTGATGACGGGGATTATGTGTTTCTCGAGGAGGGCCTCGATGGTATTTGTGATATTGGAGCGGGTGAGCTTGTCGATCAGGTCATCCTTGGTCAGGAGGATCTGTCCGCAGGCGTAGGAGTATTCGGAGAAGCTTCGGGTGTAGGCATTCATGAGCTCGCACTGACCAACGGCGGCGATAGCCTGTTTCTCACGCGTTTCCTTGGGCTTCTCGGGAAGGTTCAGGCAGCCGATACCGACACCGATGGCGCCGGAAGTAACGAGAAGTACTTCTTTGCCGCTGTTCATAAGATCTGAGATGGCCCGGCACAGTTTGTCGATATTACCGTGGTTCATACGTCCGTTCTCGTATGTGATGGTCGACGTTCCGACCTTTACTACGATCCTGCGGGCGAAGTTTATTGATGAGCGTGAACCGCTTCCTGTGTCTGACATCAGATCCCTCCGAATTATTAAGCTTTATATAACCTGTTTAGAATATACTCATGACGCTTAAATTGCAAGATTATGCATTGCCTGAAGAAGCTATGGATCTTCGCGTCAGCCCTCAGCCGGAGCGGGTGCACCGCCCGGAACTCCGGGCAACGGCTCAGGTGTCGGGGTCGGCGACGGCTCGGCGTGGAGAGGACATGTGCTGGCCTCGGCCGGCAGTGTCGAACTTCCCACAACGAAGTAGTCGGAATAGGCTGTACCGAGTTCCTCGCAGTATTGTGTCGCACGATATCCGGAAGTGCAGACTTCGACCGTCACGATGGTATCAGGCTTATTGAATTCCATAGGCGGCAGGTTCTGGTGGATACGGCTCATAACGTAATACCAGATACGGATGGCGTTACTCCTGTCGCCGCTCGGGATAACAGTCTGACGCAGCCTGTTATCGTAGCCGTACCAGACGGCGGCACAGTAATAAGGAGTGTAGCCGCAGAACCACTTATCAAGGTTATCGTCAGTGGTTCCCGTCTTACCTGCGGTAGCGATACGCTCACCGTTGGAGTTGGTTATGATAGAGGCGTGACCGGAGGCAGTACCTTCGGTGATAACGTCCTCGAGCATGTCACTGACGAGGAAGGCCGTCTCGGCGGAATATACGCGGTAGGAATCAGGGCTGGCAGTAAGGACTATGTTGCCGTCACTGTCGAGGACTGTCGTATATGCATAAGGCTTCGTGAAGGTTCCGCCGGATGCGAGCGTATTATAGGCCCCTGCCATCTCGAGCGGAGTCATACCGATCGTGAATGCACCGATGGCTTGAGCGGGATATGAGCCCTCGTTCGTTCTGTCGATACCTTCTCTCGACAGGAACCAGAGTGCCGTATCACCGCCGACGTCATTCCAGACCATAACGGCGATGGTATTCTTGGACTTGGTTACGGCCTGTCTTATCGTCATTCCGCCTGCATATGAACGGTCGGCGTTAAGCGGCCAGATATTGCCGGGATTAGAAGGATCGAGATGGCTCTCCTGATCGATATAGATAGTTGAGGGCGCGACGATCTGCAGTTCGATCGCGGGCGCATAGTCGAGGATAGGCTTGATCGAAGATCCGGGTGAACGGTGTGCAGCCACGGCGCGGTTCAGTCCGAGATTGACGGTCTTCTTGCCGTATCCGCCTTGCATGGCAGCGATGGCACCGGTCCTGACGTTGATGACTACCATTCCGGCCTGAGGCTTCTCAGGAAGATCGGTAAGGAGCGAAGGATCGGTCTGGAAAAGATCTCTGTTGTTGAACGCCTCATCGACTACTGCCTGGATCTCAGGTTCGAGCGTGGTATAGATGTGATATCCGCGGTTATATACAATGGTCGTTGCAAGTGAAGTGGAGATACTTCTCGATTCGGCAAGATCATTGATGACTTCCTGAATGGCGTACTCTGCGAAGTAAGAGTTGATATCCGTAGAGGTGTGCGCCTCGTTCGTCTTAAATACGATCTCGTAATCAAGAGCATCGTTGTATTCTTCCTCCGTAATATACTCGAGCTCGTACATCTTGGAGAGAACGATCCTCATTCTTCTCATGGCATTACGTCTGCCTGACTCGCGAAGAGGATTATAGTAGGAAGGGCTCTTGGGCAGACCCGCGAGGAATGCACATTCGGCGAGCTCCAGATCCTTGGCGTCCTTGCCGAAATAATTCTGAGCAGCCGCCTGTATGCCGACATAGTTATTGCCCATCGGCGCGAGGTTGATATAGAGCTCCAGTATCTCGTCCTTGGACAGTTCCTGCTCGAGCTCCATGGCGGAGAACCACTCCTGTACCTTACGCGATGTCGAATGCTCATCCTGACCGGATATGAGCTTGACCGTCTGCTGTGTTATCGTGGATCCGCCGTATGTCGCAGTACCGCCGTTTGCCAGGGCCGACAGGACGGCACTTCCTATACGCTTAACGTCGATACCGGAATGTTCGTAATATCTCTCGTCCTCGATACTGATGATCGCCTCGTCGATATATGTGTCACGCACAACGCCGAAAGGAACATAGATCCTGTCGACATTCTCGTTACCGGTGAGCTTGGAGATGACATTGCCCTGCGAATCGTAAACGAAAGAGGTCTGGACTTCTTCAGTCTGCGTCAGATCCGAGATCGACAGGGGCTTGGTAGAGGATACATACCCGAGCAGCATTCCCGCACCGAATCCGCCGAAGATGAAGACGAAGCAGAGAACGAATACCAGCGCGATCTTAACGAGGTCACCGGCAAAAGCCATCATCTCGCGGAACAGACTCCTGTTAAATCCCGATCTTGTCGGCTTGCCCTTAAGGCTCTTACGGAGCTCATCCGCCAGCGCCGAACACTCCGGAGCTACCGGAGCGGTATTACGTCTGACATCGGGTCTTCCGCCTGTCGTGCTTCTCATCTTATTTAATATGTCCCCTTAAATAGTTATTCAACTATACTATTTTAACACTTAATGCAAGCGGGGGTGTTACAATGGTGTTATGTATAATGTCGAAAAGAACATCAGCACCATATCCGAAGGCAGTGAACTTACCGTCGATATATCCAGATGGGATAACGAGGGCCGCGGCATAGCGGACCTTCCGGGCGGCAAGATCTGCTTTGTGGAGGGCGCTGTTCCGGGCGAGACTGTCAATATCCGCATCAGCCTCAACAAGAAGAACTATGCGGAAGCTGTCCTCACATCAGTGATTACCCCATCACCGCATCGCGTCACGAGAACATCCGGGTGTGAAGGCGCCCGTCTCGATCACGTAGACTACGATGGTCAGACCGAATTCAAGTTCAACAAGGTAAGGGACTGCCTGATACGCATAGGCGGGGTCCCCGAAGATGTCGCCGACAGAGTAATGAGACCGGTCATAACTGCCGACAGACTGTATAACTACCGTAATCACATGCAGTACAGGATCAAAGGCGGCAGGATATGCGAGGTAAAAAGAAACAGTAACGACCTTGTTCCCGTTACCGTGAGTGACATCGAATATGAGATCTTCGGAAAAGTCAGGAGTGCTTTGGAGCAGATCCTCGACAATGCACCTACCGAACTGTTCAGCGGAGTAGTACTCAGAGCCTCCGAGCGGACGCACGAACTGCTCGTGGAACTGGTAAGCAGGGATGCCCGCACCCACGAACTCGTTATACGCGATGCATCCGTCTATGTTGAAGCCTGCAAGGTGGCATCGAAGATCACAGAGGCTGCTTCAGGCTACAGACTTCGAGGCATCCTCTTGAGGATCAGTCCCGACAAAGTCTCATCGAGGACCCGAAGCGGTAAGCGTGTAGTCCTGACAGGAGACGACTTCTACGAAGAGAAGATGTGCGGCAGGACCTTCAGGGTGAAGGCCGGCGCGTTCTTCCAGGTCAATACAGAGCAGGCCGAGAAGCTTTACAGAGCTGCATCGGAGGGAATAGGAGAGACAGATGTCATCTATGACGTTTACTGCGGGACCGGAACGATCGGTCTGTCGTGCACCGGTGATAAGAATACGCTTATCGGGATCGAAAGCGTCCGCGAGGCGGTCGACTCCGCACGCATCAATGCTTCGATATCCGGTGTCGATAATGCACGGTTCATCTGCCGCCCCGCCGAGAAAGTCGATCCTGCAAAAGACAGGCTGCCTCATCCTGATGTCGTCATCGTCGATCCTCCCAGGAAGGGCATGGATCCGGTCTTTGTCCGCCGCCTGCTCGAGCTGAAGCCGCCGAGGATAACATATATATCCTGCGATCCGGCGACGATGGCCCGCGATCTTAAGATGCTGACTCGTGATTATGATATCCTGAGCGTGACGCCTGCGGATCTTTTCTGCAGGACTGAGCATGTCGAGACTGTGGTGCAGTTGACAAAGAAGTGATGTCAGAATAGAATATGAGAACGATTCTCATTTTCGATGGAGACAGATATGAAAAGGCAGATATCAACAATACTCGCAGCTTTGATGTTGACAGGCTGTATGACGGCATGCAGCGGGAAGCCCATTGGCGACCCCGACAAGCTTCAGATAGTTACGACGATCTTTCCCGAGTACGACTGGGTCATGAATGTCCTTGGCGACAAGGCCGGTGATGCTGAGGTCACCATGCTCCTCGACAAGCAGGTCGACATGCACAGTTATCAGCCAACGACTGAGGATATAGTAGTGATATCAACATGCGATGTCTTCATCTACGTCGGTGGCGAATCGGATGCCTGGGTAGAGGATGCGCTCGATCAGGCGACCAACGGCGATATGGTCGTAGTCAACCTGATGGATGAGCTCGGCGATGCCGTAAGGGAAGAGGAGACAGTCGAGGGCATGGAGGCCGGAGAGTCCGAAGATGAGGACGAGATCGAATATGATGAGCACGTCTGGCTGTCACTTCGTAATGCCGGGGTACTGGTGAACAGCATAGCAGCTGCACTGGGAGAAGCCGATCCCGATAATGCCGATACTTATGCGGGTAATGCCGCATCCTATAATGATGAACTTGCAGCACTTGACTCCGAGTATCAGAGCCTTATAGACGGTGCACCGACAAAGACTTTGCTTTTCGGTGACCGTTTCCCGTTCAGATATCTTGTGGAGGATTATGATCTGTCCTACTATGCGGCTTTTGCAGGATGCTCCGCCGAGACGGAAGCGAGCTTCAAGACGATCACTTTCCTGGCGGGGAAGGTTGATGAGCTGTCGCTCGATGTCGTATTGGTGATCGAGAATTCCGATGACGGGATCGCACGCACGATAATCGAGAATACCGGGTCGGGCGACGCGCAGATACTGACTTTGGATTCCATGCAGTCTGTGACGCTCGATGACTATAAGAACGGAACGACTTACCTGTCGATCATGCGGAGCAATCTATCTGTCCTTGAGCAGGCTCTGTATTAAGCTGCTCCACGCAGCGTAGGTGGTGTGCCGGCATCGTCTGTGATAGGCTCTGAACATAGAAGGACAGGACAAGAACAAGGGCACCCCGTTCTCGCGGGATGCCCTTTCAGCTTTATTGTCGTTTATAGCGTTTACGCGATATTACGTATCCGGTCATCAAGACGAGGCCTGACACGATTATCGCCGTTCCGGCGAGCGGGTAGACACTCGCTTCCTCACCGGTCGAGACGGTGCCCGAGCCGACATCGCTTGCCGGGGGCGGCGTGGCGGTCGGAGGCGGCGTGGTCTCATCCGCCGCGATCTTATCCGGCTCCGTTGTGGGCGTCGCGGTGGGCGTTATGTTGTCCCTCGAAGCGCTCATCGTGTCGGAAGACGTCGGTGTCGGTGTAGACGTAGATGTCGGTTGCCTGTTCGCATCGGCCGTCGCTGTCTCAGTCGGCGTCGCCGTAGCAGCAGGTGTTGCCGTTGCCGTGACCGTAGGTGTAACTGACGAGGTAGGGGTTGACGTAGGTGTCAACGTAGCCGTCGGTGAAGGTGTGACCTTTTCTGTCGGGGTAGGAGTTGCAGTCTCGTTAGGTATCGGGAGTGCTTCATATACATAAGTGGTGTAGATGGAATTATAGTCCAGATCACCCGTAGTATAGTCGTAGAGATAACGGATGATACCGGGTGTATTTCCCGTATTGAAGTCGGAGTAGAACATCGCGAAGAATGTATATGCATCGTATCCTTCCGGCAGTGCATATCCGGGGGCTGCCTCGACTTCCCGCAGGTAATACCTTCCGATCGCAAGATTGTTAAGACTTACTGCGTTATCCGTGGTGGTGAACGAGATGGTATTCGTGGCGGGGTCGTAGGCGACGTCCGTGGCGTTCGTTACTTCCACTTTTGACAGGTCAAGATCACAGTCAAAATCCATACTTGAATTCTGAGATATATCCAGATCCATATATGCTCCGAGTATGAACTTGGTTC
Source organism: uncultured Clostridia bacterium (assembly GCA_946611435.1). Taxonomy (GTDB): domain Bacteria; phylum Bacillota; class Clostridia; order Saccharofermentanales; family Saccharofermentanaceae; genus Saccharofermentans. The sequence goes on from CAMODL010000007.1 coordinate 45,170, forward strand.
CGGCAATAAATGATTCACTGAATGAGTACTTACGGATCTTGGTACTGTAGGAATATGCGAACGGGTCCTCCATATTGATTCGTATGCTGTCCTGCTGAACCCCCTCAACGATCAGTTTACCGTCGATCGTAACGGTAAAGTGTATCGGCTCGGCAATACCGAATCCTACGGGAGCGTCTGTCTCGGTCAGGATATAATCTCCGGGCAATATTCCGTCGATATGAGTTATGGGATAGTTGGCACTGGTGTGGAAGGTGACAGACGATCTTAGTATAGTCTCTGCGGCGGAAGTCGAGGCTGAGCTCTGCCATACAGAAGACAGAGTCTCGAAGTTGAAGTTGTTGCCGTTATCATTTGTAATAACGAGACGGGCGTAAGGAAGATCCGGGATCGGAGTCTGAGAATTGGGTCCGTCCTGGAAAAACTTGCTTATCTCGATGCTATATCTGATAGGTGTATCCTTAACGACGATGGTTCCGCTTACATTTGTTCCGCCGACGATCACATTACCGGATGCATCGATCTCAAAGGGGATCGCAGACGTAATATTGTATCCTTCCGGCGCAGCGGTCTCTTCGAGTATGTAGTGACCTTCGGGCAGACCATGGACGACAGTCCTGGATGTGGCGACGGAAGTGAAGGATACGCTATTCTCTGCAGCATCATATGCGAAGCCGGCAGCTGCGTCAGTACCCTGTGTTGCAGTAACTGCGGACAGATCAACGGTGTAACCCGTATCGTTACAGATCCTCAGTGTGGCGCCTGCGAGTTCTGACGTACCGTAGATACTCTGCTTACTGATGTTGACGTCAAATGATGCGACAGTGAGCTTGTTATCGACCATCGTTACGGCGGTTATCGGATTGCCGGCGGCATCAGTCAGTGTTCCGTCGGCAGTTATCGTGAATGTGATCGGTTCTGACGGTTCGTAACCGTCAGGTACGATAACCTCCGTCAATTCATATGTTCCCTGAGGAAGATTATGTATTACCGTGTCGTAATCACCTGAAGTTATGAAATAGACCGATCCGGTATATGCGGTAAATGTTGCTACTCCATCCCCCTGTGTTAATCCCAGAGTTGTCATGTCGACAGGATTAGAGGGATCGGCAGGGTGGATCGACAAAGTTGCCCCTCCGACCTTGTTATTGTCCTGATCGACCTTGGCTACCGTTACATCAATGGTAACCGGTGTGGGAGTCGGTGAAGGCGTGACCGTTACATTAGGGATCGCCAGATCGTTTGAGGTGTAGTACATCTCTTCCCAGCGCACATAACCCTCAGGAAGTACAGTCAGTGTCATGGTCTGAGCATAAGGGATGTACCCGTCGGGAGCTTCGACCTCCTGGAGGTAATAAACACCTTCCATTATCTGCTGGATCGTAACGGAGTTCTCCTCGATCGTTGTGAAGGTTATGGTATTCGTATCCGGATCGTATTCGAAGCTCGCGACCCCGTTGGCGGTAACACCGCTCATATCGATATCCGAACTAAGCCTGAAAGTGGCACCTCCGAGGTAGTGCTGACCGGGCATATACATAGCCTCATCCCAGTCAGTCTTCTGAAGTACGATATTCTGAGGCTGCGGCGCAGGTGCGTTCACCACGTTGACGCTCTGCCTGAGTGTAGTGCTCGGCGTAAGATCCCTGTACGAATCAAGGGCAGCAACCTGACCGCCAGAGTCCGGCATGAAGAAGACAGGGTCCGTGCCGATCACATAACCCGGCTCAACATCCTGCTCGATCAGATAATAGCCGTGGTAACTGTAGAGACCGTGGATGACAGCTTCCTGACCATGGATCGTAGTGAAAGTTATCGTGTTTGAAGCAGCGTCATATGTGTACGACTCAACATTGGTGAGAGTAACTGCCGACAGATCGATGTGATCATCATAAACATCAGACTGATCTCCGTTGAATCCGAGAATAAATGTTGCCGAGAGATACTCGTCATGGGTATTGGTCTTGCGCATGGTGACGTCTACAGGACCCGGCGTAGGCGACGGTGACGGCGTAGGCGATACCGTTGTATTCGGCAACTTCAGCGTATCGACCGGGGTTACCGTGGGCTTGGAAGAATAGGAATTGGACTGACCATAAGTTCCGTCCTGGCGTATCGAGATGAAGAGTCTGTTCGATCTGAGATTATAGCCTTCAGGAGCCTGTACTTCCTGGAAATAATACAGACCGTTATAGATGTTGTCGATGATTACGGTCTCACCCGCCTGAGTCGTGAATGTGATCACATTACGGGAAGCATCGTAAATATAGGAGGATACACCTGTCATCGTAACGTTCTCGAGGCTTAAGCTCTCAACGGATGAGGAATAATCGTGAGTGGAGTGAAGTTCGATCACTGCCCCGTCAACGTCCAGGATCGTACCTGACATGTCAACCTTCTGGAACTTGATGCCGTCATGAGGCAGAGGGGTAGGTGTCGGAGTATAGGTCGGAGTAGGGGAATTCGTAGGCGTTATTGTAGTGTTGATCGCAGTATATGTGCTGTTCGCGATCTCACCCAATATCGTTCCGTTGGAATTGCTCTCATATACCTTACCGTTCTCGGCGACCCTGATGTAATAATCCTTGAGGGCAAGATTTGAACCTGCAGGCACGGAAGTCTCCCTGAAACGGTAATATCCGACCGGGATATTCTCGAAAAGTGTAACTGCATCCGCCACAGTCGTGAAAGATACCGTGTTACCGTTGACGGAGTAGCCTTCGGGCGTGGCACCGTTCTGTGTTACAGATATGGTACTTACGTCAAAAGCGGGATCATTAGTTCCGCTTATACTGGCTCTGGCAAAATAAAATGAAGCACCTGCGAGACGGCTGTGGTCAGATACGACTTTATCAAAGCTGAAGCTGACCGTTATCGCACTCGGACTCTTTACAAGGATGGCAGAGTTCTGGATCTTTGAATCGTGTGCACTGTTTGTGAGGAAGACCATCTCGTAATCGTCGCCGACAGGCGGGTCCATCGCGATGAGAGCCTGATATGCAAGAGCTTTATTGCTTGTACCCGTGATACCGGTGGAGTTGTTGGTAAAATGCCATACAGCGGACTGAGTAACGCTCTTGAACTCGTCAGGGGTCAATCCGTATTCTTCCATCAGTCCGGCAGCGTTATTCGGGTATCCGTAGTAGAGTACCGCCTTGAGATTATCGATCAGATTGGGATTGGATGAGGCAGTGGAGATATAGCCGGTAAGATCGCTTACGGAGTTAACTTCGATCGTCTCGAATTCCGTTCCGGTCTTCCAACTGCTCTTGTTACTGTTAAGACAGAAACCCTTGTATGTTGTTCCGTCTTCAGCCTGGAAGTTCGTTGATCCCGAATAACCTGCTATAGCCGTATAGGTATCCGGCACATACGGCTCGGTCGGGTCAGCCTGAACTGAAGTGATTCTCGCCGGCCGGAATCCGGCAACGTTCGATAGGATAATGGTCGCGGTCAAGATAAGCCCGGCCATCCGTCTCAGCCTCTTTGAAATATTCATGATAGTCCCCCACAATAGTATTATTAAAATACAAATATAATTATAAATTATTGCGGAAGATTATAAAAGATTTTTGAACGTTGTCATTCTGTCAAAAACTTTTCGAGCTGATTGTGCAGAAGGCATATAATCAGGGCATTTTACCCGTTCTCGCCGACCCGGACGTTACTGACCGCGAGCGAGTACTGATTATCAGCCTCGAAAAGCCTCACATACCTGTACAGATCGCTCCCGTCTTCGGCTCCGCCTTCGATCTTCAGTGTCATTATCACGGATCCGTCATCTTCTTCGGTGGAGATCAGTTCTGCAGGCGTAAACCCGCCCGAATTGCACCCGAAAGCATACCCGCCGTCGACCCGACGGACCGCCAGCCCCTCAGGGATCTCAGGGACCTCGTCATAGTCGCAGAACATTACCTCGGCAAAGGCTGCGATCTGTTCATCGCTATATACGATCTCATTATTCCCGGGATCGATAACCCCTCCCATCATCTCGCCGTAGTCTACGCAAAGGCAGTTCATCGCATACCAGAAATGTATCGGATCATATGCCGTCAGGGGAATCTCGTCAACGCTGTCGAAGTTTCTCGACGCTGCATCCGCGAATACCGACAGTTCGACACCCTCAGGTATCAGGGCGGCATCTTCCTCAGACTCAGGCTCGGTCTGATCAGGTTCCGAACCCTGTATCCCGCCTTCGTCACCATTCTCGCTGCTCTGAGCGGCCGGGGCAGCCTCCGCCGATCCCGTCGCCTCGCTGCCCGTATTACCGTCGTAGGAACTGTCCGTCCTGTCACTGACCGGAAGGCTCATCGTAGTCGGAAGCGTTCCGCTGCCTTCGGGGGAAGACGGCTCATCATATACCCCGGAAGGGGATATGGCCTCTGTCTGTTCGTCCTTGTCTGATGAATTCTTCTTGCAGGCAGACACAGTTAGCATCAAAGCCGATGCCAAAATGAGTGCCGTTATCTTCCGAGCGTGCATATGATCATCCTCCGGCAGAGTAGTTTACCGGAACATTATACAGTATGGACCCCGCCTAGTCACATCAGCTTATAGTTCCCGTTACGGGCAGCAGGTAGTAATCGGATCCGGAGCCTACGAGTTCATAACGCGAACCGTAGTAGCTGTCGTACCAGCCGTTATCGGCGTAATAGACTTCACCGGTCTCGGTATCATAGATCCTCTCTCTGCCGAGAGTAGCATCACTGTATGCCTGGGATGCGATATCACTTGTGTGCATGCTCTGGTTCCAGCTGTCCATGATCATCGCGCTCATCTGGTCTGCCGCGAACATGATCGACTGTGAAGCGTAACCGACCTGTTGCCAAGCATAGTCACGTGCCGAATAATAATCCGGTGTAAAGACGAGTGTGGAATAGATCTGGATCATGATATCTATCCAGTCGTAATACTCTTCAGGCAGCAGCAGGATCCCCATCGTTCCGATCGCCAGGTCTACATCCATTGACTGATAGTACATCGGAGTGTCGATCAGGGAAGAAGTGAAGATACCGTGATACAGAGTGTCATCTGTATTACGCGTTACATTTGCCTCGAGGATGTCTCCGCCATAACCGTTCTGTCCCATATTCTGTATGACAGTAAAGTCGTGGAATCCGAAGTAAGCATCGGAATTCTCAAAAAGCGACTGTGCAGTCGCCACCGGGCTGATATATCCGTGCTCCGGGAGCGGCAGACCGACCTGCAGTGATATCTGACGCCAGTATTCGAAGTTCTCTTCGGAAGGATACGACACTACCGAAGTACAGAAATACAGATGTCTTGTGCCCGCAGGGTTCGTTATGAAGACCTCATAACCGATCGTGTCGATATTGTTGTAAGAGACTACCCAGCCTTCCGGGATAGTGACATTGAAGAATCCGTCGGGAGATGTGTAATCGACCCACTTGATACTGGCATTCTCTGTCGGAACGATATTGACGTCCGTCTGTGTCTCAGTCGGTTCGGTCGTCTCAGTCGGCTTATCGGTCGGTTCGGTCTTTTCCGTATCGTCGATATCGACATCCACGTCAACATCTTCCGTGGTTTCCGGGTCGTTCCTTCTGCGGCGTCTTCTGCCGGTCTGATCGGAATCATCATCGGAGGATGAACATGCGACGACAGATGTCAGCATCAGGCAAATGATAATCGTAAGGGAAATGATCTTTTTCATAGTCGCATTCTCCTTTCGGATGTAAAGCGTGGAGCAGTTCTTCATGCACGAATGCGGTTCATATATCCTGATTATACCACGTATTTTGTCATGCATAAACGACCGGCGAAAAATGCCCGTCGGGTAAAGGAAGCGGTAACGTTTTCCCAAGAATCGTAACCGAAATCGTTACCCGAGGCCGGAAATCACCGTCGGGTAACGAAAGCGGTAACGTTTTCCCAAAATTGTAACCGGAATCGTTACCCGAGGCGGAAAATCACAGTCGGGTAACGTCATTGCGGCTGTACCACATTTTTCTTGATTATCGCTAATAATGTGGTAAAGCCCAGACTTGGATTACCACACATTTACGGCTTTTCGCTAATAATGTGGAAAAGACCGAACTTGGATTACCACACTATCTTCAATTTCCGCCGATAATGTGGTACAGACCGAACGTGGATTACCACACATTTACGGCTTTTCGCTAATAATGTGGTAAAGCCCAGACTTGGATTACCACACTATTCTCGATTTCTGCCGAAAATGTGGTAAAGACCAGACTTGGATTACCACACTATTCTCGATTTCTGCCGAAAATGTGGTAAAGACCGAACTTGGATTACCACACTATTCTCGATTTCTGCCGAAAATGTGGTAAAGACCGAACTTGGATTACCACACTATTCTCGATTTCTGTCGATAATGTGGTAAAGACCAGACTTGGATTACCACACTATTCTCGGAATCGTTACCCGAGGCCGCGCCGGCGCATAATAACGCACAAAAGAGGGCCGCCTCTTGTGAGGCAGCCCCCGTTCGCACAGTTCTCCGGGTCTATCAGTAGTTCTCTGCTCTTACCTCGAAGTAGCTCTGAGGGTGGTTGCATACGGGGCAGACCTCGGGAGCAGCGGTTCCAACTACGATGTGACCGCAGTTACGGCACTCCCATACCTTGACTTCGCTCTTCTCGAAGACAGTCTTTGTCTCGATGTTGTTAAGGAGCTGACGGTATCTCTCTTCATGCATCTTCTCGATGGCAGCGACGCCGCGGAACTTTGCTGCAAGTTCCGGGAAGCCCTCTTCCTCGGCTGTCTTTGCAAATCCGTCGTACATGTCTGTCCACTCGAAGTTCTCGCCGTCAGCAGCAGCGTTGAGGTTGGCGATCGTGTTGCCGATGCCGCCCAATTCCTTGAACCACATCTTGGCATGCTCCTTCTCGTTGTCGGCTGTGTGCTGGAAGATGGCCGAGATCTGCTCGTAACCCTCCTTCTTTGCTACTGAAGCAAAGTATGTATACTTATTTCTTGCCTGCGACTCTCCGGCAAAAGCGGTCTGAAGGTTCTTCTCCGTCTGAGTGCCTGCGTACTTGTTCTGAGCCATGTGATAACTCCTTTCTGTCGAGCAAATGATTTTCATAGTCCGTGTAAAAGTGAGGCATTTGACGCCCGTGACGGACCACAGATATATTATATCCGCTAAATCGGGCGTTTTACAATGGTCAAAGCCTCTTGATATTGTTTTTTTGGATGTCTTGACGATACAAGTCTTATTGTATTTTTCGACTTTTCTTGTATAATCGTTTGCAGGTAGTTAGCCTTGGCATATCGGTTTTACTCCAAAAATAGTTATGCCGGGGTAGAAATAAAACAAAGTGAGGTTATAAAGATGGCAAAAGTTGATTTGACCAAGTACGGTATTACCGGCACAACAGAGATCGTCTACAATCCTTCCTATGAGCTGCTTTTCGAAGAAGAGACAAAGGCCGGCCTCGAGGGATATGAAGTAGGTAAGGTAACGGAGCTCGACACAGTTAACGTTATGACAGGTATCTACACAGGACGTTCCCCCAAAGATAAGTACATCGTAATGGATGAGAATTCCAAGGATACAGTATGGTGGACATCCGATGAGTATAAGAACGACAACCACCCTATGACACAGGAGACATGGGCAGTTGTTAAGGACATCGCCAAGAACGAGCTCTGCAACAAGAGACTTTTCGTTGTTGATGCTTTCTGCGGCGCTAACGCTGACACAAGAATGGCTGTACGTTTCATCGTTGAGGTTGCTTGGCAGGCTCACTTCGTTAAGAACATGTTCATCGTTCCTACAGATGAGGAACTCGAGAACTTCGAGCCTGACTTCGTTGTTTACAACGCTTCCAAGGCTGTTGTTTCCAACTACAAGGAGCTCGGCCTCAATTCCGAGACATGCGTAGCCTTCAACATCACATCCCGTGAGCAGGTTATCATCAACACATGGTACGGCGGAGAGATGAAGAAGGGTATGTTCTCCATGATGAACTACTATCTCCCTCTCAAGGGTATCGCTTCCATGCACTGCTCTGCCAACACAGATATGAACGGTGAGCACACAGCAGTATTCTTCGGTCTTTCCGGTACAGGTAAGACAACACTTTCCACAGACCCTAAGAGACTCCTCATCGGTGATGACGAGCACGGCTGGGATGACAACGGCGTCTTCAACTTCGAGGGCGGCTGCTATGCCAAGGTTATCAACCTCTCCAAGGAGAATGAGCCTGACATCTACAACGCTATCAAGAGAAATGCTCTCCTCGAGAACGTTACGGTTGCCGATGACGGTAAGATCGACTTCGCAGACAAGACAGTTACAGAGAACACACGTGTTTCCTATCCTATCGATCACATCGAGAAGATCGCTAAGAACGTTAACAAGATCTCTTCCGGTCCTGCTGCTGACAACGTAATCTTCCTTTCTGCAGACGCTTTCGGCGTTCTGCCTCCCGTATCTATCCTCACACCCGAGCAGACACAGTACTACTTCCTTTCCGGATTTACTGCTAAGCTCGCCGGTACAGAGCGTGGAATCACAGAGCCCACACCTACATTCTCCGCTTGCTTCGGTCAGGCATTCCTGGAGCTCCATCCTACAAAGTACGCTGAGGAGCTCGTAAAGAAGATGGAGAAGAACGGCGCTAAGGCTTACCTTGTTAACACAGGTTGGAACGGCACAGGCAAGAGAATCTCTATCCCTGATACACGTGGAATCATCGACGCTATCCTTGACGGTTCCATCAAGAACGCTCCTACAAAGAAGATCCCTTACTTCGATTTCGAAGTACCTACAGAGCTCCCCGGTGTATCAACAGAGATCCTCGATCCTCGTGATACATATGCTAACGCCTCTGAGTGGGAGGAGAAGGCTAAGGATCTTGCTGCAAGATTCCAGAAGAACTTCAAGAAGTATGAGACAAATGAGGCAGGTAAGGCTCTCGTAGCTGCAGGCCCTCAGCTCTGATAAGTTCTTAACAGCTTAAACAGACATTGATATCCCGGTCGGTCCGCCGCCCGGGATATTTGTTTACAACAAAAGAACGGAGTTGATATAATTTAAAGAGGATCCGGTTCCCGGCGGTATTTCATGTGGAGGTGATATGAGATGGATTCAGTAGCATTTCTTGAGAGATTACAGAATGATCCCGGTTTTGCCGCAGAAGTAAATGATGCGGTAAGAGCAAAGATCGGTGACGGGCAGCCCGATATCGAGAGTGTAAGAGCTGCTATCGCCGAAGCAGCTAACGATATGGGGTACGAGATGACGAAGCAACAGGCTGACGATCTCGAATTACTTCATTCCGGCGAACTGTCTGAAGAAGAACTCGGCAAGGTGGCCGGAGGTTGTACGCCTCTTCTCGGGATCAGCTTTATCCTGGCGACACTTGGATCGGTCTTTATCACCACTCAGGCTGACTGAGCCGACGCGCAGAGACGTGTGAAGGCAGCGAGTCATTTGATAAACGCAATAATATAAACAGGAGGTACCTGCATGAAGACATCAAGAGAATTCTGGGAGAGGCTTGGTGAGGATACTGCATTTGCCGAGGAAGTCAACAAGCAGATCGAATCAAGAGGCGGTGATCTTTATTCTTTGGTCGATATAGCCGGCGAGAACGGATATGAATTGACTAAGGAAGAGATCGACGGGCTTTCCAAAAAGAGCATGGAAGAGCTGTCTGACGAGGAACTCGGGAAAGTAGCCGGCGGGACCTGGGGTGCAACACTCGTTATCTCCGGCTTCCTTGTCTGGGCTACACTCGGTTCTATTGCTATCACCGGAACATTTGACCGATCATAAGGAGACTTTTCCATGAATTCATCTAAGGACTTTTTCGACAGGCTGCAGTCAGATGCGGAGTTCGTTAACGAGATGCAACATGAAGGGAGGAAACTGACAGTCCGCGCTTAGGATCCTATATTATTTCTTCCTCTTGGCGACTGAATCCATAGCACCTTTATAGAGACTCGGATGGAACAGGATCAGCATCGGGAAGAGCTCAAGTCTTCCTGCGAGCATATCAAACATAAGAACGAACTTGGATAACGGATCGAGGAATCCGTAATTACATGTAGGTCCGACCTTTGACAGGCCCGGGCCTATATTATTGAGACAGGCGAGGACTGCGGTGAATGTCGTCTCGAGATCATAATCCTCGAAGGAGAGAATGAATATCGAGATCATCAGTATCGAAAAGAACGTGATGAGATACACGTTGATCGCCCGGATAACGTCGTGCTCGACAGGCTTGCCGTCCATATTGACCTTGCGGACGATCTTGGGGTGGATGTATGACGACAGTTCCTTACGGATAGTCTTCATCAACACGATGACACGGCTGACCTTAACACCGCCGCCGGTACTGCCGGCACAGGCTCCGACGAACATCATGATCAACAGGACATATTTGGCGACTGAAGGCCACAGATCGAAGTCGTCTGATGCGAATCCCGTAGAAGACGTAAGTGACGATACCTGGAAGAACGCATGGGTAAGTGCCTGAAATGCGCTCTCATATTTGTCCGCGATGCTGATAAAGACGACGGCGACAGCCATCGCTATCATGGCAGCATATCCCTTGACCTCTTCGAGCGTGAAAGCGCGTTTGAACTGACGCAGGAGCAAGAAATAATAGGCGTTGAAGTTGACTCCGAACAGGAACATGAAGATCGCCGCGATCCACTGGACATAGGCCGAATAGCTCGCGAAGCTGTCTGCCTTGATGCCGAATCCGCCGGTACCCGCCGTTCCGAATGACAGACACAGAGAGTCAAAGAGAGGCATCCCGCCGATAAGCAGGAGGATGACCTCGATGACTGTCATAGCCAGATAGATCTTATAGAGGATACGCGCAGTGGCACCGATCTTGGGAACGAGCTTTCCGACGGAAGGCCCCGGGCTCTCGGCACGCATAAGATTGATATTCGAACCGCCGCTCATCGGGATAACGGCGAGAAGGAAGACAAGAACGCCCATGCCGCCCAACCAGTGCGTAAAACTCCTCCAGAACAGTGCCGTGTGCGACAGGCCCTCGACGTCGTCAAGTATGCTCGCACCGGTCGTCGTAAAACCAGATACCGTCTCGAACAGAGCATTGACGAAGTTCGGGATCTCTCCCGTAATAATGAAAGGAAGGCATCCGCACAGACTCATTAGTATCCAGCTCAGCGCAGTCGATATGCAGCCTTCCTTCATATATATCATCGTATTGTTCGGCTTAAAGGCACATCCGATCATTCCGACTGACATCAGAGCGAGTGCGACGATGAGATAGATGATGCCTTCCTCCTCGCGGTAACACAGTGCGACGATACAAGGCAGGAGCATAAAAGCGCCCTCGATCCTCATTATCTGGCACAGTATGTATCGGATCATGGATGTATTCATTTGAGAATATCCTTTATGTCGGTAAATCCCGTATTCGTTGTAACAATCATGACGGTGTCGTTCGGTCTTATGACATCGTCACCGGCCGGGATGATCAACTGTCCCTCCCTGAAGATAAAGCTGATAAGGAGATTGCTCTTAAGCTTCATGTCACGGAGAGGAACACCTGTGACCTCCGACTCTTCGGTAACCTTGAACTCGATCGCTTCGGCCCTCATATCGAAAAGGTGATACAAGGTCTCGATACTCGACCCGCTCGCGGCCTTCCTGGCTCGAACATACGCGATGATCGCCTCGGACGTGATGTACTTCGGATATATAACGCTTCCGAGATCCATATTGTTGAATACATTACTGAATCCCAGACGGTTGATCTTTGTGATGATCTTGGCCTTCGATACCTGCTTGGCGTGAAGTGTCAGAACAACATTCTCCTCATCGATACCGGTAAGAGGGACAAAGGCTTCGACATCGGCGATGCCTTCTTCCTTAAGAAGATCCGGATTGGCGCCGTCACCGTTGATGATGATCGCCTTCGGCAGGAGTGTCGTAAGCTTCTCACACCTGTCGCGGTCGCGCTCGATGATCTTGACGGAGATACCGGCCCGGATCAGCTGATCGGCGAGGTAATAGGCCGAACGTCCTCCGCCTACGAGCATCGCGCTCTTGACCTGCCGGGTATTAAAGCCGACGGCATTAAGGAAATACTTGGATCCCTTACGGGTCGATACGACTGAGATAAGGTCGCCTGCCTGCAGAACGAAGTTGCCGGACGGGATATGGACATCGCCGTTCCTCTCGACGCCGCAGATAAGGATATCGTTCGTTATCTCGGCTCCAAGCTGTGCGACGGACATTCCGTCGAGTATGTTGCCCTCGGGGATCTTGAACTTGGCAAGTTCTGCCTGACCGTGAGCAAAGGAGTTGACTTCCAGGGCGGTCGGAAGGTAAAGGACACGCGCCATCTCGCGTGCGGCCTCGAGTTCGGGATTGATGATCATGGCCAGACCTAACTTCTCTCTCAGATAGCCGACTTCACGGCTGTAGTCCGGAGTACGGACTCGCGCGATGGAGGCGCATCCTTCAAACTGTCTGGCTATGGTGCAGCAGAGGAGATTAAGTTCATCGGAATCAGTAACTGCTATGATGAGATCAGCATCGGCGATACCGGCTTCCTTCTGTGTCGTGTAGCTGGCACCGTTGCCGACATAACCCATAACGTCATAGAGATTCGTGATGTCCTGGATCCTCGCGGGATCCTGATCGATTATGGTTATGTCATGACCTTCGCGGCTTAACTGTTCGACGAGGTTATAGCCTACCTTACCGGCGCCCACGATCATGATATTAAGTCCTGACCGGACGTTCTTGCGTCTGTCTCTCATCTGTTCTCCCTGTTAAGAAATTGATATTCCGACGTGAACATAATACGTCAAAAAACAAAAATATAAAAGAAGAAAGAGCCACTTAATGAAAGAATGTAACGGCATATCCGCGAGGCGCCGTCTGCTCGAAAAATAAAAAATGCTTTAGTCCGTGTTAAGAGGGAGTTAATTTTCGAGCGTTCAGATACCCAAACGTGCTTTGCGGTGGTAAAATCACAGTAGATCATTCTGCGGGGAGAACAGAAATCGAATGGACGGCAAAAAGGTAGCGCTCGGATCATTGATATTACTGATGACTGCATTGGTAGGGGTCTGTAATGCTCTTAACTTCGGAACCGATACCGAAGATGCCTATGTTGCGCCTAATGGAGACATCGATCCCGAAGCGACATCCGTATTCTATTCCGATGATGCCGTAGGCGTGGCAGCAGATGCCGACGCCTTTTCCGATACTTCGATATTTGCACCTTCCGATATAGTATTTGATAATCAGGAATCCACGATGTATGCGACGGCTCCGTTCAGTATGAGGTCGGGTCCCGGCATATTCTATCTGAGCGTCAGCAAGTTCTATTACGGTCAGGAAGTTCACGTAACCGGAACATCCGATTCAGGCTGGTATAAGATCGACTACAACAACGAGGAACTCTACGCATACAGCGCATGTCTTACGGAGGCCGAGCCGCCTGCCAAGACGATCACCGACGAATACGGCGTGGTCTTCGATATCGTTGATGAAGATTCTTATGTTACGGTGTCACATTACATCATGAGCGGCCCCGGGATCGACTATGATAATGTCGGAACTCTCAGGCTCGGGCAGCGCGTCCACCTTGTCGGTACATCCGCAACAGGCTGGAACCTTATCGATGTCGACGGGGAATATCTGTATGTCTATGGCGAGTGCATTGCCGCAGAGGCCAATGAAGTCAGGATCACGATCGATGACGTCGGAACGACAATGGTCGATACAACAGGTTATTCGCACGCGACAAGTTCGATAAGGCAGGAACCTTCCTCCGCATCACAGAAGATAGGATCCGTCAGATACGGCGATAAGGTCCACGTCGTCGGAATATGTGATAACGGTTTCTTTGAGATCGAAGAGAACGGCAGGATCGGTTATGTGAGCGGTGCTGCCATCCAGTTTACGGAGCCCAGGCGCCGTGACACGGATGAAGAAGAGAGAGAGTCGATCTTCGATGAGATCGAAGAAGAGACAGAAGAAGATGAGCAGGGTGATAATTCTTCTGAGATCACCGTAGTAACGGGAAACACCGACGGTGATACGCCGGATGCAACTCCCACAGAGACTCCCGCCGAGACACAGGGTACGGATCCCGCTTCCGTCGTTATCGTTACGGTAGATGTTGAGAATAATACGACAGGCACGACTATAATCGATTCAAATGAGGGCGGAACAGACGAGACTTCGGTCACGGAAGAGGTCGTTGTCGAGGCAACTCCGACACCCACTCCGCTTCCTACGCCTACCCCGACGCCGGAACCGACCCCTGCGCCGGTATCGACTCCCGAAGGATATCAGAACCCGTCGGAGGCACAGAGACTGCTTCAGATGGTCAACGACTACAGAGCACAGAACGGTCTCGGACCGTTGTCATGGAGCTCCGAACTCGAGAGTGCCGCTCAGGTAAGAGCATCCGAGATCAGCATCCCGAACTGCTTCTCGCACACGAGACCGGACGGATCCGACTACTGGACAGCCAACAGCAACCTGATCTACGGCGAGAATATCGCAGCCGGACAGGCTACGGCAGAGAGCGTCTTTGAGAGCTGGATCAATTCGGATGCACACCGCGGCAATATCCTCGGTAATTACACCATCATGGGTGTAGGCTTGTATGTTACATCCGGTGCGGCTTATACCTACTATTGGGCACAGGAATTCGGCTGATCTTCGGCTAATATACGTGCCGGTCTTCGGACCTTAGAAAGAGATCTTTATGAAGCAATATGATGTCAGCGGCATGCATTGTGCCGCATGTCAGGCAAGAGTCGAGAGGGCGGTATCATCCGTCGAAGGAGTTACTTCCTGTAGTGTAAATCTTCTTACGAATTCAATGGGTGTCGAAGGCAGTGCATCCGACGAAGCTGTTATTGAGGCGGTCATCAAAGCCGGATACGGAGCTTCTGTCAGGGATGACGGCACGGCATCGGGTTATTCCGCGAAGCTGGCGGCGCAGGAAGAGGCCCTCCGCGACAAGGAGACCCCGAGACTCAAGAGGAGGCTTCTGCTGTCGCTCGGCTTCCTTATCGTTCTTATGTACCTGTCTATGGGGCATATGATGTTCGGCTTTCCCTTGCCGCCTTTTCTCGAAGAGAGACATGTCACGATCGCGGTTATCGAGCTGATCCTGACAACTGTTATCGGCGTGATCAACAGAGAGTTCTTCATCAGCGGGTTCAAAGGGCTTTTCCGCGGTTCTCCGAATATGGATACTCTGATAGCCCTCGGAAGCTCGGCTGCATATATTTATTCCAATGTCATGCTGGTCCTGATGATATCGGCACATATGGCTGACGAACCGGACCGCATAATGCGCTATATGGATGAGCTCTATTACGAGTCGGCAGCCATGATCCTTACTCTGATCACTGTCGGCAAGATGCTCGAGGCCTATTCCAAAGGCCGCACTACCGATGCTCTCCGCGGGCTGATGAAGCTGGCGCCCGAGACTGCGACTTTGATACGGGACGGGCAGGAAGTGAGTGTTCCGATCGACGAAGTCCGTAAAGGCGATATCTTCACGGTGCGTCCGGGTGAGAAGATCCCTGTTGACGGGATCGTCCTTGAGGGAGCATCGGCAGTTGACGAATCTTCTCTGACGGGCGAGAGTATACCTGTCTCAAAGAGTGTGGGCGACAATGTATCCTCTGCCACCGTCAACCGGTCCGGGTATCTTAAATGCGAAGCTGTCCGTGTCGGTGAAGACACCACGCTCGCCGGGATAATCAGGATGGTAAGCGAAGCATCAGCCACAAAGGCTCCGATAGCGAGACTGGCAGACCGGATATCGGGGGTCTTCGTTCCGATCGTTATGTTGATCGCACTTGTTACGACTGTTGTCTGGCTGCTGATCGGTCAGGACATCGGATATGCGCTTGCCCGCGGCATCAGCGTGCTTGTTGTGAGCTGTCCTTGTGCGCTGGGTCTGGCCACTCCCGTTGCCATTATGGTCGGAAGCGGAATAGGCGCACGTAACGGAATTCTCTTTAAGACGGCAGAGGCGCTTCAGGAAACCGGCAATGTCAGCATTATCGCACTCGATAAGACCGGAACCCTGACCAAAGGAACGCCTGAGGTGACGGATATTATTCCTTTTTCCGGCGTGACACCTGAGGAACTTCTCAGGATAGCGGTTTCACTCGAGAGTAAGAGCGAGCATCCGCTTGCCGGAGCCATCCTGACATATGCCGAGGGAAGATCGATCGTACCTGAGGAGACCGATGAGTTCAAGGTTATTGCCGGTAGAGGATTATCGGCCGTGATAGACGGGGTTATCTGCACCGGCGGAAACAGACTTTACGCTCAGGAAACATGTGAGATAGATGAGGAGGCGGAGAGAATTGCTTCCGATCTCGCATCAGCCGGTAAGACCCCGATGTTCTTTACGCGGGGCGCAGATCTTATCGGCATGATCGCTGTTGCGGATACGATCAAGGAAGATTCCGCACAGGCAGTCGCAGAACTTCGCAATATGGGGATCAGGGTCCTGATGATAACGGGAGACAACGAAGTCACGGCTAAGGCTATAGGCAGGAACGCCGAAGTCGACGATGTTATAGCCGGAGTCCTTCCTGACGGTAAGGGCGACAGGATCAAAGAACTTCAGTCACAGGGACGGGTCGCTATGGTGGGCGACGGCATCAACGATGCTCCGGCACTGACCCGCGCAGATGTCGGGATAGCGATCGGCGCAGGCACTGATATTGCCATAGATGCCGCTTCGGTGATCCTGATGAAGAGTTCGCTTTTGGATGCCGCCGCTGCAGTCAGACTCAGCCGAAGGACCTACAGGACGATACTTCAGAACCTTTTCTGGGCGCTGATCTATAATGTCCTGCTGATACCTCTGGCGTGTGGTGTCTATGCGGGTCTGGGGCTTACGATGAACCCGATGTTCGGTGCTGCGGCCATGAGCCTGTCGAGCTTCTGCGTAGTTGTCAATGCCCTCCGTCTGAACCTTATGAAGGTATACGATACAAGCCGCGACAGGCCCCGTCGTCATTGAGGTATCATTATCGTTCGAAAATGGTTATAATCATATAGCATCACAAGAAACAAAGGGGATAACCTAATGGCACTTTTCGGACGCAAGAACAACAACGACAAAGACAATGACAATAAAGATATCTCGTCACAGGACAACGATCTCGACGCTATGATCATGGCGGCGATCGAGGAGACCGACGAGGAACAGGCACAACTCAAGGAAGAGGCTCGCAAGGCTCACGAAGCCAGGCTCGAACAGAACCGCATACAGGCCGAGAAAGAGGAAGCCTTCAAAAAGGCAATGGCCGAGCTTCCCAACGGCGGCAGACGCTTCTACCTCATGGTCGAGGAGACAAAGGAAGAAGACGGCAAGATCAAGGTCATCGGTAATCTCCACGGTGAGGCGCACATCGATGATATCCTCTACATCTACAGACCCGGTGGCAAGGTCATCGAGACCAAGCTCGAATCAGTCGAGGCAGCCTCGGGCAGCAAGCAGGCAGACGCCGCCAAGAACCTTCGCTCCACGATCACACTCGGTGATCTGTCTGAAGACGGGAACCTCCCGCTCGAGAAGGCCATCCCGAAGTTCTCGATAGTATCAGGCGTTAAGAGGTCTGACGGCAAGTCCGGCACACCCGTCGATAACCCGGCTCTGGTCGGCGCCACTCTCGAATACAAGAATTTCCGCGAAGACCGCGAATATATGGGTATGCTCTTCGGACACGTAACCGGCTCGGCATTCCTGGTACCCATCAACCCCGACGCCGGCGGCACCACCCCCGACGGCAAGCGCAAGATCGGTTTCCTTATGCTCAAGAATTCCGCGTCGTCGACCATGCCTCCGGCTGTCCCCATGTTCACGGATTCTGCCGCGCTCGCTCAGTGGAAGGATCTTTTTGCCGACGGCAAGAAGCCCTCAGTCATCGTTGCCACACTTCCCGAGATGTCGAAGATCACTTCCAAGACATCTCCCGACATAATCATCAATCCGTTCGGACCCGTACCGGTCCAGATGCCCCGTAAGCTCGTCGAATCGCTGAGTGATGCCCGCGCCAAGATCGCCCGGGACGTCCTCAAGCAGAAGCAGAACGGCAAGATGCGCGAAGCAGCCAGGATCATGGTCAACGAGCCTATGCCATCTGCCGAGACCGACGCTGTCAGGAACGCCCTGAAGAACTGTGCTTCCGGCATCACATCGATAAGCAGCCTCGGCCTCCTCGAGAAGATGCAGGGAGGCAAAAAGAGCTACCTGGCCATCGTCGACTGCCCCAAGGATTCGGCTCCCGACACCTTCAAGCAACTCTTCGAAGCGGCTAGGCCGGCCCTGTCTTCCATCAAGAGCATCGACTTCGCTCTTTATGCCGACACGCCGTTCGCTGACAGCTATTTCGCCACGCACAGCCCGGATTATGTGAGGATCGGGAATCTCTAACGGGCGCTCGCATCTTCCGCGGAATATACGAACAGTCCTCGTCGCTTTGCGCTGCGTAGTACTAAGTGAGTGTTTTTCGATGAATAGAATAATGAAGCATCGGCTCGCCCACGTGCTTGCGGAAGAAGGCGACGAGCGGACCGCAGAAGACCGCCGCGACGATGGTGCCGATGCCGAAAGTGCCTCCTAAGATGGTGCCGAAGATGACGCAGAGAGCGTCGCTTATTACTCGGCAATATTGGAAGGGGACTTTGTCTTGTTTCTCGGAAGCGATGAGCGATACCGCGTCATGGGTGGAAACGCCCATGTTTGCCGTGAAATAAATGCCGGAGCTGAAGCTCAGCAGTGTGACTCCTATTATCATGAAAAGGATCCTTATGGGCATGGTCCCGATCATGTCCCCGAGGGCAAATCTCAGGAAACGGGAAGTGTAATCTGTTATATAGCCCAGGAGAAAGAGGTTGATCAGGGTTCCGACCCCAATCTTCTTGCGGTCCAGGAGGATTATGGCGATCAGTTCGATCACGCTCAAGATGATGTATGTAAGTCCGTAACTGATCGAGGAGGGCATTTGCCGGAAGCTGCCCTGGACCAGGACGGTGAAGGGGTCGACTCCGAATTCGGCGACGTTAAAGAAAGCAACGCTTACGCCCACCAGCGGGACGCCGATCAGCATCATAAGGATACGTCTTTTGGTCAAATTAACAGCAGTCATGATCACCTGTCGTGAAATAAGAATATATCAGCCATTATCGCACAAAGCTTTTTGTAGTAAAATATATAAAATCCGAAGTTGGAGGAATAACTTTATGGGACTTAATTTTCGCAAGAGCATATCGATCTTTCCCGGAGTAAAGCTCAATCTGAGCAAGTCGGGAGTAAGCTGCAGCTTCGGCAAGAAGGGACTGAGACAGACGATCAGTTCCACTGGAAGGACCAATACGACGATCGGCATTCCCGGTACGGGCGTTTATTATACCAAGCAGTGCAATGTAAAGAAGCTTGCCAACATAGTTACGGGCAAGGGCAAGAAGGCCGCCAAGGCAGCTAAGGGTGCCAAGGGCGCGAAGGCGGCAGCCGCAGGTGCCGGTGCTGTAGCGGCAGCAGGTGCGGCAGGAGCCGTAGCAGGCGGCACGAACAATGAGGAGCTTGAGGCTATCCTTGAGGAGAACAGACAGAAGGTCGCCGAGTATCAGGAGTATGTCGAGTCCATCAAGTCCGTTCATAAGATGAGTGACGGCATCGTTGACTGGGAGGCTGTCAATAAAGGTGAGGTTCCTTCCAACATCGTTACGGGAAGCGAGGAATATAAGGAGTGGATGAACCTTAAGGAATTCTCCGATTCCGTGCTTAACGGCGATATAGATTCTTACTTCAACATTATCGATGAGTTTAAGCCTTTTGACGATCTGCTCGAATTCGGCAGCAATTTCCAGGTCGGAACTGACAGCGGAGATAAGATCGAGGTGGAGTTTGCCGTTAAGTCGGATGAGGTCATACCGACTACGGAGCTCGTACTTACCTCAACGGGCAAGCTGTCCGAGAAGGATCTGAGCAAGAGCGCATACTACGATCTTATGCAGGACTATGTCTGCAGCACGACGATAAGAGTGGCGAGGGATGCTTTCGCGCTGTTGCCTGTTGATACCGTTATCGTTCATGCTGTCGATAACATCCTCAATACTGCTACGGGATTTGAAGAGGAGATGACCCTGCTGTCCGTTAAGTTCGACAGGGAGCACCTCATGGCACTTAATATGAGCATGATCGACCCGTCCGATGCGATCTCCAATTTTGAGTCAAATATGAGATTCAAGAAGACATCGGGATTCGAGCCTGTCGACAGAGTCCTCGGCTGAGATACTGACAATAAGGTCCGGCTAAGTCCGGATCCTGCCATATCGGAAGGAGGGCTGACATATGACCGTTTATCTGATGACGATGACTGTTCTGATAGCGTTGTTAGTCGTCTGCATGGCTGTAACAGTTCGCAGTCGGAGGACGAGTTCTCTTGATGTCTTGTTTTTGCTCATCTGCTGTACGGTTCCGCTGGTTACCAATGCAGTTATCGCTATTGCGCCTTCCGAGACTATAGCCAGAGCCGCTTATCTGCTCTACTTTACCGGAACAGACCTGATGTTCTATTCGCTGGTGCGGTTCTCGATGGGTTACTGCGGGATCGCTTTTGACGGGACCAAAGTCAAGCGACTGCTGCTGATCCTCACTTCCATAGATGTTGTGGGGGTCCTGCTCAATCCCGTCTTCGGACACGTCTTCGATGTTACCGAATCGACGCTCGATTCCGGCGAGAACTATCACAAGCTTGTCTCCCTCTGGTATCACAAGGTCCATCTCGGTTTCTCGTATTTTATGGGACTGATGGTCCTTCTGATCTTTGTTTCCAAGATCGTCAGTTCTTCGCGGCTGATGCGTCGTAAATACTATGCTTTCCTTATCCCATATATCGCGACCGCGATGCTCGAGACTTATTATATCTTCCTGAACATCCCGCTTGATTATTCGATGGTAGGCTACGCCGTCTCCGCCATCGCAGCATTTTACATAGCGATAATCTTTGTTCCGAATGCACTGATGGATCGAATGAAGTCAACGATACTGTCGAGCATATCCGACGGGATCATATTTTTCGATGATAACGATCAGTGCATTTATGCCAATCACAATGCCGAGCTGATCTTTGACATTCATAAAGAGGCAGATCTGGCAGGTGTCAGAGAGCGCTTCCTTCAGATCATGAAGATGAGCGAGGACGAAATCAGGGACATCAACAACAAGAACCTCACCCGTAAGTACAAGCTCGGCGACAGAACGATGACTTACGAGATCGAGTACCACAGGCTGTACGACGGGAGGGGGCATGGTATAGGTGCTTTCGCCAGGTTCAATGACCGTACTGATGAGATCGAACGCATCGAGCAGGAGTATTACTCGTCGACCCATGACGCACTGACAGGACTATACAACGCGCACCGTTTCTACGAGCTCGTCGAACAGAGGATCAAGGCCTATCCTGATCGCAAGTTCTACGCACTCTGCACTAATGTCCGCGGCTTCAAGCTCATCAATGACCGTTACGGCAGGGCCGAGGGCGACAGGGTCCTTCAGCAGATCGCGTCGGTCATCCGCGAGAACACCGGCAAGCATATGCTCTACGGCAGGCTCAGCGGCGACCGGTTCGCCATCCTGATCCAGGAAAAGTACTACAGGGAGGAGTCGATCCTCAAGGCCATCGGAAGGCTGGATAAAGTCGTCGGACCGCAGCATTCACTGCTCCTGCATGTCGGCGTCTACGAGATCGCCGAGAGCGATAAGCTGGTCTCGGTCATGTTCGACCGAGCTGCTATGGCGATCAACGATATAAAGGACGATCTCGAGAAGAGAGTTGCATATTACAGCGACCATATGAGAGATCAGATGCTCTGGGAACAGAAGATCGCCGAATCACTTGACGATGCAGTCGCGCGCGGCTGCGTAGTTCCCTTCCTTCAGGCTCAGGTTGACAGGAGCGGCAAGCTCGCAGGTGCCGAAGTCCTTGTGCGCTGGAATCACGACGAGGAAGGGCTTCTTCTCCCGGACAGCTTCATTTCCATTCTCGAAAAAAACGGCTCCATCGCCAAAGTTGACCGCTACATCTGGGAATGCGCCTGCCGAATCCTCCAAAAGTGGACACTCGAAGGCAACACCGACCTTTACCTCTCAGTCAACATCTCGCCCCGTGATTTCTATCTCCTCGACGTCCCTGAGACACTTAGCGACCTCACGGCCCGCTACGGCATCGACCGCTCCCGCCTCCGCCTCGAGATCACCGAGACGATAATGATGGACGATGTCCCTATGAAACTCGACATCATAGGCCGCCTCCGCTCCATGGGCTTTATCCTCGAGATGGACGACTTCGGCAGCGGCTATTCGTCCCTCAACATGCTCAAAGACATGCCCGTCGACGTCATCAAGCTCGACATGATCTTCATGTCCGGCACGACCAACAGTGAGCGCAACGACAAGATAGTCAACCTTATAGTAAAACTTGCAGGCGAACTGGGCATGAACGTGATTGCCGAGGGTGTCGAGACCCTCGATCAGGTCAACAGCCTCACCGCTATGGGCTGCCACGCCTTCCAGGGCTACTACTTCTCCAGACCGATCCCCCTGAACGAATTCGAGAGCAGACACGTGGGATGAGAAATCGCGCGTAGCGACGGCTCAGGCGCAAAAACCGCGATTTTGCCTCACTCGTGAGGTCGCATACGGGCGCCTCGCACTTGACTATGGGCTCAGAATATGATAATACTTTGATAATCAAACAATTTGATTATCGATCGATCTTAAAGTGAGGATGTTTTTAATGACAGGAAGAATCGTTGGACTGGGGTCTTATCTTCCCCCCAGGCTCTTAACAAATGATGATCTGTCCAAGATGGTGGAGACCAATGACGAGTGGATAACGGAGCGCACCGGTATCAAGCAGCGTCATATCGCGGACGGTATCGAGGACAAGGCCTCCACTATGGCATGTAAGGCGGCGCTTCAGGCAATCGAGGATGCAGGGATCGACGGATCCGAGGTGGATCTGATCGTTGCGGCTTCGACGACGCCGGATGTTGTTTTCCCGTCTGTTGCCTGTTGCGTACAGAGGGCTATCGGCGCTGACGGATGCGCTTGCTTTGACGTTAATTCGGCATGCCCCGGATGGGTTGCCGCTTATAATACCGTTCAGAGCTTTATTGAGTCGGGCAACTCCAAGTGTGCGCTGGTTATTGGTGCCGAGATGCTGACCAATTATGTCGACTGGGAGGATCGCGGCACTTGTATCCTTTTCGGAGACGGGGCCGGGGCGGCTGTTCTGAAGGCTGTCGAGGATCATCCCAAGAATAAGTTCATCTTGAAGGCTTCCGCGGAGAGAGGCGATTGTCTCCACTGCGAGAATATGAAGCAGCCCAAGAGATTCGAGGAAGAGGGCTTCCTTAAGGCTACGAATATGTTTATGGCAGGACGCGAAGTCTTTAAGTTCGTTGTTACGGAGATACCGGCGCTCATTACGGAGCTGTCCGAGAAGTATGGATTTAATATAGATGATGTGGACTATTTCGTGCTGCATCAGGCTAATCAAAGGATCATCGAGGCGGTCGCCAAGAGGCTTGGTCAGCCCCTCGACAAGTTCCCCATGAATATACAGAATACCGGCAACACATCGACTGCGAGCATCCCGATACTGCTCAAGGAGATGAAGGATGACGGAAGGCTCACGCCCGGCAAGAAGATCGTTTTCTCCAGCTTCGGAGGCGGTCTGACGTGGGGCGCGAATTATATGGTTTATTGATCGATAACGAACGGAGGAAAAGATCATGACAAGGATCACAGAAATGACAGGTATCAAGTATCCTATCTTCCAGGGCGGTATGGCCTGGGTAGCGGATCATCACATAGCGGCAGCAGTAAGTAACGCCGGCGGTCTCGGCATCATCGGATGCGGCGGCGCTGACGAGAACTGGATCAGAGATCAGATCCACAAGTGCAGAGAACTGACGGACAAGCCCTTTGGCGTTAATGTCATGCTCATGAATCCCAGAGCTCCCCAGATCGCAGAAGTGCTCGCTGAGGAGAAGGTAAAGGTAGTTACGACAGGTGCCGGTTCTGCAGGCAAGTTTATTCCCATGTGGAAGGAAGCCGGCATCATCGTTATTCCTGTCGTTGCAGGCGTAGCTCTTGCAAAGAAGATGGAGAAGGACGGTGCAGACGCGGTTATCGCCGAGGGTACGGAGTCCGGCGGACACGTAGGCGAGATCACGACGATGGCTCTTGTTCCTCAGGTCGTTGATGCGGTCAATATTCCCGTAATCGCTGCCGGCGGTATCGCTGACGGCAGAGGAGTAGCAGCTTCCTTCATGCTCGGTGCCGAGGCTGTTCAGTGCGGAACTGTTTTCTGCGCTTCCGAGGAAGTCAATATCCACCAGAACTATAAGGATATGATCATCAAGGCCAAGGACAGCTCCACCAGAGTTACCGGACGTTCTGCCGGCGCTCCCGTAAGGCAGATCAGGAATCAGCTGACAAACGAGTTCATGAGGCTCGAGGAAACTCACGCCAGCTTCGAGGAGATCGAGGCTCTCGGCGTAGGTGCACTTCGTAAGGCCGTAGTTGACGGTGACACAAAGAACGGAACTTTCATGGCAGGTCAGATCGCCGGAATGGTCAACGAGATCCGTCCTGTCAAGGACATCATCGAGGGCATGTTCGCTCAGGCAAACGAGCTCCTCAAGAATGCCGGTCCCGTCTGCTGAGAGCGGCAGCGTAAATACAGGTTAGAAGGTGAAAGCAATGAAGATAGCATTTGTTTATCCCGGCCAGGGCGTGCAGAAGGTCGGCATGGCCAAGGATTTTTACGATGAATTCGACTGGGCTAAGGAGATGGTCAGGAAGGCCGCTGAAGCTTCGGGCTTTGATATGGAGAAGATCCTTTTCGAGGAGAATGAGGATATCCATGTAACCGAGTACACACAGCCCTGTCTGGTAACGGCATGTTCGATCATGGCAAAGGCTCTCGAGGACGAGGGCATCAAGCCTGATATCACGGCAGGCCTCTCGCTCGGTGAGTATTGTGCGCTGGTAACGGCAGGTGCTATGACTTTCGAAGATGCGGTAAGGCTCACAAGGATCAGAGGTAATCTCATGAGTTCTTTTGTACCTGCAGGTCAGGGAACGATGGCCGCCATTATCGCGCTCCCGAAGGAGACAGTCGAGGAGACGATCGAGAAGATCGACGGTGCGGAAGTTGCCAATTACAACTGCCCCGGTCAGATCGTTATCACGGGCGAAAAGGATGCCGTTCACGAAGGTATGGAGAAGCTCACGGAGCAGGGTGCGAAGAGAGCGGTCGAGCTCAAGGTATCAGGCCCGTTCCATTCACCCATGCTCAAGGGCGCAGGAGAGAAGCTCAGAACAGAACTCGATAAGGCAGAGATCTCGGATCTTAAGATCCCTTATATCGCCAACTACAACGCTGAAGTGATAAACGACACATCAGACATAAGAGATCTTCTGGAGAAGCAGGTCTACTCTTCCGTAATGTGGGAGCAGACTCTCTTAAAGCTCAGAGATCTCGGCGTGGACGTTCTTATCGAGATCGGCCCCGGCAAGACGATCGCAGGCTTCGTAAAGAAGACCATCCCGGAGATACCCGTTATCAACGTATCCGAGGTCGGTGACATCGAAGTGGCAAAGCAGCAACTTGAAGAACTTAAGAATGCATAAATCAAGGAGAAAACAAAATGGCTAAGACAGCAATCGTAACAGGAAGCGCAAGAGGAATCGGCAAGGCTATCGCTACAAAGCTCGCTAAGAGCGGCTTCAACATCGTTATCGTCGATGCTTGCCCTCTGGAGAATTCCGAGGAGACAGCAAAGGAGATCGCAGAGCTGGGTGTTGAGACAAAGGCATATCAGTGCAACGTAACGGTATCCGAGGAAGTCAACAAGGTAGTTGATGAGGTCAAGGAGACCTTCGGAAGCGTAGATGTTCTCGTTAACAATGCGGGCATCACAAGAGACGGCCTTCTCGTAAGGATGAAGGAAGAGGACTTCGACGCTGTTATCGCCGTCAACCTCAAGGGTACATACAACTTCACAAGAGCAGCAGCTCCCATCATGATGAAGCAGAGAAGCGGTCGTATCGTAAGCATCAGTTCCATCGTAGGACTTCAGGGCAATGCAGGACAGGTCAACTACTCCGCTTCCAAGGCCGGCGTTATCGGTATCACAAAGTCCGTTGCAAGAGAGCTCGCTTCCAGAGGCGTTACGGCTAATGCCATCGCTCCCGGATATGTCGAGACACCCATGACAGCCGTTCTTCCCGAGAAGGTTAAGGAAGAGATGCTCAAGGCTATTCCCATGAACCGCTACGGTCAGGTAGAGGATATCGCTAATGCGGTCAACTTCCTCGTATCCGATGACGCCTCCTACATCACGGGTCAGGTCATAAGCGTAGACGGCGGAATGCATATGTGATCAATACCGCAAGGTATCAGGAGGATAAGAGATAATGTCAAGAAGAGTAGTAATCACAGGTATGGGCGCCATCACGCCTCTCGGAAACACGGTAGATGAATTCTGGGCAGGCTTAAAGCGCGGCAAGACAGCCGTGGCTCCCATCACAAAGTTCGATACTGAAGCGACAAACTGCGCCATCCGTCTGGCGGCTGAAGTAAAGGACTTTGACCCTTCCAAGTATATGGATTTTAAGACCGCCAAGAGAATGGAGCTTTTCTCTCAGTATGCCGTAGCCGCGGCAACTGATGCAGTCGAGGATGCAGGCCTCGATATGGAGAAGGAAGATCCTTTCCGCGTAGGCGTTATCGTAAGCTCCGGTGTCGGCAGCATGCAGGCACATGAGCGTGAGCAGGTAAAGATGCACGAAGGCAAAAAGTGCGGTCCCCTTTATATCCCTATGATGATCTCCAATATGGCATCTGCCAACATCGCGATCAAGTACGGAATGAAGGGCAAGAACACATGTATCGTAACAGCATGTGCCACAGGTACTAATTCCATCGGTGATGCATTTAAGTCGGTCAAGTACGATGAGGCTGACGTAATGGTAGCAGGCGGCTGCGAGGCTGCAGTATGCATGTCTTCCATCAAGGGCTTCGGAGCTCTTACGGCGCTGTCCACCAACCCCGATCCCGAGACCGCTTCCAGACCTTTTGATAAGGACAGGGACGGATTCGTATCCGGTGAGGGTGCAGGTGTCATGATCCTCGAGGAACTCGAGCATGCCAAAGCAAGAGGCGCCAAGATCTACGCTGAGGTAGTAGGTTACGGTGCAACATGTGACGCTTATCATATCACTTCACCCGCCGAGGACGGTTCGGGTGCCGGCACGGCAATGATCATTGCGATGAAGGAAGCTGGCATCGAGCCTAAGGATGTTGATTACATCAATGCTCACGGTACGAGCACACACCATAACGACCTTTTCGAGACAAGAGCGATCAAGTATGCGTTCGGTGATGAGGCATATAATGTTTCCATCAACTCGACGAAGTCCATGATCGGTCACCTGCTCGGAGGTGCCGGCGGCGTAGAGCTCATCGTCTGCGTTAAGGCTATTCAGGACGGCTATGTTCACGTAACGGCCGGCTCCAAGGAGACGGAGGGCGAGATGGATCTCGACTATACTTTCTTCGAGGGCAAGGACCGCGACATCACATACGCAATGAGCAACTCTTTGGGATTCGGCGGTCACAACGCTTCCGTTATCGTAAAGAAGTACGAAGAATGATCGCATAAAGGAGGATCAAGACTATGGCTAACACACTTAACACACAGGAGATCATGAAGATCATCCCCCACAGACACCCGTTCCTTCTGATCGACAAGGTCGAGGACTATGTTCCCGGCGAGTATGCCGTTGCGATCAAGAACTTCACATATGATGAGCTCTTCTTCAGGGGACACTTCCCCGAGATGCCCATCGTTCCGGGCGTTCTGACTGTCGAGGCACTCGCTCAGACCGGTGCGGTCGCTATCCTCTCCCAGGAGGAGTTCAAGGGCAAGATCGCCGTATTCGCAGGCATCGACAAGTGCAAGTTCAAGAGACAGATCGTCCCCGGTGACACTGCCCGTCTCGAGACCAAGATCACTCAGGTAAGAGGTCCGGTCGGAGTCGGTGAGGCGGTCGCTACCGTTGACGGCAAGGTCGCTGTTCAGTGCACGCTGAAGTTCGCGATACTGCAGTAAAACGGGGTTTTTATCATCAAATCAGGAAGGCCGCCTTCAAAAGGCGGTCTTTTTCGCTCGAAAATGTAACATAAATCAAACAAATCGGTAGTCTCACTCGTCTTACTTACTGATATGATAGGATTCGGATGAAGATAACTTCAATGAGGGGTTTTGTATGTTGATCAGAGAAAAGATAACCAAGATGACAGCGGCCGCCATGTGCCTGACATTCTTGTCAGGTGCGGCGACAGGTTTGATCACTGATAATAAGGTCTATGCCGATCAGGCTCAGGAGCAGACGACGACTGAGGAAGAGGGCATCAGAGGATATGTTGCCCGTATGTACTACTACGTGCTCGAGCGTCCTGCTGACGGTCCCGGTATCGATGACTGGGAGAGCCGCGTTCGTGGCGGAACATCTGCAGCCGAAGTAGCGTGGGGATTCTTCAACAGTGACGAGTTCAAGAGACGCGGTCTGTCTAACAGCGACTATCTCGATATACTTTATCTCGCGATCCTCGGAAGGCCCGCGGACGAGCCCGGTAAGGCATACTGGGAAGAGCAGCTCGAATCAGGGTTCCCGCGTAACCGGGTCCTCGAAGGCTTTATCGATTCCAAGGAGTTCGGCGAGATCTGTGATACTTACGGAGTTACAAGAGGCAACATCATCTTGAGCGATATCCTGGATATCCACTATAAGGCGGCGCAGTTCGTTACACGTGCATACCGCATTATCCTTCAGAGAGAGCCGGACGAGCCCGGACTTCGCGACTGGGTGCACAGACTGTCCTCCGGCAGGGCTTCCGCTTCTGATATTATTTACGGCTTCTTCGCTTCGGACGAGTTCATATCGCGTAACTTCTCCGATGAAGAATATGTGGAATTCCTCTATCAGGCACTCCTGTCGAGGGGCGCTGACGAGCAGGGCAAGGCAAACTGGGTCTCGATCCTGAACGAATCGAACGTCTCCAGGATGTATCTGCTCAAGGGCTTCATTGATTCTGAAGAATTCGGTCTGCTCTGTAACGAATATGAGATCCCTAAGGGGACTTTCGCGACGACGGAGGCACGTGATCTTAATCCTGCCGCCAATCTCATGATCATCAACGGCTATGAGTCCGTATTCGGAAGAGAGCCCGAGATCGATGAACTGAATCACTGGGCAAGAGAATTCTATAACGGCAAGTCGGCAACGACGTTCCTGAACGGACTTTATTCGGCTGATTCATTTAATGAACTGACGACAGAGCAGAAGGTCGCAGTCATCTATCATTCTGCCTTCGGACGTGAAGCCACAGCCGATGAGATCACGGCTGCAGCAGCTGAGATCAACGCCAACGGGCTTAGCAAATATCTTGATACTGTTTACCATTCACAGGAATTCGATACATACTGCAAGTCTCATGGCGTAGGAACATTCTTTAATGCCGGTTTCAACAAGATCAACGGCCGTAAGTTCTACTATATCAACGGTGCGCTCGCTACGGGCTGGCAGAGGATAGACGGCAACCGATATTACTTTGACCCCAGCTCCGGTAATGCCGCGGTTACGGGATGGAAGTATATTGAAGGATATAAGTACTTTTTCGATACAGAGGGCAGACTTGTCCAGAATGTCGAATCGATCATCGGACCGCAGAGCAGATATTATCTGACTGTCAACTGTTATACAAATACGGTTATGGTCTATGCATATGACTCTGCCAACGGAACATTTGATATCCCCGTCAAGGCTATCGTCTGCTCGTGCGGAACCGCAGGCAACGAGACGATCCAGGGTGACTTTACGCTCCAGCGTCTGCAGCCCTGGAGAGAACTGATGGGAGATGTTTACGGTCAGTACTGCACGAGGATCTCGGGCAACTTCCTGTTCCACTCTGCATGGTTCTATGAAGCAGGCAACCACCAGTCTGTTTCCGTAAGACAGTACAACCTTCTCGGTCAGAATGCTTCGCACGGCTGCGTAAGACTTACGACCGCCGATGCCAAGTGGATCTACGAGAACTGTAACGGAAGTTCGGTACATGTTTTTACGAATAATCAGCCGGCACCGTTCGATAAGCCCACGCCGCCGCGTGCCGTACCTGTTCACGGAGATTACGGATATGACCCGACAGACCCCGCACTTTGATATAAAGAAGATGACACTTGAAGAAAAGGCCTCTCTGCTATGCGGAGGGTCTTTCTTCGGTCTTAATTCCATAGAGGCGCACGGCATCCCGAAGCTGCAGATGCTCGACGGCGGTACGGGAATGAACTTCGAACAGCTGTTGGGCGATATCGCCGCGTCTTACCGCGAGGACTATAGCGGCACCGAATTCGACAATGCCATCCGCGGATTGTTCTCACCGGACGGACTCACCGAACGCGAGGCGGAACTGCGTGACAAGTTCCTCGACATCCTGCGCGAACGCATCGGCTGTGAACCGTCTCCGGGATGCTATCCTCCGGGGATCCTCCTGGGATCGACATGGGATGCCGAGACAGTTTGTCAGACCGGTGATGCATTGGGCCTTGAAGCGGCACTTTACGGTATATCCGTCCTGCTTGGTACACCTAACGTTAATATACTGCGTGAACCGCGTAACGGGAGGTTCTTCGAAGGTTATTCGGAGGATCCGTATCTTACTGCCGAACTCGGTTCGCAGCTGGTCATCGGCGTAGAGGGCAGGGGCGTTGCCGCTAATGTGAAGCATTACGCTGCCAATAATCTTGAGATCAACCGCGTGGGCATAAACGAGATAATCTCCGAACGGGCCCTGCGCGAGATATATTTCCCGGGCTTCAAGGCCTGCGTTGATGCCGGGTGCGCTACTGTCATGGCTGCTTACCCTGCGATCAACGGCAAAAACTGCACTGAGAATCCCTGGCTCCTGCGTGACGTACTGCGTTCCGAGTGGGGCTTTAAGGGTCCGGTCATGACCGACTGGGGCGCCTGCACAGGTCTCAAGAGCGATTCAGTGAGAGCCGGCATCGATATGATAATGCCGGGCCCCTGTGACTGCGAAGAGATCGTTAATGCCGTAAAGGAAGGACGTCTCGATGAGGCCGTCGTTGACGAAGGCTGTTCAAGGGTCCTGTCTCTTATCTCCCGTTATTCCCGTGACGGCGGACTGCCTGACGGGATCACTCGTGACGAATATATCCGGATAGGCGATACTGCCGCATATAAGGCCGCCGCCGAAGGCATCATCATGCTCCGTAACAGAGATGGCGCCATGCCTGTAGCCGACGGCGAGACATTTATCCTGTTCGGCAATGACAGCGGCAACCTCCTCGATTACGGCAGCGGCTCTGCCCAGGTCTTCACCGACCGCCACAAGAGCATCGGTGACGCCATTCGTGAAGCCGCCCCGTCTTCCCGTGTCCTGACCTGTGACATCGGGGAGTTCGCGAGTAACCCGGACTCGACGGCACTTGTTATCTGTTCGGTCTTCTCTGCAGAGGGAACCGACCGACACGACATCTGCCTGCCCAAGGATATCGCCGATACCATTAAGGGACTTGCTGCACTTAAGTCACGTGCGAACGGTCGCGCAGGCAAGATAGTCCTCGTCCTCAACGTTCCCGGCCCGCTCGAGCTCGGCGAGATAATCGACGATACAGACGCGGTCTTCTGTGTCTACTATCCCGGCATGATGGGTTCGCGCGCCCTGACCGACATTCTTCTCGGCCGCATCAATCCGTCCGGTCACCTGACGTGCACTTTCCCGTTCCGCTATGAAGATACGCCGGCATACCTCAATTACCCGGACAGCTTCACCTGCATATATGGCGAAGACATCTATGTCGGCTACCGCAGTTACGACAAGCGCGGGATAAAGCCGTTGTTCCCGTTCGGCTTCGGACTGTCCTATACCGACTTTGCCGTCACGGGCGGTATGATCGGGCGCGATGAGTATTCCCTCGGCGATGAGGTCAGCGTGTCATTTACGGTGCGTAATACCGGGAAGGTCCCCGGCAAGGCCGTGATACAGCTCTATGTCGGCGATCCTGTTTCCAAACTGAATAAACCTGTTAAAGAGCTTGTTGCCTTCGGCAAATACAGCATCGGCGCCGGTGAATCGATGATGGGGATCCTCGACTTCAACATCTCCCGCCTCGCGTCCTTCGACCCCGACTATGGCCGCTTCCTTGTCGAGGACGGAGTCTATAACGTCTATCTCGGACAGTCCTGCGAAGATGCCGAACTTATCGGCAGTTTCCGCGTTACCGACGGCGATCCTGAGTACCGTCTCGGCATCAACTCGACGGTCCTGACAGTATGGGAAACGCCTGAGCTTCAGGAAGCGATCAAGGCCGACATAGCCCGTACGGGATCCGAACTGCAGGTACTGGTCGACAACTACCGTTATACGCCTTTTCGACGAATAAACGAGATATACGGGAACGCCGCCGAGTTTACCGAGTTCATCCGCGCGGCGGGCGAGTTTGTAAAAGACTGATCTTCCGGAATTAATCGATGGAGTTACCAAGGCTGTTGATAGTGACGTGATCTCCTCAATCCTTATCCCGGTCTACAACCTTTGCTCCAAGAGGCATAAGTGACAGCTTAGCCAGTTTGAAGCACTGCATGCCGAAGGGGATGCCGATGATGGTGATACAGTAGATCAGTCCGATGATCACAAAATAAGCGGCAAGTTCAATACCTCCCAGGAAAAGCCAAATGATGTTGATCAGGAGCTTACCGATATTTCCGGTAAACTCGATATCTTTTTTGAACGGGAAGATGACCAGATGGGCAAACTTGAAACACTGTATTCCGATCGGAAGACCCACGATCGTGATGCTCCAGAGAATACCGAGCAACGTATAGCCGATGGATGCCCACAGACCTACTAAGACAAACCAGATTATATTACCAAGCGTCCGCATTGTTATTCCTCGCTTTCCGATTTGTATTATAGTAGCACAGATAAGACAGCCGAGTCTTTGTTTAATCGTCTCACACTTTACAGAGAAGAAAACTACGGCTGAACAAAGCACGGAATGCTTTGAAACATAATTATAACCCGTATCGTCTATGATTTGATGTATAATGTGTTAGATTATGGATTCAGAGAGGGGCCTTGCAATGAAGGTTGTTATTCTTGCCGGCGGATTCGGCACGAGGATAAGTGAAGAGAGTGTACTGAGACCTAAGCCTATGGTGGAGATCTCATCCATGCCGATCCTGTGGCATATCATGAAGTACTATTCACACTACGGTTATAACGATTTCATTATATGCTGCGGATATAAGCAGTATGTTATCAAGGAATGGTTCGCAGATTACTACCTGCATACTTCCGATGTTACTTTTGATTTTACGGCTGAGAATAAGATGACGGTCCACAGTACGCATACCGAGCCCTGGAAGGTAACGCTTGTCGATACCGGTCTTCGCACGATGACGGGAGGAAGGATCAAGCGCATCCGTAAATATATCGGAGATGAGCCGTTTATGCTCACTTACGGAGACGGTGTCAGCAATGTCGATCTTCACAGGCTTGAGGCTTTCCATAAGTCACACGGCAAGATCGCTACTCTTACGACAGTCAATGTAGGTCAGCAGTTCGGCTGTATCGACATGGGTGATGACGGAAGCGTAACCAAGTTCCGTGAGAAGAGCGACCGTGACGGGGCTCAGATCAATGCCGGATTTATGGTGATGAACCCTGAGGTCTTTGATTATATAGACGGTGATTCGACTGCATTCGAGAAGGAGCCGCTAATGCGGCTGGCCGCCGAGGGACAGCTCATGGCATATACACACAAGGGATTCTGGAAGTGTATGGACACCAAGAGAGACAAAGAGTTGCTCGAGCGCATGATCGAGGACGGTCAGGCTCCCTGGATGGTTTGGGAGGATAACTGATAATGTTCGATCCTTCATTTTATAACGGTAAAAGAGTCTTTCTGACAGGACATACAGGTTTCAAGGGCTCCTGGATGAGCCGCATCCTCGTAACGAACGGTGCGATCCTGACGGGGTATTCGCTTAAGGCACCTACCGAACCGAATCTGTTCTCCATGGCGGGAATAGAGGATAAGATGACTTCCGTCATCGGCGATATCAGGGATCTTGAGGCGCTTAAGAAGGCTTTCGATGAAGCAAAGCCCGAGATCGTCATCCACATGGCAGCTCAGCCTATCGTAAGGGATTCTTATAAGGATCCCGTTTATACGTATGAGACCAATGTCATGGGTACGGTCAACATCCTTGAATGTGTAAGACAGAGCAATACTGTCAGATCTTTCCTTAATGTTACGACCGATAAGGTCTACAAGAACAACGAATGGGAGTGGGGCTACAGAGAGGATGAACCGCTCGACGGATATGATCCGTATTCCAATTCCAAGTCCTGCAGTGAACTCGTAACACACAGCTATAAGTCGTCTTTCTTCGATAAGGAAGACAGTCCCGCGATATCGACGGCGAGAGCCGGTAACGTTATAGGCGGCGGTGACTTTGCCAATGACAGGATCATTCCCGATTGTGTAAGGGCAGCGCTCAAGGGTGAGACCATCACGGTCAGGAACCCCTATTCCACCAGACCATACCAGCACGTCCTGGAGCCCGTTATGGCATATCTCATGATTGCAGCGACGCAATATAAGGATAAGACCAAGGCTTCGTGGTATAATGTCGGTCCTGATGATACGGACTGCGTTACGACGGGCGATATCACCGATATGTTCTGCAGGAGCTGGGGGGATCAGATGACATGGATCAACCAAGCGGACGGAGGCCCTCACGAGGCGAACTTCCTGAAGCTCGATTCATCGAAGATAAAAAGAGTCTTCGGCTGGAAGCCCGTATGGCACATCGATGAGACGATCGATCGCGTAGTCGAATGGACCCGTGTCTATCGTGACGGCGGAGATATCCCTGCCGTTATGGACAAGCAGATCAAAGATTATATTAACGGATAAAGAGGTTACATTATGTTTGAGAACATGAGCGAAAAGCAGGCAAGAGAACAGATACTCGGGATGGTCGCAGAGTACTGCGACACATATCACAAGACTGCCGAGTACAAGGAGGGGGACCGCATTCCCTATGCCAGAAGAGTCTATGGTCACGAAGAGATGGTCAATCTTGTAGACAGCTCTCTGGAGTTCTGGCTTACGGCAGGAAGATACACGGATCAGTTCGAGAAGGCCTTCGGTGAATATCTCGGCGTCAGGTTCGTATCACTCGTAAATTCCGGTTCATCTGCCAACCTCGGTGCTTTCATGGCTCTTACCAGTCCGCTCCTTAAGGACCGTAAGATCAACCCCGGAGACGAGGTCATCACGGTAGCGGCAGGCTTCCCCACAACTGTAACTCCTGTTATCCAGTACGGTGCCGTTCCGGTCTTTGTTGATGTTACTATCCCTCAGTACAATATCGATGTAACTAAGCTCGAGGATGCACTCTCCGAGAAGACAAAGGCCGTAATGATCGCACATACTCTCGGTAATCCCTTCGACCTTAAGGCCGTAAGAGAATTCTGTGACAAGCACAACCTCTGGCTCGTTGAGGATAACTGCGATGCTCTGGGTTCACGTTATACGATCGACGGCGAGGAGAAGTTCACGGGTACGATCGGTGATATCGGAACATCTTCCTTCTACCCTCCGCACCATATGACAATGGGCGAGGGCGGTGCTATCTATACGAATAACCCTATCCTTCACAAGGCGATCAGATCCATGAGAGACTGGGGAAGAGACTGTGTATGTCCGTCCGGTAAGGACAATCTCTGCGGACACAGATTCGACGGTCAGTATGGCGAGCTGCCGAAGGGATATGACCATAAGTATGTTTATTCCCACTTCGGATATAACCTCAAGGCAACTGATCTTCAGGCTGCAGTAGGATGCGCACAGATCGTGAAGTTCCCTTCCTTTGTCGAGAGAAGAAGACATAACTTTGACAGACTTAAGGCGGCTCTTGAGGGCACGGAGGATAAGCTCATCCTTCCTGAGGCGGCTCCGAATTCCAGACCTTCATGGTTCGGCTTCCTTATCACATGTAAGGAGGGAACAGACAGAACAAAGGTCGTCCCTTATATCGAGTCAAAGGGCGTACAGACAAGAATGCTCTTTGCGGGCAACCTTACAAAGCACCCCTGCTTCGACGAGATGCGTGCATCCGGCAAGGGTTACAGAGTAGTCGGAGATCTGACGAATACAGACAGGATCATGGCTGATACCTTCTGGGTAGGTGTATATCCCGGAATGACAGACGAGATGATCGACTATATGGCCAAGACTATCAGAGAGGCTCTGGAAGTATAAGGTCGCATTATGGAGAGGATCGGAAGGAAACTGTGGCACATCCTGAGCAGGATCATAGTGTGGTGTTTCAACCTCGTGCTGAAGCCGTTCGGCAGGAAGCTGGACGATGAGCAGGAGAAGTCACTCCTTCAGTTCTTCAAATTTGCTTTCGTAGGGGTGTCGAATACGCTCGTATCCTACCTTCTTAACGTTGCTACGCTCCTGCTCCTCGGAAGGCTCGGTATACTTCAGGATTACGATATCTACATTGCCAACACGGTAGCTTTTTTCCTGTCTGTCCTGTGGTCCTTCTTCTGGAACAACAGATATGTATTCAAGGCGGACGAGAATGCCGAGAAGAGAGTCTGGTGGAAGACCCTTATCAGGACATATCTGGCATATGCGTTTACGGGTCTTATCCTGAGCAATGTGATCTCACATGTATGCGTAAAGATATTAGGTATCAACAAATTCATCGCACCGATAATCAATCTGGTGATCAGTGTGCCCATCAATTTTATCCTGAACAAATTCTGGGCCTATAGACAGAAAGATAAAATAATAACAGAAGAGGTGTAAATATATGAGAACGATCAGCCTTTTGGATTGTACATTAAGAGACGGCGGTTATGTAAATGACTGGAAGTTCGGTCACAACAATATCGTGAGCATTTTCGAGAGGCTTGTTGCTTCCGGAGTTGACTTTATCGAGATCGGATTTATCGATCAGGCAAGGCCCTATGATGCCGACAGAGCGATATTCCCCGATGCGAAGTCGATCAACCGCACGTTTGCCAATCTTGACAAGGGTAATTCTCAGATCGTAGCCATGATCGATTACGGTCACGCGGATATCGATAAGATCTGTCCCAAGTCCGAGAGCTGCATAGATGCGATAAGGGTTATCTTCAAGAAACACCTTCGTAAGGATGCGCTGGAGTTCGTTTCTCAGGTCAAGGCGCTCGGTTATAAGGTCTTTGCTCAGCTCGTATCGATCACGAGTTATGAGGACGACGAGCTCCTGGACCTGATCAGACTTGCCAACGATGTCGAGCCCTATGCCGTATCGATGGTCGATACATACGGTCTCTGTCACAGCGATACGCTGATGCACTATTGTGAGATCCTCGATAAGAACCTTAAGCCCGAGATATCACTCGGCTATCATGCACATAATAATTTCCAGCTCGGCTATGCCAACTGCATCGAGATGCTCTGCTATAAGACGGATCGTAAAGTCCTGGTTGACGGCACGATCTTCGGTATGGGCAAGAGTGCCGGCAACTGCCCGCTCGAGCTCGTCGCCATGTACCTTAACGGCAGGTGCGGCAAGAACTATGACATCTACCAGATCCTCGAGGCTGCAGATACAAATGTAATGAATTTCTACAGAACATCACCGTGGGGTTATTCGCTTTTCTACTATATCGCAGCGAGCAACGACTGCCACCCGAATTATGTAAGCTGGCTCATGAACAAGAGGACACTGTCTATCAAGTCGGTCAACGAGATCCTGGCAAGGCTCGAAGGTGAGAAGAAGCTCCTTTACGATGCCGCTCTTATCGAGAAGCTTTATACAGACTACCAGGCTGAGCAGAAGGTAAACGACGAGGCCGATATGGCAAGGCTCAAGGAGGAGTTCGAGGGAAATGATGTTCTGATCCTGGGCCCCGGAACGAGCGTTACCGAGCAGTCGGATTCCGTAAGACAATATGTTATCGACAACAACCCTCTGATCATCAGCATCAACTTTATCCCCGAGGATATTAAGCCCGATTACTGCTTCGTAACCAATGCCAAGAGATTCGTCCAGCTGTCCTCGGCGCTTGCCAAGAATGCCGATACATTTAAGGTCATCGCAACATCGAATGTAACGAAGTCGACCTTTGCCATCGACTACACTCTTAAGTATTCCGATCTTCTGGACTTCAATGCACAGATAATCGACAATTCCTTCCTGATGCTCTTGAAGGTAATGGTAAAACTGGGAGTAAAGAAGGTCGCATGCGCCGGCTTCGACGGTTATGCAACCGACAACAGACCGAACTACTACAATCCCGATATGGAGTACAGCTTCACATCGAACGAGGCTGACGAGCTCAATCACTATGTTATCGAAGAACTCGGCAAACTGTCGGGAGAGATAGACGTAAACTTTATCACAAGATCTTATTATAACGTGTGACGGTGACGATCAATGAAAAGATATAAAGCGGTTATATTCGACGTGGACGGAACACTGCTGGACACTTCGGAAGGAATACTCACGGCAGTCAGGGAGGCAGTCGAACATATGGGACGCGAGCCTCTTGCCGATGATGAGTGGAAGAAGTTCATAGGGCCTCCCGTTGAGTGGTCTTTTGAACAGCTCATCGGCCTGAAGGGCGATGACAATAAGGAAGCCTGCAGATACTTCAGAGACAGATACAGTAATCACCATCTGTTCCTGGCAAAGCCCTACGAAGGGATCTTCGATCTTCTTGAATATCTTAAGAAGAACGGATACAAAATCGCGGTCGCGACTTACAAGAAGCAGGACTATACGGATAAGCTCATGCACCACTTCGGCATCGACAAGTATGCGGATGTTATCTACGGATCAGATTATGAGAATAAACTGCTGAAGTCGGATATAATCAAGTTGTGTCTTGATGAAGTATCGCCCGACGATTATTCTGAGGCACTCATGGTGGGGGACACCAAGCACGATGCCAGAGGCGCCGAGGTAATAGGCGCATCATTCGCGGGAGTATCCTTCGGCTTCGGCTTCGGCCCCATCGGAGGCGAAGACATAAACGAGTATAAACATGACGTATACGTGGACAGCCCTGCGGAGCTGATAGAGTATCTGGAAGATAATTAAGGATCCGCAGATCCTTAGGAGGAACAATATGGAGATCAAACTTGCACAACTGATAGCAGACTTTATGGTCAGTAAGGGTGTTACCCACAACTTCACCGTCACCGGCGGCGGAGCGATGCACCTGAATGATGCATTAGGCCATAAGGAAGGTCTTACGAGCATC
Source organism: uncultured Clostridia bacterium (assembly GCA_946611435.1). Lineage (GTDB taxonomy): Bacteria > Bacillota > Clostridia > Saccharofermentanales > Saccharofermentanaceae > Saccharofermentans. The sequence continues at coordinate 84,590 of CAMODL010000007.1, forward strand.
TATAATCATCACGAGCAGGCCTGTGCCATCGCCGCAGAAGGCTATGCGAGACTAACCGGCAGGATAGCCCTCTGCACCGTAACATCCGGTCCCGGCGGCACGAATGCCATCACGGGCGTAATGGGAGGATTCCTCGATTCCATCCCGATGTTTGTCCTGTCCGGCCAGGTCAAGCGTGAGACGACGACATGGTCAGTACCGGATCTTCCTTTAAGACAGTTAGGTGACCAGGAGTTCCCCATCGTTAAGGCCGTATCATGCATGACCAAATATGCTGTTATGGTAACTGAGCCGAAGGATATCCTTTATCATCTCGAGAAGGCATGGTTCCTTGCCAATAACGGCCGTAAGGGACCGGTCTGGCTCGATATCCCGCTTGATGTTCAGGCAGCCAGGATCGATACGGATGAACTGAGACACTACGAAGGAAGTGAAGAGGCTGCTGCCGATATGGCATCACAGAAGCCCGTCTATGATAAAACTCTTACTAATGAGATCCTCACCAGGATCCGTAATGCAAAGCGTCCTGTCATGCTCCTCGGAACAGGCGTCAGGCTCGCAGGTGCCGAGCAGGAGATCCTCGCTCTCGCCGACAAGCTTCAGATCCCCGTTGTCACAGCTTGGAACGCACATGATCTCATGCCGGATGAGAACCCTTACTATGTCGGCCGTCCCGGTACGGTCGGTACACGCGGCGGTAACTTTGTAATGCAGAATTCCGATCTTATGCTGGTACTGGGCTGCAGGCTCAATATCAGACAGATCAGTTATAACTACAAGGAGTGGTCGCCTGAGACTTACAAGATCGTAGTCGAGATCGACGAGGCCGAGCTCAATAAGCCTACTGTAAAAGTCGACCTGAAGGTACATGCCGATCTTAAGGACGTGGTCGATGACATGCTCTTATCCGCTTATGAACCCAACCCGATCCACGCCGAGTGGGTAAAGTGGGGCAGAGATATCGATAAGCGTTATCCCGCATGCCTTCCCGAGTATAACAATGTTACAAACCCTATCAATCCTTATGTCTTCATCGACCGTATGACCAAGGTGCTGGCTGATGATGACAAGATGATATGCGGTAACGGCTCTGCTTGTGTAGTCACTTTCCAGGGTGCACACATCAAGAGCGGCACCAGACTGTTTACCAATTCCGGATGTGCTGCCATGGGTTACGGTTTCCCTGCTGCAGTCGGATGTGCGGTTGCCTGTGAAGGTGATCGCGTCATCTGTATCGACGGTGACGGTTCCTTCCAGATGAACATCCAGGAGATGCAGACAGTTATCTATAACAAGCTGAACCTTAAGACATTCATAATCAACAATAACGGATATCACTCGATCAGGCAGACTCAGACAAATCTGTTCAAGCCCCCGATGGTCGGTGTATGTGACGGCAACGGCCTGAGCTTCCCTGATCTTGAGAAGCTGGCTTATGCTTACGGTATGAGATATGTAAGGATCGAAGACAGCAGCGAGATCGAAGAGAAGACAAGAGAAGTTCTGGAGGGAAATGATCCCGTGCTGTGCGAAGTAGTCGTAAGCGACAAGCAGAACTTCGCACCGAAGCTCTCTTCCAAGGTACTGCCGGATGGTAAGATCGTATCCCCGCCGATCGAGGATATGTTCCCGTTCCTTGACAGAGCCGAATTCGATGCCGTCAAGGCTTCGATACCCAACAAAGACTGATATCATCTATTCATCGAAAGGAGTCAGACATGGCCGATAATCCGATCAGGAGAGCCATAGTAACAGGAGCCACCGGGATGCTCGGACTGGCTACGATCAACGTGCTCCTTAATGAAGGATATGAGGTCATTGCCGTTATCCGTCCGGGATCTTCAAGAGCAGATAATCTGCCCGCAGACGACAGGATCGTCAGGGTCGAACTCGGACTTGATGATATAGAAGAGCTGAAGTCTCATCTGGCTCCTTTATCGAAGGACAGCGCAGAACTCTTTTTCCACTTTGCCTGGGACGGTACTCACGGTGATTCGCGTAACGACGTCGATATGCAGATGAGAAATGTCAGGAATGCAGTCGCAGCCGTCCGCGCCGCAGCCTCAGTCGGATGCGGGACATTCATGGGAGCGGGATCCCAGGCTGAATACGGCCGTGTGCCCGAAGGAACGAAGCTCAGCGGTGACACTCCCGTCAATCCCGAGAACGGTTATGGAGCGGGCAAGCTCGCAGCCTGTCATATGACGAGGATAGAAGCCGGCAAGTTAGGAATAAAGCATAACTGGGTCAGGATCTTAAGCACATACGGTCCTTTTGACGGTATGCATACCATGGTAATGAGCGGCATCGGCAAGATGCTCCGGGGTGAGAAAGCCTCATATACAAAGGGTGAACAGCTCTGGGACTACCTGTATTGTAAAGATGCTGCAAGAGCATTTTATCTTGTTGCAACAAAAGGCAGGTCCAATGTCGTCTATACTATAGGCTCCGGTGAAGTGCGTCCTCTGGCCGACTACATCAGGGCCATTCGGGATGCCATAGACCCGGCACTTGACATCGGCTTCGGAGAGGTAGATTATTACCCGGGCCAGGTTATGTATCTGTGTGCCGACATCTCCGGATTAAAGGAAGATACCGGATTTGTTCCGGAGTATACTTTCGAGAAGGGTATAAAAGAAACAGTGGATTGGTACGTGGGGAGGTACGGAAGATGAAGAAGATAAGCATATTGATCCCTTGCTATAACGAGGAACTCAATGTCGAGCCGATGGCTGAGGCATTAGTCAATATGTTTGCGACCGATCTTCCGGAATACGATTACGAGATCGTATTCATCGACAACGATTCAAAGGATATGACAAGACCGAAGCTGCGTCAGATCTGTGCTCAGAACAAGAAGATCAAGGCTATCTTCAATGCCAAGAACTTCGGTCAGTTCAATTCCCCGTATTACGGAATGCTCCAGACGACCGGAGACTGCACCATCTCCATGGTGTGTGATTTCCAGGACCCCGTTGAGATGGTCCCCAAGTATGTCAGGGAGTGGGAGAAGGGCTACAAGATCGTTATCGGCATCAAGACTTCGAGCAAAGAGAGCAAGATCATGTATTTCCTGAGGTCATGCTACTACAAGCTCATCAAGAAGTTCTCGGATGTCGAGCAGATCGAACACTTCACGGGATCGGGACTCTACGACAAGGCTTTCATTCAGGTGCTTAGAGACCTCAAGGATCCGAAGCCGTTCCTTCGCGGTATTGTCGGAGAACTCGGATTCGAGCGTAAGGAGATCCCTTATGAGCAGCCGAAGAGAAGAGCAGGCAAGACGTCTAACAATTTCTACAGACTTTATGATGCAGCCATGCTCTCGATCACGTCTTATACGAAGATCGGTCTTCGTATCGCTACGATCGCCGGTGCGATATTCTCTTTCATCAGCATGATAATCGCCATAGTCTACCTTATCCTGAAGCTTACCATGTGGAATCAGTTCCCGGCAGGTATGGCACCCGTTACGATCGGTATGTTCGTAATAGCGTCCATTCAGCTGTTCTTTATCGGACTTCTCGGAGAGTACATCCTCAATATCAACGATCGAATAATGAATCGACCGCTGGTCATCGAAGCGGAGAGGATCAACTTCGACGAAGCAGACGGGAAGCCGGAGGGATCCTGAGAGACTTGGGGGAGTCTTGAAGGAAAAGGAACAGGAAGGACAGATTAGTTAATAAATGAAGAAGACATTCGGGCTTAGAGATAAGCTTCTCGTATTCGGAAGCGTTTTTCTTATTTTCTATGCGATATTTATAATCTTTCATCTGATCGTAAGACATATGGGAGCATCTTATCCCGAGGGAGAGTTCCTTTTCTTTCCCGTAGACAGGTTCAAGGATTTTACAAATATCAACCAGGCTATATCGGAGATGGATCCTTATAGGACGCAGATGTCCAATTATCCGCCGTTTATCCTTCTGATCGCTTCGATATTCTCGAGCTTCGGGGACTATTCCGGATACAATGTCAACACACTGAGACTGGCCATCAACGATGATACGATATGGCTGACGTTTGTTGTATTCGTTGTTATGTATGCGGCTGCTTTTATGACGATATCGATCGCGTATTTCCGCCGCCGTTCCGGACTTAAGAAAGCATCCGACAACTGGCTTATGGGTATACTTGTCGGCATGATCCTCCTGTTCTCCGCACCGTCGATCTTTGCTGTCGACAGAGGTAACTATATCCTCTTCGCTATCATCTTCTTCATGCTGTGGGCGGTACTCGAATATGATAAGGAAGATTCGTGTGCCGGTGCGGTATTTGCAGGTCTCTGTGCAGGTGTGAAGATCTACCCGATCTATGTTTGCATGATGTACTTTTTCGAGCGTAGATGGAAAAAGCTCGCCGTAAGTGCCGGTACCTTCGTCGCGTCCATCCTGATCCCCGTTCTCTTCTTCAAGGGTAACTACTTTGAGAATCTCAGAGAATTCTACAAAGGTGCCATGGGATTCGGCGACGGCAATTCGTTCTATTTCCTGTACTTCAATGTAGGTTTTACCGGTATGGCAGGATATATGTTCAGGATGCTGGGACTTCACCCTCTTACTGATATCATCCACTGTGCATGGCTGTGCTTTGGCATCGCTTCCACGCTCCTTGCAGGATTCCTTATCCACGATGAGAAGGCGGCATGGAAGAAGATCCTCGTTGTATCCGCCCTCATGGTATATCTTACGCCGAATGCGTATCTATACTGTTCGGCATTTATGTTGGGGCCGATCCTCGTTATGCTCGTGGCACACGACAGCTTTACTAAGAGAGACATACCGTATCTTGTAATGAGCGCGCTCCTGCTCGTTCCGAAGGCATATTATTACCTGCCGGATATGACTCAGGTGGGCATACCGCTCGAGTATAATACGCTCAATTGTGCAGTACTCCTTGACGGCTTGCTGTATTTCGCGATTATAGTGTATTATCTTACGGAGAAAATCGCGGTCGATGTCGCGACCCACAAAAAAACAAGGACCGGGAATGAAGTTAAAACTGTCGGAGAACAAGGATCTTAAATCGAGACTGATCCATTATTCATATGTGTTCTGCACATTCTTTGTGCTCGCATATTATCTTTACTATAACCGATATGTAGTCCTTGCATGCCATGATTCCATGATGGAGTTTGCTTACGCCCGTATCCACGGATGGAAGTGGGCATATCAGTATACCTACGAATTCCTGCTCGCGAGAGGCCGCTACAGTCATATATTCCCGGGTGTCATAAGCTTCCGTTTCTTCGTTCACGAGAAAGGCAATTATCTGGCCGTCTGGCTCCTTCAATATGTCCCCGTATACGTGAATATCCTCTTCCTGTCGATAATAATCGGCAGAAGGGCCGGCAAGGAATACGGCGTGATGTATTCGCTGTTCTTCGCGACATTCCTGCAGATCAATGTTTGGCACTGCCTCATCATCTGCTATCCTCTGGAATTCATGTACGGACTCTTCCTGGCTATCTGGGGCGTGGTCCTATATCAGTCATATCTGGAAGATAAGAAGAAGCGGCTTCACAAGGCATGGAAGATGGCGGTCAGCATGTTCTGTTTCTATGAGTCCATGCAGAGCTACGAGGCATTCCTCGTTGCCGCCGTCTGCTACGCTACGATCGCTCTCAACTACTGCCTTAAGACACAGAAGGGCAAGGGGAAGCGCAAGGGGATCCTCACATTCGCATGGATCCTGATACCTCACTTCCTGGTAGCCGTTACTTTCCTTGCCATCTTCGAATATCTGCATATCCATCCGGCTTATCCGGATCACCCGGTACTCGATGTGGAATCGCACGGAAATGTTCATGACGCGATCGTCACATGGAAGAGCTTCACGTTCAGTATGTTCCCTCTTAAGACCATGCTCGATCTGCGTAATCTTGCTCTTAACAGGATGTCGCTCCTGTCGGTACGTAACCTCATGTTCCTGTTCATATGCGGTCTCGGAGGCCTTACCGGTACCCTCACCATCTTAGAGCGTGCCGAAGCTGCGGGAAAAGAGAAGCTTCGCGAAAAGAACCGTACACTCATCGTTATCGGATCGGCAGCACTTGCCATGATGCTCCTGTTCTGTATTCCTCACGCCATGACGGAGACATATCAGAACTGGGTGGTCAAGGGAAGACAGGTCGCTTACGTTCCCACGACTATCTGCTACTATTGTATGGTAGTGGTATTCGCCTGCGTGATAGGCATTGTCCTGAACCTTATTGCTACCCGCAGAGTGCTCTATAAGAGGATCGCTGCGGGAGTAATGACAGTCGCCTTTGCGGTCGGAGGAATGATGACCGTCTGCATCAACGATGCTTTCCGTGATCTGCCGTCGCAGACAAACTCCATGGCGTCCATAAGAGCCCAGACATTCTTTGCTCTGTGCGAGAGTGATATTTTCGATGAATGGGATATCGACCTGCTCTACACGCCGGCCGGGAGTTATATGGGTATCCACGGTAATATCCAGAACAACGAGACCTTCATGGAAAATGTGATCGGTGATCAGTATGACGTCGAGATACTCAACAAGCCGGAGGATTTCCTGGCTGAGGTCGATGATTATAATAATCCCGCGGTCTTCATCTACGACTACGATGCACATGTAGGCTTCCTGATGATGATCGAGGATTACGTTCTGCTCGACGGCGATGAAGAGAATGATATCCCGCCTGAACTCGAATTCACGGTCGGCGATGAAGTCCTTGCCGTCAATGCTCACAGCATGGTATATGATGTCTATGTCTCCGATGCTCTCGCGGATCATGTAGACATAGGAGCATGGTCAGAAACCGTATTTGAGGTTCCTGACGGAACATCGTCCGGAGACATCGATGCAGTCTTCGGCAAATGGGGATAACAACACCTGTTTTGCCTCGTAATGCACGGACAAATGGTGTAAAGTTATATAGTCAGTTCAATATGAATAAGAACATGGAGTAAACAAGATGAAAAAAGGATACAGAACAACAGCAGCGATCCTTACTGCCGCCCTCATGATGAGCGCGGCCGCAGGTTGTACAAAGAAGACTGCAGTAGACGGAACGTCTGACCCCTCGGCAAGTGATTCCGCTCAGTCCCCGGTCGAATCGGCAGGATCCGAGTTGCCGGGTGATATCATCGATACCGTTCCGACAGATTTTGATATACATGATTATACTTTCGATACGGTGTACGGGTCGCAGCTCCCCGAATATGTTGAGCGCCAGTACTATTTCAACGGCGAGGAGGTTCCGATCGCTGAATCGAACTTCTACTTCGTCAATGCATTCCTGGAGCTTACCGAATATGCCTCTTACGGCTACTACCCCGTGACTGAGGATAACTTCCTCGATCTGTCTGCCGCTATTGACTACGGCGATGATGAGCAGGGAGAATTCGAGACCTACGGTGATCTTTTCAACCAGTATTCCGAGAGAATGCTCGCGAGCACCTGCACGATCTGTAAGCTTGCCCGTGAGCAGGGGCTTGAACTGTCACAGGAGACTCTTGATGCCATCGACAGCATGATCGCCGGGCTCGAGGAGAATGAGGCCGAACCACACGGTGTAACACTTGACGAATACCTGAAGCTTTATTACGGCGAGTCATGTGATGCTGAGGCTTTCCGTCAGGTAATGATCAACTATTATCTGGCTGACCTCTTTACGACACAGTATATCGACAACTACGAGTTCTCTGACGAGCAGATCGCAGAGTACTCTTATCCGCTTGTCAGATATGCACTTTTCTCCGCTCCTGCAGATACTGCCACGGAGGAAGATCTCGAGGTCGCAAGAGAATATGCCGAGGCTCTCGTTGAAGAGGCGGCAGGAGATCTTGACGTCTTCTATAATCTGGGTCAGGCCGCCTTTGAGGCAGGCACATGTGCCCAGTGCTCCGATATCAGCGTTCCCGTCGGCCGTACTGTTCCCGCCTTCGAAGAGTGGGCTTGGGACGAGGCCAGGACCGAGGGCGAGATCGGCGTCATCTATGCCCCGGAATACGGCTATTTTGCAGTCGGATATCTCGGAGTTGAACCTGATGAGGATGCGATATCCCAGATCGCCGTAGGTGACCTTGGCGACTACGTATCTTCACTCATAGGAACTGAAGGCTATTTCCTCTCGACTGATCCTGATGCTACGCCTGCGCCCGCTGCGACCGCTGCGTCAAGTGAGCCGTCCGAGGCTGAAGAGTCTTCTGATCCTTCCGAGTCGGAGGCAGGCGAGACTGTCGCTGACGAGAGCGGGAGCGAGGCTACCGAAGAGGCCGCATAAGGTCTAAGACGGATAGAATAAACTGCGCAGACGGCGTTCGCGCCGTCTGCTTTTTTGTTTGCTGTTTGTGGGGGAGGCTCGAGCAATAAAGACGGGTGGTCACCTGCGTCAACAGATTTTCGAGCATACCACCTTTTCTGTTGATACTTGCCACGGGCGGGAACGCCGGATCACTCGTTGACGGCGATAGTTATAAACACATTTCCCATATTATCCGGACTTATCGTCATGGGGCAATCAAGGTACTCGGACGGGATCTTAAGCTCGTCTTCGGGGACGCGGGCGATCATCCAGAAGTCTATCGGGATCCCGGCTGCGGCAGAGGCGGACTCGACCACGATCGAACTCACGTCATCAGCATCACATCTGTACCACGCGCCCGGCTTATATCTGTCGACATAGTCTTCCAGCGTAAGGTTGCAGGACTCGATAAGGTCTGAGTGCGGGAAGCCGACGTAGCGGATGTGCCAGGGCTCGAATTCGAAGCCCGTGATCTCTTCTTCGCCACGGGGATATCGGATGATGAATCCGTAATCTTCACAGTTATCGTTGACGAACCTTCCGGGCTTGGAATCGATGAAGCCCGCACCTGCGTAGTACATAACATAGACGTCGAGGGCGAGGCCGGTCTCGTGTTCACTCGTTCCGGGAACGGCTGCGATCTCAGGACCCGACTCCTCGTAGATCTCCTGCTGGTGCTCGCGTGTTCTGTAGCAGCTCTCGACATAGAGTTTCTCATCGAACCTGTCGCTGACTGCAGCTGACAGTTCCGCATATGAATCGATCAGTGCCCCGTTCATCAGCACATCAGTATCATGATAATAGACCACATCCGCCTCGAAAAGCTCCGGCAGCGGGTTATCGCCGTTAACCAGCACAAGGCTCTGGTCGACCGTGACATTCGCCGGGAGATTAGCCGCGTCCAGGAGCACAAGCTCATCATCTTCGTACTCGACCTTCGTAACGGGCAGGCGGCGCTTGATCTTAAAGGCGTCGTTCATCTGACACCTGTAATAGGCAAAATAAGCCAGCGCCATGATCATGACGACGGCGATGGATATTATGGCTGTAGAGTAGTTGCGCTTGGTATACATAGGATTGATGATAATGTTCGTAATTACATGTGTCAAACCAGTGCCATCAATTAGTCGACGGTGGTATAATCGTTATGGTATCTATGAGCATGAAGGGGGGTACATTGTGAAGATATGTCCTAAATGCAACAAGGATTATCCTGACACATCAAGCTTCTGTACCATATGCGGAGGCAAGTTGGAAACGGTGTCGGAGGAGACGAAGGCAGAAGCGCCTGAGCCCGTTAAGACCGTAGCCCCTGTTGCTTCAGCTACACCGGTAAAGGCAAAGTCTTCGGGTGATGCATCGGAGGATAGCAGAAAGCAGTCGACCGGCCAGGGCTTCTTATTATTAGCTGCAATCGCTCTGATCATCTCAGTATTTGTTCCGTTTTATAAGACGAATTCTTCGATCGCAGGGTATATTGCCGGAATGTTCGACGACAAGATCTCATTGATAGACATCTTTAAGATGAAGTCCGATTCAGTCGCAGTGGTGATCTCTTATGCAAAGAGAGGAACGGTCTACTTGTTGATCCCCGCGGCGATCTCCGTGCTGTCCGGACTCGGGATATTCGGTCCGAATCATGATAAGTGGAGCATCAGAGCCGGAGACGGGATCCGTTCGATAATACTGGGAGTCGTACAATTGAGACTCCTGGAATGGCACTACGAGAAGATGAACGTATTCAAGGGAACAAGACTGGGTGAGTTTGCAGATGTATCATTCTCGACATTTATGGATGAGGCAGCCGGATATCAGTTGTATTTCTGGGCTTCTGTCGGTCTTGTTGTCGGAGGCTTGATATGTTTGGGCGAAGCTTATTTTATTCGTAAGAAGGAGAACTGAAAATGAATATCTGCATTAAGTGTAATAAAGAGTTTAAGGATGATGAGAACTATTGTGACATGTGCGGTTCACGCCTGGTGAGGAAGGAAGAGCCTGCACCTCAGGAAGAAGCAACAGCGGTAGTCCCTATAGTTGAAGATCAGGGATCCGAACCTGAGGTGATCGAGGACGCCTCTCTCACGGATCCGGAACCCGTTGTTGAATCCGAGCCTGTTCAAGAGCCGGAACCCGAGCCTTCGGTTGACCCTGCACCTGAGTCAGGATCTGAACCTGCAGCAGTATCTCAGCCTGCACCGTCACCTGAACCGCAGGCTCAGCCTGCACCTGCCGTTGCACCGGTGCCTGCTCCGGCCCCTCAGCCTGAGCAGCCCAAGATGCCGGTCGCGAATATAATGCAGCCCGCATCTGCTTCGCCTTATCAGCCCGCTCCGGCTCAGCCGCAGGTTACGGCCCCTGTTCAGGCTCCTTCACAGCCTCAGTATCAGCAGGCGCCTGTTCAGCCTCAGCCGACTCCCGCTCAGGCTTATCCTCAGCAGAACTATTACGCTCAGCCTCAGTATGGCGGCTACGGATACAGAGCTCCCAAGGTAAAGAAAGCTCCGGAGATGAACTACTATCAACAGCAGCAGATGATGATGCAGAGTATGGGGCAGATGCCGTATCAGCAGCCTCAGTACAGACCTGCTCAGCCCGGGTATCAGCCGGTACAGCCTGCGCCTCAGCCTCAGTACCAGCCGGCACCGCAGCCTGCACAGCCGGCTCCTCAGCCGATGCCTCAGTATCAGGCGCCTGCCCCGACTCCCGTACAGCAGCCTCAATACCGTCCGGTCCAGCCGCAGTATCAGGCTCCCGCTCCACAGTATCAGCCTGCACCGGTGCAGCCTCAATATCAGCAGTACCAGCCGCAGCCTCAGTACAGGCCGGCTCCGCAGTATCAGCCGATGCAGCCTCAGTACCAGGCTCCGCAATATGCTCAGCCTCAGTACTATCAGGGTGCATACGGACAGCCGATGTCGCAGTATCAGGCACCTGCTCAGCCCGTGTATCAGCAGCCCGTAGCACCCGCCGCCCCTGCTGCATCGTCCGCTCTCGCTGCTCAGGCAACTCCGGGAGAGGGCCCTGCTCAGTAAATCACAGGATCGCAACAGTCTCTGTAAAGGAGCACCATACAGCGACTGCTATTCTACGCTTAGCAGTGTATCTCCTTCCTTGACAGGAAGGAGATAATATGTCCTATATCTCTTTGAAGAGATATCTGTTATTCGCTTTGCATTATTGGAAGCAGAGTTATATCAGAGTTAACTCTGTTTAGCGGTGCGCAGGGGGTGCTCTTGAAATATTGCCCTAAGTGTGGAACTGAGCTTGCTGACAGTGCTCTTTATTGTAAAAAATGCGGAACTGAACAAGGTCAATATATGATCTTTACCGAACATGCTCCGAGTAGAATAAACGGTATTCAGAACAACAAAGACAATTATATACAGAATAGTAGCATTGTTGTACAACCGATGACGATAGATCAAGCCGGAAGCTTTTTTTACGTGATGTTGAAGTTCTTTAGGATATTGGGATTTGCTTATATCCCCTTTGCTCTTGCTTTGTGGGGGATGTTCTCGAATCTTCATGGGCTATATTATATTTTTATGCTATTGAGCAGTCTCGCTTTTACCCCTTTACTCCTAATCATCAATGGTAAGGTATTTGATTTTTTGCGGATCAGTTTTTTTGGCGCCAAGAGAAAGATGCCCGGGAATGTCATTACATATACTTTACCTATACTGATCGGAGCTCATTACACCTTTTTTTATTCCATATACAGCGTGGAGTTATCGGGGGTAACGGGCAATATTCTAAAGATCCTGGTCGCGTTGACGATCGTTACGGCAACGTTGTTTTATGATATCTATTATGGCAGATCCAAAGTTTTGGCAGTCCGACCGATCGTCGGCTTCTTGATCAATCCGGTCTTTGAGACTTTGGTGTCGTTAACATTTTTATTGATATTTGTTATTTGAGATGAGGGGCAGTTATGAGAAGGTGCAATAAATGTGGTGTTCTGCAAGATGACGATGCTCTGTTTTGTATAAGGTGCGGCAATCGCCTTGAGGACGACAGAAGTGTTAAGGAAGAGCCCCAAAAACAATACTGCAGTTATTGCGGCAAAGAGCATCCGACAACTTCCAGGTTCTGTGTTATATGCGGAAAATCTTTGGAAGGGCAGAACCAGTCTTCGCAGGATCTGTCGTCTACAGAGTCAAAGCCCCGAACAACTGTCAAGAAGCCCAAGCCCCAGGAGATCAAATATAGATGTTCCAAATGTTTGATGACATTTACCGGGAATGCCGGTGTGTGTCCCAAGTGCGGACGTCCTCCGAAGAAGCAAACTCCTGTATTGCAACAATATCCCGCGCATCATCCCGGCAACGGCTTTGTCATGCCCGGAACCACTCAGATCGTGCTGGGGATCTTGTATTTCGCAGCATTGTTTCTGACGTTTTCTCCCTTCTACAAATTGTCGGGCTCATCCCGTTACAAGGACGCGGGGATCACGCTATATGAGATTGCCAACGGGTCTTTTAAGACGTATGGAGGCATAAAGACAAAGGCGGTAATGGTCTTTGTGTTTTTGATCGTCGGATTCATTGCAGGTTGTTACGGAAGATCGAAAAAAGCGGGATATGCCGTGTCTTCTATCTCTTCTGTTATCGCTCTGATATTTGTCGGTATAGTTGATAGCGAATTGAATGATCTGAATATGATCAAGACCGTATCAAGTCGTTATGATGACGAATTAGGATATATGCTAGAGGATGTAGCTGAAAGTTATGGGGTCGGACCCGCTTTTTCCGATATGTTCACTCAAAGCATATACTTTTACGGGTTCTTTGTGGTTTGTCTGATGATCATCATAGCATCTGCCGTTGAGCTGTCTGCCAAGAATGATCGTTAACACCGCCGAGAGCCCTTTATTTACTATAATCAGTTCTCATGTTAAAATTCATAGGTTAAGCAAGACAATTACACGCGGAGTGTGAACTATGGAGATTACAGACGAACTGATCGAGTATCTGCAGCAGCTTGGCAGGATCAGGCTGACACAGGAAGAGCAGGAGAAGACCAAGAAAGACCTTGGTTCCATCCTGGGTTATATCGATAAGCTCAATGAGCTTGATACGGAGGGCGTGGAGCCTATGAGCCATGCCTTCGGAAGAACGAACGTGTTCAGAGAAGACGTTGTTACCAATGACGCCATGGTAGACGAAGTTCTGTCGAATGCCCCTGAGGCAAAGGACGGATGCTTTGTTGTGCCCAGGACAGTAGAGTAAGGGGAGGAGAGGATCATGACGATTGAAGAGATCAAGACACTCTCCGCTCTGGAGATAGGCAAGGCGATAAAGGACGGCAGGACGAGTTCCCGGGAAGTTACGAGAGCCATGCTCGACCTTATCCGCGAAAAGAATCCGGCTGTAAACGCATATACATATATCGCCGAGGAAGAGGCAATGGCTCAGGCGGAGCAGGCCGATGCGGACATCAGGTCCGGGAAGCTCACGGGAGACCTCGCCGGTGTCCCGATAGCGATCAAAGATAATATCTGCACTAAGGGAATGATCACATCGTGCGGTTCCAAGATGCTCTATAATTTCCTGCCGCCTTACGATGCTACCGTTATCCGTAAACTCCGTGAGGAGGGAATGGTAATCCTCGGCAAGACGAATATGGATGAGTTCGCCATGGGTTCAACGACCGAGACATCATACTATGGTCCCACACTTAATCCCTGGGGCGAAGACAGAGTCCCCGGCGGATCGTCGGGAGGATCTGCAGCTGCAGTAGCGGCAGATCTCGCAGTTGTCTCACTCGGATCGGACACGGGCGGATCGATCAGACAGCCTGCTTCGTTCTGCGGTGTTACCGGACTTAAGCCCACTTACGGCACAGTGTCCAGATACGGACTTGTTGCTTTCGCTTCGTCGCTTGACCAGATCGGACCGATCGGCCGTGACATCAACGATGTTGCCGCCGTATATAATCTCATCTGCGGCATTGACGAGAAGGATCAGACATCGACCGAGACGAAGAAGCTCGATCTCGAGGCGGTGAAGAACTTTGATGTTAAGGGAATGAAGATCGGACTTCCCGAACAGTATTTCGGAGAGGGTATCGACAAGGACGTCAAGGATGTCGTTATGCAGGCCGTTAAGTTCTATGAGGATCGCGGCGCTACCGTCGAGACATTCCCGATGCCGATCGTTGACTATGCCATCCCGACGTATTACATCATCGCTTGTGCCGAGGCCTGCTCGAACCTGTCGAGATATGACGGTATCAAGTACGGTTACAGACCCGAGGGTGTCGACGATCTGATGGAACTCTTTATCAGATCCAGGAGCGAGGGCTTCGGCATGGAGGTCAAGAGAAGGATCATGCTCGGCAACTTCGTTCTGTCTTCCGGATATTACGATGCTTACTACAATAAGGCGCTCCAGGCGAAGGCTCTGATAAAGAAGGCTTTCGATGAGGCGTTCGAGAAATACGATGTCGTTATCGGACCTGTTGCTCCTACGACGGCGCTTAAGTGCGGCGAGAGCCTGTCCGACCCTCTCAAGATGTATCTCGGTGATATCTGCACGGTCCTTATCAATATCGTAGGACTTCCGGCAGTATCGGTTCCCGCCGGATTCGATTCCAACGGACTGCCCGTCGGCATGCAGCTGATCGGCAGGCACTATTCCGAGCAGACGCTCTGCGGTGCGGCTGCGGCTTTCCAGAGGGAGAACGATCATCACACAAAGCGCGCACAAGACAAGGAGGTAAAGTAAGATGGCTGAATACGAGATGGTCATAGGACTTGAAGTTCATGCCGAGCTTGCCACTAAGTCCAAGATATTCTGCGGATGCTCCACCAAGTTCGGCGGAGACCCCAACACACACGTATGCGAGATCTGCTCCGGAATGCCGGGCACGCTCCCGACTCTCAACAAGAGCGTCGTCGAGTTCGCTGTAAAGGCAGGTACTGCACTTAACTGCGAGATCACGAGACGCAATAAGTTCGACCGTAAGAACTATTTCTATCCGGATCTTCCCAAGGCCTATCAGGTGTCGCAGCTCTATTTCCCGATCTGCCGTAACGGTAAGGTCGAGATCAGGACAGACAAGGGGACCAAGTTCATCGGTATCCACGAGATCCATATGGAAGAGGATGCGGGCAAGTTGGTTCATGATCCTTTCACGGAGCAGACGCTGGTCGACTATAACCGCTGCGGCGTTCCGCTGATCGAGATCGTATCCGAGCCGGACTTCAGATCCGCTGACGAGGTCATCGCTTATCTTGAGAAGCTCCGCGACACACTCCAGTATCTCGGCGTATCCGACTGTAAGATGCAGGAGGGTTCAATGCGTGCCGACGTTAACCTGTCGGTAAGGCCGGTCGGCCAGACAGAGTTCGGTACAAGAACAGAAATGAAGAATATCAACTCCCTGAAGGCTATCGCACGTGCGATCGAGTACGAGCGTGAGCGTCAGATCGACCTGATCGAGGCAGGCGGCAAGGTCACACAGGAGACCAGACGCTGGGACGATGACAGAGAGATAACATATGCCATGAGATCCAAGGAGAACGCTCAGGACTATAAGTATTTCCCTGAGCCTGACCTTATGCCCATCGTAATAAGCGATGAGTATCTGAAGCAGGTCGAGGACAATATGCCCGAGCTCGCCGAGGCAAAGAAAGAGCGCTATATGAATGAGCTGGGTCTTCCTGAGTATGATGCGGATATCATCACTGGATCGGTAAAGCTCGTCGGCGTTTTCGAGAAGACGGCTGAGATATGCGGTTCGCCGAAGGATGCATCCAACTGGATCATGACCGATCTGCTTAAGCTCTGTAATGATGCTCATATCGCGGTAGAGGATATGGAGTTCAGGACTGAGTCCTTAGGCGAGATCATCAAGATGGTATCTGACGGCAAGATCAACCGTAAGACCGGTAAGGATGTACTTGCCAAGGCCTTTGCCGAGGGCGTATTGCCTGAAGAGTATGTTGAGCAGAATAATCTGGCTCAGGTATCCGACCTGTCGGCCATCGAGCCGGCCATCAAGGATGTACTGGCTAATAACGGGAAAGCTGTCGGAGAATATCTGGCAGGCAGCGAGAAGAACTTCGGATTCCTGGTCGGTCAGTCGATGAGAGCACTTAAGGGTCAGGCAGATCCGCAGGCAGTAAGAAGTGTTTTGCAGAAGCTTCTCGACGAGATGAGATAAGGCGTGCATGCAAAGGTAAGGTGTTAAGTTTTAAGTGAGTACTGTTATCAGTTTACTGATCGTTCTGTTTTTTGTATTGGTCAATGCCTTTTTCTCGGGCACGGAGATGGCCGTTATCACTCTTAATGATGCCAAGATACATAAGCTCTCCGAGGACGGAGATCGCAAGGCCCGCCGCGTTATCGGATTTATCGACAATCCCGGAAGGTTTCTGGCGACCATTCAGGTCGGGGTTACTTTCGCGGGCTTCCTGTCTTCCGCCTTTGCCGCGAGTAACTTTTCAAGCAAATTGGCAGGGATATTGCCGGGAAGCGGAAGCTGGAAAGAACCGCTCTGCACCGTTATCATCACGCTCATCCTGTCTTATTTCTCGCTGGTATTGGGCGAGTTGGTTCCCAAGAGGATCGCTCAGAACTATCCGGAGAAATGGTCTTATGCGGCGGCCGGGCTGGTAAAGAGCTTCGGTGCCATCACCCGCCCCTTTGTCGCTTTTCTCACGCTGTCCACCAATGCCATCTTAAGGCTTCTTCATATCGATCCCGACGATAACGACAAGAGTGTTACGGAGGAGGAGATCCGCATGATGGTAGATGTCGGATCCGAGAGCGGCAATATCGAGGATACCGAGAAGGAGATGATCGAAAATATTTTCGAGTTCAATGACAAGGAAGTCTCCGAGATCATGACTCACCGTAAAAAGATAGTCTCACTGCCGATAGATGCAACTTACGAAGAGACCATGAACGTGGCCCGCAACGAGCGTTACACCCGTATCCCCGTATACCGCGATACGATAGATGACATTGTAGGTATCCTTCATATCA
The DNA here is from genome assembly GCA_946611435.1 of uncultured Clostridia bacterium. Taxonomy (GTDB): domain Bacteria; phylum Bacillota; class Clostridia; order Saccharofermentanales; family Saccharofermentanaceae; genus Saccharofermentans. Next base: position 101,855 of record CAMODL010000007.1, read on the forward strand.
AGGACCTTCTGGGTATTCCCTCTCCTACTGATGAGGCGCCGTTCAATCTGAGCAAGCTGATACGCGAACCGCTCGTTGTCCATGAGACACGTAAGATATCGTCGCTCTTCGCGGAGATGAAGACGTGCGGAATGCAGATGGCCGTAATACTTGATGAGTACGGCGGAACGATGGGTATCTGCACCATAGAGGACATGCTCGAGGAGATTGTCGGCAACATCACCGATGAATTCGACGATGAGGAACAGGACGTGATCAGGCTGAGCAACGGAGATGTTATCGTTGCCGGCGACACGACCATGAGCGATCTGGAGGACATCCTCGATATGGAACTTCTCGAGGATGATTCCGAATATGACACCATAGCGGGACTTGTCGTTCAGCTGCTCGACCGCGTTCCCGAGGAGCGCGAAAAGCCTGTCGTTACCTACAAGGGACTGCAGATCCGTGTCCTGTCTGTTCAGGAAAGATGGATATCCCGCGTAATGATCCACGTCCTTCCGAAGCCGGAGCCGGAGGAAGGTGAAGGCAAGGATAAGGCCGATGAGTAAGTTTGATGCGGTCTACTACGATTTTGACGGGACACTCGCTGATTCCATTCCGGTCATCCTCAAGTGTTTCCGCCTCGCATATGAGAACTTGACGGGAAAGTGCGACAGATCCGATGAGGAACTTATGACCTTTATCGGCAAGCCTCTCGAGGCGACCTTTGAGATGCACGGTCCCGATATGGCGGCAAGGCTTACGGAAGAATACTTAAGAGTTAATGAGCAGATGTTAAGAGACGATGCGATCGATCTGTTCCCGAATATAAAGGAAGATCTGATGTATCTTAAGAGCCTCGGTATCAGGCAGGGGATACTGACCTCCAAGCGCCGGGTGTCATGCATGACAACGGTGGAACTCAAGGGGATGGAGAAGATCTTCGATGCATATGTCTTCAAGGAAGACTCGATGAAGCACAAGCCCGACGGGGAGCCGCTTAAGGTTGCCGCAGTCAAGTTGGGTCTGCCGGATGCTTCCCGTATCCTTTACGTCGGAGATGCCGTGCCGGACCTGCTCTGCGCGAGAAATGCCGGATCCGGATTCGCACTCGTAGACTGGACGAAGATGGATATGGGAGAGTACTCGGACGACCCCGGGATATACAGGATAAAGTCATTAAGGGACATTTCTTGCATTATCAGAGAGGGCGAATTATAATATACATTGCTTTTTTGCAGGATTAGACAAAGGAAGGTTATCCAGATGGCAAGTTCTGATAAGTTGAATAAGGGAAGGAAGATCGCCAAGCGCAATAAGATCATCGTAGGTCTTATCATCGCGGCATGTATCCTGATCACAGCAGGTTACATCATTAGGATCACGGGTCTTCTGCCCAAGACATTGACAGCAGTCAAGATCATCGAGACTGACGAGAACGGTAAGAAGAAGACTATACACAAGGCTTCTGTTCTCGAGACGCAGTTCCACTTCAGAGAAGTATATAATGCGAATGCTTATTTATATATGTATGGATACGGAGTTACGGACTTCGACGATGTTGCTGATCCCGAGACAGGTAAGACATACAATGAGATGTTGTACGATCAGGCTGCAAATGAGATCATGAATATCGCCGTTATGGACAGACAGATCGACAGTTTTGATGCATTCTATTCCGCAGCTGACCGCTTCACGGACATCTCCATCGATCATGTTCGCGATCAGGCTGACGAGAAGGACTGGACAGCAGACAGACTTCTCCAGAGCACATACGGAACAGGTATGACAGTCAACCAGTATCGTAAGTTCCTCGAGCAGGAGATCCGTGTTCAGGAATTCGAGGCATACATCAACCAGTTCGAGTATATGCCCACTGAAGAAGCCATGATGGCTGCATATAACAGCAACCCCACGGTTTACGATAAGGTAGAGTTCGCTTCTTACTATTTCCCTTATGAGCTTGATGAGGACGGTAATGTTACCGATACGCAGGAGGCACTTGATGCCGCTAACGATGTCATCGATGCAGTAGCTGACGGCGATTCCTTCAGGGATGCGGTCATCGCATATCTGCTCGAGGATGAGGAAGCCAACGCATCCAAGCTCACTGCCTTCGGATATACAACCGACGAGAATGATGAGCTTGTAGCTCCCGAGGAAGAGAATGAGTCTGATCCTACAGCTCAGACATTCACATACAGTGAAGCCGAGACATATAAGTTCGAGGAATTCCTTTATGCCGAGGACAGGGAAGAGGGCGATACGATCATTATCGAGGCTGATAACGGCGCATACGCTCTTTGCTTCGGAAGCAGAGGCACTGATGATGAGACAACGATCTCCTACAGGATCTGCAACCTCGCTACAGGTGTGTCCACTGCTACTGATTCCGAAGAAGACATCCTCGAGGCTCTTGACGAGACTATCGCCGAGGCACAGGCTCTTACGGCCACAACAATGACCCCCGCCGAGTTCTCCAAGCTCGTTAAGGACAACACCGACGATACGGATGATATCATCGACGGCGGTTACAACGAGGGTGTAACGGCAGCTACTTTTGAGAATGCAACAGGCGCACAGCAGGAATTCGGCGAGTGGCTCATGGATCCCGCACGTAAGGTAGGCGATGTAACGATCATCGTATCCGACGACAGAAGCTACGTATCCATTTACTACTTCAACAGTTCTGTTCCCGCTTGGATGTATACGGCTCAGCTCGAAGCAAGGACAACGGCATATAATTCCTGGACATCCGGACTTCTTGCCAATGTTTCTTACACCATCTCCTACAAGATGATGGACAGATTCATCTACTGATACAGTTGATCATGGGGACCGTTCCGGTACCGGGACGGTCCCTCATTTTTTTGTTGACAACTCTTGACACGGTGCGTATAATCTTATAATGCGTCGTAATGTGGAGGGGTGTGCGCGCCTGCTCCGCTTGACGAAAATAGCTTTTTGTGGTATGTCATAAAGCTATTTTACCAAATAAGCCGCTCAGACCAGCGTCTGAAGCATGTTCAAGAGGTGATTTGATAATGGTGCATTCCGTCAAACAGGGCAAGACCGAGCGTATGTCCTACTCTCGTATCAACGAGGTAATCGAGGTACCAAATCTCATCGAGATCCAAAAGAATTCTTATAATTGGTTCCTGGATGAGGGTATTCAGCAGATCTTTCAGGAGGTGTCTCCTGTAACCGATTCTCAGGGTATCTGGGAAGTTTATTTTCTCGATAAAGAGTTTAATCCGGATGAACCGATATGCAGCCTTGATGAGTGCCGCGAGAAGGACAGCAACTACGCAGCTCATCTTAAGATAAAGCTCCGTCTGCGCAACACAGAGACAGGTGAGAGCAAAGAGCAGGAAGCCTATGTAGGCGAATTCCCCATCATGACAGAACACGGCACATTCGTTATCAACGGTGCCGAGCGAGTTATAATCAGCCAGATCGTTCGTTCCCCCGGAGCCTACTTCGGTACGGAGAAGGGTAAGAGAGGCGAAGATCTCGGTACATCACAGATCATTCCTAACAGAGGCGCATGGCTCGAGCTCGAAGAAGACGAGAATGAAGTCATCAGCGTTCGTGTAGACCGTACGCGTAAGTTCCCTTTGACGATCTTCCTACGTGCATTGGGTCTCGCTACTAACGAGCAGATCATCGAGACATTCGGTGACGAGGAGTCTCTCCGCATCACGCTGGAGAAGGATTCATGCAAGTCTTCCGAGGATGCTCTGGTCGCTTTCTATTCCAAGGTACGTCCCGGTGACCCCGCTTCCGCTGAGGTAGCGAAGGTCCACCTTAACAACCTCTTCTTCGATCCCAGACGTTACGATCTGGCTCGGGTAGGTATCTATAAGATCAACAAGAAGCTCGGTCTCGCATCGAGGATCGCAGGCCACAAGGCAGCTGAGGACATCGTTACTGAAGACGGTGAGCTCTTGCTTGCCAAGGATACGATCATTACTTCCGAGAAGGCTCTCGAGATCGAGGATTCCGGTATCACATCCGTTATGGTCTTCCCTATCAGGAAGGTCGGTGATACTCAGGAAGTATCCACTGTAGCTCATAAGGTAGTAGGTAACGGAAGAGTCGACTGCGACAAGTACATCCGTGCAAGCTTTGCTGCCAAGGATCTGAAGGGCTTCGACATCGCTAATACACCCATCAACGAGCGTGTTCGTGTCAGCGTCCTCAGAGAGATCATCGAAGATGTCCGCGCCAACTACAAGAAGAGCGAGTACGCTAAGGAACTCGGCTACGCCCTCGACGAGAGAAGAGGCGAGCTGATGCCGAAGAACCTCGTAGTTGACGATATCTATGCCATGGTATCCTACTTCATCGGTCTGAAGTTCGGTATCGGTTCCAGAGATAATATCGACCACCTCGGTAACAGAAGGATCCGTTCTGTCGGAGAGCTCCTTCAGAACCAGATGCGTCAGGGCATGGCCCGTGTCGAGAAGAACATCCGTGAGAGAATGGCTTCCATCGATGATAAGGAGTCCGAGAAGGTTACGGCAGCTTCCCTCGTTAATACGAGACCTCTGTCCGCAGCTTTCCGTGAGTTCTTCGGTTCTTCACAGCTGTCACAGTTCGGTGACCAGCAGAACCCTCTGGCAGAGCTGACACACAAGAGAAGGCTGTCTGCTCTCGGTCCCGGTGGTCTTTCAAGAGACCGTGCTTCCTTCGAAGTCCGTGATATTCACTCTTCACACTACGGAAGAATGTGTCCTATCGAGACGCCTGAAGGTCCGAACATCGGTCTTATCACTTCGCTTGCTACATATGCAAGAGTCAACAAGTACGGATTTATCGAGACACCTTACCGCCGTTATGACAAGGAGAAGGGTATCGTTACTTCCGAAGTAAGATATATGACAGCTGACGAGGAGGATCTCTACAATATCGCTCAGGCTAACGAGCCTCTCGATGATGAGGGACACTTCACAGGCAAGAAGGTCGTATGCAGACACCTCGATGAGTTCCTGCAGCTCGAGCCTTCACGTATCGACTACATGGACGTATCTCCTAAGCAGCTCGTATCCGTATCCACGAGCCTTATCCCGTTCCTGGGCAACGATGATGCTAACCGTGCTCTCATGGGCTCGAACATGCAGCGTCAGGCTGTACCGCTCATCAAGCCGGATGCACCTATCATCGGTACCGGTATGGAGTATCGTGCAGCTAAGGACTCCGGTGTTTGTAAGGTAGCTCGGAATGACGGTGTCGTAAGCCGTGTAACGGCTGATCTCATCGAGATCACGACAAAGAGCGGCCAGAAGGATACATATAAGCTCGCCAAGTATCAGAGATCCAACCAGAGCACATGTATCAACCAGAGACCTATCGTAACTCTCGGTGAAGAGGTCAAGGCAGGTGATGTTATCGCTGACGGCCCTTCCACGGATAACGGTGAGCTGGCTCTCGGTAAGAATATCCTGATCGGATTTACAACATGGGAAGGTTACAACTATGAGGACGCCGTTCTCGTTAACGAGAGGATCGTCCGTGATGATGTATATACTTCCATCCATATTGAGGAATATGAGTGCGAGGCAAGAGATACCAAGCTCGGTGCCGAGGAGATCACAAGAGAAGTTCCTAACGTAGGCGACGATGCTCTTACTAACCTCGACGAGAACGGTATCATCCGTATCGGTGCAGAGGTCAAGTCCGGTGATATCCTCGTCGGTAAGGTATCTCCTAAGGGTGAGACTGATCCCACGGCTGAGG
>CAMODL010000008.1:0-106067 GCA_946611435.1 uncultured Clostridia bacterium
TAAGCCTGCTCGAAAAATACCTACATAAAAGCAACTTTTCCCGTTCTTGTAGGACAGCGTTTCGAGAAAACCTACAAGGAAGTCAAAAGGGCCTGTTTTGTAGGTATGGATTCAGTGAAGAGCCTATAAATCGTCCTTCTTCGTGGGTTCACTTCACGTAACTCAAGGCTGCGGGGGTTCTTTTTTACTGAGTCCGAGACTGTCATCAGCAACAGGCTTTACGCCAGCTTCTTGAAGTCGTAGTAGTGCATCTCCGTGTCGTACTTCATCAGGCACGGAACGAACACGCCGGGCTGAATTCCGCGAGAAGCGGCATCGGCCTTGGAGATCTTGGCGCCCTTGGTATAGAGCTGGTCGCGCTCGGGGTCGTGCATCAGGAGCGTGAGCTTCAGGTTCTCGCCGAGGTCGTCAGCGGAAGCGACATAAGCGCTCTTGATAAACATATTCTTGCCTTCTGCCTTGGTGATGGGCTGGTTCTTCAGTGAGTTGACTGTCTCGGACGGAACGGTCGCAAGGATCTCATCCACCTTTGCCTTATCCTTCTTGGATACGACCATAACGACAACCGTTATGATCCCACATACCACAAGTCCTCCAATAAGTCCTGCAATTGATCCGGGTCTCATATACCCCTCCTGTGATTATAGATTGATAAATGCGCCGTTGAAGAAGACGTAAGACTTGACTTCCGGGGTCGGCGTCAGCATGTAGATTATATCACCGAAGCCGACATCCTTTTGAAGAAAAAATGAGGAATATCCGGTCATCACATTTCTGAAGACGACCTCGCCTCCGCACCACTCGACGAAAGCGATCTCGCGCGTGCCGGCATTGACTTTCAGTTCCTGGATCCCCACCACCATAACGGGCTTGATATACTTAAGCTTCGCCAGGCGCCTAATGTGAAGGTTATTAAGGAAAACACAGCTGCCGACGCACAGCCCGACAAGCAGGACCACTGCGCCGATCGTCAGTCCCCAGAAAGCGCCGTTCGGGCTCGGCGGGTCGATCGCAACAAAAGTAAAGATATATGCGAGGCCGATCAGTATCACCCACAGCACGCACAGCGCGATGTCTCCGACGATCTTGCTGCCGGTGAACTTGCCGTATTTGCGCGCGGTCTGATCGATCTTCTCGAACTCGGAAGGGCTCACAAGACGCGCCGGCTCACGCGGGATATCAAGCACGATCGGCCCGATGGGCAACTTCTTCACCTTGCCCATGTCAAGCTCGAGCGTCCCGGTCTCGCACACCGCGCCATAGATCACATACGACTCGCCGTCCGCCGGGATCACCACCTGACCGCCGTTAACATAGACCGAGATCACGCGCCTGCCGTTTCCAAGCTCACCGAAGTATCCGTAATAAGACTCTTCGAAAAGATACGGATACCCCATCTCATCCACCACATCGTCCTCAACATAGCTGAAGACCTTGCCCTCCGGCGAATCACTCACCCGGTAGACCGTCGCGCCGTTGATATACGTATTCTCCGGCGTCATCCTCGACACGATCCCGCTCATTCCCAGATCCGTGAGCTCGCGGGCGATAATATCATATTCTTCCTGCGTAGGTCGTCTTCTCATACGCACCTCCTGATCACTTCACAAAAAAGGACGACCCGACTCATCAGATCGTCCCTTCAATTCTATCACTTCTGTTTCCGTCCGCCACAAGTACCGCCGCACTTACTCGCCGTCTTCGACGCCGTCGCTCACCGCCGCACTGTCATATTCCAGGATATCACCCGGCTGGCACTCGAGCACCTCGCATATCGCCTCGAGGGTCGAGAAACGGATCGCGGAGATCTTGCCGTTCTTCATCTTCGACAAGTTGACATTCGATACGCCCACGCGCTCCGCCAGCTCGTTCAAAGACATCTTCCGGTCAGCCATGACGCGGTCGAGCCTCAGTATGATCTTGCCCATACATTCCTCCTCACAAAGTCTCGTCCGAGAGGACCTGCAGCGTCTTGCCGTAATCGAGTATCGTATAAACAAGCCACGTCAGCAGAGCACCGATCGCACCGATACCGAATCCCAACATCATCGCCGCCAGCACACTCAGCACGATCATGGTCGTGAGCACCTTTTTCCTGACCTTATCCGTGAACGGCGAATCCTCAACGACCAGCAATCCGAAAGTCTGCTTAATGAGCGTCAGCACCACGCACAATACCAGGCAGGCACCGCTTATGATGATCAGATAAGTTCCAAGTCCGAAGCTAAGCGGATGATCGTCGATCTGGTCCTGGATGAAATCAACATCCGAGTGCCACTCCGTGATATCCCCGACAGAAATCGAGAACCACCTGGCTCCGTCCTCATCATCAAGCTTCTCTTCGAACTCCTCTTTGTCTCCCACCTTCTCATCAAACTTACTGCCCATGCTGAAGATCACGATCCCCGACACCAGCGTGATCACAAATGCCACGATGCAGAAGATCAGCATCACCGTCGCGACCTTCTCCCCCGTCTTCGCGCTCTTCTTCACATTCGCCAGCTTCATCTCAGTTTCCTGCATTTCCCTAATCTCCCTTTATCTCTTTTTACTCGCCGGCGCCGCTCTGACGCCTTGTCCGATCTAGACCCACTATACCCCGTCATTTATCCTTTGTCAACAACTTTTTATCGTTTATCGATAATTTCTTATCGAAAACCGATTCTTTCCCATTCAATCCTCCTCCCGGTTTGCCAGGGTCGCCCGCCGCCGTGACCAAAGTATCGCAGCAATCATCGTTTCATTGATGGATTACCGGTAATCTATATGCATAAAGTATTAAAGCCCGCTTGATCCCAAAAGATACAAGCGGGCTTTGTCTGCCTATCGGCGTGCTAACGAAGGCGCGCGCATCTATCCGCGGAATTAGTTCCGCAGTCGCCGCGCGGGGCGCGGCGGCGAGGACTGTTCGTATATTCCGCGGAAGATGCAAGCGCCCCCTTATTCCTCTGTCAACAGCTCGACCGGCTGCAGCTTCTTGATCGAGCGCGAGACCGCCAGGGAGGTGAGCATGGCGATAGCGACGATGCCGATGAGCGTGACAAGTATCCATTGGGGAGATGAACACATGTCGAGCTTACGGAAGCCGAAGGTCGAGAAGACGAGCGTAGTGAGTTTGCCTGTGGCCGGGCCTGAGATGAGGCTGCCGACCAGGCCGCCGACCAACACGGTCGGAATGTTGCTGACCATCGTCTGGATGCGGAGCTGGGCGGAGGTGAAGCCGAGCGCCTTGTTGATGCCGTAGTTCTTCCAATTCTTGATGATCTTTGATTTGATAAGGAGGTGTTCTACGAAGACCACTACCAGAAGTGTTACTGCGGTTACTGCGATGCAGATGATGGTTATTCCGCCGGTGACGTTGTCGATCAGGCTGTCTACCACCCTGGCAACATCTATCGGATTATCGCCGGTCTGCTCCATGAGCTTGTCATAGATATCATCGTAGGTTACTCCCTCAGAGCAGTAAACATAGAGACCCATGGATTGAACTTCACCGATGAGGCGGATAGCACCTTCGTCAGAGAGCAGAAGGTTGTAGCCGTAGTTCATGATCTTCTGATCGATACCCACTACAACATATTCGTTGTTGTTGTCACCCCATTCGAGGTTGACGATGTCGCCGACGTCGATGTGGAGTTTGGTAGCGGTGAGGCCGCCGACAACTACCTCATTGGAGGATTCGGGGAGGCGGCCTTCGACCAGCATCTCATGCTCGAGGAGACTCAGATCCGTATAAGCAAAAACTGCTATGTCGCCCTTGGAACGGTCACCGTTCTGAACTGTTACCGCGAAGTTATACATGCCGTTGACGGCTTCGACTTCAGGCCAGGAAGCGATCTCTTCATAGTCCTCACGGGAGCCTGTGACTGATGCAGTGGATAACTCGTTTCCGGTGATGTCGAGGAGCATGTCTCTGTCTCTGAAGTTCTCAAAAAGCGAGAAAGCGGTATTTGTCGACATGGTAAGGATGACCACTATCAGGAAGAGGATGATATTACGTCTCTTGTCACCTAAGATATCCTTCAAGGACAGCGAGATCGGCAGAGAGAAGGATGCCTCTTCGAGGGGCAGGTGATTCTTACGGAAGTTATGCGAGTGTACTCCTCCGCGCAGGGCATCAAGTACGACTGTTTTCTTATAGCCGACAGATGACCAGAGGCTGATACCCGTGATCAATACTACGGTGATACCGGAAGCTGTCAGAGCAGCAAGGGCATTGACCGGCTCTTCCCATGGAAGGCCCAGGATGATCGATACGGCCTTGCCGATGACGCCGGTTCCGAGGATACCTAAGAGGATACCAAAGAGGGATGCGGCAAAAGAGACCAGAAGATTCTCGAGAGTCGTGACAGTCATGAGCTGCCCCGTGGTGTAGCCGTTTGCCATGAGCATACCGGTGTTCTTGAGGTTCTTTTCGATGAAGTTACGGATGCTGAAGTTGATGACGATCAGCGCGATCACCAGGATCAGTATAGAGAAGACAAGGATCACACCGCTGACCAGATTCGAGAAGATCGCATTACCGGGCTTCATCTCTTCCCAGGATACGAATAACCAGGAAGCATCAAGGCGCGAATTGTCTGCACCGACCCATTTCTTGAAGCTGTTCTCGACTTCATCCTTGATATCGTTACTGTTGTCAGGATCGTCTATCAGTGCCTTGATGGAGTGTCCGGCTTTAAGAGTCTCCGGATGCGCTTCGACCATGTCAGCGAGAACTGCACTGTTAATGTATGCATTATAGATCGAGAAATTGATCGTCGATGAGAAGAAAGCATCTGTTACGAATCCGGCAATTCGGAAATCATATACATCGTTATCTATCTTAAATTCGATAGTGTCACCCTTACTGAAGTCGTTGCTCATATTGAACGGCAGGAGGATGTCATCTTCTCCCAGACCTGACGTATCGAAGTCAAGCTTGTTGATCTCTCTTGTCTCGTTATACGCACCGAACAAAAAAGTGAAAGAGCCCCATTCGCTGTCTCCCTTCTTCCTGTAATCGATGTCGGAATTGATCAAGGTAGACAGTTCGTACTGAGTTATGTGTTCGTTCGCGACGAACATCTGCTCGAAGTCGGCAATGTATTTATCTTCAGTCCAGAAGAAAAGATCCGCATCGTTATTCTCCTCGTGGTACTTATCCTGAACGGAACCTAAGCCCGTCATTACGGATATGGACGAATAGAGCATGAAGACCGAGAGTACGGTGAGGACGAAGAGAGTGATAACATCTCCCTTTCTTTTCTTCATATTGTTCTTAACTATAAACAGCAAAGCTGACATATTACCACCCCATCTCCTGCAGGAATGCCTTAAGTCTTCCGTAACGCGCACGACCTTCTTCTGTACCGGCCGCATTCTTATCATATCGACCGATATCTATCTCTGATGTGATGATACCGTCCGCGAGGTAGAGCACTCTGTTGCCGCGGGCAGCCGCCTTTGTCGAGTGGGTGACCATAACGATGCTCTGTCCCTCATTATTGAGCTCCGTCAATATATCGAGAACGTTCTCGGTGTTCTGTGAATTAAGAGCTCCTGTCGGCTCATCAGCGAAAAGTATCTTCGGCTTATTGATAACGCCTCTTACGACGGCGACTCTCTGCTGCATACCGCCCGACAGCTGTGTGGGAAACTTCTTCCAGTCGCCCTCGCCTATCTCTACCTTCGTGAGCAATTCCTTACAGCGGGAAGCGAGCTCCTTCTTGTTACGGTTCTTCAGGAGGCCGCTGACCATTACATTGTCGAGCGCGCTCATCGTGTCGTTCAGATAATTCTGCTGGAAGACGAATCCGCAGTTATCTCTCCTGAAGACTGCGAGTCTGTCATTACTGTACTTGCTGATATCTTCCCCGTCGAAAACTATCCTCCCGAGCGTCGGCCTGTCCATACCCGACAGCGAATACAGGAGCGTACTCTTACCCGATCCCGAGTTACCCATGATGACCGTGAAGTCGCCCTCGTTGATCTTGATATTCAGGTTCTTGATTACGTGCTGCTGAACGCTCTCATTAGAATATGACTTACATAAGTCTATTGCTTCAATAACTGTTCTCTTCTCGTCAGACATTTGCTATAACCCCTTTGCGTCGGTTTATAGCTTGATTCTATCGTTGCCCTGACGGGAAGTCTTAACATGAAACTTACGGAATCCTTAACTATTCCTTAACCGGTGACGCACCCGCCTTAAGAACGAACAGTTCGACTACGAAGCCGCCGTCATTATATACGATCAGGTCGCCGCCCATCTTATGCATCATAAGGTCCGCGATATAAAGGCCCAGACCGCTTCCCGGCTTACCCGCAGAATTGCTTCCGCGGTAATACTTCTGAGTAATGACCGACAGGTCATCCTCGGGGACACCGGGACCGAAGTCGCGTATGGTGATAAGGAGTCCCTCCGGCTTAACGGAATACGAGATCATAACTTCCGTGCCTGCGTACTTAAACGAATTGGTCACGATATTGTCGATGACCTGTTCGAGCCTTAACGGATCATATACGAGCAGACATTCGGGAACATCATTCTCGACACGGATATCACCATAATCGTGAAGCTCATCGACCATCCTTCCTATCTGAAGCGACGACAGCTCGCGTGCATCCACGCGCAGCGTCTCGAGGTCTTCAAGCGTCGCATTGAGCATATTCGTAACGAGTTTGTCGATGGTATCCGCCTTGGAATTGATGACATTCACCTTATCGAGAACATCGCTGTCGCTGCTCTTAAGTTCGATAACCTCACATGTCGCCTTGATGGTCGCGACGGGAGTACCGATATCATGCGAGAGTTCGGCAACCAGTTCATGTTTGATCCTGTCAGCCTCGTTGGCCTTGTCACGCGCCTTGATCATCTCTTCGCGCATGATGTCAAAGCTCTCCGTGAAGGCTCCGAAGAAGTTGCCCTTCTGCATCTTGAGCGGGACGTCGAGATTCCCCTTGGCGATCTGCCCGGCGAAAGCATCCAACTGCCTGAACGGTCTTATATAATTGATATATATCAATATAAGCAGCATCGCTCCTACCAGAGCCGTCGCGCCCCATATAACGAACATCTTTATCAGGAATTCATCCTTCAATTCCTTCGCATATTGATGCGTATCATCGACTATGACCCTGCCGATTATTGTCTCTTCGGACTCGTCCCATATATCCATGATGACCGAATCGTCCTTGAGTGCCTCGTTGATAATCGCGTTATAGTTCCGGTCTCCGATCAGAACGACCTCGCATCCGTCCGGTATCTCGCCGTCTTCCCTGACAGCCTGTTCCGCACGGTTCCTGATGGTATTGAGGTCGAGCATATCACGCTTACCTCTCTTGTCACTCAGGCCGTAGGCCCCCATCCCTCCGAGGAGCAGCACCATGATGAATATATAGATGATGACGATATTCCTGAACTTCAATTTACTCCTCCGGGATCTCCATCATGTATCCTGTGCCCCATATGGTCTTGATGAGCCCGGGCTCGTTCGGATCATCCTCTATCTTCTCTCTTACTCTTCTGATATGAACATTGAGCGTACCGTCGCTGTAGAAAGAATCACCCCACACTTCCCTGAAGATCTCATCCTTGGTCACTATCCTGTTGCGGTTATCATACAGATACTGAAGCAACGCGAACTCACGTGCCTTGAGCGGAATCTTCTTCCCGTTCTTTATGAAGCTCATTGTCTCCTTCTCGAAAAGGTATTTCCCGTGTGCCTCGCTCTCACTCTTAGATGTCTGCTTCTCACTATTGCCGGAGCTTCCCTCGACACGTCTTAGCATAGCCTTGACCTTAGCCAGGAGCACGCTCAGCGAATAGGGCTTCTTGATATAGTCATCACCGCCGATATTGAGCGCGATCAATACGTCGTCATCGCTCCTTCTGGCGCTGATAAAAAGGATCGGGATATCGGACTCCTCGCGTATCTTACGGCACAATTCAAAGCCGCTCTTGTCTCCGAGGTTAACATCCATCAGGATGATGTCCGGCGTCGTCTTTTTAAGATAATCAACGCATGACCCGTAGTCGTACACGCTGTCGCAGTCGATCCCGAACAGCTCGAAATACTCCTCCGTCATCTTCGTCAATTCTATCTCGTCATCTACGATAAGACACTTGGACATTTGTTCCCCACCCTTCCTAATCAGATTATAACACTTGTATCCATCTGCTTACTTAACGTTAACTAGTCACTGACATGTTTTCTAATCCAGTCTTCAAGTTCCTCATTTCCTTTTTCCCCGGATGCTATACTCATGATCAGATTGATAAGATCATTGTCATCATATACTAATTCAAATCCATTGAATTCTAAAAACAGGAGCATGGTATGTACCCCTATCCTCTTATTTCCATCAAGAAAAGGATGATTACTTATCAATCCATATCCTAGTCGTGCACCTTTGGCAATTATGTCCGGATATAGTTCTTGATTTGCAAACATCAGAAACGGCATATTCAAAGCTGAGTCTAACAGACCTTCGTCTCGTATGCCGTCTATACCGCCCGAAGATTCTATTAGATCACGATGCAACTCCAGAACCTGTTCCTTGGTGAATCGAATCACTTTGCAAGTTCCTCGTAGATATTCTCATTCGTTTTGATCAATCTCTTAGATGCAGCCTTTAGCACCGCATCAGATATTGTTTCTTCGTCTCTATATGAATCAAACTCAATTAACAGGTATTTGGGACTGTTATTCTTCAGAATCAGTACCTGACCATACTCATCAGCCATCCTGGCCACCTTCGAAAAATTCTGATTCGCTTCAGATATAGAGACAATTGTCTTGGTGTCAACGATCATACGTATTCCCTCCTTATCATTACAATTGTACCGTTTATATAGGATATATTCAACCTAATATTTATTACTAAACTACTGTTATCATACAGTTCTATGCTATAATGTCATCAGATTCATCACGAGGTATTACACATGGACAACCTACTTACTCAGGAACGTATCGATAAGATCTTCAGGGACAGGCCGACTGCCGACGAGAAACGCGAGATGGCAGAATTCCACCGCCCGATATACATCAGGCTTCTGATCATGAACATACCGTTGCTGATAATCGTGATCATGGCGATCGTGAATTTCAAGCCCTACTACCTGTTCCTTATAGGTGTCTTTCTTCTTTTCGATGCATATCTCATCCTGAAGCTTAAGATCACACCCGTTCTCGCGCGTAAGAGATATATCAAGATGGTCAATAAGTACGGCAAGGACAACCTCATCGGACAGATCCGGAATCCTGATACACGTTCATTCATCATTACGCCCGATAATGTGGATTCGTACTGTTTTATAACGCCCGATTATCTGATCATCACACAGGTATGCATCATCCCGCTCGCGGACATCAAGTCACTTACCATCAAGCCCAAGAACTATGATCAGGCAATGATCGACCGGGCCACCAAGAACCCCGAGATCGCGTCTGATCTTCAGAATATGTGTGATATGCCCGTTACCTTCAAAGACGGCACTTCCAAGAACTACTTTATTGCTATCCGCAGGGAGTACATTGCCGACTTCCTGGGTATCCTCAAAGAGCGCGAAGAAGCCCGCAGTCGATACGTTTATTGATGCACATCAAATCCTTTTGACGATTCGGTACTTTGTGTTATCATATATGCGGAACACTTGTAATCGGTGCATCTGTAACATTGTTAAATCCACGATCTACAGACTCCGCACCATTCATATCTCAAGGGAGGGATAGAAATGTCGTATCATTATGACTACACAGGAACAACTTCAAGTAGCGGAGCTTCATCGGAGAAGGTCGCCGATCAGGCAAGAGCCATAGAGGACGTACAGCTCACCGTCGAGAAGCTCAGGATCACCGTCAGCGCCATGTGGGATCTGATGCAGGAGCAGGGGATCACCAAGCCTCAGCTCTACGCCAAGATCGATGACGTTATCAAGAAGGATCTTGAGGATCCGTATTCGCTCGACTTCAGGATCTGCCCTAAGTGCAACCGCAAGATCACGGAGCAGTCCAAGACGCCTTTCCGCGGTACTTGTCTGTTCTGCGGAACCCAGATGATGTTCTATCCTTTCGATGAGGAGTCGCGCGAGGCAGCAAAGGCGATGGAGGCGTCGGCCAATAATCCTGCGCCTGCGCCCGCAGCAGAACCCGAAGCTTACGATCCGCTTCAGGACCTCGGCTTCTGATCTGGGCAGTAAAGAGTTTATACAGTAGCATAGAGGCTGTCTCGAGTGGTGAGACAGCCTCTTACTTTGATCAGTTACCTGAGATCTTATCTATCAGCTTAAGCTCGTCTTCAGTGAATTCGATATTCCCGAGAGCCTTGAGATTCGTCAGGATCTGCTCCGGCCTTGATGCACCTACGATGACTGACGTTACGACAGGATCTCCCAGAAGCCATGCGAGCGCCATCTCGGCGAGCGTCTGACCGCGGGAGGCGGCAACTTCATTAAGTGCCCTGATGGTCTCGAGACTCTCGCCCGTGACCTGCTCCGCCTTAAGGAAGCGTCCGTCTTTCTTGACTCTGCTGTCCTCCGGAATGCCGTTCAGATAACGGTCGGTGAGCCTGCCCTGCGCGAGAGGCGAGTAGCATATCAGTCCCTTGCCGAGGGATAAAGTCGCTTCCCTGAGACCGTTCTTCTCAACTGTGCGGTCGAGGATGTTATAGCAGTTCTGGTTGATAACGAACGGCACGTGCCTGTCTTCGAGGATCGATGCTGCACGCTCCAGCGTCGGGCCGTCATAGTTCGACAGACCCACGTAGAGAGCCTTGCCGCTCCTGACGATCTGCTCGAGTGCGCCCATGGTTTCTTCCAGAGGTGTGTCGGGATCCATGCGGTGGTGATAGAAGATATCTACGTAATCGAGCCCCAAGCGCTCCAGCGACTGATCGATACTCGCGAGAAGATATTTACGCGAACCGAAGTCACCGTAGGGGCCGGGCCACATTCCGAAGCCCGCCTTGGTGGAGATGATCATCTCATCGCGGTAGGCGATCATATCGTCGCGGACGATCTTGCCGAAGTTACGCTCGGCACTGCCGCCCGCCGGGCCGTAGTTGTTCGCGAGATCGAAGTGCGTGATCCCGTTGTCGAACGCAGTGAAGATCATCTTCTGCATATTCCCGTAATCGTCGTTGTCACCGAAGTTGTGCCACAATCCGAGCGAGATGCGCGGCAGCAAAAGTCCGCTTATCCCGCATCGCTTATAATCCATAACTTCATATCTGTTCCCTGCTGCCGTATACATCACAATCCCTCCTTTGCCTTATCGAGCGCGGCGATGACCTTATCGCACCATTCATCGAATTCGGGATCCTCGATCTGGCACTCATCGGGGTGCGACAGAACATAGTCGAGTGCGATACGGACGCCAATGTCGAACCTCACGGTCGTGCGCATATCCGGCACCGCCCTCTTGAGCTTCGTATTATCAAACACTACCGATACGCTCTTATCGCCCTTGAGCGACCCGGCGAAATCGAATCCGTGCTTGTCCCCCGCCGCGATCAGGAAGTCCGTCGCCACATGATAAGGCTTGAGCTCGACACCCAAGTTGTCCGCGATCGTCTGATAGATCTGATCCCATGTCAGTGTCTCGTCGGATGTGATCTGGAAAGCTTCACCGATCGCATGTCTGTTGCCCATAAGACCGGTATACCCGATCGCAAAGTCCGCATTCCACGTGAGCGTCCAGAGGCTCGATCCGTCACCCTGGATGATGACCGGCTTGCCTTCCTGCATTCTCTTTATTACCTGCCAGAAGCCTTTCGTGCCGTGAACGCCGAGCGGGATATTACGCTCATCGTATGTGTGGCTGGGGCGTACGATCGTTACCGGGAAGCCGTCCTCCCTGTACTTCTTCATCAGGTACTCTTCGCACGCGATCTTGTCGCGCGAATACTGCCAATACGGATTCGCGAGCGTTGTGCCTTCCGTGATCAGGTAGCTCGCGGCAGGCTTATGGTAGGCGGACGCGGAACTGGTGAAGATGTACTGCTTCGTCCTCCCCTCGAAAAGCCTCACGTCCCTCTCTATCTGCGACACATGAAAGCCGATGAACTCGCACACGGTATCGAACGTCAGGTCGCCCAGCTTGGCTCTGACCGCTTCTTCATCGTTGATATCAACATTGATCTGATGGACGCCCTCGGGCAGCACGTGCGCGCGGTTGCCGCGGTTCAGCACCCACACTTCCCAGTTAAGCTCATTTACCAGTCTCTTGACGATCGCCGTGCTTATGATGCCGGTGCCGCCTATGAATAAAGCTCTTTTCGACATATATCATATCCTCCCTGAGTTCAGACCATCATCTGATAGATCTTGGTGCAGTCATCTTCATTAAGAGTTACGAATCCCGATATCGTGCCGCCTCTTCCGTCACCGTAGCAGAGGACTTTTACGAGCTCGGGAATATCCTCTTCCTTCGCACCGAGTTCCTCGAAGTTCTTGGGCATTCCGATCGAGATCAGGAACTGCTGAAGTGCCTCGATGCCTGCGAGAGCGACTGACTCCGGGTCTTCCGGGTCAGGTGCGATGCCCCATACGCGTTCCGCCACCTGAGCGAATCTTGCTACATCGTGATGCATTACGTACTTAAACACAGCGGGCATCGTGACAGCGAGACCTGCACCGTGGGCACAGTCATATGTGGCAGACAGCTCGTGCTCGATGGCATGGCTGTTCCAGTCCTGACTTCTTCCGACGCCGCAGGAATTATTGTGCGCCATCATGCCGGCCCACATGATATTGGCTCTTGCCTCATAGTTATTCGGGTCTTCGATGACTCTGGGAGTCTCGTTCTTCATAGTAAGAAGGAGAGCCTCGATGAGCCTGTCTGTGACTTCGACTTCCTTGGTGTTGGTAAGATATCTCTCATAGAGATGCGCCATGATATCCGTCGCGCCGGCCGCCGTCTGATAAGGCGGGAGCGTCTGTGTGAGTTCGGGGTTCAGGATGCTGAACTTGGGTCTGATAAGATCGGAACCCGCGCCGCGCTTAAACATGCCCTCTTCCTTGGTGATAACGGAGTCGGGGCTGCCTTCGCTGCCGGCTGCAGCTATCGTGAGAACTGTTCCCACGGGAAGCGCCTTCTCGACTCTCTTACCCTGATAGAAATCCCAGAAATCTCCGTCATAGGGGATCCCCATCGCGATCGCCTTGGACGAGTCAATTACGCTTCCGCCGCCGACTGCAAGGAGGAAGTCGATACCCTCCTTACGGCCAAGCTCGATGCCTTCATATACGAGGCCGCTCCTGGGGTTGGGCTTAACTCCGCCCAGTTCAACGTGGTAGATGCCGTGCTCGTCAAGAGACGCCTTGACGCGATCTAACAGTCCTGACCTTACGACACTTCCGCCGCCGTAGTGGATGAGGACGCGTGTCCCGCCAAACTGCTTTACATACTTGCCGGCATCAGACTCGGTGCCCTTGCCAAAAGCGAAAAATGTCGGTGAATAAAAAGTGAAGTTTTCCATAGACGCCTCCCTGAGTAGTAGTCGATATTATTATTCTATTAGAACGTTGCTTTGCTTAACAGAACAATATTATTGAATTTTGCCCATTTTTTGCTATATTCAAGTCATGAAAAACGATACACGTGAGATAATCGCATACGAAGCCATGAGCGGAATCTCTGTCACACACGAGAATGCCCCCTGCCGCTACCCCGCTCACTGGCATAATTCCGCCGAGTTCACGGTCGTCTTAAAGGACGGCTGCCGCTACATGATAGGTGATGTCGAATACAGGGCAAAAAAGGGGGACATTCTCCTCGTCTGGCCGCGCGAGATCCACGAGATCGTCTCGATCCCGAAAGGCGGCAATCTGTTCATCCAGTTCATCCCGCACATGCTCGAGAACAACACTGACCTGATATCGATATCGCGCCTGATGACCGGATGCCACATGATAAGGGCCGACAGCGAGCCCGAGCTCACCGATGCGATCGCCCATAAGATCAGGCTTATCGAGGAAGAGTACAAAAGGCACGAGCAGCTGAGCGAATCCAGGTGTAAGCTCATTGCCGGCGAGATAATCCTTCTGATCGGCGAATATGTCATAAGAGAGCAGAAAGAGCAGTTCTCGACCGGGCACGTGCCCTCTCAGGCCTGGGGGCTCATCAGAACGATATGCAATTATATCGCCGAGCACTCCGCCGAAGACCTGACAGAGGCAGAAGTCGCCGAGGCCGCGGGGCTCAGCAGGCACTATTTCTCGAGGCTTTTCGCGAGATATATGCAGACGTCATTTCCTTCGTATCTGTCGGCCGTGCGCGTTCGTACGGCGATCCGGCTGCTGGCCGACGAAGACCTGAGCATCACCGAATGCGCCTATAATTCAGGCTTTCAGTCCACCACGACATTCAACCGCGTCTTCAGGAACATGACCGGCTTCTCGCCGCGCGAATATCGGAAGCTGCACCGTGCGTGAGCGGCGGATTTACCCGGCCCCTTACCCACGGTGGTTAACAATTCGGGTAAATTTGCAGGTTTTTACCCGGCCCCTTACCCACGGTGGTTAACAATTCAGGTAAATTCGCAGGTTTTTACACGTTCCCTTACCCACGGTGGTTAACAATTAGGGTAAATAGGGATCTGCAATAGTCTCACTTGATTATCCCGTAGTCTGCGCAGATAAGCGCCCATTCGGCAGAGCCCGCAAAGCCTTGGAAAACGTCCTCACGGGTAGCGCCTGCCGCCAGCCTGCCGGTCCAGTCGGCAAAGCCCGCGGGGTCAGGCTCACGGTTCATGAACGTGCGATAGAGCCTTAGGACGTATTCGTCGTTGCTCAGGTTCTGACCGATGAACTCATCCGAGAAAAAGAAGCCGTGCGCGCATACGGAGCCGGAGATCCTCATGTTGGCGAGCTGACTCGACCAGTCGTTCATACCCCATGGGTCACCATCGCGCCCGAGGCACGTCGAATAGAGCCTGGTGACAAACGCCCTGACTTCATCCGAAGGTTCGATCGTGATGTTCGGGACACCGTTGCCTCCCGACAGGATGCCGTACGTCAGGCAGAGATTAGCCCACTCGGTAGAGTCGATGAAGCCGCGGATGACTTCGCGCTTGCTCATTCCCGCTGCCATGGCGTTGAGCCAGTTGTTCTTTCCGCCGGTGTCAGCGGCCCTGTTGAAGAAAGTGGCGTAGAGGATGTCGAGAAACTGGGAGTTACTCATATTTATGCTCAGGAACTCGTCGGAGTAGAGGAAGCCTTCCGCTACGTCCGCGCCGGTGTATCCCTGATTTGTTACGCGGTTGATCCAGTCCGCCTTGCCTGCAGGATCCGAGGCGCGGCCGAGGGCTACCGTATAGAGTCGCTCTACAAAGCCTCCGATGCCCTGCTCGGTGACGGGAGTAAAGTTGAAGGTCGGCTCTGTTCCGGAGATCGTTCCGTCAGCGTATGTGACGATCTCAGGCGAAGCGCCGATACCCTGGCCGTTGGCGCCCACTCTGTCGGAGTAGGATGCCGCTTCATCGAGATTGGAGATCTTGTTTACGCCGGCGTTCATCTCGGCAAGGGTCACTCTGCCGTGAGGGTAGCATTTGTTGCCGACCGGCTTGAGCACTTCGAACTGCATGGCCCAGGTAAAGGCTCCCCAGCCGTAGTAGTCGATATCGAGTGCGTCATCGTACCAGTCAGTCCTGCCGTAGTCAAGTGCGGTACCGGCGCCGATATAGAGGGCCGCGCGGTGAGCCATGAGCGCGAAGTCCTCGCGGCTGATCAGCTCATCGGGGCAGAAAGTATAAGAACATGTTATAGGATAACCGAAGCAGATATTATAGGTCTCGGCCCAGACCACAGCTGCCTCGTAACGGGTTCCCGCCACATCGGTGAACCTGGAATTCCTCTGTACTGCGGGGCTGCCTGCGCTCTCGTAGAGCTTAAGGACCGCTTCTCCGCGGGTCGCGAACCGCTCGGACGAAGAATGGCCGTCATTGGTGTCGATGAAGCTGTCCGGCACGATGGTCCCGAGGCGGCTTCCCGCGATGATATCTCGTCCGTTATCAACACACAGACAATGCGACAGGTCGGCGAAATACTCATCGCTTCCACCCAGTTCGATATTATAAGAATGCACATTCCCGAGGTGCGGTTCATCATTAACAAAGCCGTTGTTGTATGTTATCTGCAGGTGCGGGTTGTTTGAGATATCGAGCGACGGTATCCCCAACAGGCCGAACGCCAGCACATAGTAGAGCTTCGGATTATGCGATATATCAAGCGACGTCAGTCTCCAGTCACACTCGAGCCTTAAGTCGGCAAGCTTGGGATTCTGTGACAGATCGAGCGTTCTCAGTTCCTCATTATAATTCGCGAAAAGCGCCTGCAGTTCCGGATTATGCGTCACGTCCAGCCTTGTGCAGTCGATGTTGCCGACATTGAGCAGCTGGAGCTTGGGCATGTTGCTGACATCGATATTACCGAGATTCTCGTTATCCCAGATGTCGAGCCTTCGCATCTCGGGATTGTGCGACAGATCAATGGACCTCAGATCGTTCTCCTGGGCATTGAGTTCACACATGAGCGGACAACCTGACACGTCGAGGGATGTAAGCCCGCATTTACTCGCGAAAAGATTTTCGAGCTGATGATTCTGAGATAAGTCGAGCGACCCCAGATTCGGATTGGAATTACACTCAAGGTAAGCGAGCTTTGGGTTGTTCCTCACATTCAGCGAATGCAGATCGCACTCGAAGCAGTAGACCCACTCGAGATTCGGCAGCCCGGTAAAATCAAGTTCGGTAAAAGGATTCTTGGAACACCATATACCCACGAGGTTGGTATTCCGGGACAGGTCCCAGCTCGAGATATTATTATTCAGGCACCACAGACCCGTGATCCCGGGAAAATACTCGATACCCTTTAACGAATAGATATTGCTGTTCTCGCAGTGCATGTTGTTGACATGCGTGCCCTCGTAGTCGGAGATATACCCGTCCTGATCCTTATCATAAGTAGCGGACGCCACGATCGCTCTGAAGTTGGGGTCCGGAAAATTCGTGCTGTTGATAGCGACACCCTTTGCCGCCTCCACTCTCGCGGTACCGACAAAAGGCAGCAAACAGGCCGCAGTAACCGCGATTACCAATAGACTTGATAAACGTCTCATTATCTATCCCTTCTTTATCGCGTAATTATCTGTTCAGGCCGCAGTTAGGGTCGTAATGAGCCTTAACATACTCACCCCACGCTGCGCCTCCGCGCTCGCGGAAGATCCTTGTGGCTTCGTCATCCCAATAGAATCCGCCTGCAGCACATGCAGCATCCTCGAGCCCGTACGTATCGCGTATCCAATCCAGGAGCTTAGCCTTCTCGTCGATCATGTCATAAGTGATCGGCCCTTCATAATTGCCGCCGGTAACCTTATCCAGCTCTTCGATCGAGATCTCTCTGATATCTTTATCCATATCATATCTCCCCCAAAAACATATAGTAACCACATTATAACAAGTGTATATTCCATAGACAAATACTGACCTGTTCAGTTCCCGGGCTTATTAAGTTCCCAGAAGCTGATCGCACTGGCCGCCGCGACATTGAGCGAATCGACGCCGTTATACATAGGGATCATGACGCGGTAATCGCAAGCGCTGATCACTTCATCCGGCAGACCCGTCCCCTCCGTTCCGAGTACGACAGCGAGTTTCCCGCTGCCTCGTATCTCCGCATTATCGATCGATGTCGAATCCTCCGTGAGCGCCATCGCCACTGTCTTATAGCCTTGCTCGCGAAGTATCCTTATGAGTGTGTCACCCTCCGACTCCTGCCTGCCGGCCTTGGTCCACGGCAACTGGAAAACGCTTCCCATACTAACCCTCGCCGACCTTCTGTTAAGCGGGTCGACCGTCGAATGAGTAAGAAGCGCGCCCTCCATCCCGAGTGCCGCAGCCGACCTTATGATCGCCCCGACATTCGTGGGATTGACGACATCGTAAAGCAGTGTGATCCTCTTCTTGTCCCTGATGAAATCATCGATCGGCGCTTCAGTCTTCCTCCTGAGCGTCATCCAAAGTCCGCGAACGAGATTATAGCCTGTCAGGTCCATGACCACCTCGCGCTCCGCAGTATAGATCGGCATATCGTTGAGCTTTGCATCACCCCACAGCTGCCTGATCTTCTCCATCACAGGCCCTGCCTCGACTTCCATCCTCGACGTCTCCACGAGCATCGAGAGCGGCTCATATCCGGCCTCGAGAGCGCGCAATATCACATACGCCGTCTCCACCAGGATGATGCCTGGCTCCGGGTCGTAATACCTGTACAGCTGCGCCTCGCTCAGCCTGGCGAAAACATCCAGCTCCGCCGCATAAATGTCCTTGATCTCGATTATATTCATAGAAATGATTATACCTTATAAGTTCCTTGTGTGCAGACGACTCTGCGCCATAAACAACACCCCCGCGTCGGGGCATCAAGCCCGAAGCGGGGGCGATATGGTGCGGGTGACAGGACTTGAACCTGCACGGGGTTACCACCAGAACCTAAATCTGGCGTGTCTGCCAATTCCACCACACCCGCGTGGTGCCGCCCGTCTCGACCTTGAGATCGGCGGCAGATCGTATTATAGCAGATTATTTACTCCATGGCTTCCAGATACTGACCGTCGACTACGTAGCCGCTGTCGAGGACGATGTAGTAGCCGTCTGTGGCGACGCCCATGACCATGGAGCCCTGAACGTATGTCATGGCGATGCTGTTGAGTCCGACGTCAGCGTAGGCGGGAGCGTCGGCTGTGACATCGTAGTAGACGGGCTCGGCGAACTCAGAGTAGGCATCGTGGTTGAAGGCAACTGCCGGCTCGACAAATGTGCTCTCGGTCTCTGTCTCGACAGGGTTCTCATTCACGGTATCGACTGCCTCCGGGGCTGCCGTTGTGTCGTCGGATGAGGCCTTGCTGCAGGCGGCCATGACGGCTGTCAGCATAAAGGCTGTAAGGATGACTGCGATTGTCTTGCGCATTTTCATTTGTACTGCTACCTCCCTTTAAGTATCGGTTCACTGATATCTATTATATTATTCTTCGTCGAGTTTAAGAACACTCATGAAAGCTTCCTGAGGGACTGAGACGGAGCCTACCTGGCGCATGCGTTTCTTTCCTTCTTTCTGCTTCTCGAGGAGCTTCTTCTTACGGGTGATGTCACCGCCGTAGCACTTGGCCAGAACGTCCTTGCGGTAGGCGCGGATCGTCTCACGTGCGATGACCTTGCCGCCGATGCAGGCCTGGACGGGCACTTCGAACTGCTGCCTCGGGATGTTCTCTTTGAGCTTCTCTGCCATGCGGCGCCCGCGGGCGTAGGCCTTGTCGGCATGGACGATGAATGAGAGCGCATCGACGGGATCACCGTTTAAGAGGATGTCGAGCTTGACCAGCTTGCTCCTGTCGTAGCCTGCCATCTCGTAGTCGAGCGATGCATAGCCGCGTGTCCTGGATTTTAATGCATCGAAAAAGTCGTAGATTATCTCATTCAGCGGCATCCGGTAGTGGAGCATTACACGCTTGTCGTCAAGGTACTTCATGTCCTTGTATTCGCCGCGGCGGTCCTGGCACAATTCCATGATGTTGCCGACATAATCTTTGGGCAGCATTATCGTCGCATTGACCATCGGCTCTTCCATATAATCGATCTCAGACGGGTCGGGCATGTTTGTCGGGTTGTCGACACGTACGCATGTGCCGTCTGTCTTGTAGACTTTGTAGATAACGGACGGGGCCGTCGATATCAGGTCGAGATTGAACTCGCGCTCGAGTCGCTCCTGGATTACTTCGTAGTGAAGGAGGCCTAAGAAGCCGCAGCGGAAGCCGAAGCCCAATGCTGCCGATGTCTCTGCCTCGAAGGAGAGAGCAGCGTCGTTGAGACGGAGCTTCTCGAGAGCATCACGGAGATCGCCGTAGCGGGCGCCGTCGACCGGATAGATCCCGCAGAAGACCATCTGCTGGATGCCCTTGTAGCCGATGAGCGGCTCGTCCGCGGGCTCGTCTGCGAGTGTGACGGTGTCGCCCGGGGCTGTGTCGCGAACATTCTTGATGGAGGCGCAGATGTAGCCGACTTCACCTGTCTCGAGTGATTCGGACGGGACATATTCGCCGGGATGGAAGTAGCCCAATTCTGTGATGACGAAATCCTTGCCGGTGTGCATCATGCGGATCTTGTCGCCGAACTTTACGCGGCCTTCCTTGACGCGGACGCTTACTATGACGCCCTTGTAGGGATCGTACTTGGAATCGAAGATCAGCGCGCGGAGAGGCTTGTCCTCGGCGCCGGTCGGTGCGGGTAGGTACTTGATGATACTTTCGAGCACCTCATCTATGCCGACATCATTCTTGGCGGATATCAGCGGCGCGTAGGATGCATCGATGCCGATGTCATCCTCGATCTCCTGGCGCACTTCTTCGGGTCTCGCTGACGGCAGGTCGATCTTGTTGATGACCGGCAGTACTTCGAGGTCAGCGTCTACTGCCAGATAAACATTGGCGAGTGTCTGAGCTTCAACACCTTGCGCGGCATCGACTATGAGGACCGCGCCGTCGCACGCAGCGAGGCTTCGGGACACCTCATAGTTGAAGTCGACGTGGCCGGGAGTGTCGATAAGATTGAGCGTGTACGTGTTGCCGTCGGATGCCGTGTACGCCATCCTCGTGGCCTGCGACTTGATCGTTATGCCGCGCTCACGCTCGATGTCCATGTTATCCAATATCTGTGCCTGCATGTCGCGCTTCTGAACAACGCCGGTGTGCTCGATCAACCTGTCGGCCAATGTAGATTTACCGTGGTCGATGTGCGCTATTATGCAGAAATTACGAATCAGTTCCTGTCTGTCCATTTACACCTCATCAAAGAAGTCCGAAAGCATTGAACGGATAGACGATCAGTATCGCCACACCCTTTATGCGATCCTCATCGAAAGGACCGAGATTACGGCTGTCGTTGCTGACGGGACGGTTATCGCCCATGCAGTAGTATTCATCACTTCCGAGCGTGATCTCGTCATAGCCCATTTCCATGCCGTAAGCCATTACGGTCGTACGTGTACCTTCAGCCAGATAGCTCTCTTCGAGGAGATAGAATTCAGTGTCACCCTTTTTCTTCAGGTAGACATTGCCGTCTGCGATCCTGATCGTATCGCCCGGCAGGCCGATGATACGCTTGATCAGATACTCGTCCTTGTCATATCCGATCATGCCGTGGCCGTCGAGGATGACTACGTCTCCTCTGTCATACTTATCGAAGTACGTTGATATCTTCTCGGTAAAGACCACATATCCGTCATAAAGCGTCGGCTGCATCGAAGGGCCGTAAACATTATCTCTCTGGATGACGAATACGACGAGCAGGACACCTACGGTCACGCCGATAAGTATCGTCTTCAGCCAGTCGAGAGCCTCGTGACGGATCTTCTTACGCTTCTCGGCCTTAAGCTCCTCTTCGGACAGCTTGGCGCTGTCAGATCCGGTCTTGTCGGCATCCTCTTCCTTCGAAGACTCGCTGCCCGGGAAAATGATCTCATCAGTTACCTGATCGTCAGCTGCTGCAGGAGCCTCCGCAGGAGTCTCATCTTCGACTTCCTTACTGATCTCTTCTACAGTTTCCGCCTTTCTCTTCTTCTCCTCGCGCTCGGCCTTCTCCGAAGCAGGGGCCATCCTCTCGACCGGAGTCGGAGTCAGTTCCCACTTGGAAGCTTCCGGATTGTCCGGATTGGTCTTTCTCATCCTATATCTCCTTTATTGCTCAGTCGGCAAGCTTGAACAGGTCTTCGTCGACTTCTTCACCATTATCAGCGGCTGTGATACTTATGCCGAGTTCCTCGAGCTGCTTCTCCGATACATAGCCGGGAGCATCCATCATTACGTCCTGCGCATTCTTGTTCATCGGGAACGGGATGACTTCGCGGATCGTCTCTTCGCCCGAGAGGAGCATGACCATACGGTCAACACCCGGAGCGATACCGGCGTGCGGCGGAGCACCATAGCAGAAAGCGTTATACATGGCGGGGAACTTCTTCTTAACGTCCTCCTCGCCGAGCCTTACGAGCTCGAAGGCCTTGATCATGATCTCGGGATCGTGGTTACGAACGGCACCGGACGAGAGTTCGATACCGTTAACTACGAGGTCGTACTGATCAGCCAGGATCGACAGCGGATCGATCTCGCCGCGCTCTGCCTTCAGGAGGATATCAAGACCGCCCGAGGGCATCGAGAAAGGATTGTGGCAGAACTCGAGTTCGCCGGACTCCTCACCGATCTCATACATCGGGAAATCAACGATCCAGCAGAAAGCGTACTGTTCCTTATCCATGTGACCCGGAACGGCCGCACCGAAAGTCTTAACTAAGACTCCTGCCATCTTCGTGGCAACGCCCTTCGTGCCTGCGGACAGGACTACGAGAGTGTCGGGTTTAAGTCCGAGCTTACTAATGACTTCGTCCTTCTTGGGCTGTACGAATTTGGAGATGCCTCCGACGATCTCACCGTTCTCGTCCATCCTGAACCAGTAGCCGTTGCTTCCGGACTGGATGGCGGCATCATTCATTGTCTTATCGATAAACTTGCGGCTCTCGTGGAAGTCGGAGATAACGACTGCCTTGATCTCGCCCTCGGCGAAGGGAGCGAACTCCGAAGTCCTTAAGAGATCCGTCACGTCCGTAACCGTCAGGTCGATACGAAGGTCGGGCTTGTCCGTGCCGTACTTCTCGAGCGCCTCACGATAAGGGATCCTGACGAAGGGTGAACCTGACGCTCTGTCATATGTACCATACTTGGCAAATACGGGAGGCAGTACATCTTCGATCACCTCGAAAACATCCTCCTGGCTCGCGAACGCCATCTCCATATCGAGCTGGTAGAATTCACCCGGGCACCTGTCGCCTCTGGCGTCCTCGTCTCTGAAGCAGGGTGCGATCTGGAAATATCTGTCGATGCCGGACACCATCAGTAGCTGCTTGAACTGCTGAGGAGCCTGAGGCAGAGCATAGAACTTACCGGGGTGCTTACGTGCGGGAACGAGATAGTCCCTCGCGCCCTCAGGAGAAGATACCGTAAGGATAGGTGTCGTGATCTCCATGAAGCCGTGATCGATCATGCTGTTCCTGAGGGCAGCGATAACGTTGCTCCTCAGGATAAGGTTCTTCTTGACCTCGGGATTACGGATATCGAGATATCTGTACTTAAGTCTTGTCAGTTCGTCAGCCTCCCTGCTGCGGTTGATCTCGAACGGGAGTTCGTTATAACGGCAGCGGCCGAGGACAGTGATCTTCTCGGGAACGACTTCGATGTCACCGGTAGCGAGCTTCGAATTCTTGGAACTTCTTTCTCTTACTGTTCCTTCGACCTTGATCGTGGACTCCTTCGTGATAGCCTTGACCTGCTTCATCATGTCGGCATTCTCGATGACTACCTGAGTCGTGCCGTAGAAGTCTCTGATGACGACGAATCCGAGCTCGGAGCCGACCTCGCGGAAATTCTCGAGCCAGCCTGCGAGCTGAACCTTCTTACCTGCATCTGTGATCCTCAATTCACCACATGTATGTGTACGTGATTGCATATATACCTCCAACAAATTGTTTACTTTTCGAGTAGGAAAGCGGCCAGATCTTCGATCTTAACGGTCGTCTCGTTGCCGTCTTCCATGCACTTGACCTTGATCTCACCGGATGCGAGTTCATCGTCTCCGATAACGGCCATATAAGGGATGCCGCTCTTGCCGGCATATTTCATCTGTGCCCTGAATGCTCTTCCCATGAGATCCTGCTCACAGCCGACTCCCGCCAGCCTGAGATCGTAGCAGAGCTTGCTGATCTTATCCTTGGCATTGTCGCTCATGCTGACAAAGAAGATCTTGACCTTATTGGGAGAACCGAGATCAACGCCCTGAGCCTCAGCTTCCAGGAGAAACCTCTCGACACCCATGGCAAATCCGATACCGGGAGTAGGTGCGCCGCCAAGGCTCTCGACGAGTCCGTCGTAGCGTCCGCCGCCACATATCGTTCCCTGTGTGCCTACATTCTCTGATACAAACTCGAAGACAGTCCTCGTATAGTAGTCCAGACCTCTTACGATATTAGGATCGACAACATAAGGGATGTTCATATTATCGAGTCTCTTCCTGAGCACGTCGAAATGCTCCCTGCAAGCATCACACAGGTGGTCGAGCTGCCTCGGCGCATTCCTGATGACATCCTTCTCGGCATCGACCTTGCAGTCGATGATCCTCATGGGATTCCTCTCGAACCTGTTCCTGCAGTCTTCACACATCGTGTCAAGATGAGGTCTGAAGTGATCCTTCAGCAGTTCGTTATAAGCCTTACGGCACTCGGGACATCCGATCGAATTGATGTGCAGGCTGATCTTCTTAAGCCCCATCTTCCTGAAGAAGACATCAACGACGCTTATTATCTCGGCATCGATCTCGGGGCCCGCACTTCCGAAGGACTCCAGGCCGAACTGGTGGAACTCCCTGTATCTGCCCTTCTGCATCTTCTCATATCTGAATGCCGTTATGTCATAGTAGAGCCTGACAGGCATAGGCAGGGACGACATACCGTTCTCGATAAAGCTCCTGACGACACCGGCGGTACCCTCAGGCCTGAGCGTTATGCTCCTTCCTCCCTTATCCTCGAAAGTATACATCTCCTTCTGCACGACATCCGTCGTATCGCCTACGCCCCTCTGAAACAGGTTCGTATCCTCGAAAGTAGGGATCCTGATCTCCTCATATCCGTACATATGACAGACATCAGCGAAAGTCTTTCCCGCCTTCTGCCACTTATATATCTCGCCGGGCAGTATATCTCTTGTGCCCTTCTGCGCAGTTATCTTCATCAGGGAGAGCTCCTTTTTATATTATTAATATGCAACTGTGTATTGTATCATAATTCCATCTGATACAAAAGCATCGCCAGAACTGCCGGACCCGCCGTCTCCGTCCTCAGGATCCTCGGACCGAGAGTGACCCTGACCGCCCCATTCTCGGCCGCCATTTGAGCCTCGCCTTCGGAGAAGCCGCCCTCGGGTCCTATAAACACACCCACATCGGCAAGATCCTTTCCCTCAACAGCCTGCTTCAAAGTCTTGCCATGCTCCTCTTCCCAAGGGAACAGCACAAGCTGCATGTCCTTGGAATCTGCCAGAGCTTCCTTATAAGTCATAGATTCCGCGACTTCAGGGACGATCCCTCTCCCCGACTGCCTTGCGGCCTCGAGCGCGATCTTCTGCCATCTGTCGGTCTTGTTCGACTTCTTCTCCTGCTTTACGACGCACCTCTCTGAGAAGACCGGCACGATCTTTGACACTCCGAGTTCTACCGACTTCTGGATAGTCAGATCCATCCTCTCTCCTTTGGATACTGACTGATAAAGCGTGATCCTTACGGGCGGTTCGCTCATATTCTTACGTCGTTCCACCTGCTTTAAGACCACCTGTTCCTTGTTCAGTATAGCCACTTCGGCAACTATCTCGTCACCCGTACCCACAGGCACAACAATGAGTTGCTCTCCCTCTCTCATCCTGAGCACGGACATGATGTAATGTGAATTATCTTTATCGAGGATAATGCTATTGTCTGCATCATCGATATTGTCCAAAAACAATCGCGTCATCGAGTAAGTCTAACCCCTTTTCGCTGAGAATATGTTAAAATAATTTATGGTTATTCTATCACACTCAAGGAGGTGGACATATGCAATATGAGATAAAAGGTACACCCTTTCCGGTAGTAATCTGTCAGCTGGCTCAGGGCGAGGCTATGATCACTGAGAGAGGCTCCATGAGCTGGATGTCACCCAACCTCAAGATGGAGACTGTAGGCGGCGGAGTCGGCAAGGCCCTCGGAAGAATGTTCGCAGGCGAGGCTCTTTTCCAGAACCGCTACACAGCAATGGGACCCGGCGCATTTATCGCTTTCGCTTCAAGCTTTCCCGGAAGGATCCTCGACATCCAGATCGACCCGAACAATCCCATGATCGTTCAGAAGTCAGGTTTCCTCGCAGCAGAGCAGACAGTAGAGTTGTCAGTCGCATACAAGAAGAAGCTCGGTGCTTCCCTCTTCGGCGGTGAAGGCTTCATCATGCAGCGCCTGTCCGGTTCCGGTACTGCTTTCGTTGAGATGGACGGTGAAGTCGTTCAGTATAATCTGGCTCCCGGCGAGACAATGATCCTCGACACAGGCTACCTCGCCATGATGGACAGCTCCGTCACGATGGACATTGAGACAGTTCCCGGCGTCAAGAACATCCTCTTCGGCGGCGAAGGCCTTTTCAACACCAAGGTAACCGGCCCCGGCCGTGTCTGGATCCAGACAATGCCGATCAACTCTCTCGCGAGCGCAGTCGCAGCATTCATCCCGAGAAGCTGATCTACGTAAAACAGCAATATTCAGTTAACGATCGCGGAGGATCAATTCGGTCCTCCGCTTTTTATGTGCGATCCTTAGTGGGTGACGACAATTCCGCATAACAAAGACCCGGGCACGAGGCCCGGGTCAGTCAGTTTAACTTGCGGTTCGCATTACTTGAGTATTCCGTACTCGGCGCAGATATTCGCCCACTCAGCGGAGTTCGCGAAGCCCTGGAATACGTCTTCCCTCGATGCACCTGATGCCAACAGGTTCATCCAGTTGTCGAAGCCTCCCTGGTCATATTCACGACCCATGAAGGTGCGGTAGAGTCGCTTTACATACTCGGCATCGGAATAGCCGGCATTGAGGAACTCACCGGAGAAGAAGAATCCGTGTGCGGCATCGGAGCCGGAGATCTTCATGTTGGCGAGCTGTGTCGCCCAGTCGTTGAGTCCGCCCGGATCTGCATTACGTCCGAGACAAGTCGTGTAAAGTCTCGTAGCGAAATCGATTACTCCGGCAGAAGGCTTGACCGTAATATTCGGTTGTGCGGTCGTACCGGATGCAATGCCGTAGGTCAGGCACAGGTTCGCCCACTCGATCGAGTTGATGAATCCGTCGATGACCTGTTGCTTGCTCCAGCCTGCCGCCATGAGATTAAGCCAGTTGCTCTTGCCTCCTTCATCAGCCGGTCGGTTGAAGAATGTGGCGTAGAGTACGTCAAGGAATTCGGAGTTACTCATACTCTTGTCAAGGAACTCATTCGAGAACAGGAAGCCTCTGGCGAGGTCTGCTCCGGTGTATCCTTCTGAGCGTACGCGGTTGACCCAGTCTGCCTTACCGTACGGATCAGACGGACGTCCGAGGGCCACGGTATAAAGTCTCTCGACGAATCCTGCTACGCCTGTGTCACCTGAAGGCTTAGGTGTCGGAGTCGGCTTCTTTGTCGGAACTGCCGTAGGCTTAGCTGTAGGCTTTGCTGTCGGCTTAGCTGTAGGCTTAGCCGCTGATGTCGGCTTCGGAGAAGGAGTTGCCGTAGGTCTTCTTGTCGGCCTGGGGGTAGGAGTTGCCGTAGGCTTTCTAGTCGGCCTTGCTGTAGGCTCAGGGGTAGGCGTCGGGGTGTTACGAGGAGCTCTTGTCGGCCTCGGCGTAGGAGTGCTGCCGTTCGAGCCTGTGGGAACAGGGGTTACACTGGTATTGGCATTGCCCGTCTTAACCTTGATCACATTACTGAATTCACTATAATATCCTTCACCGAAAACAGCTCTTACCTTAAAGTAGTATGTTGTTCCCTCAACGATGTCAGACCTTGTGTTATCCGTGCTCGATGTCTCAGCCAACAGTGAGAAACCGTCAGTCTCGGATGTTGTAGATACATAGATCTCATATCTTGTTGCCTGCTCATAAGTAGCAACCTTGTAGACCTTGTTCCACCTGAGCGTGATCTTGGTAGTGCTGCTCTGAGTAAATGACAGGAACGGGATATCCTGATCCGTATAGCTCAATGTCGTGATATTGAGGTCACCGATATTGAGTCCCGCGGGAACAGTTGATGCATCCGTTCTTGTGAACAGGTTGTGATTGAGCTTAAGTGATGTCAATCTGCTGCAGCTGCTTACATCGAGAGAAGACAACTGGTTGTACTCACAGTTCAGCGTCTTAAGGTATTCACAGCCGTCTACCTTGAGTTCTGTCAGCAGATTCTTGCTGCAGTCAAGCACGATAAGGCTCGGACATCCGGTTACGTCCAGACTTGTAAGCAGATTAGAGGCACAAGATATCTCTTCGAGTCCGACACAGTTTCCGATAGTCAGATCCGTGAGCTTGTTGCTGCTGACAGTCAGCTTCTTAAGCTTTGTCATTCCGGATACATTCAGAGTCTCAAGTCCCTTACCGGAGTAAGAGATCTGTGTAAGAGATGAGCATCCGCTAAGATCAAGATCCTTAAGCGTGTAGTCTGCTGCATTCTGATAAGAAAAATCATTCAGCGAAGTCAGACCTGTAAGTGACAACGTCTCAAATCTGTTGCCGGAGCAATTTAACTTTGTCATCAGGACACATCCGTCCGCACTAAGCAATGTCAGCATATTGTTGGCACAATCAAGCGACTTAAGAGCAGTCAGACCGTCAACATCAAGTTCCGTCAACTGATTGTCGCGGCAGTTGATCTGAGTAAGAAGCGTATTTGTCGATACATCAAGATCGGTAAGCGCACATTCATTACAGATCAGTTTCTTAAGGATCGTATTGTTCGATACATTAAGATCTTCAAGATTCTTGTTGGTATGAACATCGAGATTCTCGAGAACTGTACTGTCAGAAACGTCGATAGAAGTAAGATTGTTGTTGTAGGCGTTCAACGTATTAAGCGTGGTACATCCGGAAGTGTTCAAACTTGTCAGAGCATTGTTATAACAATTGATCGTTCCAAGCAGAGAACAATTGCTTACATCCAGTGTCTCCAGATGGTTGCCGTAACAGTCGAGCTGGGTAAGCTTACTACATCCTCTGAGAGTAAGAGACTCGAGGATACCGCTCGTAACAGATACCTTGGTAAGCTTAGTACAACCAGTGAGGTTGATCGAAGTGACAGGATTCCCCTGTACACTTGTCAACTTGTCAAGCGATGTACATCCGCTCAGATCAAGTTCACTGATCTGACATCCGGTGATCGTAAAGCTCGTGAGATTCGTCTTGTTCTTCAGATCGAGTTCAGTGATCTCACTGTTATCAGAGACATCCACGCTGACGATTGCACTGTTATTCGCCAGATTGACTGTATCAAGGATATTCTTCTTGCAATCGAGATTTGCAAGAGATGTACAATCACTCAGGTCGAGATCTTCCAGACTGTTATATGAACATATAAGTGTCTTTAGCCCTGTACAACCTGTAAGATTCAGATTTTCCAAGACTCCGCGCTCATTATCCGAACTGTATGTTCTCTGACACTTTAATGTCTCCAGAGACGTTAGATTACTTACATCAAGATCAGTCAGGAGATTGTCATTACATGTAAGTGTCTTAAGGTTCGTACATCCTGATACGTCCAGATCGTTAAGCTGATTACCGGTGCATTCAACAGCTGTAAGATTTATACAACCACTGAGATCTAACGTCTCGAGATCTCCGTTATTATACTTGAACGCTGTCATACCGGTACAACCTGACATATTCAGTTCATATAGACCTGTAGTAGGGAGAGACGGAGTGGATGTAAATGCAGTACAACCGCTCAGATCGAGCACGGAGATATCATTATCTGACAGATCAAGAGTCTTAAGCTTTGTCCTGTCTGCAAGAGACAGATCACTGAAAAGATTATTCTTGAGATAAAGCGATGTGATCGCTGCACAGTCAGACATATCCAGATCAGAAAGATCATTATTATTACATGTCAGTGATGCCAACCTCGAACAACCGGTAAGTAGTAACGTCGTGAGCGAGTTGTCTGAACAGTTGACTGTTGTCAGATTGTTACGACCACTGAGGTCCAGTTCTTCGAGATTGTTTGTCTGGCAATTAAGTTCCTGAAGACGTGTACATCCGTCGACATAGAGATGCTCCAACTCGTTATTGAAACAACGCAGTATCTTCAGATTCTTCAGATCCGATACATCAAGCGATGTTAGAAAATTGTTCTGACAATAGAGGTTCACAAGATTCCTGCACCCGGCAACATTAAGGCTATCAAGCATATTATCGTTGACAGTAATGTCTGTAAGTGCAGTACATCCGCCGATATCAAGATACTCAAGTGCACCATTGGTGTGTGTGAACTTTGTGAGCGCCGTGCATCCGTTAAGAATAACTCGCTTAAGGTCATAGCCTTCGGCATTCTTAATGGTGAATGATATTATCTTAAGACCGGAAAGATCGACTTCCTCAAATCGATTACCATTACATGTAAGAGTAGTGATATTTGTGCATCCTCCTACCTTCAGCGATGTGAGGAAGTTGTTATCACAATACAATGTAGTAAGTGTAGTGTGATTTCTCAGATCCAGATCCGCGAGCTGATTATTCTTTACATTGACCGTCTTAATTGCATTATTAGAGGAAAGATCAAGAGAGGTCAGTCCGCTGTTCTCAACATTAAGAGTAACGAGATTAGCGAGCATAGAGACATCGATATCCTCCAACTTTGTATCATCGGTCATAGTAAGAGTTGTGATAGAAGAACAACCGGTAAGATCAACACTCGTCAGATTAGGATTATTGGAAGCCATTACTTCCGTAAGTGCAGAACAGCCGCTCAGATCGAGAGTCTCGAGATCATCAAATCCTGAGAGTGTAAGTTTCCTGTAAAAGGCTATACATCCACTCATATCGATCTCGGTAGCAGGATTATCGCTCGGATTAAATGTCGCGAGCTTAACGCAACCGGATACGTCGATCGTCTCGAGGTTGTTAGAACTGCAGTTAAGATTCGTCATCTGTGTAAGAGACGATACATTAAGATCCGTAAGATCATTATTCTGACACTCAACCGAGATCAGAGCAACATTAGAACTGAGATCAAGCTCAGTAAGAAGATTGTCATTACACTTCAGCGTCTTAAGTGCAGGGCTGTCTGAAGTGTTAAGCTCAGCTATGAGATTGTTATCACAAAGAACATCTGTCAGGAATGTGTGTCCGCTCAGATCCAGTTCAGTGATGCTGTTCCCATAGCAGTAAAGCTGTTCGATCTTCAAACTGTCGCTGACATTCAAGGGACCTTCGATCTTATTCGAATAACACTTAAGGGTCTTAAGCTCCGTAAGCCCTGTAAGATCAAGGGAAGTAAGAGCATTACTGTAGCAGTTTAAGGTCTTAAGAGCAGTACATCCGGTAACATCCAGGGACGCCAGATTCTTACAGCTGCAGATAGTAATGGAAGTCATCGCTTCACAACCGCTGAAGTCAGCGCTTATCAGGCCGTCGACTGCAGACTGGGTGAAGGTTCTGAGAACCTTACAGTTACTGAGATCGATAGTAACTATATTGGGATTATCACTATGAGTGAGAGTCTCCAACTGTATACAATCAGAACAATCCAAATCTTCCAAGAGATTCGCAGAGCAATCGAGTATCTTCAGATTATAATTCTGTCCGATCTTCAGCGAAGTCATATTATTATTCTTGCAGTACAGTGAACCGATACGCAGATTAGTGGATACATCAAGTTCTGAGATCTTGTTGTTATTACAGTTAAGTGTCTCTATGGAATGACATCCCGACAGATCCAGCTCGCTGAGGTCACAATTGTAGCATTGCAGAATCTTAAGACTCTCATTAACACCAAGATCCAATTCGCTTATATTAGTATCCTGGTAACAATAAAGCTTAGTAAGAGAAGTGTTATGAGATACATCCAATTCCGTCAACGTGGTTATATTAGATAGATCAAGCAAATCCAACGCAAGATTGTTACTCAGATCGATCGACTCAAGTGAATTTGTACCTGCTACCAATTGCTTAAGATAGATCTGATCGGAAACATCCAACGTAGTGAGTTTATTGTCAGATACATCAATGGATACAATAGCAGTGTCACCTGATATATCAAAATATGTGATATCATTACCACTCAGACCTACAGCCCCAAGCGAAATACAATTGGCAAGGTCAACATAAGTAAGTTTGCCACCTGTATAAGTTAGTTCTGTCGGTCCATATGCATCTCTGAGGACTATAGAATTCAGATCGGGATTGCCACCAATCTTCAAAACATCGATTTCCATCCCGGTTAGGTCGATGTTCTTTATCTGATTGTCGGAAACATTAATAGAGACAGTTGCGGTATATACATCACCATGCATAACCAGATCGTTCTTGATCTGGTTTGATGAAACATTAATATCCTCCAACTTAGTATTCGTTGAGATATCAAGTTCCTGCAGACTGTTTCCTGACAGATTCAGGCTCTTAAGTTCCGTCAGATTGCTCAGATCTACACTATGGATAATATTACCATGTGCATCGAGGCTTTCCAGATTAGGAAAATATTCTACACCGGTTATATCTGAGATCAGGACCATACCACCAACATTGATGCTCGTCACTGCCTCGGCAGCCGCCTGGGTCAGTGTCGTATCTCCGACAAGTTCCTGAATATAGCTTCTGAATCTTGCATCCGGGAAGTGCTCCTCATCGATAGCTACCGGATAGGATACTGCGGCATTAGCTGCAGGGACGCTCACGACTTCTTCTTCGTATTCGAAGTCATCCTCAGGCTCTGCTTCATCGGCCGCTGCATTATTCTCTTCTGCCTGGACAGCCGGAGCTGAAGGCTCTTCGGGAGCGGCATCGATCTGAGGTTCTGCCTCATCGGCAGTGGCCGCTTCTTCTGCGGAGACAACTACAGGTGTTGCTGTGTCTTCTGCAGCAACATCGGGGGCCACTTCTTCAGGATCGCTCGTTACGATCTCTTCGGGTACGGCTAAGTTGTCGTCTGTGTCTTCGGGGATAACGGGAGTTGTTCCTTCATCGAGCTCAGGTTCACTCTGCTCTTCCTCCTCCGCGACAGGCGCGACATCGACATCTTCGTCAGTGTCGTTAACGTCGGCACGGATAAATCCGGGGAAAAGCCCGAAAGCCATATTGATCGATGTGATCAACGCCGCCAGTTTGATAAGTCTCTTACGTTTCATGATCGCCTATATCCTCCTTAGAAAAAATATAACTACAGTGGTATAGAGCTATTGTATAGCATCGTTGATACCATTAATTGTACATTTTAGAGATGATAACAGGGTATGCTGTCAGCCTACCCTGACGCCTCAGAGATCCCCCATTGCCTCAGCGTTATTGCCCTCTTCGGGGGTTCTGGAAGATGACTCTTTGAGTTTGTTGAGACGGGCACGAAGTTCGGCCAGTTCGCTTAATGTGCGCTGGTTGTCAGACTCCTTCTTGAGCGAGCTTGTTACGGCGGGTTCCTGAGAAGGTCTCTCGGATGCGAAGCTGCCGACGCCGGCGGAAGGAACTTCGATGCTCCTGGCGATATCACGCAGCGACTTTGCAGGGGATACCAGAGAACGCGTCATTGTTCCGGAAGACAATATTCCGGATGTCAGGATGGTGCGCTTAACGGGTGCGGGGTCTTCTGAAGGCTTGATCTTGGGCGCTACGGGAGCAGCGGGGGCTGATGCCTTGACTTCGGGCTCTTCCTTCACCTCAGGTGCGACTGAAGGAGCAGCAACTGCCGGCGCCTTCTCTGCCACGGGTGTTGCCTTCTTCTCCGGCTCATAATACCGGGCGAAAGCATCCTTCACGGCATCGGCGATCTCTTTGCCGGAAACCAGCTCGCACGCGATCGCCGCTGTCAGCGAACAGTCAGGCGTTCCGTCTTCTGTCGAGCCCTCGAACACATTGACCTTTTTCCCGTCGAAAAGGATATTCCTCATCGACGTATCCCTGCATGCCTTAACGACACTGCAGCAATTGTAGTCATTGAAGATCTTCTTGACTGCACGGGAGAAATCGGTTGGCATTACACACTCAAAGCCGGCAAGGAGTTCGGCCTCCATGTGATTGATGACGAGGACCTTAGCTATGGGGAGGAGATTATCGATCACTGAATCATAAACGGATTCATCTACAAGGATATCGCCGTTATCGGACAGCATGGATGGGGCAGCGACGATGGGGAATCCGCCCTGAACCGCCTTGTAGCGGGAGAGCATCGCGTCAAGAGCCGTGCTGTCGGTGACATAACCGCACGAAGCAGCGGCTATCTCTTCGCCGAACGCGTATTCAAGACTCTCGGAAACATCTGTGGTAAGGTCGTTGCCGTCTGCATCAAACAGCGCAGGGATAACTGACAAAGGATCCATTCCGTAACCCTTTATCATTCTGACACTTCTGGTAAAATCGTATTCGGTACCTTCTACCGAATCCTGAAATATCAGTATGGACTTCATTATGTCGACATTCTCCCCTGCAGATACCCTTATATGAATACCCACATTTAGTTTAGCACATCTAAAGAGTGCGTTGGGGTCGTCTGTTGTCTAATTTTGTAGCGAAAATTTGTGTACATTAACAAATTGCAAGCGGTGGCGCTTATGTGCATTGCACAAACAAAACGCACTTGTTTTTACATTATCAAAAGCTGTTCAGAGCTTGCAGACGTAGGCCATCCAGTCGTTCTTTTCGCGCTGCTCGACGATCTTGAAGCCCGCTTCAGTGAGCGCCTTCTCTACCCTGTCTTTCTTGGTATTGATGATACCGGAACAGATGAATAAGCCGTCAGGCGCGAGCCTTGCGGGTACGTCGGAAGCGATCGCGGCTATGACGTCCGCGATTATGTTGGCGACCACGATGCTGTAGCCCCCGTCCTTAACATCCTTGAGTTCGCCGGTGTAGCAGCCGATCGACGCACAGTCATTCTTGGCGCAGTTATCGATCGCGACATCGACGGCCAGACGGTCAATATCGTATGCATCTACGCTTCCTGCACCCAGCTTGGAAGCGATTATCGCGAGGATGCCCGATCCGGTACCAAGATCCAGGAGCTTGGTGTCAGGCTTTATATACTTGTCGAGGAGTTCGGCGCACATAGACGTCGTCTCGTGAGTTCCGGTGCCGAAGGCAGATCCCGGGTCGAGCATAACGACGATGTCGCCGTCGGAAGCGTCGGGCTCGAGCCAACTGGGACAGATAATGACACGGTCTGATATACGGAACGCTTTGTAGTCCGCTTTCCAGTTGTTGGCCCAGTCCTCGTCCTTGACGTATTTCCAGCTGTCGAAGCCCTTACCGACATCGAGGAACTGCCCAATGTCGGCGAGCTTGTCTTCGATCAGCTTCACGGCGTCTTCAGTCTTCATGGTCGTATTGACGATGTTTCCGTAGATCATGCCGACGCCTGCTTCACTTATGTATTCTTCGTTCTTGGGACCGAGCCTGATCCCCTCGTCGAACTCGGCAAAGTATGCCTTAACGACAACGTCGGATCCGAGTGAATCGATATAACCGTCATCGGCATATGCGAGCGACTCCGGATCTTCGATTATGCGTCTTATCTCGAACGGGTCGCTGACGGCGATACCGTCGGCTCCTATCTGAGCGAGCATCTCGCAGATGGCATCAGATGCCTCTTCCGTTGTCACTATCCTTATCTCGACCCACTGCATCAGGCTTCCCTCCGAACATTAAATATTAAAACGGTCCTTCAGGTCCTTCATCATCTTGAAGAAACCTGTTTTCTTCGTGTAGTTACGATCAGTCAGGGTGCTGTCGAACTCCCTGAGCTTACGCTTCTGTTCCTCCGAGAGCCTCTGAGGGATCTCGATGATGAACCTTACCATCTGGTCGCCTCTGATCGAAGGTCTGTTCTTGTTGGCAATACCCTTGCCGCGAAGGATCATGGTATCGCCGGGCTGTGTGCCCTCCTTGACCGTGTACTGAACGGGACCGTCGATAGTCGGTACCTCGATATTGGCACCGAGAGTCGCCTGAGCGAGAGTGATCGGAACTTCACAATATGTGTTGTAACCTTCACGCTTGAAGACATCGTGCTTGGCAACGACGAACTGGATGTAGAGATCGCCGTAGGATCCGCCGTTCTTGCCGGGCTCACCTTCGCCGGGGATGACCATCATCTCGCCTGTATCATAGCCTGCAGGTACTTTAACGTGGATCGTCTTACGGACGTTCTTACGGCCCTTGCCGTTACATGCCGAGCAAGGCGTACGGATGACGGTTCCTCTTCCGCCGCACGCACCGCAGGCCTTCTGTACCATCGTCATGCCGAAGAGCGTCTGCTGCTGCTGAGTTACCATACCGCTTCCCTTACATGTGGGACATGTCTCGGGATTGGTCCCGGCCTGTGCTCCGTTACCG
Source organism: uncultured Clostridia bacterium (assembly GCA_946611435.1). GTDB lineage: Bacteria > Bacillota > Clostridia > Saccharofermentanales > Saccharofermentanaceae > Saccharofermentans. The sequence goes on from CAMODL010000008.1 coordinate 36,148, forward strand.
CCGCACGCCGTACACTTATCCTCTTTGGTTATCGTGATATCGCGCTCGACACCGAACGCAGCCTCCATAAAGCTGAGCTTCATGTTGTACTTCAGGTTCGCACCGCGCTGAGGTCCGTTACGTCTCCTGGACGATCCTCCGAATCCGCCTCCGAAGAACGACTCGAAAATATCGCTGAAGTCGAATTCCTGCGAGAATCCTCCGCCGCCGAATCCGCTCTGGTCCATGGCCGCGTGACCGAACCTGTCATACTTGCTCCTCTTGGCATCATCCGAGAGGACTGAATATGCTTCGTTGAGCTCCTTGAACTTGGCCTCCGCCTCCTTGTCGTTCGGGTGAAGGTCAGGATGGTACTCCTTAGCGAGCTTACGGTAAGCCTTCTTCAGTTCGTCAGCGGAAGCATTCTTGGATACTCCCATGACCTCATAATAATCGCGTTTCTGATCAGCCAAAGCTATTCCTCCGATTTACCGCACAAAGCCGCCGTCAGCCCATAAGAGGGTAAACGGCAGCCTGCACGTTAGTTATAGATATTAAGATCAAACATCTCCGCCGGCATTCTTGAAGCCGTCGGCACCTGCATCCTCAGCACCGCCGAAGCCTGCTGCGCCTGCACCGGGGTTGCCGTAACCTGCGAAGTCCTCGGGATTAGGCTGACCCTGTCCGCCTGCTGCCTGATAGAACTTCTCGCCGACCTTCATGAGAGCCTGCTGAACGTTCTCCGTCTCAGCCTTCATAGCCTCTGTATCGTCCTTGGCGATGGCATCCTTGAGCTTAGCGATAGCCTCGTTAACGGGAGCCTTATCTTCATCGGATACCTTGTCACCGAAGTCTGTGAGCGCCTTCTCTGTCTGGTATACGGCAGACTCGGCGTGGTTCTTGATCTCGACCTTCTCCTTACGCTCCTTATCCTCGGCAGCGTGGAGTTCAGCCTCCTTGATGGCCTTCTCGATCTCCTCATCGCTCATGTTCGTAGAGGATGTGATAGTGATCTTCTGCTCACGGCCCGTACCCTTATCAACAGCCTTAACGTTAACGATACCGTTGGCATCGATATCGAAAGAAACCTCGATCTGCGGTACGCCGCGGGGTGCGGGAGCGATACCGTCAAGGATGAAGTTACCGAGGCTCTTGTTGTAAGCAGCCATCTCACGCTCACCCTGGAGGACATGGATGTCAACCTGTGTCTGACCGTCAGCGGCTGTAGAGAAGATCTGGCTCTTGTGAGCAGGGATCGTCGTGTTACGCTCGATCATCTTTGTGCAAACGCCGCCCATCGTCTCGATACCGAGAGAGAGAGGTGTAACGTCGAGAAGGAGAAGTCCGTCAACATCACCTGTCAGGACTGCAGCCTGGATGGCGGCACCGATGGCAACGCACTCATCAGGGTTGATGCCCTTGAAAGGCTCCTTGCCGAAATAATTCTTAACAGCATCCTGAACTGCAGGGATCCTCGTGGAACCGCCTACGAGGAGGATCTTATCGATGTCGGAAGGTGTAACGCCCGCATCGCTCATAGCTCTCTTAACGGGATCCATTGTCTTCTGAACGAGATCAGCTGTCAGCTCATCGAACTTAGCTCTCGTGAGAGTGATATCCATGTGCTTAGGACCTGTAGCATCAGCCGTGATGTAAGCCAGGTTGATGTTGGAGGACATAGTACCGGACAGCTCGATCTTAGCCTTCTCGGCTGCCTCACGCAGTCTCTGCATAGCCATACGGTCGTTCCTGAGATCTACTCCGTCGCTCTGCTTAAATGTCTCTACGAGGTAGTCAACGATCTTGTTATCGAAGTCGTCGCCGCCGAGTCTGTTGTTACCTGCCGTAGCAGCAACCTCAAAGACACCATCGGAGATGTCGAGGATGGATACATCGAACGTACCGCCGCCCAAGTCGAATACGAGGATCTTCTGCTCTTCTTCCTTATCGAGACCGTAAGCCAAGGAAGCTGCCGTAGGCTCGTTTACGATACGGAGAACTTCGAGGCCTGCAATCTTACCTGCATCCTTCGTAGCCTGACGCTGTGAGTCGGTGAAGTATGCGGGAACCGTGATAACTGCCTGTGTAACGGGCTGTCCGAGATAAGCCTCGGCGTCGTTCTTGAGCTTCGTCAGGATCATCGCGGAGATCTCCTGAGGTGTGTACTGCTTATCGTCAATGGATACCTTGTAGTTGGAACCCATCTCACGCTTGATGGACTGGATTGTCCTGTCAGGGTTTGTGACTGCCTGACGCTTAGCTACCTGACCTACGAGTCTCTCGCCGTCCTTGGTGAACGCTACTACCGAAGGAGTAGTCCGGTTACCTTCGGGATTAGGGATTACGACTGTCTCGGATCCCTCCATTACTGCTACGCATGAATTTGTTGTACCTAAATCAATACCAATTACTTTTGCCATTTTATATTACCTCCGTCATTTATTTTCGATGATTATTTCTTGCTCTCAAGGATCTTATCTACGATGCCGTACTCAAGAGCTTCCTGAGCTGTCATCCAATGATCTCTGTCCGTATCCTTGTCGAGTTCCTCGATCGTCTTGCCGCAACGCTCTGCAAGGATGCCGTTAAGTCTTGCTCTCGTATCCTTGATGTGCTCTGCAGCGATCAGGATCTCGGTTGCCTGACCCTGTGTACCGCCCAAAGGCTGGTGGATCATTACCTCTGCGTTAGGAAGGATGCATCTCTTACCCTTAGCGCCTGCTGCGAGGAGAACGGATCCCATCGAAGCTGCCATACCCATACAGATCGTCTGTACGTCAGGCTTGATGAGCTGCATCGTATCGTAGATCATGAGACCGTCGGATACGGATCCTCCCGGGCTGTTGATATAGAACTGAATATCCTTATCCGGATCCTCTGCTTCGAGGAAGAGGAGCTGAGCCGTGATAAGGCTGGCCGTTACATGATTGACTTCCTCGGACAGGATGACGATCCTCTCCTTCAGCAGTCTGGAATAGATGTCATAAGCGCGCTCTCCGCGGCTGGATGACTCGATTACCGTAGGTACCAGGCTTGATCTGATAATATCCATTTTTGTTTCTCCTTTATTAGTCAGTTTGTTAATTTGCTACCTGTACGACTGCGTGTCTTACCACGCGATCCTTATATTTGTATCCCTTCTGGAATACTGCTGCTATCTGCTGTTCTCCGAGCTCTCCGTCTTCGATATGCATTACCGCCTCGTGAAGGTTCGGATCGAAAGCATCTCCTCTGTCTGCCTTTATCTCCTCGACACCGATCTTCGTCAGGATGTCCTGGGCCTGCTTGCTCATCATGTCGATACCCTGGAGGACCTTTTCGATCGACTGGTCATCCGCTGACTCACCCGCGATCTTCGCTCTGTCGATGTTATCCATAACGGGAAGCCACTTGGATGTAACGTCAGCTACAGCATCGGCATAGAGGTTATCCTTTTCTCTCATGCTCCTCTTACGATAGTTCTCGTACTCGGCATAGAGGTTCATATATCTCTTCTCAAGTTCGGCGAGCTTCTCGTCGCCCGATCCTGCTTCCGCTTCCGTGCCGTCCGCCTCTGCTGCTTCTTCATCCTCAGCAGAGTATTCGCTCTCTTCTGCCTCCGCTTCCTGAGGCCCCTCGGAGAAATCGTAATCGGGAATGAAATCCTCGGATGTTATATCCTCGTTTCCGGTTCCCTTTATCTCCTCATCATCTGCCATTTATCATTTCCTCCTTGTTATCATTCGCTTAATTTCTTTATTCCGTCATTGATGGTCTTCCTGACGAAATTGATCTGAGATATCACCTTCGAATATTCCATCCTCTTAGGTCCTATGACTCCGATATTGCCTGATATCGTATCACCCATCTTATACGTCGTGGTGATGAAGCTGCAGTCCTCGAGCCCTTCGAGCGATATCTCCTGACCGATCCTGATCATATAGCTGTCGTCGTTTCCGCCGGCAGCCGCATCAGCTTCGATCTCGTTAACATAACCTGCGACCATTCCGTCATGCGACAGAGTACCAAGGAGATCCCTGGCCCGTCCCAGTTCACTGAAGTCCGGCAACGAGAGCATCCTGTGTTCGCCCTCGAGATAGACATCAAGCTTATCTGCCTGCTTGATGGCCGTATATGCTTCATAGAGGACCTGATTCAGGAGCGCATCCGGGATCTTCGCCTCCTTTACGGAAGACGCCAGAGTGATGAGCGTTATCTCATCCAGCGGCTTACCGCTCAGGCTCTTCTCGACTTCATTACTGATCTGCGCGAGCTGATCCTGTGTCAGGAAGTTCGGGATCCTTACGAGCTTATCCTTTACGACACCCGCTGACAGGACAACTACGACCAGCGCCTTGCCGGGCTCGATCATGAGGATCTTAAGCTGAGTCAGATAACTTCCGCGAAGCCTCGGTGTCATCGCGAGCGATACGAATCCGGTATTCTCCGACAGAGTCATCGTCGCGTTCCTGAGAAGATCCTTCACCTCAGACACGCTGTCATTGATACGCGAAGCGATATCTTCTCTCTCCTGCTGTGTCAGGTCGTCGACGTGCATTAGCGAGTCGACATACTCCCTGTATCCCTTGTCGGAAGGGATGCGGCCTGCAGACGTGTGCGGCTTCTCGAGGAGCCCCAGCTTCTCGAGTTCGGCCATCTCATTACGGAGAGTCGCGGAGCTTACGGTGAAGTTGTGTCTCTCTATGAGAGTCTTGGAGCCGACGGGTTCGTTAGTGGTGACATAGTCATCTACGATTGCCTGAAGGACTTGCTTTTTTCTGTTATCCAACGACATGGCGGTCAGCTCCTTTTCGATATTTAGCACTCAAATCTTCTGAGTGCCAAATACACTATACCGACAATGTCAAAAAAAGTCAAATCTTTTTCGATAAGTTATTGTAAGAAAGATGCGGCACGGGTTGCCGTTTACAGGAAATCGGCGAAAACAGCATTGGCAAAATCAAGCCCTTCCGCTGTAAGCCTGATGCGGCCGCCGCTCGTCTCGAGCCATCCCCGGGCAAGGTTTTCCTTTATCGCACACTCGAAAACCTCCCCCGCATCGACTCCGAACTTCTGGCTGAAGATGCGCCGGTCGATCCCGTCAGTAGTCCTGAGCATCAGCATCGCATACTCGTGCATCTTATCCTTAAGGGTCAGCCTCTCGAGTGCGCGGATCGCACCGATGTCATCACAGTCTCCCTTGAGCAGTCGAACATAATCTTCGGCCCCGACGTCCGCCATCGAGCGCACATAAAGCGCAACATCATCCGGATGCGCGAACCTGACAGAATCCAGATACCCGTGCGAACCCGCCCCTATGGCGTAATACTCACCGCCGTGCCAATACATCGTATTATGCCTGCTCTCGTATCCTTCGATCGCGCAATTGGAGATCTCGTATGGTCTGAACCCGCACCCGGCCAGATGCTCCCGCAGCCCGTGATACATCATACGTTCCGCTTCCTGCGGCACAAGATCCTCGAGAGTCTTGCTGTACCTCTTATAAAACGGCGTCCCCTCTTCGATCGTGAGCGAATACATACTGATGTGCTTAACGCGGAGACTTATCAATGTGTCAGCATCACGTTTTATCATCTCAAGGCTCTGCCCCGGAATACCGATCATCAGGTCAGCCGAGATATTCGTGAATCCCGCATCGGTTGCAGTCTCGATCGCTTCGATCGCCTTCTGCCTGTCGTGGAGCCTGCCGAGAGTCTTAAGCACCTCATCGTCAAGCGACTGCACACCGATCGATATCCTGTTAAAACCGGCCTTACTATACGCGATCGCCTTGTCAGCCGTAAGTGAGAACGGATTCGCCTCGATCGTGATCTCGGCGTCCTCTTTTATCTCATAAACCTTCTTCGTCTCCTCCACGAGCTCACAGAGTTTATCGGCATCCACCACGCTCGGAGTCCCGCCGCCGACATATATCGTGTCGATGTCATCGTCCCCTCCCGTGCGTCCGAGATCATTCCTCACGCCAAGCAACTCCTCATATATCTTCAGTTCCTTTTTGGCAGCCGCCCAGAACCCCGGCTCGACTCTTATCGTCGAGTAGAAGCTGCAGTACGGGCACTTGGCCGCGCAGAACGGGATATGTATGTAAACGTGTCTTGCCATACTCTGATTATACACGAGCGCCGGCTTTGGATGAGCGCCCCGCCCTGAATCGACAATGAAACGACAATGGAAACATAGTATTTTATTGTCGTTTCTGTGTCGATTGGCACTACAGAGCCACTTTTCACGGAAACGACAACAGATCGACAATGAAAACCCGCCCAATCATTGTCGTTTCATTGTCGTTCTCTCGGGAAAGAGAGCGCAAACGCTCAATAATGGCGGCTGGGATACTTTTACACTTTTTGTTACTCTTAGTGCTACAAATAGTAACGGTAGAGTAGAGCTATCGTACGAGGCACGTCCTATCAGGTTGCGCCTCGTGGATGATACATAAACGGCAATAAATTAAGTTATGTAGGTATCACTCCTTTTATTTAAGGATTATGTTTTGATAAATGATTTGTAAATATAACCATTAATCTGTGTTTGTTGATGAAATTCGTAGTAGAATTAAGGTGCTACACATTCTAATGATTCCAGATTGGCAAGCGTTGGTAAAAACGCTGGTCTTTTTCTTTATCCAGTCTGGAAAAGAATGTGTAGCAGCATCGAGACTAGCGCTTTTCAGTGTGGTGGTCTCGACTGCCACACTTTTTTATTTTTATATAACGGAGGGTAAACTATTATGAAAAAGCACAAAATGAACTGCATACTCTGCACCTGTTTGGTATCTGTTTTCATCACTTGTTTTGCATTATCATCATGTTCAACTAGCGAAAAAGAAACTGGAAGTGTCACTATCAGAGATAATGCAACTATAGAAGATGTTGATACGCCTGAAGAAGAACCGGAGGAAACAACAACTGCTGATATTATTCAATACGAGATTACTCATACCACATTTACGCATCATATGAACACTTTAGGAAGGGAAGAATACTGCGGAGTAGTCGAGATAACAAATACCGGAACCACTTGTCTATACCTCGACGATTGTACTTTTGATTTTGAGGATAACAACGGACATCTCCTGCAGTCAGAAAAATACATCACTTCAGCTCCAAGTGTTATTGCTCCGAATGAAAAAGGGTATTTCTTTAACAGCGGGTGGCTGGATGAGGGCGTGTCACTGGATAACGGAATCAATCTGGTTCCTGTATTTACGATCGCAAAGTGTGAAGACGGCGAGGATGCTATTATCGATTACGATATTTCTGATCTTGATATCCGAGATGAGGATTATGATATGGGTGTTAAAATCACCGGTCGTATAACAAATAACACAAACGAAGAAACCAATTCGATAGATGTTATGATCGTTGCAGTTTTCTACGATAGTAACGGAGAAATACTTGCCATTGACTTTACATACGCAGATGCCATGAGTGCCGGTGGGCAATCAAGTTTTGAGATTAGTACTATGTTTGGAAATGATTCTCTTACTACTGATGAGGTTGCTGACTATCAAGTATTTGCAAGACATGATTATTATCAATTCTAACTATACGACTTGATCAGATAGAGTCATAAATCTCATAGGTTATTACAACACTAACCCCTGATGGCTAATCCATCAGGGGTTATATTATGTGCAATCAAGTGAATCATCCATAAATAATAACGTCTGTTTCAGTTTCAATTCGTACGCTAGAAGCTCGTTCTTCTCACGGGCTTGCCGCCGGGGGAGGTGCGGCCGTTAAGGCTGCGGGTGTTGATGCGGTCGGGGATCGGGCCGGGCTTGCGGATGGCGGTGATGAGCGACATCTTGAAGTTGTCGAAGCTGGGTGAGATGTTGTTCCCGGGCTCCATGAATTGGGAGATCTTCTCGGCCCAGCGGGCCTTGTAGTGACCTATGGCAGGGTAGCCGATGTCGATGATGCTCTCGTAGGTGTCGGGACAGACTACGCGGCAAAGCTGCTCCCAGGTGCCGCAGATGCTGTCCTGTTCGTAGGCGGCGAGGGCTTCGGGAGAACTGTCGGGGTATGCGGCGAAGATCGCGGCGGAGTCGCCGAGGAGCCAAGCCTCGATCTCTTCGGTGCAGAGGCCGACGACGGATCGCAGGCGCGGGGCGTATTTCTTGCAGACACGGTAGAGCTCGTAGCGGAGTTCTTCGGGATCGTGGTCGTCGGAGTCCATGACGACGACGAGGATCGTGTCTGCGCCTCCGATGGACTTGTTGTAAGCGCGGCATTTGGCCGGCAGGAGGTCGAGAAGCGACGACGCGAACTTCGGGGGTCTGGCATCCGGATCCTTCGGCAAGCTTCCGCAGCCGCGGTGAGGCCTGACGGCGATGTCGGCATCGCAGCCTTCGGTCTCGCAGATCCGTGTGGCGAGTCGCTCTACGACTACTGCTCCGGATTTATCTTCTGTTAGGATCTCTATATGCATAGACTGTTTCCTGTATCCTTTTCGATGAGTCACCTTGGAACGATCCGCGGCGTTCATCACTTGTCGTCATCATCTTCTTCGGCATTCTCTTCCCCGGGCTCGTCGAGGTGGCCGCCGTACCAGATGGCGCCCATGCCGACACCCTCGTCAAAGAGCGCGTTAACGACAGGATCGGAGCCGGCGCACTTGATCTTAACGCCGTCGTCTATCTCACTTCCGAAGTCGCGGGAGAAGACCCAGATCTCGCGCGGGGACATGCTCTCGACGATATAGGGATTGTGCGTCGAGAAGATTATCTGAGAGTACGGATTCTTGATCGAGAATTCGCGCATCTCATCGGCCAGGACGTCGACCATGTCGTGATAAAGGTCACGGTCGGGAGTCTCGATGAAGATGGTCGAATGCGGGTCACGGTCGGACAGCAGCAACAGATAGAGGAAGAGCTTGTCGTGACTGCCCTCGAGATTGGCGGGCAGGGTCTTTTTCTTCTTCATGGCGGGGATGCGGTCCTGGATGGATCGGATCACACGCTCATAGTTATCGGCATCTGTCTGACGCATGTATTCGAGCACGTTGCTCATGTTCGAGCCGGTGCTGTTCAGGTGCTTGTGGCCGCCGGGGGCATTCCCGTCGGAATAATAGGAGGATACTTCCTCAGAAGAGAAATTACAGAAGAACCAGCGGTCGATCTCATGATAGAGATCGCAGATATCCCTATAGGTCTCGATCTTGCCGTAGACGCTGAGTGCGGTCTGCTTGTCGCCCGCGATCGTTGTGTCGATACAGTTGTCGTCGAAGCAGACGATCCCGGTGCCGTACTTAAGGTCGAGAAGGGTGTGCTTGGTGATCACACCGTCGTTTCTGAGCGACAGGATGATCTTCTCGGATGCGACGATCGGGCTGCCGAACTTGCCTGCCTCGATCGCGAGTTCATATTGAAGGAATTTGGTCTTGCCGGACGCCCTGTCCTTGATGCGGAAGAAGATCTTGAACTCCGCAGGGCGGGTTTTATCAATGACCATGTTGGAGAATCCCGGGCGGCCGTCGAGGGTTGAAGCCTGCGCCACGTCGTGGATTATGCATCGTTTTATGAAGGACATCGCGAGGATGAAACTGGATTTGCCGGTGCGGTTCCTGCCGATCAGGGCGTTCAGGTTACGGAGCCTTAAGGCGCCTGTCCCTTCAACGTTGCCCGAAGCCACAGCGATGCTGTCGTCTATGAGCATTCCGCACTTGTCATCATCGAAAACGTCAAAGTTAATTATCTCAATGCCGAGTATCATAAATGCACCGCCTTTCATATCAAAGGTGATCACTTATGATTATACACTTATGCTCGTGATTATGTCAGTCTATGACGCCGCCGCCGACTACGATATCGCCGTCGTACATTACGAGCGCCTGTCCTCTTGCCGGAGCCCTCTGAGCCTCATTGAAAATAACCTTCAGCCGTCCGTCATCCGTCATCTCTGCAACGCCGGGCTGCTCTTTCTGGCCGTACCTTATCTTGGCCGTTATGCGCATCGGCTTATCTATCTTCTCGACAGATATCAGGTTCACGTCACCCGCCGTCACGGTCTTATGGAAAAGCTCCTCTTCATAGCCTACCACGACGCGGTTCTCCCGGGGCTCGACCCTTACTACGAACAGCGGTCTGTCGGATGCGATGCCCAGACCCTTGCGCTGGCCGATCGTATAGCGGACATAGCCGTTATGCCGTCCCAGGACCTTGCCCGTCGTATCGACGATATCACCCTCGGGATACGACTTGCCGCGGTATCTCTCCATGAACCCGACGTAGTTCCCGTCCGGGACGAAACATATATCCTGACTGTCATGCTTACGGGCATTGACGAAGCCATGCTCTTCGGCAAACTGCCTGACTTCCGCCTTGGAATATTCTCCCAGTGGCAGGTATGTGTGTTCGAGCTGGTACTGTGTCAGCGTGTAGAGAACATAGCTCTGATCCTTAGTGTGATCGACGCCCTTACGAAGGAGATATCTCCCGCGCGCTTCATCAAATTCGATCCTTGCATAGTGACCCGTCACGATAGTGTCGTAGCCGAGCTTCTCCATATTGTCATAGAGGTGGTCGAACTTGAAATATCTGTTGCAGTCGATGCAGGGGTTCGGCGTAATGCCTTTCTCATATGAGCTGACGAACTTCTCGATGACCTTCTGCCTGAACAGTTCCTCATAGTGGAAGATCTTGTAATCTATTCCGAGCTTATTGCACACCGCTCTCGCGTCTTCGGTATCTTTGAGCGAACAGCATGTACCGATGATCGGCAAGCCGATCATGTCGTTCTCGTATAATCTCATGGTACATCCCGTGCAGGTGTTTCCCGCTTCAGACACCAAAGCGGCGGCGACACTGCTGTCGACTCCGCCGCTCATAGCGATCAGTGCTCTCATTCAATGCCTCTCATAACAGGTTCTTGCTGTGATACCTCTCTCCGCTGTCGGGAAAGAGCGTTACTATATTATACTCCCTTTCCTGATCCTGCAACGTCCTAGCGAACCTGAGAGCGGCTGTAAGTGCAGCGCCGGTCGAGCTGCCGCCTATAACGCCCTCTCTCTTGGCCAGTTCCTTGGCCATATTAAAGGCTTCTTCATCTGTTATCTTGACCACTTCATCGATATAGTCCGTGTTCATGGTCGCTGCTATAAAATCATTTCCGATACCTTCGATGTCGTAGTCGGCATGTTCGCCGCCGCCGATTATCGAACCGTACGGATCTGCGAGTACACCTTTGATCGAAGGATCCTTCTCCTTGAGATACTTAAGGACGCCGCTGAAAGTTCCTCCGCTTCCCGCGCCTGCAACGAAGTAGTCGATCTTGCCGTCCATCTGTCTATAGATCTCAGGGCCTGTCGTCTCATAGTGCGCTCTGGGATTGCCTTCGCTCTCGAACTGGTTGATGATGACCGAACCTTCGATCTCCTTTGCCAGCTCCTCTGCCTTACGTTCTGCACCGAGCATTCCGTCTGCTCTGGGAGTGTTTATTATCTCTGCCCCCAAGGCTCTCATCAGTGACTGCTTCTCGCGCGAGAACTTGTCGGGAACTACGACGATCAGTCTGTAATTGCTGCCTAATGCCGCGACCGCCGTTCCGATACCGGTATTGCCTGCCGTTGCGAGGATTATCGTTCCGCCGGGCTTAAGACCGTTCCTTACCGCGTCCCCGATCAGGTAGCTTCCGATCCTGTCCTTGACGCTGCCGAGCGGATTATACATCTCGAGCTTCGCGTAAAGATTTACGTTGGCGGGCAGGTCAAAATTCGTTATCTTAAGTATCGGCGTATTGCCGATCATGTCTTTTATGCTGTTTAAGTATTCCATATGTCATTACCCCTTTATCTTGGACTCTTCGATCGCGGCCTCAATGTCCGCGATTATGTCGTCAGCATCCTCGATACCGACCGACAGCCTGATAAGACCTTCAGTGATCCCGACCTTGTCTCTGATTTCCTTCGGGATCGCAGCGTGTGTCATCGTAGCGGGGTGGCAAACGAGTGACTCGACACCGCCAAGGCTCTCGGCAAGAGTTACGAGCTTAAGCGACTTGAAGAACAGTCTCGCATCGTATCCCTCCTTCAGCTCGAAAGATATCATCGCGCCGGGGCCGTCCGCCTGTCTCAAGTTGACTTCATATCCCTCTGCCGTCTTAAGTCCGGGGTAATATACTTTGCTTATCTCTTCCTTATTATTCAGCCACTCCGCGACCTTGACCGCGTTGCTGACGTGGCGGTCCATCCTGACACCCAGTGTCTTGATGCCCCTGATCATGAGGAATGAATCCTGGGGACCTAAGACACCACCCATCGCATTCTGCAGGAAATAGAGCTGCTCGGCGAGCTTGTCATCGTTTACTACCGCGAACCCGGATACGACGTCGCTGTGGCCGCCGAGGTATTTGGTTCCGCTGTGAAGGACGATATCTGCTCCGAGCGTCAACGGCCTCTGAAGGTAAGGTGTCAGGAAAGTGTTATCGACGATCACGAGCTTGCCCTTCGCATGTGCGATCTCGGAGACCTTCGCGATATCGGTAATGGTCAGGAGCGGGTTTGCCGGTGTCTCGATATAGACAGCCTTGACGTCATCCGTGAGCTTCGATGCGACCAGTTCCTCGTCCGATGTGTTGACCGATTCATATGTGATGCCGAACCTCTTGAAGACCTTGTCGAGCACTCTGAATGTACCACCGTATATATTGTCCGACACGATGAGCTTATCGCCCGTCTCAAAGATCGACAGCACTGTCGTGATCGCTGCAAGTCCCGAGGCGAAAGCGAGTCCGTACTTACCCTGCTCCAGGTCCGCGATCAGCTTCTCGAGTGCAGCTCTCGTGGGGTTACCCGTTCTCGAATACTCCCAGCCGCGGTCCTCGCCGATGCCGTCCTGCTTGAATGTGGAAGTCTGATAGATCGGAACATTTACTGCTCCCGTTACCTCGTCTCCGTCGATGCCGCCGTGAATAAGAATTGAATTGACATTTAATGACATAATAAAAGTCCTCCCTGTTATGAATTAGTGATCAATGCGGGAAGACTTATCGTTACCGTTGAATGTGTTTGATCGCACTCAAAGAGCTCCTGACAAATATCCTCCCTCGGTATATCTGTTCAAGCGTTGACATCGTGCAAATGTGTTAGCGATCAGTCTGCTCATACGGGTGCTCCTTTACGTTTATGCCGGTAGTATACACATGTCATCGGCCTGTTACCAATAGCAATTACCTATAACCCTATATATTTAGTAGGTATTGGATGCGTTTTTTCGAAAAGGATCAGAATAGTTCTTCGCGAAAAGCAATAAAAAAAAGCCCCACGGCACGGTCGCCGAGGGGCCCTGTATTCAAGCCTTATTACTCGATCGTCGAGTCGATCTCGCTCATGTTTGTCTGGATCTTGGCGATGCAGTCGCTGAGTGTCGAGTTGGCGTTACCGAGGAGCTGCTTAACATATACGTGTGCGCTCTTACGGAGCTCGTCTGCCTGTGCCTCTGCCTGAGCTATGATGCTGGCGGCCTCTTCACGTGCGCCTCTTGTGATCTCATGATCGTTGACCTTCATGGCGTACATGCGGTTAGCCTCATCGATGATCTTCTTGTTCTTCTCACGGGCCGTACCGATAACGTCCTGAGCACGTGCAACGATGTCATTACTCTGAGCAACGGAAGCCGGAAGACGGTTCTTGAGCTCTTCGAGGGATGCGATCATGTCACCTCTGTCGATCGCGCACTTGTCTGTGAAGGGGACTCCGCCCGCATCACGTACGATGTCGATCAGTTCGTCGATGTGTCTGATAGGATCATATCTCTCAATACGAGGCTGAGCCTGCTGTGCGGAGCCGTAGTTATTGTTCTCCATTTGTCAATTCCTGCCTTTCTTCAGCTTGTTCGATATAAAATCTGCTATCTGCGCGGGTACCATCTTGGAGATATCGCCTCCGTAGTAACCGACTTCCTTTACGATACTGGAGCTTATCAGAGACAAATCGTCCCTGCAAGGTAAGAGCACAACGTCGTACTCGGGGTGAAGGATCCTGTTGGCGAGAGCCATCTCCGCTTCATATCTGAAGTCCGACTCGGATCTGATACCACGAACGACCGCATTACAATGGGTCTCCTGGTAGACGTCAACGAGCAGTCCGTCATATCCGATGACTTCGATATTCGAATACTCCTTAAGAGCCTCCGAAGCCATAAAGACTCTCTCTTCCTTGGTGAAAGCGTGATTCTTGGCATCATTGTGCATTACGGCAACATAGAGCTTATCGCAGATACGCGAAGCACGTCTTGCAATATCTCTGTGTCCTCTTGTGAACGGGTCAAAACTGCCCGGGAAAAGCAATGTTGTCAAGTTGTAACCCCCTTGAGTCATTCGTCTCTGAAGAATGTTAACACGGTCAACCCGTAAGTACAAGAACGCACGGGTTTCAAGTCTATTACATCCGTGTCAAACGGTATGTCCGACGAATGCTCGACTATCATTATACCCTCATTTGCAAGTAATTCCATCTTTTTTACCGCCCGGGCTATATCCCGCGCGGCATCAGGGGCAGCCTTATACGGAGGATCGAGAAAGATAATGTCAAACTTCTCTCCCTCTTCGGCGAGCCTGTCAAGCGCGGCGGATACCGGTGCCTTGATAAACCTGAGTGCCGGGTCATTCTCCGCGTGGATCTTCTGAAGATTGCTCTTGATCACCGAAGCAGCCGCACCTGCCCGATCGACCATAACTGCACACTCGGCGCCGCGGCTGACACACTCGATACCGATCTGCCCCGTGCCTGCATAGAGATCGAGAACGCGCGCTCCCGGGACATCCGCCTGTATGATCGAGAAGAGAGCCTCCTTGACCTTATCGGTCGTGGGTCTCGTGGCATCGCCTTTGGGGGCCGTAAGAACGGCGCCCTTATATTTCCCTGTAATTACTCTCGGCATATTCTTCTGCCCTCCCGTCGGTCAAAGCGTACCCAGACGACTGCCGAACCTCAGTTTGAACAGTGCGCCTATCGCGTCATTGATGCGTTCTGCCTCGGCTCCGCCCTTTTGTGATATGCGGTTTACATCATCACAGGCTGTCTTCGCGATATCGGCATCAGTGAAAAGATTGGCCGCGCGAAGAGTCGGTATACCATGCTGTCTTGTCCCGAAAAAGTCTCCCGGGCCTCTGATCTCCAGATCCTTGCCGGCAAGTTCGAAGCCGTCGGAACACTCACACATAAGCTTCATCCTGGTGAGTGCCTTCTCCGACTTATTGCCCGACACGAGGATACAGTGCGACTGCTTGTCGCCCCTGCCGATCCTGCCTCGCAGCTGGTGAAGAGTCGACAGTCCGAACCTGTCGGCATCCATAACTATCATCAAGGTAGCATTCGGATTATTGACACCGACTTCTATTACCGTCGTCGATATGAGAAGTCCCGTCCTGCCCGCTATAAAATCATCCATCGCGGCAAGCTTGTTCTTATCGTTCATCGATCCGTACAGGACGCCCGTACCGAACTCATCGGTGATGCCCCATTCATCCGCCTTCTGCTTCATCTGCGTCACGGAAGTGAGGTTGATCTCACCCTGCTCACCGTTGTCATAATACTCATTACCATAGTAGTCGTCGACCCACAGTTGTCCCCCGCCGTCGTCATTATCGTCGATCCTCGGGCAGACCATGTAGACCTGACCGCCGTTCTTGAGCGTGCCTCTGATAAAACGCTCGAGCTCCTCCCTGTTCTCGTCGAGCAGGAAGTGCGTCTTGATCTCCTTACGTCCCGCAGGTTTCTGGCGTATAACGCTCGTGTCCATATCACCGTAGATCACCATCGCAAGCGTCCTCGGTATCGGTGTCGCCGTCATGACGAGGTTGTGGACGCTGTTGATACCCTTTTCGAGAAGACCGCCCGTGCGGCTGATCAGGAGCTTCTCCCTCTGTTTGACGCCGAATCTGTGCTGCTCATCCGCGATCACAAGCGCGAGGTCCGCGAACTCCACATCATCAGACAGGAGTGCATGTGTTCCGATTATCACCGACGCTTCGTTGTCGCGAAGCTTCTCTTTTATCTCACGCTTGAGCGCCGCGCCCGTGCTGCCGGTCAGGAGCACGACATTGATACCGCTGCCGTCGAGCAAAGACATCGCGGACGCATAGTGCTGCTCAGCCAGTACCGAAGTCGGAGCGAGCAATACTGCCTGCTTACCCATAAGCGCAGTCATAGCCATCGCCAATATCGCGACAGCCGTCTTGCCCGATCCTACATCACCCTGAACCAGGCGGTTCATCGGGCGGCTCTTCATCAGGTCGCTCCTGATATCAACGAGTGCCTGCTTCTGATCATCCGTCAACTCGAATCCCAGATTCTTGAGCACGCGCTTCCATCTGGCATCAGTCTCGGAGCTGATCTTTGCCGGAATAACAACGGGGGCCTTCTCTTCGGCCGCATCGCCGTGCATGTATTTCTTCATGCCTATGCCTAGCAGTATCAGCTCCTCATAGGCAAGCCTTCTTCTCGCATCTTCCGCCTGCGCGACGCTATCGGGAAAATGCACGAGCCTGTAAGCGTCACTCGCCGACATCAGTCCTTCGCGCCTTACGGTCTCTTCCGGGATCACGTTCGGGACGCTGCTGCCGACCAGCTTCAGCGCAGTCCTGATCCACTTGGCGAGCTGATTCGAGGTAACTCCCGCAGTCAGCCTGTAGACCGGCCTGACCAGCTGCATCTCCGCGATATCATCATCTTTATCGACATGCGGGTTGATCATCTGCAGTCTGCCGCCGTAATAGCTCACCATCCCATGTACGAAAACCCTGTCGCCTCTGGCAAATCTCCCCGCCACATAAGGCGCATTAAAGAACGACAGCTCGATCCTGCCCGCCCCGTCGCTCACAAAGAAAGCAATCGGAGCCGTGCGCTTCCTGCCCTTCCTCGCCGGGGCAGTCGCCACTGTCCCCCTGAAAGACACCTCAGCGCCCTCCCTCGCCTCCGCGATCGTCTCGACGCGGCTCCAGTCGTTATACCTGACCGGAAAATAGCTGATGAGATCATAGACCGTATGAATATCAAGGCGCTCCAATCTCCGCTCCGCTTCGGGACCGATTCCATACAATACGCTGACGGGACTGTCAAGAGTAACGCTCTTCATAGTTGACATTATAACACTAAGCGAGCACCTTGCTTGCAAGGGGTGCGAGCGCAGGTGTTTGAAGAGAGCGAAGCGAAATATAACACTAAGCGAGCACCTTGCTGGGGTGCTCGCATCTTTCGCGGAATATACGGACAGTCCTCGTCGCCGCGCGGGCGCAGCTCCTGCGGAACTAATTCCGCGGAAGATGCTCGCGCCTGCGAAGAGCACGCCGGAAGGCTGTGCGGCAGGCGCTTCCCGCGAGGATGTTTTCCAAGGCTTTGCGGGCTCTGCTGAATGGGCGCTTATCTGCGCAGACTACGGGATAATCAAGTGAGACTATTGCAGATCCCTATTTACCAGGATTGTTAACCACCGTGGGTAAGGAACCGTGTAAAAACCTGCGAATTTACCCGGATTGTTAACCACCGTGGGTAAGGAACCGTGTAAAAACCTGCGAATTTACCTGAACTGTTAACCACCGTGGGTAAGGAACCGTGTAAAAACCTGCGAATTTACCTGAACTGTTAACCACCGTGGGTAAGGAACCGTGTAAAAACCTGCGAATTTACCCGGATTGTTAACCACCGTGGGTAAGGAACCGATTCCGGTTACGATTCTTGGAAAATGTTACCGTTTCCGTTACCCGATGGCGATTTCCGGCCTCGGGTAACGATTCCGGAGAGAATAGTTGTCGCGTTAGTTGTCGAAGACCTTGTTTTTGGCTGTTTGACAACTATATCGACAACTCTGGAAGAAATAGTTGTCACGCTAGTTGTCAAAGACCTCGGATACGACTGCTCTGCTCAAAGGATTAAGGATTCTCAGGCACCGAGTATTCAGCGTCCCTCTCCCAAGGGAGCGGCATTGGATCGAGACTCACACTCTCTTCAGGCAGAATGAAGAGAGCGGACAGGTGTCGCACGCGGGGCGGGCGGCGCGGCAATAAGCGCGGCCGAGGGCGACGGATTGGTGGCCGAGCGCGATCCAACAAGACGACGGGAAGACTTTGCAGATGTCTGCTTCGACTTTTGCCGGGTCGGTGTTGTCTGTGATGCCGATGCGGTACATGACGCGCTTGCAGTGGGTGTCAACGACCATGGCGGGGATGGCGTAGATCTCGCCGACGATGAGGTTGGCGATCTTGCGTCCGATGCCGGGACATGTCATGAGTTCGGTGACGTCGGATGGGACGCGGTGGTCCCAACGGGAGCAGTAGGCGGTCGCGAAGGCGATGACGGAGCGGGATTTGGCGCGGTGGAGGCCGCAGGGCCTGATGATGTCGCCGATAGTGTCGACTCCGGCATCGCGGATCTGCTCCATGGTGGGATACTTTTCGAAAAGCTCGCCCGCGGTGATGTTCACGCGCTCATCGGTGCACTGGGCCGAGAGGATCCCCCGGATCGCGAGGCGTTCCGGCAGGTCGCGGTCGAGCGTGCAGGAGACGTCAGGGAATGCGTTGCCGAGTGCGGCGAGGGTCATGTCGGCGAGCTCGCGCCGGCGCTTTAGCGATATCTTCATTTATCTGTCCTCGGGCGGGGTCGGCAGCGTGAAAATGAAGTTGGCGCCGCCGAGGTCGGCGCTCTCGTCCAGTACGATGGACTGTCCGTGGCCGACCAGGATCTGCTTACAGATGTAGAGCCCGAGACCGAAGCCCGCCTGCTTACGGGAAGGGTCGGCCTTGTAGAAGCTCTCGAAGACGCGGGCGCGCTTGTCCTCGTCGACGCCGGGGCCTGAGTCCTCAACGTTCATTTGGATGCGCTTGCCGTCTTCGGTGCGCGCGACGGTGACACGGATGTTGCCTCCGATCGGCGTGAACTTGATGGCGTTCGAGATGATGTTTACTACGACTCTGCACAGAGGCTGCGGTTCGCCGTAAGCTACGGGCTCGGCGACTTCGTAGACTGTCTTCAGGTCGATCTTCTTTTCTTTGAGCTGCGGCTCGAGGTTCGAGACAATGTCTTCGAGCATTTCTTCGACGTTGAAGCTCTCCATCATCTCGGGGTCGACATGAGTCAGGGACGACGCTTCGGTCATCGAGGAGACCAGACGGCGGATGCGGTCGGCCTCATTCTTGATCATGACGAGATATTTGCGATGATTCTCCGGGGGGATCGTGCCGTCGGTCATGGCGGTGACAAAACCGTTGATCGAGGTAAGGGGCGTCCTTATGTCGTGGGCAACGCTGGAGATGAAGATGCCGCGGTCTTTTTCCTGATTCTCGAGCATCTCGAGCATGTTGTTGAGCGTCGTGCCCATCTCAGCGAGGTCGGACGATACGCTGAAGAGCGAGAGCTCGTTTGATTCGGTGTATTTCTTGCCGACACGTGCGGAATAGTCGCCTTCGGACACGCGTGTGATGACGCGCGAGATCTCGCGCAAGGGTCGCATCGATATCGTGACGAAGCCGATAAAGAGTGCGACTGAGACGAGGAGCGCGATGAGTGCCGGAACAAGGACGACCGAGAAATACTCCGACCTTGCATCCGACATATCGACGCTGTGCATGACTATCAGGTAGTTGCCGGTATCGCCTATCGGGGTGCAGGTTATGACCTCGAATTCGTTGGTGCGGCTCAGAGTGTCTGTCTCCTGGGTGCGGGAGACGGAAGCCTTTTCGATGAGATCGGTCAGCGACTCATCGGTTATGCTGAAGACGCCGTCGCGGATATCGCCGTCCGGCATCATGGACTGATCGACGATGTTGCGGCTTATGACACGGCCGAGGACATCGGTGATATAGATGTTACCCGTGCTCGAATACATCTCGGAGTGCAGCAGGTACTCAGACAACATGCGGGCACCCTCTTCATCGGACAGGGAGTTCGCCTGCTCGAGGTCGTAAGCGAGATTGTTTCCCGTGTCCTGCGCGAGCTTTATGTTGTCATCGACCGTCTTGTTGTGCATATTCTCGTACGAAAGAAATATAAGCACAGCAAAAACGATCACTGTGCTTATTATCAGAAACGAATTAAGAAAAACTGCAAAACTCGCGGATATGCCTTTACTTTGTTTCAAACTTGTAACCCTTGCTCCATACGGTCTTTATGCACCAGTTCTGTTCTCTTCCGGGCTTCTCGATCTTCTCTCTGATCCTCTTGACGTGAACATCTACGGTCCTTGATTCCCCGTAGAAATCATAGCCCCATACATTCTCCAGAAGCTGCTCTCTCGTAAACACCCTGTTCGGGTTAGAAGCAAGGAAGAACAGGAGCTCGAGTTCCTTAGGCGGCATGTAGATCTCCTGACCGTCGACGGTAACAACATACTTGACCTTGTCGACGCTGAAGCCGGGATATGTGATGACCTCTGATCCTCCGGTGGTCCCCTCTTCAGAAGCAGCCTCCTCGGCAGCGGCATCACGCTTGTCGGTCCTTCTCAAGACCGCCTTTACGCGGGCAAGTAATTCCTTAGGCTCGAAAGGCTTCGGCATATAATCATCAGCACCGAGCTCAAGACCTACGATCTTGTCGAGCGTGTCGGTCCTTGCCGTAAGCATGATTATCGGAACATCTGAGGTCTTACGGATCTCGCGGCAGATATCATTGCCGTCCATACCGGGCAACATGATATCAAGGATGATAATGTCGGGCTCGGAACTGTTGAACGCAGCCACAGCCTTGTCGCCCTTCATACAGGTAGATACGCTATACCCTTCCTTCTCGAAATAAACCTTGAGAAGTTCGATTATCCCTTCGTCATCATCAATAAGCAGAACCTTTTTCACCCTGGCACCTCACTAATCATTCCGAATCCCTGTTTATCTCTTCAACTTCCTTAGTAAAAGACGACACATCCGTAAAATCCCTGTAGACGGACGCGAATCTTACATATGCTACTTTATCGAGACCCTTGAGCCTGTTCATGACGAGTTCGCCGATCGCATTGGACGAGATCTCCCCGTTGCGCTGTTCCTGAAGCAGCGACTCAACGGAGTTCACGATCTCCATAAGCTGGTCATTAGATATCGGACGCTTGGAGCAGGCAGCCGACAGGCCGCTCATAAGCTTCTCTCTCGAGAATTCCTCTCTCGTTCCGTCCTTCTTGATCACCTTGAACTGCAGTCCCTCGATCCTCTCGATAGTCGAGAATCTGTAACCGCACGCTATGCATTCACGGCGACGTCTTATTACGCGGTTCTCCTCTGACGGTCTGGTATCTATAACCTTATCGTCGTTCTGCCCGCACTTAGGACATCTCATTGCAAGTCACCGTTTTAATCCTTAATTACTGATATTGTCTCCCGATGAAGGATCCCCGGACGAAGATCACTCGGAATCTCTGCCGAACATGAACCACGGCTTAGCAGACTTCTGAGGCTGTTCGTCAGCTGCAGGAGAAGGGCTGATATTGGCCTGGGGCCTTCCGCCGCGCTGAACCTGAGGCTGCTGAACAGGTGTCTGCTGATAAGGAGGGATCGGCTGAGCAGGCTGTGCAGGCTGAACTCTTACAGGCTGTACAGGTGCCTGAGACTGTGCCTGCTGAACAGGTGCCTCAACAGGCTCTGCCGTTACTTCAACTCTGGAACCCCTCGGAGCGCCCGTTACAACGGACTCATCACCGAAAAGGAATCCGGGAGCCGCCGTACTTCTCTGAACAGGCTCCGGTGCGGGCTGCTCAACGGGACGGCTGTATACACTCCTTGACTGAGCCTGAGCCTTAGGTGTCTCAGTGATCAGATTAGGGTTATTCCTGGACAATACGGATGTGCTGGCACGATGGTTGGCCGAAGCATTGATGCTGTTGTCAAATCCGGAAGCGATAACCGTGATCATGATCTCATCCTCGAGGGATGTGTCGATAACGGCACCGACAATAATCTCAGCCTCGGGAGCAACTGCCTCACGAACGATCTTGGCAGCAGAGTCGATCTCCTGCAGCTTCATGTTACGTCCGCCGGTGAAATTGATGATAACACCGTTAGCGCCCTCGATAGTCGTATCGAGCAGAGGTGAGTTGATAGCCTGACGAACAGCAGCAGCCGCTCTTCCCTCACCGGAAGCACGACCGATACCCATATGGCAGATACCTGCCTTGGTCATTACTCTTCTTACGTCGGCAAGGTCGAGGTTGATAAGTCCGGGGATAGCAACGAGATCGGAGATACCCGCTACACCAAACTTCAATACCTGATCTGCCATATTGAATGCATCCTCGAAAGAAGTATCGTCATCAACAACCTCGAGCAGCTTATCGTTAGCAACAACGACGAGAGAGTCAACATACTTCTCGAGTTCTCTGATACCGCGCTCCGCATTGGATGCTCTTCTCGCACCCTCGAAGCCGAAAGGTCTTGTTACAACGGCAACCGTCAGGATACCGAGCTCCTGAGCGATCTGAGCAACAACAGGAGCAGCACCTGTACCCGTACCGCCGCCCATACCGGCTGTGATAAAGAGCATATCCGTATTGGCGATCGCCTCAGCGATCTCATCCTTGGACTCCTCGGCAGCCTTCTCACCGACACTGGGATCGGCACCGCATCCGAGGCCTCTGGTAACCTTCTCACCGATCTGGATCCTGACCGGCGCCTTGGACCTTGCCAATGCCTGATTATCACTGTTCACGGAGATAAAGTCTATTCCCTGGACTCCGCTCTCGAGCATACGATCAACGGCATTACATCCGCCGCCGCCGACACCGATAACCTTAATGGTTGCAAAATGTTCCTCGTCCAAAACAAATCCTCGCTTACTCTCAGACATGTTCAAGTCCCTCCGATCAGAGATATTGTGTTCGCAATACATAATTTATTCAATATATGGTACAACAACTTGAATTCTACCCTAAATATAGTATAGCTTCAATATAGATGTTACCCATAACCTTGTAAAATGTTAATACTTTTTTTATTTTTTTCAAATATCTGTAATATTCCTGTTCCGTAGCTGACACGCAGGTGCTCAGCCTGCCGGCGCGCTATCACGGGCGCCGCACCGAGTGAGACATAATGCCCGTCAGATCGCCCTCACTCGTACTCCCTGTAGATGAACTCCTCGTCCGTCATGTCCAGGACTCCGTCGGGGAGATTGTCGAACGCGCCTTCGAGGATCGCGAAGCAGAGCTGCGACATGTCCTCGTTGATATTGTCGATCTCCTTGAGCTTGACCTGTAGGATGGAGCCCTCGGGGAGGTAGACGGTCAGGAAGAAGTTGCCGCTCGGGAGCATGCGTACTTCAATAAGGTTCTCGAAAAAGCTGTATCCGCTGTTAACGCCGCTGTTGCTGTCGGCAGCGAGCACCGCCCCGAGGACGATGATCATCTTCTGGTAGGCTGAGTCGTCGATCGCGTTGAGCTTCTTGCCGATGACGACGGAATCAATGTCGAGGCCGCAGATCAGCGGACGGATGGTGTCGTCGGAATGAGAATCGAGCTCGAGCACGATACCTTCGGAGTCGATCGCAGCGTAGCCGTCGGGGACTTTGACATAAGCGACTTTCTGACGCTCGGTGACCTCGATGTTGATGGTCGAGGGGAATTTGACGCTGATCTCGATGTTCTTGATATAAGGGTTGTTCGCTTCGATCCTGCGCTCCGTGTCACCGTAATCCATGCTGACCACGTCGAAAAAGCCGCCGCTGATCCCGGAGAACAGGTGATCGTTATATTCGATGCCGGCCGCCTCGAGGATCTCCTGGTCGGACACGGCTACATTGCCGGAGATGTTGATCTCTTTGACGCGGAAAAACGGGTGGAATGCCACGGACAAGACAAAGATCAGAAGGAGCACGCCGAGGATCATCAACAGCATCGTCCTCAGGCTGATCGGAAAAGGTTCGGGCTCACGGTCGCTGATATCGAACGGGAAATGAGTGCCCGGCCTTGCCTGAACTTTGCCCTCGGGCTTCTTGCCGTCAGCCTTCTTCTCAGTCTCAGCCTTCTTGTCCGCATCCGCGCCCTCGGCCTTCTTAGTCTCGGCCGCGGCCTTCTTTTCCTCAGCCTTCTTGCCGTCGCCCTCAGTCTTCTTCTCCTCGTCGCCGAAGACCGTCACGCCCTCTTCTTCAGGGTCAGCCATGGCGGGCTCTGCCTTTTCATCGGCAGCAGAAGTCGCGCGCCCGGCGGGCCCGCTCTTGCCGGACTTATCTGCGTCCTCTTCCTTATCGAAAAGTTCCTTCAGTTCCTCGTCGTCCATCGTTACTTCTTTCCGATCAGTTCGTCGATCGCACCGACGATACGGGAATCGCAGTCGTTCACTGCGAGCTTGGTTGCGTTCGCGGACATCCGTGCACGACGGTCAGGGTCTTTCAAGAGCGCCTTGACCTCCTGAAGCAGTCGTCCCTCCACCGCCTCGGCATCGCTTACAACGATACCGCCGTCGACGTTCTCGAAGGCACGGGCGTTATATGTCTGGTGGTCCTGTGCAGCGTGCGGGTACGGGACAAATATCGAACATGTTCCGATGGCCGCCGACTCGGCACAGGTGACGGCACCGGATCTGGTGATGCAGATGTCGGCGCCTGCCAGGTAATCGTTGGTGTTATTGATGTATTCGCGAACTTCGAGGTTGGCGGGGATGTTGCTCATAGACAGATGTGTGCTCTGCTGCTTGCCGGCGCTCAAGACAAAGTGAACGTCAGAGAGCTCAGGGTCGGAAGCGGCTTCGAGAGCGAAGTCGTTCAGGGTCTTTGAACCAAGGCTGCCGCCCATGACGAAGACGAGCTTGCTGTCAGATGCGATTCCCAGGTTGGCACGCGCGCCGGCCTTGGTGTTGCCGAACATGATGCTTCGGATGGGGTTGCCGGTGTAGACGACGCGTCCGGCCTTGGCGAAAACCTTTTCGAGATCGGGGAAGCCTGTCAGCACCAGGTCCGCCTTCTTACCGAGCATGCGGTTGGCTCTGCCCGGGAAAGCATTCGACTCGTGGATTATCACGGGGACTTTCTTGGCAGAAGCTTCCATCAGCAGAGGGGCGCAGACATATCCGCCGGTACCGATAACGGCGTCGGGCGCGAACTCGTCGATTATCGACGCGCACTGCTTGCGGCCTTCGCGGAGTGCCTTATAAGCCCTGACCATCTTCATGCCGGGACGCATCGGAAAAGGCTTGGCCGTTATACTGCGGAGTTCATAGCCTGCCTGAGGCACGAGCTCGCCTTCAAGACCAGCCGATCGGCCGGTGAATATGATCTCGCATGTGTCACCTTTGGCCGAGTAGAACCGGCGAAGGCTGTCGGCGATCGTTATAGCAGGATTGATGTGGCCGGATGTTCCTCCGCCTGTAACTATGAATCTGTATGTCATTTTCTCTTCTCCCTGACGACGGGTTCTGTCCCGCTCCTTGATACGCACAGTATCATACCATATGCTGCCATAAGGAATATCTGTGCAGTTCCGCCGTAACTGATAAAGGGCAGCGTAACACCGGTAGCCGGTATCAGCTGGAGCTCAACCGATATATTCAGGAGCACCTGTATCATTATCAGCGAAGTATAACCCACCGCGAGCATTCGGGTGAATATGGAATCCGTCCGCATTACTACCATTACGCACATTCCGAAGAATACCAGATACATCAGTATCAGTATCGCCCCTCCGACGAATCCCGTCTCCTCGACGTAGATCGAGAAGATGTAGTCGTTCTGTGCCTCGGAAACGTATGAATATTTGGATCTTGAATTACCGAGGCCCATGCCCCACATACCGCCGGAACCGAGAGCGTTGTGTGCGTTGTCTACCTGACGGGTATCGTCGGCCGTGAGGTTTGCCGCAGCAGCCGCTGCTTCTTCATCCTCTTCGTGCTGTGTCGTAAAGATATTGATACGCTGAACAACGTGCTGGAAGTTGTCCATATAGTCAGGATGTGTGGCGGTATAAGCCGTAAAAGCGATAACGCCTGCGAGCAGGATAACGAGTCCGCCTATGAACCACGATCTGAGACTTATGCCCGAGCTCAGCATACAGATGAAGATAACGAATCCGACGATCAGGAAGCACGATGTGTGCGGCTGAACAAGGATGAAGACGTCGATCAGAAGCGCTGCGCCGACAGGCAGGATAAAGTCAAAGAAGGCGTCCGTAAATGACTGAAGGTTCGGGTTCGGAGCCTTGAGCTTACCCCTGTCGCGCAGTCTGATGATGAGTGCTCTGTAGGAAGCGAGCGCGACGATGATACCGATCTTTACATACTCGGATGTCTGGAATGTGAGTGCTCCGACACCGATCCATCGCTTGGCACCGTTGATACTCTTACCGGCAACGGCGGTCAATATGATGAGCGCGAGCGACGACCCGTAAGCGATCAGGCAGACGAGCCTGTTGTTGAACTTTTTGACCGGGAAGAAATTCAGTGCGATACAGACGCCGAGACCTAACAAAGTGTACTGGATCTGCTTACGGACATAGAAGAACGAGTCCTTGTTCTTGCCGTAGCCTGCAGGACCGGACACCGAATAAAGGATGATAAGTCCGAAGACTATCAGGACGAACATCATTATGATGAGCGGACCATTACTCCTTCTCGCCTTAGATATCGCGGTCATCGATTATCTCCTTCGGCCGTGAATCCGGCAGCCAGCTTCTCGAATCCGAAGGCATTCGATGCCTTGAACAGCAACACGTCACCGTCCCTGATAAGTGAAGCAAGCTTGGACCTTACATCCTCCGTGTCTTCACAGAGGATGATCTCTCCGTCGGGGTTGCTCTCTTTATATCCTCTGACAAAATCATCCCTGTTGTCACCTGTTACGAGCGTGATATCGAATCCGTATCCGCCGCAGCTGCGACCGATCTGCTCATGGAGCATCGGAGCATAGTCTCCGAGTTCGAGCATGCCGCCGAGAACTGCGATCGTCCTTCTGCCCCTTCCGATCAGGGCGAGGTTGGCGTATGCCGCCTCCATGGACTCCGGGCCTGCATTATATGCATCATTGATCACGACGATCCTTCCGTTATCCGTCACTTCACCTCTGCCCTTCATCTCACCGAATCCGGCGAGTGCTCCGGCAGCCTTATCAACATCAGCATCGAGGATATATACGCACAGGAAAGCAAAGGCGGCATTACGCACATTATGTACGCCGTTGAGCCTGAGCCTTATTCCTGACTTATGAAGTTCGGCCTTATCGCTCTCACTTGATGCCTTCATATCGAAGACCATCCCGCCGTCCTCATACTTCACGTTCTCCGCCGTCGCCATAATCGTACAGTTGGTGACCGTGTCCGAATCCTTACGGGGAAGCGCATGGACACATGCCAGGAGCTTACCGGCAGGTATCATCCTTCCGGCATATTCGCTCAGGAAATCATCATCGCCGTTGACCGCAAGGATGCCCTTGGATGTCAAACCTTCGGCGATCTCCATCTTGGCGAGCCTGATCTCTTCCCTCGAGCCGAGCCTCTCGATATGAGAATAGCCGACATTGGTGATCATGGCGATATCCGGGCACGCGATATTCGTCAGATAGGATATCTCTCCCCTGCCTCTCATACCCATCTCGAGGACCAGAACCTGTGTATCAAAAGGAGCTTCGAGTATGGTCATCGGAAGACCTATCTCGTTATTCTGATTGCTCTTTGTCGAATGAACGCGCATGGACGCTCCGAGAGCAGTCGCGATCATCTGTCTTGTCGTCGTCTTGCCGACCGATCCGGTGACGCAGATGACCTTGGCGTCGAGCTTGGATCTGTAGGCATGGGCAAGATCGCCGAGCGCCTTGACGCTGTCATCGACAACAATGCCGACAGCGCCTTCCGGGATCTTGGACGGATCCTCGACCAGGACACATACCGCGCCCTTGGAAAGTGCGTCAGCACAATAATCATGACCGTCAAAACGCTCACCCTTTATCGCAACATAGACGTCACCGTCCCTGATCGTCCTCGTATCCTTGGACACACCGCCGATATGCATATAAGGGTCGGTATCGGGAAGCGTGGTCGATATCCTGCCGCCCGTCGCCCTTACAGCCTCTTCCAGCGTGAACATATATGTCATCATGCATTGCCCTCCCTTTTACGGAGGACTTCCGAAGCCGCCTCGAAATCGTCGAAATGTATCGTCCTGTCGGCAAAGATCTGATAATCCTCATGACCCTTGCCCGCTATCAGGACCGTATCTCCGGGGCGTGCCATATCGACAGCCTTCGCTATCGCCTCGTATCTGTCCGGCTCGATCTCATACTCGCCGTCAGTCCTCTTCATTCCCGTCTCGATATTAGCGATGATCGCCATCGGATCCTCCTTACGCGGATTATCCGAAGTTATGATGGTGTGATCGGCGAGCTTACCCGATACCTCACCCATCTCGAACCTTCTCGTTGCCGAACGGTTACCGCCGCATCCGAATACGCAGATAAGTCTTCCTGTCGTGTAGTCACGGAGAGTCTCGAGTACGTTCTCAAGGCTCGCGGCATTATGCGCATAGTCGACAAGCACAGATATGTCAAGGGTGTTGGGAACGGGCTGCACTCTTCCGGGAACGAACACGCTCGCGAGTGCCTCTTTTACGACATTCTCATCTATCTTAAGGATACCTGACACAACGATGGCACAGAGTGCATTATAGACATTGAAGAGTCCGGGCAGTGCTACAAAGAATTCGCCCTGATACCAGGGGCTCTCGACACTAAACGCGGTCCCCGTAACGGAACCTCTCCTCTCATTCCTGATATCAAAAGCGCGGCAGTCCGAGCCGGCATCCAGTCCGTATGTATATACAGGACATCTCGCGGATGCATATTCGATGACCCTGTCCGCTACATCACAGTCACGGTTGACGACGGCGATCCTGCTGTTATCGAACAGCCTCAGCTTGCATCTGATATAGTCCTCCATATCAGGATGCTCATCGCCGCCGATATGGTCCTCATAGAGATTGGTAAAACAACCGACATCGAATCTCAATCCGTAGACCCTGTCGAGCTTTAAGCCCTGCGACGACACCTCCATAACACAGCTGTCAAAATTCCTGCGTGCGAGTTCATCCAGGATCTCATAGATCTCATGAGACTCCGGGGTCGTGTGTGAAGTCGACCTCTTCTCATCTCCGATCATGTTGCAGACCGTTCCGATCAGTCCGTTCGATCTTCCGGCCTTCTTAAGGATGTCGTGGATCATGAACGTGATCGTCGTCTTGCCCTTTGTTCCGGTAACGCCGACCAGATCCAGTCTGTCCTCGGGGTGCATGTAGAAAGCGGCGCACAATTCGGCTCCCGCTTTTCTGGTATCTTTCATCGCTATCACAGTCAGTCCGTATTGTTCCGCGAGCTCCTTGAGCTCATCGTCGCCATGTCCCTGTCTGTCAATATCTGCCACGATACAGGCTGCACCGCTCGCGGCCGCCTTCCCGATATAATCATGTCCGTCGGAAGTAAATCCTTTTATCGCAACGAAAAGGCTCCCTTCCTTTACTTTGCGCGAATCGAACTCAACGGATGTGATCCTTACATCCTGACTGCCTGCAATAACCTTGCAGCTCATCCTCTGAAGCAACGTCGCTAACAATATCGACATCTTCGCTTTCCGATCCTCCTCGTATCACTCCACTTTTACAGTAGATTCTAACATAACCTATTAAAAGGAAAAAAACAAATGCGGTCAGCTCAGACGCTTTACGTCTTTCTTGTTTACGAGTACGAGGATAGGCGTGTCCTTCGAGAGCGGGCGGTCAGGATCGAATACCGGAGTCGTCTCGCCCTGCTCTTTGACTGCTATGACATTGGCACCGTACTTACGGCGGAGATCAAGTTCCTTGAGGGACTTGCCGACCCATGACTCCTTGGGGAGCATCTCGATGATGCAGAGAGAATCCGATACGTCGAAGAATTCAAGGAATGTGCTCGACAGGATTGTGTGAGCAGTCCTCTTACCGGTCTCATCCTCGGGGAAGATGATGCTGTCGGCGCCGACCTTACGGAAGATATCGGCAGTTGCTTTGTTGGCAGCCTTCGCGATGACCTTCGGAACACCCAGCTCCTTGGCGGTCATGATGCTCATGATGCTCGCTTCAAGGCTCTCGGCCATGGCGACCACGACCACATCCATATTGGATATTCCAAGACTCTTTATGTCCTCCATATCGCGGAGGTCGGCGATCATCGCATAAGTGACCTTATCGGACAGCTCTTCGACAAGTTCATGATCCGAGTCAACGGCCATTACTTCGGCGCCGCCTTCCATAAGCGCTTCGGCAACGCTCCTTCCGAATCTTCCGAGTCCTAATACTGCTACCGTCTTCATTGTAGATCTCCCTTCGGTTCTGTAATGTCACCCTACCGTGAATTCACCCTCGGCAAAGCTTACGTTGTTCTTATATGATCTCTTGGTCGTGAAGAACAGTGCCATCGAGATGGGGCCTATCCTTCCTATGTACATTGCAACTATCACTATCAGACGGCCCCATGTGCCGAGTGTCGGCGTAAGGCCTCTCGACAGGCCCACGGTAGCCGTGGCGCTGAACATCTCATATGCGGCTGCGAGCACCGGCACATCCTCGACGCTCACGAGCAGGAGCAGACAGGTCAGTGTGACGGTAAGGCTCACGGTAACGACGGCCGTCGCCTTGTTGATAAGGTCAGTCGTGACCTTACGGTTAAGCACGACGGATTCGTCGCGGTTACGCACGAACGATACTACGTTCAAGATGATTATGAACATGGTGACTGTCTTGACGCCGCCCGCCGTTCCGACAGGAGATCCGCCGATGAACATGAACAGGAGTCCTATCAACGCGGTCTGCGAAGTGAGGTCCTGCTGAGGCACGGTCGCGAATCCGGCCGTCCTGAATGTGATCGACTGGAACAGGCTTGTCATCAGCTTATCGGGCAGTGACATATCCCCGATCGTGGCCGGATTATCATATTCGAAAAGGAACACCAGAGCCCATCCCGCAACGATAAGTAACAATGTTAAACGCACTACGAGCCTGGTGTGCACGCTCAGTTTGCCGAGGAAGACACGGAAGCCCAGACCGTGCTGTCTGCAGTAGGATGCCTTGACGATCACGTCGAACCAGACGATGAAGCCGATACCTCCCAGAACGATCAACGCCATGGTTATGAAGTTGACTGCGGGGTTGTCCTGATAGCCGACCAGACTGTCCGGTCCGATGATATCAAGACCCGCGTTACAGAATGCGGATATTGACGTGAAGATCGAGATCCACACTCCCTTAACGAATCCGTAATCGCGAACGAAGACAAAAGAATACAGGAACGCCCCGGCACCCTCGATAATGAACGTGCCCTTGACGACCTTTATCAGGAACAGTACGAGTCCCTGTATGGAATCGAGATTATAGTAATCCTGGATCAGGAGCCTGTCCTTTAAGCTGAACTTCTTGTTGAGCATGATCATGATCATCGAGTAGACAGTGATGACTCCGAATCCTCCGGTCTGGATCAGAAAGAGGATTATTATCTTACCCAGGAGCGTCCAGTGAGAGAAAGTATCTACTACGACAAGTCCCGTAACGCTTACAGACGTGGTCGCGGTAAAGAGTGCCGTAAGAAATGAAGTGTGTTCTCCGTCGACTGTCGCCGCCGGGATCATAAGGAGCAGAGCACCGAAGATTATGAGCACCGCGAAGCCGAGCATTATTATGCGCGTCGTGGTAAGTATCGATCTCTTCTCAAGTTTTTCGCCCATTTATATGTTCATCTGCCCCTTGTTTTTGTGTCCGTATACGGATCATCCGAACGGAATCGTGCGGATCCTCGCCGCCGTCACCGTCTTTTACGGATCATCACCGTCACCTGACGCTTGCTCCTCCGTCGGCTCGGTCGGTACAACTCCGTCCTCGCCTGCCAGAGGATCCGCCGCCTGCGGTGTCGGTGTCGGCGTCTGCTGTTGTGCCGACAATGTCACGGTAACTATAGTACCTGCATAGACCTCACGCAAGTATTCGATATCCTGATCCGTGCAGACACCCGTGACGTCTCCGTCTATCATACAGTTGAGATTACAGTCTCTCAGGGCTTCGATACATTCCATCGCGGTCTTGCCCTTGAGATTAGGTACCGTAGTCGTCAGCATCTGACCTTCTGTCGTACCTTCAGGATAAAGGACAACTATACCCGTGCTGTACAGTGTCGCATCAGTTCCGGGATATGTAAAGCTTACGATCGAATCTGCCGCCATATCGACGGAACCGTATATCGTGGAGATACCATTACGTCCGATCGTCGAACTTGCCTGAGCAGCGGACATGCCGGCAACAGGCTGTACCCAGTATCTGATCGTCATCTTGTCGTACTCGTCCTCAGTGAAGACTCTCGGGATATCCATATAAGAGAGCGTTGCTTCAACGATACGTGCTGCAGTGGCTGCAGGTGCGGAAGATCCGACCGAGCGGTCCTCGGGACGGTTAACTACAACGAGGACTGCGATCTTCGGATCATTCGAAGGAGCATAGCAGGAGAAAGACAGAACGTGCATTCCGGCTTCCTCACCTATCTCTATCGTGGACGTTGATGTCTTACCGGCAACGGAGTAACCCGGGACCTGACCTGCTGTACCGGTACCGTCTGATACAACGGCCGCCATCATGTCGCGTACTCTCGCGCACGTCTCTTCGGAGAAGATCGTCCTTATTACCTCGGGCTCGATCTCATCGACGATATTACCTTCGGAATCGGTTATGTATTTAACTACATGAGGCACCATGAGATTGCCGCCGTTGATGAGCGCACAATAGGAATTAAGCAGCTGGATAGCCGTAACCGTGGATGACTCACCGAAAGACAGTGATGCCATATCGATCCTGCTCGGATCTTCGTGGAAGATACCGATACCTTCAGCAGGCAGATCTATTCCGGTCGTCTCATAGAAGCCGAATGTGTGAACGTATTCATAATACTTGGTAAGTCCGATACGGTAAGCGAGCTGAACGAATATCGGGTTACATGAGTTCTCGAAAGCAGTGAGCAGAGACTCCGTACCGTGGTTATAGCCGTAAGACTTCTGCATCCAGCAGGAGATCGTATCTACGTCCGACACTTCGATCGGCGCGTCCGAGAACTCCTCATTCTCATTAGTCAGGTTCTCCTCGAGCGCGATCGCCGTCGTCAGAGCCTTAAACGTGGAACCCGGCTCATATGTATCGGATATGCAGCGGTTACGCCATGCATTACTCATCAGATACTCGATCCTCTCGGCTTCTGTCATGGCATTCCATTCTGCTTCAGTCCTGCCGTAAGGGATACCGTACGGATCGTTAAGATCGAAGTCCGGCATCGATACCATGGCCAGGATTGCTCCTGTATAAGGATCCATTACTATGGCACAGACACCGCCCCTGGGATTATAAGTATTATAGGCATTGCGGCAGGCATCCTCCGCTATCCTCTGGATATTGACGTCGATATTGAGAACGAGATTCCTTCCGTCGACTTCGTCTTCCATCGTAGCCTCGGAATAAGGAAGGACACCGTCATTACTCGAGTCTACTTCCGAATATCTGTAGCCGTCAGTACCTGACAGGACGCTGTTATATGAAGCCTCGAGTCCGTAAACACCCTTGAGCGCCTCACCGTCATTAGCGGCATAGCCGATGACCTGCGCCGCCAGAGTTCCGTAATTGTAGTATCTCTGAGGCACGGCAACGTAGCCTATGCCCTGGATATCATTATCGTTAACGAAAGCCTCGAGCTGTTCTTTTACCTCTACCTCAACATTCTTCATGATGTCGCAGCCCTGAACCTGATTGCGCTCATCCGTGTAATCATCAGGATCGGTCGGGATGATGCTGTCCATCTTCTCATAGCTGACACCTAATATCTCGACGAAGCCGTTGATGATCTCTTCCCTCGAGATACCCGTTGTCCTTGCGACAGTATTGGGTGAACAAACAACAGTAAAGTTATATGTATTGGATGCGAGCGGGTTACCGTTGGCATCGTAGATCACTCCGCGCTCGGCAGAATATGAGAGCATCTTCCACTGGTTGTCCGAAGCGGCTCTGGCATATTCGTTATATCCGACGACGGTCGTATTATAAAGGCTGCCGATAAGGCTCAAGCCCCATATCGCCATAAGACCGAAGGTGAACAGTAAAACAGGCAGCGTGTACTTCCCCTTGTTCCTCTCGCCCGGGGTCTCACGCCTGCCTTCGTGATCAGACCCGTCTGCCTCTTCGCCTCCGTCAGCGTCATCATTATGCGCACGGCGGGCCTGCTCGCGCTTTGCCTCATCGCGCTTCTTTCTCTCTTCGAGCTCCTCTCCCGCATCCGCTCCGAGATCAAAATCTATATTCTCCTCACGGGTGTCGGCGAGCTTCTTGGGGAGCATCTTATCGCGGCGCTGTCCCTCGTACCTTAAGCCGGGCTCGCCGTGATGTGTTGTATTATTTTTATAAGTGTGGGGCTTACCGGCAGATCTGTCCTGCGGTCTGTTACCCGGCTTTTTGTGCGTCTGTCCCTGAGAACGCGTCTTATTGTTGCTCGCAGAAGCGGCGGTGACCTTTTTCCGTCCCGCCTCAGGCCTCTTACCGCGATCGTTGTTGTGTCTGTTCTCCATTGCCGCCTTCGATCACTTGCTTATCTGCCTCAGGTAATAAGATGACAGATTGTCAAGCGCGTTGTTATACGCATCCTCGTTTATTCCATAGGAATCATATGTTACGACTGTTACCAGCTTATCGTCAACCGGCATCGGGATCGTAACGACCTGATTGGAGTTCGGGTCCTGCATTCCGAGGGCGAGCGCCTGTGCGCGGAGCGTCTCCATGTCCATTATTCCGTTAAGGTTCTCTTCCGAATCGATAACATTACGCTTCAGGACTGCGATCTCATCCTTAAGATCCGAATTGTCGCGGCTGATCTCCGACAGTTGCTGCTGCGGATACAGGAGAAGCCCTACGAACATACCTACAAGGATTATCAGACCGATGCTGATGCCGTACTCGAAGACACGGCTCCTCATCTTATACCTGATCTTCTTTTTCCTTGCACGCTCTGTCTTCTTGGATTCGTGAGCACCGTGGCTCTTATCGTATTGCTCGGTCTTACGGGCTACTTCTTCGCGGGTGATCAGGTCGTCGCTGACCTCATAGATCAGCTGATCCACGTCAGGATCGAGGTACTCGATGTACCCCTTCTTAGCATCCCTGTTGTCGGCGTGTTCACGCCTCATCGACACCGGCATGGTTCCTGTCCTCCGCTACTTTCTTCTGTATTTATTCTTCTGTACCGTTCCTCTCGAAAACGCGCAGTTTACTGCTATGCGCCCTTCGATTACGTTCCAGTTCGTCTTTACCGGCTATGACCGGCTTCCTCGTGACTACCCGCCCGAGGCTCTTCTTGCCGCACACGCATACCGGGAATTCCCTCGGGCACGTACACGGCGACTCCAAAGTCCTGAACGCTTCCTTGACCAGCCGATCCTCCAGCGAGTGGAAAGATATAACTGCCATCCGGCCGCCTTCCTTAAGGCATCTCGGCCCGTCGTTCAAGAGTCTGTTGACGGAATCGAGTTCGTGATTCACCTCGATCCTGATCGCCTGGAAACACCTTCTGGCAGGATGCTGGTCTTCATTACGCGCCTTCGCGGGCATGTACGAAGCGATCTTCGCAGCCAGCTCGAGCGTATTATCAAAGGCCTTCTGCTTTCTGTCCCTGACGATCCCCGCCGCGATCCTCCCCGAGAACCGTTCCTCGCCATAGAGCTTAAAGATCCTGGCGAGATCATCCTCGGAATAGGTATTAACGACGACCGCCGCCGTCAAGGGAGACTTCATGTCCATCCTCATATCGAGCGGTCCGTCCACGGCATAAGAGAATCCGCGTTCCGGCGTATCTATCTGGTGCGAAGACACACCCAGATCCGCCAGTATTCCGTCAACCTTGTCAAGTTTCAATTCCCCGAGCACATCGGCGATCCTCGAGAAGTCGGTCCTCACCAGGACCCAGTCCTTATCCGGGAATTGCTCCCGTGAGGCTTCGCACGCCGCCAGAGCCTCATCATCTTTATCAAGCGAGACCAGCTTGCCTTCCGGACCCAGTCTCATAAGTATTCCTCTGCTGTGGCCGCCGCCGCCCGCCGTGCAATCGACATAGATGCCGTCAGGCTTGATGTTCAGCGCTTCCATGCACTCATCAAACAATACGGGAATGTGTTCGAACTCTCCCGCCATTATCAGAGTCCCTCTACGAAATAAACAGTCTCCAGGCCCTCGATCGAGCCGATATCGTGATCCTCATTCTCATAGAAGCTCTTCGTGCAGATATCGAGCTTACCGTCATCATTGAAGACACAGATCTCGTCGCCGGGCGCCGCTCCTATCTTCTCCCATAACTCAGCCGATACGCTGATCCTCCCCTGAGAATCGACATTGACCTCGAGAGCCTCACCTATGATCGCACGCTTGATTCTTCTGACCTTGGGGTCCATCGAATTCAGCTTGCCGAGCTGCTCTCTGATCTTCTCAAAGTGGGCCTTCGAATAGACACACAGATACCCGACATCCAGGCTGTTTGTTACAACAACCTCGCCGCCGAGTTCTTCTTTCTGCTTGGAAGGGATAAAGAATCTTCCCTTCGTGTCGATCTTCTTAGTATCTCTTGCCACCTTGCAACTGTTCTTCCCGGGGGCATCGTATTGTGGCAATCATATTCCACTTTCCTCCACGATCGTGAAATATTGCACCACTTTCCGCCACCTGTTTGTATTTTATTCGTAATATTGTTGTTAATCAAGAGGAATTTATAAATTTTGCTGACTTTTTTGCCGGGCCGGAGAGAACACTTATCCGACGCGTCAACAGAATCGGGGTGATCAGATGATTTCTGTTGACGATTAATTACGACATATCAACAGATTTCCGGGTAAAGACGGATTTCTGTTGACGGTCTAAGGCTTTGCGTCAACAGAATTAGAGTCCAAAGTCGATTTCTGTTGACGATCTAAGGCTTTGCGTCAACAGAATAAATGGATAATGCCGAGTTCTGTTGACGCCACCATCCAACATGTCAACAGATTCCAAGCAATCAGGTGATTTCTGTTGACGCCACCCTCTTTTTCGCCAATCCCGATCAAGCGCGAAAAAAACGGGCCGCTTCCGCGACCCGTCCGAATAAACCTGTAACTGATCGGAGCCTCAGCCTCCGACACTGCCATATACGTATGAGAAACCGATAAGGTAGTATGCGCCGTCGATCTCCAAGATATAGCAATCGATATCCACATAGCCGAAATCATCCGTCACCCGACCTATATCAGCCGTTCGTGTATCGCCGAAAAACTTCATGAAGTCGGCGGAGTCATTATCATCATCGAACGCCTCAGAATAGTAATCATCCTCATCAACAGCCTCGATCGACTCATTGGATGTCTCGTAACTGTCAGGCGCCTCCGTATCGTCAAAAAGGGTAGTATAAATGATCAGTTTCACAAAATCCTCGAACTCATCGAGGTCTGCTCTTGCCAGAGCCTGACGGTCCTCGGGAAGTTCTTCGATAAGAGCTTCAAAGTCGATATCGTCATTGTCATAATCAAAGCCGATACCCATGTCGGAGAGCTTAGCCGCCATACGCGATACCAGATCACACGACTCGTAAATGTCGAGTCCCAGAGTATAATTCTCATCTTCCTCGGCATTCTCCATTTTCTCATAGAAAGCAACAGTCAGCATAGGATCATAGATATCATCGATAGCATCCGTATCCCCGTTGGTATAAGCAACAGCCTTCTCATACACCTCGTACTCAGTTGATGCGCCCTTCGGTAATTCATAACCTGACTTCTCCTTATCCGAGCTGCAGGCAGCGAGTGACATCAGCATTGAGCATGACAAAAGTGCCGCTATAGCTTTCCCGGATCTGATCTTTGTTAACATAGCCACTATTCTCCTTAACCAAGTTGTCCTCGATCATTTTACCGCTTCCTTTTCAAACAAACAAGAAGAGCTCACTTTGTGGTACACTTAACTCATCATCAATCGAGGGATCGGACTATGAGGCTTTCTGACTTAGATAAATATAATAATATCGTTATACAGTG
Source organism: uncultured Clostridia bacterium (assembly GCA_946611435.1). Taxonomy (GTDB): domain Bacteria; phylum Bacillota; class Clostridia; order Saccharofermentanales; family Saccharofermentanaceae; genus Saccharofermentans. The sequence goes on from CAMODL010000008.1 coordinate 74,114, forward strand.
CCACGACAATCCTGACGCTGACGCCATCGGATGCGGCTTCGCGCTCTACAGTTTTATGAAGTCGATCGGCAAGGATGTCCGCTTTATCTATCGCGGCAGGAATAGGATCACGAAGAGCAATCTCGTGATCATGTTAAAAGAGCTCGAGATCCCGATCGAATACGAACCCGAATTTGAAGAGATGCCGGAGCTTCTTATCAATGTTGACTGCCAGTTCGGCCAGCGTAATGTGACGGACACGGAGGCAAAGGTACATGCGGTCATCGACCACCACAAGGTCTCGGGAGTCCTGCCGGACCTCTCCGAAGTCAGAAGCGCTATCGGCAGCTGCGCTACCGTTATCTGGTCGATGCTGAAGGACGAGGGCTATGAGCCGAATGATTCGCAGAAGATCGCGACGGCCCTTTATTATGGTCTTTATACAGATACCAATAAGCTGTCTGAGATGGCGCATCCTCTCGACCGCGATATGATCGACGATCTGACTTCGGTCGACATGTCGCTTATCAGACTGATGAGCAATTCGAATATATCGCTCGAGGAACTGAAGATAACCGGAAATGCGATACTCGGGTATAAGTATCTCGAGGATCATGCAGCGCTGATAATCGAGGCGGATCCGTGCGACCCGAACATACTCGGTGTGATAAGCGATTTCGCGCTGGAGACGGACAAGGTCGACGTCACGGTCGCTTATTATGTGGGGCTTAAGGAGATAAAGTTCTCTGTCAGGAGCTGCACGAAGACCGTGCATGCCAATGACCTGGCGGCGTTCATCGCGGATAATATCGGCGGCGCAGGCGGACACATGAACAAGGCGGGCGGCGTTATCTGGCCCGACAAGGTGGATGGCGATGCCGGGGAGCTTTTCGAGAAGAGGCTTACCGAATACAGTTCGATCTATGAGATCATGTACGCCAAGGATACGACACTCGACAGGGACTCCATGAAGCTGTACAGCAAGCGCGAGCAGGAGCTCGGTACGGTAAGGCTCACCGACATCTTCCCGGAGAAGACACACATCACATTAAGGACTCTCGAAGGCGACATCAATACGATCATCGAGAGCGACACATATCTCATGATCGGCATCGAGGGCGAGATCTATCCCATCAAGGAAGAGAAGCTCAAGAGGAGCTACAGGTTCTCAGACAAGCCGTATACGGCGAACTTTGATTATCAGCCGACTGTCAAGAACTCTGTCACGGGTGATAAGAAGTCCGTCATCGAATTCGCGCACACCGTTATCAGCAGCGGCGGAGCGCGCATCTATGCGAGACCCCTCACGCGTGCGGTCAAGCTCTTCACCCAGTGGGACAACGAGAGATACTATCTCGGCAATATCGGCGACTACATTGCCGTTCGTGAGGACGACCCGCACGATATATATGTCGTGAACGGGGGACTTTTCGATAAGCTGTATCAGGAATGTGACTGATACTTACAGATCGTAATCATCACGGAGCTCATCCGACATCTCGGAATCACCCAGTATCGCCTCCGCCTTGGCGACCAGTTCATCGAGCGTATAGCGCCTGAAACGGCCGATGCGGAATGCTGAGGTATCTATAAAGGAAACCGTGTAGAACGTATCCGATCCCGAATGATGACCGATACAGAAAGGCACAGATGCGATCTCATACCAGCTGTCAGGCTCGATAACATCCGTCGCGGAGAAGGTGTTCACGTATATTAGTCCGCTGGCGGGATCGTAAGAGATCGAAGCCCTGTCTCCGGGTTCTGTCAACTTTGTTCTTCCTCTGTATTCGCCGTTTGTTGCATCGTATCTGTACATATAACCGTTGCCGTAGACAACGAACAGATTTGACTCCCCGTTCACGTCAACTATCTCCATCGCCAGCGGCTCGTATGAATTGCAAGTGATCTCCGCCAAGAGCTCAAGATCCCTGTTAAAGAGAACGATCTTCTGATTATCGGTGAGAGCAAGTCTCCGGCAATCACTGTTCATTGCACCTATGGAAACCGTATCGAGTCCGGACGCAGGAGGAAGGATATCATATTCACCGGTCTCTATATCGAGAATGTAAGTACCGTCATCTGTAGGTATGATGATCTGCTCGGATCCGGAAATGTACATAAGGTCTGTCTTCAGGACGGAACGGATGTCAGAAACGACATAATCAAGCGTCTCGCCCTTCTCGATATCGTAGATACAGACATGAGTATCATAATCAGGTCTTTGGAGCATCATGATATACTTGTCCTGCATTACGACGCTGCTGCTCCCGGAGTATGCCGTATTGCTTCCGAGCGTAAAGCAATCTTCTTCTCCGGTTACATAGTTATAGGTGTAGATCTGCACCCCGTTCATAGAGTCATACCCTACATACAGCGTATCGTTATACGTTCCCAGGACACTGGCCAATGCCAAAGATACCGGTACCCCTTCCGATGTCGTCGGACTAATGGAAGCGATACATTCGTTCTTATAAGGATCGATCAGATCGTACTTGCCGGTCCCCATCGGATCATAGCCCCTGATAACGATGATATCATCGAAGATCCTGCACAGATCCGGATAAGACTTATACACCGTCCCGCCGGCCACCTCTTCCCACTCATCATCCGAGACGTAAACGTTATAATAGATGATCTCATTCGGAACACTGCAACGAATATAGATCCCGCCGCCGATGATACACTCCTCTACATCATCCGGGAACTCGTGATAAGATATCAGCCTTCCGTCACCGTCACCCGCACCTACAGGGCTTAACGTGTTACCGTTGGAAGTAATCAGGATCGGGAATCCGTCACCGTCGACATCCGATGCCAGTATCAGGGGGCCGTTAGTCTCATAGGAAGTGACAAGCTGTCCGTCATCCAGATCATAAGAATTCGCACGGTTCGAACTGTAGTACATGATACGTCCCAACGCCGGCTGCATAAGGAATCCGCTCTGAACCTCATCCTGCGATGAACTGAACTCCGAACTCCAGACAAGATCAAGCGTGTTGGCGTCTACACACAAGATGTCCGTATACTGTTCCTCCATGACATAACCACCATCGGTCGTAGCATAGGAAACATCATGTTCTCTGGGAGAAGCCAGAACAACATGATCATTATCCGTCCAAGTCACGCAGTCAATATTACTGATCTCTCCATCCCACTTAGTGCAGGTATCATTCTCCATATCTATGATCGCCAGACGGAAACCGTCTTCGACGAAGTACGTGATAATGAACAACTTTGTCTCGTCCGGAGAGACACCGATATCGATAACATATTCGAACATCTCATCTATAAGAACAGTCTCGTAATGATAGATTGCCATTATCTCGCCGGTATCACCGTCGATCCTGTATACCACATTGTCGGTGATCGACAGCAGATAGAGATCTCCGCTCTCGGACGGAACGCATTTCTTGGAGCTCAGTCCTCTCACACCGTTGTCGCTCAGCTCCCACTTGACGCTTCCGTCAGCAATGTTATAAGCAAAGACCCAATTAGAACCCCATACCGCAAGTGTGTCATCATCTATGAAGCTTATCCCGTTTACAGGACCGGAGTAAGTGGTGTGAATGACCTCTTCGTGAGTATCGGTATCCCACATGATGACGGTATTGCCTTCATCGGCAACCGCGAACCTCGTTCTGTCATTACTGACCTCGAATGAGCGGATATCGTTCGGCATATAGTAATTCCATTCGGATTCGATACTGTTTCCGGCCAATGAATGATAAGCCAGCGTAGAGTCATTAAGCGCTCTCAGAGCCTCGGGCATAACGTCAAATTCGTCATCTTCCGGGAGAGCTGCGAGCGCCAGCCTTATCGCATCGAGTCGTTTCTGTTCACGGTATAATTTCTCCGACTCGTTAGCCCTGTAGCGGGACGTGCTCTTGAGCGAATCGATGTAACTCTCGCGTATCTGCTTACGGCTGTTGTAAAGATATGAGCCGAACGCGATCATCAGGCTCATTACAAGAGCGAAAACAAGCGCCATCCTTCTCATCCTGTACTGACGGTTCCTGTCCATCAGTTCATCATAGGAACACGCGAGAAGCGCAGCCGCGAGCCTCGGTATCTCGATCTTATCCGCCTTCTTTACCGGTATGGTGTAATCGCACGACAATGGCTCGAGATCGACAGTCACCTTGTGTTCCCTGCCGTCCTCATCGGTTATCGTTTTCTCCTCCTTAAGAAGGATCTCGGGGATCACCTCATACGGATCACCGTCGGCTAAGACCGTGAGCACCTCTTTACGGGTGTGATTCTGAAGGAAGAACTCGATCTCCCTCTGCACCCATATGGACTTCTTCGTCTCCGGTGAACAGATGACGATCAGGTAATCGGAATTCTCAAGAGCATGCGATATCGTCTCGGACAGGTCCGCCGTGATCGGCAATTCATCCTTATCCCTGAAGACTCTCTCTATCTTCTTTTTGCCGCAGCTCTTGGCTATCTTCGGCGGCACAGTAAAGTGCTCGAGCTTACGCTGTACTCTCGCCGCTATCTTCGAATCCAACGGAGCATGCTTATACGATATAAACGCATTGTAATGATCTATCATCCGTTATTCCCCGATCGTCTCCAAGTATCAAGTCTCCGGATCGTCGTATGTGCCCTCGACTCCGATCTATCGAGACTATTCCTTCACATTATATCAAATATAACACTACCGATACACCGTGACATAAGAAAAGACCGCCAGTCCAAAAGCGGTCTTCTCTCACAACTATCCCTGTCCCTTTTCCACGAGGACACCCATCTATATTTAGTCGTAGTTCTCTTCAATCTTGTCGCTGCCCCAATCCCAGGCCTTCTTGATGGCTTTGACCCCGAATTCACTGGAATCGAAACAGAAAGCGAATACGGTAACAACCAGCATTATCAGCGCCAGGAAGAAAGAGCATATTCCCGTGATCAGCGTGATCTTATCAAACTTCTTCATGTTGCACCTCCTTACATTCCTTCGTTCCAGATCTGACTATTCCATCTGATGTGATTGATCAGCCAGAGCAGATATGCTCTGAACAGGAAGTACAATACACACAGTGCAAATACCAGCGCAAAGAATACTGCGATCGACAGGCACACACCTGTAGCAACGAAAGCCCCGAATGTGTGGACGGCTCCGACCAGGTTAATGAATCCGAGCACGCCTCCTACCACCGCACCGGTGATCAGTATCAAACAGATAGCCGCGAGCACCAGTGACGGAACTCCGAGGAAGATATTCCAGAATACTACGAACAGCTTACCTGCCGACTTGCTCTTCGGCTGCTCGACCTTAACGGGCTTGGTGATGATGGAATTCCTGTTCCTCGGGCGATTGTTATTGATCGCCTGACTGACACTTCCGATCTCCTTATAATAGGCCGCCAGAGTCACCGGATCACCGAGTCCCTCGGCAATGCTCTCCTCTGTCTTTCCCTGTGCCAATCCAATATCGAAATGCTCATTTATCTCATCCGATATGCTCTTGACATCATCATAGGAAACAGAGCCGAGCTCCTTCCCCAAAATATCAAGATACTCCTGTCTGTTCATTTGACACCTCCTATTATTCCGTTGACCGCCGCCTGGAACTCCTTCCACTCGGCAGCGTCGCCCTTCAGTCTCTCTCTTCCCGCATCAGTAAGATGATAGTACTTACGAGGCGGACCGTTCTGCGATTCCTGAAGATATGTCGTGACCATCCCGTCCGCCGCCAGCTTCCTGAGTATCGGATAAACCGTACCGTCCGCCGCCTGTATCTTCTGCGTCAGCGAATCCGCCAGGTCGTATCCGTAACTGTCCTTATCGACCAGCAGTGCCATCACGCACATATCGAGAACTCCCTTTTTGATCTGTGGATTCATGCGTCAGCCTCCTTTCCCGATCCTTTATTCCCATGTCCACTTGAATATAGCACAGTACTGTTTAATGTTCAATACCCAATTTTGTTCAATATCGAATTATATCGAAAAGGGCGGCCGCGGTCAGCGTGGGAGGGGCGCGCTGCGGCGGCGGGCAGTGGGCGCGGCGACGCAGCGGGCGCGGTGACGATGTGGACTGCGCTCGGCGTCGCTGCATTATCAGCGTCGCCGGCATGGTGAGTGTGCAACCGGCTGGCCGCTTGGGCGGCGCATCGGGTCTTTGACAACTGATGCGACAACTTTTTCGTTCCATAGTTGTCGATAGAGTTGTCGAACAAGTATTTTTCGAGTCTTTGACAACTAATGCGACAACTATTTCATTCTATAGTTGTCGGTTGAGTTGTCGAACAGGTATTTTCCGTAACGTTTTTCAAGAATTGTAACCGGAATCGTTACCCGTGGCCGAAAAAAGACGTCGGGTAACGGAAACGGTAACGTTTTGCAAAAATCGTAACCCGAATCGTTACCCGAGCCCGGTAAACCTCCACCGGGTAACGAGAGTAGATAGCAGCGATGAGGTCACACTGCGATGAGTTTGCCGCCTGCCCCCTCCTTCACGAGTCCGCGGTTGACGGCATATGTCACAGCCCTCTCGAAAAGGTCCGTCCCGCAGCCGCGTGCGAAGCCGAACAGGCGCGCAGTCTCTTTGGCCGCATCGACAGCGGGAAGCCCGATCTGAGTCGTAACGATATAGGCGACGGCGTTGGCGGCTTCCTGCACAGTTATGTCGGCGACGTCACGCCGGTCCTCAAGGCAGCCGGGCACACGAAAGCCGGAATAGTTGTCGGGTGTGATCGCAGGCGACCAGTAGAATGTGTTCCCCTCGTGCTCGGTATAGTCGAAGGCAGCTGAGTTGCAGATATATGCTACTCTTTGGCGTGCCTTGTCGGTGCAGCGTTTGAGGCCGCAGGCACCGAGTAATCTCTGAGTGAGCAAGTCAAAGCTGACAGGCGCCTCTGTATCGACGATCAGCCGGGCAGCCGCGATCAGTCTGGGGGTGGTAAGAGGTGAATAGAATTCGTCGCTCGTCATCTGCATATCACCGAGATCCGCTTTGATGTATTTCTCGCAATCCTCGCCAAGCCCGAGAGACTCAGACGCCTTCTCGGGCTTAAGTAAGTCCGATCCCGTACCCTCCTCGGGCTCAGTCACACCACCGGTCTCGGGCGCAGGTGTCGCAGTCACGGTCTCAGAATTCGACGAATCAGTCATGGTCTCAGGATCTGACGAATCACCCACTGCCTCAGCGGCCGGCGACTCGGTCCCGGCTTCTGGCACCGGCGACTCCGTTCCGACTTCATGCTCCTGCGGATCAGCCTCGTTCTCCGTCTGCCGGGGCTCGCCTCCCTTATCCGGCTCCGCTGACTCTCCTCCGGCTTCCGCCTCCGAAGTCTCACTCTCAGCCTTCTCCGGCTCCGGCGACTCGGGCTCGCGGTTAAGTTCCTCGACTATGCGATCGATCTCGTGGTCGGGATTCTCCCACCAGTCGACGGACCAGACGCGCATGAGGCGCCAGCCGAGGCCTTCAAGGACGCTGAGCTGTGACAGTTCGCGGTCGCGGGTGGTCTTGGCGGTGCGGTAGCTGCCGCCGTCGAGGAGGATGCCGAGTTTGTAGCGCTCGGGGTCTTCGGGGTCGACGATACCGATGTCGATCTTGAAGCCGGACTTGCCGACCCGGCGCTCGGTCTTGTAGCCGAGAGAAGAAAGGCGCGAGCATATGCTGTCGGCGACGCCGGTGAAGCGGGCTTCGCGGTCGATGATCGGCGATGATGTGCCGTCGGCGTAACCGGATTCGAGGCCGGCATCCCAGGCGGCTCGACCGTCGGCGTATTCGAGGAAACGCTTCAGGGCGGCGACGCCTTCTGAAGTGGAGTCGGTGATGCGGAGCTGCTCGGGCGTCATGGAGGAGAAGACCTTCATGGCGTAGCGGGCACGGGTTACCGCGACATTGAGTCGGCGCCAGCCGCCGTCGAGGTTCAAGGGACCGAAGTTCATGTAGATGTTGCCGGTCTCGTCTGTACCGTAGCCGACCGAGAAGAGAATGTAGTCACGTTCGTCGCCCTGGACGTTCTCGAGATTCTTGATGAAGATCGGCTCCTCGGAGGAGTAGGCCCACTGCTCGAAGTCAGGGTCGTCCTTGCATGCTTCGGAGACCAGGTCGTCGATGAGGTTCTGCTGATTGATGTTGAAGGTGACGACGCCTACGCTGCGGCCGGCGGTCGCGGGATCGGCGTGGATGCGGCGGATCTCGGCGACGACTGCTTCGGCCTCGATGCGGTTCGTTCTTGTGCGGCCGCGGTCGAAGATGCCGTCGATCTTTTGAAGAGTGACCTGACGTGCCAGATCGTTGACCGAGGGGAATGTGTAGAGCCTGTTCTCGTAGAAGCACTTGTTCGAGAAATCGATGAGGCTCTCGTGGCGGCTGCGGTAGTGCCAGACGAGATGCGTCTGCGGCATGTTGAGAGCGAGGCAGTCGTCGAGGATGCTTTCGAGGTCTTCGTCATCGATGTGTTCTTCGTCGAGATAGTCGGACTGGAAGAACGACGTTGGCGGCATCTGCTTCGGGTCACCGACTATAACGGCGTTGTTGCCGCGTGCGAGGACTCCGACCGCCTTGCATGTCGGCAGCTGTGAAGCCTCATCGAAGATAACCGTATCGAAGGTTATCCCTCCGGGGCCAAGATACTGCGCCACGGAAATAGGGCTCATGAGCATGCACGGACACAGTCTCATGAGGATATTCGGGATCTCGCTGAAGAGGCGTCTTATGCTCATGCCGCGCCCGCCGCTGCGGATCGCTTTCTTCATTATCCCGAGCTCGGAACTCGTCCCGGCTTCACGAGAGAAGTCCGGGATCCTGGCAGCCAGTCTTAAGTAGATCTCCTGGCGCGTGAGCTGCATAAGTTCGTCATCAAGGCGTCTGAACTGCTCGATGCGCCCGTTGAACGCAGCACCCGAGAAGCTCGACAATACCGTCGAAGAATCGATTATCTCTGAGGCGAGCATGCGTGAATAAGCTTTTCGAAAAGCGGGAATGAGCAGCTCTCCGTCAACGCCGTTCTCGTAGCTGTCGACTACATTCCCGACTCTCAGGCTGCGGCACACTGCCGCCTGTCTGTTATATGCGATGCGGCCTCTTATGCCGTCGCTGTTCGTCCGAAGTGCTCTGCACATCCCGAGCCGGTCGGCAAGAGTGGCGGTAGCGGTAATGCCGAGCATCTCGTTCATCTTCTGTTCGGCTCTGACCGTGCGCTCGTGTGAAGCGATCATATTCTCGTAGAGTGAGCGTGCCTCCGGGCGAGCTGCGATGCTTCCCAGAAGAGAATCAGAACCCGTCAGATTACGAAGCTGTACCGCATCGGCGATAGCTGCGTCTGCCATAGCCGAGATATGTCCCCAGTCTGTCGCCTCACCTGCAAAGAGCGAACCGAGTCCCGGCTGATAGACCGTCACGGCAGAAGATGCCATGCCGAGCTCGGTGTTGTATGCGACAAGAAGCTCGAGCGACTCCTTGAGGATCGTCTTGCCCTTACCTGTCTTATCGGATGACTTGACGAGCTTGTAGATGCGGTTGATGTCCATGGTCTTGGCAAGCGCCCACTTGAGCTCAGCCTCTTTGTATTTGTTCAGGAGCAGATTGGCATCCTGTTCAAAGAACCCGTCTTTCCAGTTCGCGGATATACGTCCGCGCAGTTCACCTGCATTCGCAAAATGCGCGCACATATCGCGCATGCCGTTGAGGTACAAGGGAACGTCTCCGGCATTCGCCCAGGCGACCGGATAGTCGTACCATTTATTCATTATCACTGAGATGTAGTAATCGTGATCGACCTTCTCATAAGGATCGCTATCGGATCTCACGCCCTCACCCCCGATCACGGTACCCACGGCACGATATGCTTCAGACAGCCCCGTCAGCGCGGCCTCATATTCGGATACGCATGAGGGAAGCTCATTACGCATCTGCTGCGAATACTCTGTTGCGGTGATCGCCTTAAGAGAATCCGTAGAAGGTGACCCGATCTCACGGGCAGCGGACACCATCTGTTCGATCTCCGACTCTATCTTATCTGACTGTCCGGGGACGAAGCCGGCTCTGAATCCTTCGGGGAAGGCAGGAATATCCGGTGCTCCGGTATTTGATTCATAGGTATTGATGAGCTCGAACAAGGAGAAGCCCGAATCTCTGACGGCATGAAGTTCGGCGCCGTAACCGTCAAGTTCCCTGCGTCTGGCCGCTATCTCATCCGCCTTACGCTTATATTCGTCAGAAGACCCTGACGACGCTATCTCGGACACGATCCTCAGTTGCTCCAACACGTCACGTTTACGCGCTTTATTGGAATGAAGCTCCAAACAGAACGGAGCGATGCCTATCTTGGACAGACGGTTATAAACGACTTCGAGTGCCGCTTTCTTCTCCGCTGCAAAGAGTACTGACTTTCCGTCAGCCAGGAGGTTCGCGATCATGGAAGTGATCGTCTGTGATTTACCGGTTCCCGGAGGGCCGTGGAGAACAAAACTTTCGCCCTGATTGGCCGCTCTTATCGCATAGAGCTGTGAGGCGTCGGCGGACATCGGCAGGAATACTCCGTTCTCGTCGACCTTGTCCTCGGGCACCATCGCATTGCATTCCCAGGTAACACGTCCCTGCAGGAGACTGTCGACTATCTTGTTCTGTGAGAGTTCCTCACGATGGTTCTTCAGATCATTCCACATTACGAACTGTGTGAACGAGAAGATACCGAGATGTGCCGTGTCGATTATCTCCCACCCTTTGAAGCCGTCGATAACTCCGCGCATGGTCTCGTAGACCTTCGCTATATCGATGCCGTGCTCATCCTCGGGGAGCACATCGAGGGCATCTGTCCTGACTTCAAAGTCCTGCTTGATCCTCTCCATGATGGTGACATTGAACTGAACATCATCATCGCGCAGCCTGATCAGATACCCCTGGGCAGCCGACTTCCTTACCATCTCGACCGGGATCAGGATAATCGGTGCATACCTGGGCGTCTCCGGCTTATCCTTCTCATACCAGCGAAGGAGTCCCAGTGCCAGGAAGAGCGTATTCGCGCCATTCTCTTCAAGCGACGACTTAGCAGCTCTGTAGAGCGCCTTCTGTCTGTCTTCGAGTTCCGCCGGTGTCAGAGAACTGATCAGTATCTTCTTTGCGAAAGCATTGCTCACCTGTTCTTCGATCGCCGATATATCAGCCATCGCCTCAAAATCATATTCGCCGGCTTCGATACCTTCCTCTTCACTTCTCGAACGGATAATGAAGTCTTTGCCGTCATTCAGAGCATCTTCGAGCTCCGCCGTCGAACGTGTGAACAGCGGGATCATCTTCTTGCCGGACTTCAGGCTGATAAGGTTATTACGAAGACCCAGGTCGAGCAGTTTACGCTCCCACAGATCGATCTTGACATCAGTACTCATTGAGCAGTTTCCTCCTTCGTTTCCAGTCGGGCAGCACCTCGCCGACTATCTTATAGAATCTCGCGGAATGGTTCGCTTCGATGAAATGAGCGAACTCATGCACGACTACATACTCTATTGCTTCATCAGGTGTCTCGAAAAGATTATAACTGAAAGTCAGCGTCCCAAGCGTCGGTCTGCAGCTTCCCCATCTCGACGTCATCTTCCTGAACTTGATCTGCTCAGGCCTTCCGACCCCCATCTTCCGGAAAACCGGATAGAATTCTTCACACATTTCCATAACTTTGGACTTAAGCTCCATCCGTCTCCATCCCTCGTAGATACGTTCGAGTTCTTCGGGTCTGTCAGGGTGAGGCGCTGTTATGACTATCTCATTATCCTTAACACTGATATCGCGTCGCGCCCCCGGAAGCACACGAAGTGTATACTTGTTTCCGAAGACACTCACCTTCTCACCATCCTCGTACATAACGGGCCTTGAAGAATTCTTAGCCCTGTCTTCAGTCTTATCGATTGCATTCAGGATAAACGATGCCCGATCCCTGAGAAAAGCCTCGATCCGGGCAACAGAGACATAGGAATTACACGACACCGCTACCGTGCCGTCATTCCTTATCCTGAGGTTGATGTTCTTCACTCTCTTACGTGTCAGTTCGTACATCACTACCCTGTTGTTCAAAGCGATACTTCTGATCATATATACCTTCTTCGGTCAAAAGGATTCCCGATTATTACTATCGATCATTATGTATTATACGTTTTATATCGCAAAGTTATCAATTCGTTTAGCGGCTACAATTCTAACATAACAGGTCGACTATAAACTTTGTTTTATTTATAATCAGGGGGTGAGGATATTATTATGATCTACTTTACAAGCGACCTGCATCTCGGGCACGAGAATATACTTAAGCACCGCCCTCAGTTTAACAGCATAGAGGAGATGAACGAGACCATCATCCGCAACATTAATGATGTTGTAAATGAAGGTGATACGCTCTATCTGTTGGGCGATGTTTCATTCAGGATCCCTGCTGATGAAGCCGGAAAGCTGATCAGGCAGATCAACGGGCATAAGATACTGGTCAGGGGGAATCACGATCCTGTCTATGATGATGGGATCTTCGATAAAGAAAGTGATTACGATAAGGTCAAGTATGCCAAGCATCACTTTATCCTTATGCACTATCCGATCCTTTATTGGGATAATATGAACCTGGGGACTATTCAGCTCCACGGGCACATTCACGAGCGCGCGATATATAATGAGACGAACAGGAATCTCGGACGACTGCAGTTCGACGTAGGAGTCGATGCCAATGACTTCCGTCCGGTATCCGTAGACACGGTCATCCGCTGGGCCGACAGCTCACCTTGGGAAGACTATAGCGGGCGTTTCCATCATCCAATTGAGTAAGGCTGTCTACTCATACCAGTCTTCTATTATGAGTCCCTCAACTCTGCTGAATTCTCTCGTATTGTGAGTGATCAGAATGAGTCCTTCCGACAAAGCATGTGACGCGATCAGCAGATCCATCGGACCGATCATCTCTCCGCACGACGCGAGCTTCGCCCGGATACTTCCGTACTGAGCTGCACACGAATTGCTATAATCAAGTATCTCGATCCCTGCAAGGAACTTCTGCAGAACTATCAGATTGTAAAGTCTGTTCTGACTTCTCTCGACACCATATAGCAATTCGGACAGGGTAATGGCAGAGATGCATATCTCGCCTGCACATGAAGCGATCTTGTCTCTGATGCTCGATGATCTCCCCTTCATAAAATCTATGCATACGTTGGTATCAAGCATATATCTCATAGTGCATCCCTATTGTCCAAAAGCATCTCATCTCTTCCTTCAGGAAAGAAATCTTCTCCGGCAGCGCCATATGCTTCGATAAGAAGCGGAGCGATCTTCTCCTCGGGGACAATAAGGACCATATCGCCGATCTTCCTGATTATCGCCTTCTTATCGGGATCAAACCTGCAATCCTTCGGAAGCCTTACAGCCTGGCTCCCGCCGTTGTTAAAGAATCTTGCCTCACTCAAAGCCGCGCCCTCCTCAGATAATGTATATATTTATGTATATACATTATAGCAGCGTCGGTTCTGTTCAACAAGTCCTGTATGCATTGATCGCTTCTGCAACGGTATCGGGATTCAAATCGGAATACTCAACTTCCACAGAGAGTCGACGGACGATATCTTCAAGCGTATAAGCCTCATCAAGACTGCTTGTCAGATCATGCGCCAGAAGCGCATTCTCGAGGGCATATCTTCCGGTAAACATCGGATACCGGAACATATAGTAGACGATCAGATTCTCGTAACAGGTCTCGTTCGGAATATAAACATCATGCGCCTCACACTGTTCCAGCTGCTCGAGCATGATTCGCCAGGAAGGATCCAATATCTCAAGACTTAAGAATAATCTTGCCCTCTGAACGGAATCAAGAGACGATCTGCCGCACACCTGCTCTATACGCGTAGTTAACGGTATGCTCCGGTCAGTCATGATCCTGATATCGTTATCCCTGTTCTTATAGAGAACATCTTCCTCGCTGCCTTCCTGTTCCTCGCCGCTGTCATCATTCCTGATCAGGGTGAAAGGCACCTTCGCACCTAACACGATCCGTGCGGCTTCTTCGCAGGCAAGACCAAGTCCGGTCTCGGTGACATTTCCGTGCATGTTAATGAACCTCGGGTGATCGCGGCAGATGTTACAGAGCAGCGACTCATCACCTTTGGCAAGGATCAGCCGGCAGAGGTTATCATCATTCAGGAAAGGGCATCTCTCATCTTTGCCCTGAAGCTTAAAGGACGGAACACCATACTCGAGCACGATATCGGACATGATCTCCCGGCTGAGAGATCCCTTCTCGCGCTGATAGAGTGCATAGGTCTCCGGGTCGATATCGATCTCCCAACCGGCACAGCATGTATGCCGGCACTTATCGGCAATGCATTTAAATTCATGGTAATAATTCGGGACAAGTTCGATCATAATGATCTCACCCGAGTGTCAGACCGTCGCCGTCTTCTTCGTAAGAACCGCCGTCCTCATCTTCGGATGCTTCGTGGTCGCTGACACCGGTCTTGCCGTCTAAGGCCTCTTCGAGAGTATGCCAGGACAGAACAGCGCACTTAACTCTGGCAGGCACATGAGATATGCCTTGAAGAGCTGCGGCGTCTTCGAGTTCGTCGAGCACTTCCTCCTCTTTGGCTTCGCCTTTTATCATGGCGAAAAAGAGTTCGATATAATGCCTTGCCTCATCAATACTCTTTCCTTTGATCAGATCGATCATGAGGGAGGCCGATGCCTGCGATATCGCACATCCGGTGCCTATGAATCCCGCATCGGATATGATGCCGTCTTCGACCTTAAACTGGAGCGTGATGTCGTCACCGCAGCTGGGGTTGATGCCCTCGAGCGAATTGGTCGCTCCGGGAACGGGGTGACGGTTATGTGTCGCGCGGCTGTTCTCCGTGATTATCTGAGTGTAGAGAGATTTAAGATCCAAGGCCCATCCAACTCCTGACTTTGTTTATACTTTCGAGGAATATTTTAACATCTTCTTCGGTGTTGTACAGCGCGAAGCTGACGCGGCAGCACGAATTGATCTTGAGGTAGTCCATAAGCGGCTGAGCGCAGTGGTGTCCGGCGCGGATCGCTACCCCGTTATCGTCCATTATGCTCGCGACATCATGAGGATGAACGTCACCGATATTAAACGAGATGACGCCCTTCCTTCCGACACCTGACGCATCGCCGTAGATCGTGACCTCGTGAAACTTCTTCATTCCCTCGAGAGCCATCTTAATGAGCTTATCCTCTTCCTGCTCGATCTTATCCCAGCCGATGTTCTCAACATATTCGATAGCGGCGGCAAGTCCCGCCTCGCCTCCGACATTACGGGTGCCTGCCTCGAACTTACGCGGCGGCTTGGCAAATGTCGTCTTATATTCGTGGACCTGATTGATCATGTCACCGCCGCTCATAAACGGAGGCATCTTGTCGAGGAGCTCGTACTTCCCGTAGAGAGCTCCGGTTCCCATCGGAGCATAGATCTTATGTCCCGAGAAAGCGGCGAAATCAACATCAAGCGCTCTTACATCCACCTTCATATGAGGTACGCTCTGGGCGCAGTCAAGCACGACGACAGCGCCGACCTCGTGAGCTCTTTTTACGACAATGTCGATCGGATTGATGAGACCCAGCACATTCGACACCTGAGCGATCGCGACCACCTTTGTCTTCTCAGTGATCGTCTCATTAATGGTCTCTTCCGTATATCTGCCGTCTTCGTTCGGGTACAGATACTTGAGCTTGGCGTGTCTGGCACCTGCGACTCTCTGCCACGGCACGAGATTACTGTGATGCTCGGACACGGAGATAACGATCTCATCGCCCTCGCCGACGAACTTCATGCCGTAGCTTGATGCCACCAGATTGATAGCCTCTGATGTATTCTGTGTAAACACTATCTCCTCAGGCCGGGCGGCATTAAGGAATCCCGCCACGACCTCACGTGAATGCTCATGGATATCAGTTGCTCTTCGAGCGAGATCATAGACACCTCTGTGTGGATTGGCATTATCGTGAAGATAGTAATCACGTACCCGATCCAGCACCTGAAGAGGATGCTGTGTCGTCGCGGCGTTATCGAGATATACCAGGCGCTTGCCGTTCTCACCGGCTGCCAATATAGGAAAATCAGACAGTAAACTCATCGATCAGATCCAGTCTCCTTCCTACCCTGTCAGATATCTGAGAACGGAGTTCCTCATCAGGTATCAGATCCGTAACGGGTGTAATCTTTGCATCGATCATTATGCGCTTTGCCTGCGCAGGAGATAAGCCTCTTGACTCGAGGTAATAGAGCATCTTCGGATCGAGCCTGCTCGTCACTGCCGCATGCTGTCCTTCAACCCACTCTTCGCCGCACAGGATGAGCGGCGTCGTCTTGTTGACGGAACCTTCTCCGAACATAACGACGTCTTCGCCTTCATGCCCGACTGCATGGACAGCACCGCGCTTGAAGTCGACAGTCTCTCTCAGGACTTTGTGAGCCGTCCCCGACAGAACACCCGCAGCCTGAATGTCGGCATGCGTTTCTTTGCCGTAGAACTCCGCCGTATCGTTAAGATCGGCATAACGTCCGTCATCGACAAAGTAGACTGTCTTGATCGTATAGTCAGACCCTTCTCCCACGAGTCTGCTCCTTGAACCGGCCGCTGATGTCACGCCGCCCAATTCCACTCTTATTACATCGACCTTGGCGCCCTCTTCTTCCGTTACGGAAACAGCGCTCCATCTTCTCGTCCTGTCACCTGCGAGACAGACTTGTATGAGCTGTACTCGAGAATCCTTGCCTGCACGTATCTTCGTGAGCGAAGCCGACATGCCTTCGACCTCCTCATCACTTCTCAGCACCTGGATGAGTGTTATGCTGCTTCCCTGCTTCGCATCGATCCCCGTAAGGATCACTGCGGCCGGCTGATCGGCAGTCAGAGTCGTATCTTCTCTTACTGTTCCCGTATCGCCGTCGGCTGTCACAACATATGCCAGATTGTGATTCTCCGTCACATATCTGTCGTAGTATTCTCCTACAGCACTGACGGTGTCGTTTTGTAATTCCTTTTCGAGAAGGATCCCGGCCTTATCAGCCGTGACCTTCGTATCGGGTTCCGTGAAGCCGCCTACGGGGACTTCCGCCAACTCGAACTTCTCTCCTGCTTCGTTAACCTTCAGATGATTCCAGGTAAGCATCTGGATCGGGTTTATCCTCTTGTCCATAATTCCCTCCTCAGCCAATGCTGCCTTTCATCTCAAGTGTTATCAGGTTATTCATCTCGACCGCATATTCGACAGGAAGTTCCTTGGCGATCGGCTCGGCAAATCCGCCGACTATCAGGGCCTTGGCATCGTCCTCGGACAGGCCTCGGCTCATCAGATAGAAGACCGCTTCCTCCGATATCCTTCCTATCCTCGCCTCGTGACCGATATCGACGCGGCTGTTCTCGATGTCAGATACAGGAATGGTATCCGAACGCGATCTGTCATCTAACATCAGCGATTCGCACGATACCGACGACTTACTGTCGACAGCGTCCTTACGGATCGACACTTCGCTTCGGAAGTTGGATATGCCGCCGTCTCTGGATATCGACTTGGTGGATATGTGCGAACTCGTATTCTTGCCGATATGGACGACCTTGGCACCGGTATCCAGATCCTGACCGTTTCCGGCGAAAGTAATACCCGTATATTCCATTCTCGAATCATCGCCCTTGAGCACGCTCATGGGATACAGATAAGAAGTATGCGAACCAAACGATCCGGATACCCACTCGATCGTTCCGCCCTTCTCGACGATAGCACGCTTGGTGTTCAGGTTATACATATTCTTGGACCAGTTCTCGATCGTCGAATATCTGACTCTGGCGCCTTCGCCGACAAATATCTCGACACAGCCGGCGTGCAGATTCGCGATGTTGTATTTAGGCGCGGAGCATCCCTCGATAAAATGCAGATAAGCGCCCTTCTCGACAATGATAAGCGTGTGCTCGAACTGACCGGCACCCGGTGCATTCAATCTGAAGTAAGACTGAAGCGGGATCTCGACCGAGACTCCCTCGGGAACATAAACGAACGAGCCGCCGGACCAGACGGCACCGTGGAGCGCAGCGAACTTGTGATCGGTCGGAGGCACGGCCTTCATGAAGTATTTCTCGACCAGGTCGGCCTTCTCGCCCTTAAGCGCGCTCTCTATATCCGTATAGATGACACCCTGAGCGGCCACCTCTTCCCTGACATTATGGTAGACGACCTCAGAATCATACTGAGCACCGACACCCGCCAGTGAAGCGCGTTCAGCCTGCGGGATGCCGAGCCTCTCGAAAGTATTCTTGATATCCTCCGGTACCTCTTCCCACTTGGCCTGCATCTCACCCTTCGGACGCACGTAAGTAACGATATTATCCATATCGAGCCCGTCGATCGGCGGACCCCAATCAGGCACCTTCAATTGGTTATAGTATTCCAGCGACTTCAGGCGGAACTGCCTCATCCACTCCGGGTCATGCTTCTCTGCCGAGAGTTCCTCGACGATCTTCCTTGACAGACCCGAATCGAAGATAAGCGCCGCATCGACTTTGTCCTTGAAATCATAGAGACTTCTGTCGATCTCATCCACCTGTGTCTTCTTCTCGAAGTCAGGCATTATCGGCACCTCCGATCAGATTCGCAAATCCGTTGGTGATAACTTCATCAACCAGCTCGGCACCGCCGCTTCTTACGATCCTGCCGTCGCTGATAACATGCGATGCGGTAATATCGAGTCCTTCCAGGATCCTCGCATTGTGAGTGATCACGATTATCGCATTCTCACTGTTTCTGTATGCCGCGATCCCCTGTGTGACCGCCTTAACGGCATCCACGTCAAGACCCGAATCAGTCTCATCCAGGATCGCAAGTCTCGGATTCAGGACCAGGAGCTGAAGGATCTCGGTCTTCTTTTTCTCACCGCCCGAGAAACCGACATTCAGATAACGCTCGGCATATGAATGATCCATGCCGAGGGCGTCCATCTTCGAGAATAATTCTTTGCGAAAAGGGATTACACGATCCTTAACTCCCGTTATCGACGCCTTGGCTGTCCTCAGGAAATTCTCGACCGTAACACCCGGGATCTCCTCCGGATTCTGGAATGACATGAAGATACCCTTCCTTGCCCTCACATCAGGCTTCTCCCCGGTAATATCCTCACCGTCAAGATAAATGTTACCTTTATCCACCTCATAACTCGGATCGCCCATGACGGCAGACACGAGTGTCGACTTACCGGCACCGTTCTGACCAAGTATGACGTGAAGTTCTCCGGGCCTTATCTCAAGATCCACACCGTTAAGGATCTTTTTCTCACCGGCAGAGACATGAAGTCCCTTTACACTTAATAATGCATTACTCATCGTACTACCTCGATCTATATACAAAAAGATAAATTATTGAGTTCGCTGCAGGGGCTATAGACAATGTCTTCCCCTGACAACTTACTCATTGTATACCAGATTGGTAGGAAATGAAATACATAGTATACCCAAATGGTAGGAATTACTTATTATTCTTTGGTGTAAATTGACGATTATCAGTAATCCTTCAGATAGATCCCGACGCTTATAAGACAATAACTGTACTCGGCTCCGGAATCTCCCGCACTGTATTTGCCGCGGCCTCTCTTCTCCACCTTGGTGACCTTGGCTACGAGCAATTTCCCGGCATCCATGAGCCGCGCGAAGATCACGGTATCCTTCTCCGGTATATACCCGAGCTTGACCCCGTTGCTATCCACGACAGCTATAGCGTTCTCCTCGAACTTATTGACTTCACGTCTGAGCGTAAGTTCAACTCCGGGCGCCAGTTTATCGACCGCCTCTCTGTCATGATTCAAAGATGTATTCGCGACATATGTATTAAAAAGGTGTATCTCGCTGACCAAAGGCTTGATGAGCTGCTCGTGACTGAACGCCAGCTGATCCTCTCCGCTTAACATCAGATCCTTATCCATTTTAATCTGTCTCCTCCGATGATCTTAAAGGTCATCAATACCTTATCGAGCTCCTTGCCGTAATCCCTGTACTCTTCAAGGGTCTTATTAAGCTCTGCCCTGTGTTCTTTGACCGAATCTTCTGAGTCGAGCAGGATACTATAGGTATAAGGTTCGTTATGGATTATATCCTCTATCTCTTCCTCGATCGACGCGATGCGCTTCTCCAATTCTTCCGCCGTCAGATCTTCCGGCACATAATCAGTATTACTCTCATGATCATTGATGGCATCCCTTATCAATATCGACAGCTCCTGAAGCCTCTCAGCGTCACACATGTCGTAGGCCGACTTCAACATATGCCAGTAAGGAATAAAGAAAGGATCCGGATTGATATCCGGATGGATCAGCCTTGCAAGCTCCCTGTAGAGCTTACGCACCCTGTGCATGGTCTGTCCCGGTATGGTCTCTGCCTCCCGGCTCAGCCTGCTCTCCTTCTTAAGTTTCCTAAGACTCTCATGATAATCGTTCATACAGCGGTCAAGGTATGACTGTAATGAACTTCCGTCCACATCCGTACCGCCGGAATTAACGATAGTCTGGCAATAAGCGATCGCCTTCTTCTTCGATATGCATTCGATCTTGGCGGCAAGGATGGTTGAATTCAGTTCTCCGAATTCTTTGAAGTAATCCACGCGTGCGGATTGAGCCTGCTTCACGAGGTCATCTCTCGTAACTATCATGCTCTTATAGTAGTTAAGTCTCTCCTTATCTATCCTGCCGGAACCTGTTGTCAGATCGCCGCTCATAATCTACCTCCGGTCTTACCTATCCGCATCTTCATATACGGAGATATCGTAATAATGAGCCGTGATCCTCTCGCCGTATATCTCTGCCCTCGCAAAGAAGTCATCCGTATCTCTGAACCACTTATCTCCATATCGGATAACGCAGGCTTCACCTTCGATCACGGACTCTATCGCGATCTTCTCGTCAGTAGTTACGATATATCCCTTCCAGGGCTTGGTCAGCAGATAGTAAAGATCATAAAGATCGAGATTGTCCATATCGGGCTTGGTGATCTTATACATATCACCGATCATCCACTTCATGACATTACGGTCTCCGAAAAATCCGTTCCACTCAAGTCTTCCGGCCAGATATGCCTTCGCGGTCTTGTATGTACTGACCGCTTCATCGATCTTGCCTTCATCCGCCCTGATCCTCGCATACCTCGTCAGTACATCACTAACAGGACCTCTGCGGAAGTTATCCCTCTTAAGTCTGATATAGAGCCTCTCGATGATCATCTTATAGCGCTCATAGTCCTTCTCGACCGCATATCCGTTCTTATACATATCTGCCACCTTATAGGCGGCAACGGTATCGCCTCGGTTCATCGCCTTGGAAAAGCACTCGAAAGCCTTCTTGTAATCCTTCTGTCCCGTCCTTCCGTAATACCAGATATAACCGAGGCAACAGAAAGCACTCGTATCATTCTTCGCGGCAGCCATCTCATAGTACTTGAGCGCGAGGTCGAATCTCTTCTCCTCGTAGTAATACCCGCCGAGCTCCATCATCCACTCCGGCTTCCCGGTCTTCTCGATCAGGTAGTTCAGCGCGTCAGTATAAAGGAAGATCTCTTCTTCCGTAGGAGACGGAATATCTCTTATCTCATTAACTAATCTTTCCGCTTCCTGCCTGTCCATACGGTCAGTCCTCACTCCGGCTTATATCATCAAACATCTCTTTGACAGTAGGCGCATTCCTGGTGAGCTTCTTGATGCTCAGATCCTCTGCCTTGTTATTGGCAAGACGCAGATTATTCTCGGACGACAGGAGCGCCTGCTTGGTCTTCTCGAGGTGTGAGATCGTCTTGTCGATCTCTGCGATCGCAGTCTGGAACTTCTCGGAAGCCAGACGGTAATTACGCCCGAAAGCGTCCTTGAACTCCTGCATATTATTCTCAAAATTCATAAGATCGAGCTGCTGGTTCCGGACGATCTGCAGTTCCCTCTGATACTTCAGAGAATTCAGCGCCGCGTTACGCAGCAGAGTGATCATCGGGATGAAGAACTGCGGTCTTATGACATACATCTTGTCATATTTGTACGACACGTCTACGATGCCGTTATTGTAGAGATCGCTGTCGCTCTCGAGGAGTGATACGAGAACAGCATATTCACACTTCTTCTCGCGGCGGTCCTTATCGAGTTCCTTGAAGAAATCCTCGTTCTTATGCTTGGTCGCCGTCGTCTCCATCTCATTCTTCATCTCGAACATGATCGATATGAACTCGGTTCCGTCCTCAGACGACTCTCTGAAGATGAAGTCGCCCTTGCTTCCGGTCCTGGCATCATTATCCTTCTCGAAATACGCCCTCGGGAAAGCCGTCATCCTGATCGAATTGAACTGATTCATGCAGTGCTGCTCCAGGCTCTCGCCGACCATCTTAGTGGACTGCTTTGCCTTCAGATCCTTATAGTACTCGATCTGTTCATCCTTCGCCTTCAGCTGGTTCTCATACTGATCTCTCAGGTTCTTCTCCTTGAGTTCAAGCTCGAGATCCTTGTTCGACAGCTTACCGTTCAGTTCCGACAGTTCGGCCTTCTTCGCGATCAGCTCATTCTCGACCTTCTGCACCGCCTCATTAACGGCCAGCTTCTTCTCGGTCTCTCCTACTTCGAGCTTGCTCCTGAGTGACTCGATCATCGCGTCCTTCTCGAGCATCTTCTGCCTGATCTCGGCAAGTTCATCATCGAAAGACTTCTGCTGCTCCATCGTCGCGATCTTGATATCATTCTCGCGGCGCTCGTCGATCTCGCTCTCGCGTCTCTTCAACTCCTTCGTGAACTCGCTGTCACGCACCTGCTGAACGATCTGCGCATAACCTGACTCATCTACCTGAAAAACCTTATTGCAATTAGGGCACTTGATCTCATTCATAACTGATCCCTCCGTTAATTGATTATACCACTTCACCATTTCCGACCTGTCTCCGACCTGTCTCCAGCTTACACCATGCAGTGTGTCTATAATCGGACAGAAAACGGGCAGATGTCTGTGGTCGGGCTGAGGGGTCTGTTCCGCTCACTCCTCGAGGTGCCAGTCGTTGATGTCGGCGAACGGGTGGCTGACGGTATAATATTCACAGCCGGAATAAGTGTTCTCGCCTGCGGAGATGGGATTGATCTCCCGGGAGAAGATCACGGTAACGGCGGAATCCGGAACGCTGCTGAACGGAGACAAAGTATAGGGGTTGATGCCGTCTCCGATCCCGATAGTCGCGAGATAAGGCGTGTCGGCATTGGTGATATCCGCTGTGTCGATCGTGAAGCCTTCGGAATCGAAGTCTTTCATCAGCATTATGCAGTTGTAGAATTCGGTATCAAGATCTCCCTCGGCGTGCTGCAGGCCGAACATATCGATGTCACCGTAGCCGTGATCGGATGTGATTATGATCCTGCAGTTGTCATAGACGCCTTCCTGTCTCAGATAGTCGAACCAGCCGCCGAGCGCCTTGAGCGACGCTTCGTTAATCTGATAGACCGCTCGGAGCGTAGGATCGTCGAGATTCAAGATCGAATCGCCGGCAGTGATGCCGCCCTCATATATGTCGCTATTAAGGAGCGCGATGTCGTGCGTCGAATTGTTGGTCAGCATCAGGAAGTGATCACTGTCATCGTCAACGACACCGGTCATGAGATCCAGGTTCTGAAGGACAAGGTATGAATTACGGAACTTGGTAAGCTGGTTGCTCTGGAGGCTGCCGACCGCAGTATACTCCACGCAGTTGTAATCACCTTCGTCGTAGATGAAGCTCTGCAGAAAAGACGGCGCACACTTGGTAAGGCCATAGCAGAACATGTTGCGTTCGCGCCTCATCATCATGTCGTTCATGTTATCGTTGAAGCCTTCATCATCGCGGCTGAATGCACCGTTCATATAGTAGACATTGATGTCGCCGATATCGTCATAGATCGACAGGTCGGGGATATTGTTACCGCCCGCATAAGGCGGATCACAGACTACGACATCGTAACCCAGATCGGCAAAATAAGCAGGCATTACTTTGAGCGACTCGTCGACTTTGTCGGTCATATGCTCATCGCTTCTGGCATTCATCGCCAGCGGCACATAGTCATACCCTCCGAAGAGCGACGGGGCGCCGTAATATGTAGAAGGACCGAACGATATTGCGTTGGGATAGTAGACGAAGCCTCCGAACTGAGCTTCGAGCTCCGGATTGGCATTCATGATATACGGGAGCAGATTGCCGTCGGCCCGGTCGAGCATTATAACGATGACGTTTTTACCGCGGGTGCTGAAGGAGATCTCGGCAGGCACGGAATAACGGTCACCGAGATAATAGGCTTCGTCCGTTACTTTCCTGATATCCCTTATATTCATAAACGACATCACGATCGCCGCAAGCGCGAGGAGCCCCATAATGTACGGAACGGTATTGCGCTTATATTTCCAGACAAACAGGCACACCGCCATGACAATGATGATATTCAGGAGATTTACGATCATCGCTTCCGATCCGGGGGCAACATATCTGTCGAAAGTCATCTCGGAAGAGATCGCACCGGACTCGTTGTCGAGCGTCAGGTAATTCAGCACGGAGACCGCAGAGATCACCCAGATGCCGGCGGATATGACCTTACGCCACTTGTGGGAGGCGAGAAGATAGTAAATGCCCGTCCAGATAATGAAGACGCCCGCTCCCAGCACTCCGGCCCAGATAACATAGTCCATGGGATCGCGATACCTGATCACGGAGATGAAGTCCTGAGGCGATGACGATACCACCTGAGACGGGATCATTACACCGATAAAGAATGTCAGGAATAACGCGCCGAGAATAAAGATATGATCGGATCTCTTATCGCCCTTGAGGGCCGCTTCAGACTTATCGGATACGAGCTCGACATCTTCCATCTTGATGACACCGAGCCTGATAAGTACGTTCTTACACAGCGAGAAAAAGTTGTTGAGAGTCCAGTAGAACACGAGCGCCGCTTTGGAATCGTAGAGCAGCACCAGAAAGATCGCTGCCAGAGCGAACACCTGCACTCTTTCCCTTACGCTGTGTCCGTGACTGTAGATCATACCTGCCGTGATATTGATGACCGTCATAAGGATCGGAAGGAAGTTGATAGTGACTCCCCCGAGGCGGATGAGTCCGTCAGGCTTTCCGATATCGGATATCGGCCCCAGGCTCACACCGTCCACATATGACAGATGCGACAGGAAATGATAAGCGGCAATGAAGATCGGGATCTGAAGCAGGAGCGATGCAGACATCTTCAGAGAATGTGTGGGACTGTAACCTGACTGACGGTAATATGTCTGGAGCATCATGAAGCGCTCGTCGCCCCTGAAGGTCTTCTTGATGTGGTCGGACCAGGGCCTTATCGCTTCGAGCTCGCGGGATGCTTCCTCCTGGATCGAGTCCGCACGCCGGTATAGCGGGAAGCAGAAGATATTTACGACTATACTGAGCACGATGATCGAGATTATCGTATTGTCGAAGATGCGTTCTGATATGGCGAAAATAACCTGACACAAAAGTTCAGGCGGATAGATCAATAATCTGTAAAGCAACTCAAGCAGATTCAAATCGAGCGCCCCCAACAAACAGCATTCACACTCTATCAAGTCTTTATGAATTGTAACACATAAAACGGACCGTCCCAAATAAAAGGGACGGTCCGGATCAGTTTATCTTGTCAGACAGGATTACTTGCTGAGTCTTGCCTCGAGAGCAGCCTTCTGATCTTCGTAGCCGGGCTTGCCCAGGAGAGCGAACATGTTCTTCTTGTAAGCCTCAACACCGGGCTGGTTGAAGGGGTTAACTGCGAGGAGGTAACCGGAGATGCCGCAGGCCTTCTCGAAGAAGTAGATGAGCTCGCCGAGATCATAAGCTGTCTGCTCAGCCATGTGGATCTCCATGTTCGGAACCTTACCGTCAACGTGAGCGAGGACTGTTCCCTGCATTGCCTTCTTGTTTACTTCGTTCATATCCATTCCGGAGAGGAAGTTCAGACCGTCAAGATTAGCGGGATCGTTCGGGATCTCAAAGGACTTGCGGGGCTGATCGATGGCAACTACAGTCTCGAACATGATCCTGGCGCCGTCCTGGATGAACTGACCCATGGAGTGCAGATCTGTCGTGTTATCAACGCCTGCGGGGAAGATACCGCGGAGGTCCTTACCCTCGGACTCACCGTAGAGCTGCTTCCACCACTCTGTCATGTAGTGGAAAGAAGGCTCGTAGTTTACCATGATCTCAGTGGAGTAACCGGATCTCAAGAGGCAGTTACGGACTGCTGCATACTGATAGCAGGGGTTCTCGGAGAGAGGCATCTTCTTGTATGCCTTCTGGGCATCACGTGCGCCTCTCATGAGTTCCTTGATGTCAACGCCTGCAACAGCGATGGGCAGGAGACCTACAGCTGTAAGAACGGAGAATCTTCCTCCTACATCGTCCGGAACAACGAAAGTCTCATAACCTTCCTCATCAGCCAGACCCTTAAGAGCTCCTCTTGCCTTATCTGTTGTGGCATAGATACGATTCTTGGCCTCTTCCTTACCATACTTATTCTCCATGTAAGCACGCAGGATCCTGAAAGCGATAGCAGGCTCCGTTGTCGTACCGGACTTGGAGATGATGTTCAGGGAGATGTTCTTGCCCTCGATAACTTCCATGAGGTCTGCCAGATATGTGGCGCTGATGGAATTACCGCAGAACAGGATCAGAGGTGCCTTACGCTGCTTCTTTGTGAGCGCATTGGCGAAAGAGTGATTCAGCATCTCGATGACTGCTCTCGCACCGAGGTATGAACCGCCGATACCGATAACTACGAGAACATCGGAATCTCTTCTGATCTTCTGAGCAGCCTTACGGATCCTGGCGAACTCTTCCTTATCATAGGCTGTAGGCAGATCGAGCCAGCCGAGGAAGTCATTTCCGGGGCCGTTCTTCTTGTGGAGCATATCGTGTGCTGCCTTTACCTGGGGTTCCATTCTCTCTACGGCCTCTTCGCCGCCGATAAACGGAAGGACATTAGAATAATCAAGTGTAATCATTATGATATCTCCTTGTCATATTATTTTCATAGACGAATAAGAGTATACACCCCTAAGGGGGTTTTGTCCTTTAATTTTTATATATAGTTGGTGTTTTTCGTATATAATTTAATCGAAAAAGCACGCGATGGAGGTTTCTACCGTCAAATGATCAACGATATCACACCGGCAGGGAGCAAGATACACATACTTTTCCTCGTCAGTCGCGCCCCGGGCGTGAGCTATCAGATGCTCATGGATCGTTGCATGCAGTCCCTCTATATGGACTTTTTCTCTTTCTCACAAGCTTATAACGAGCTGATCTCCGGCAACCTCATGGACAAGACCGAATCCGACACCGGAACGGACGAGGTGGTCGGCATCAATGAGACTCTGACGATAACAAAGGGCGGATCGGCTATCCTCGAAGATGTCATCCCCTCCCTTAACCCTCAGGTGCGCTCCTATCTGAACCGCGCGGCAGACGAACTTGCCGCCCAGGTCAGATCCCTTAATTCGATCCGTGCTATAGTCACCGACGGCTCGACCGCCGTCCTGACCGACACATCCGCAGGATCGGGCATCTCCGGGAAGATCACCGTTACTGTCGAGTGCGCCTCAGCCGAAGAAGCGGAGACACTTTGCCGCAGCTGGAGAACGGGCGGCTACCGCAGCATAAGCGATCTTCTCGCCTCTATGTCGCACAAGGAGGACAGACAAGATGACGAAGTTTGACGAACTGGTTGCCCTGATAGGCGATCAGAAAGTTGTTATCCAGACACATAATTTCCCGGACCCTGATGCGATCGCATCGGCATACGGCCTTCAGTATCTTCTCGGCACCCGCGGGATCAAGGCCGATATCGTTTACTTCGGCAACTTCGACAAGGTAACTCTCAAGCTCATGACCGACGAGCTCGGCATCGAGACATTCAATGCCGACGGCTATAACGGTTCCGAGGAAGACCTCGTCATCAATATCGACGGACAGAAGTTCAATGCCAACTTCACGGATCTGACAGGACACGAGATCGCGTGTATCGACCATCATCCGTGGGTAACCGAATACAAGTATGACATCGTCGATCACAGAACGGTCGGAGCGTGTGCCACGATCATATACGACTACTTCAAGGCAAACTCCGTAGAGATCCCCGGGAACGTCGCCACGGCGCTTCTTTATGCCATCAAGGTCGACACCCAGAACTTTACGCGCGGAGTGACGGATTCCGACATAAGAGCGTTCGCTGATCTTAATATCATTGCTGATCACGCGCTCATGATCCGCTTTGACAGCAACGAGCTCGAGATCCGTGACCTCAGAGCTTACGGTGCGGCGATCCAGAATGTTTATGTCAAGGACGGCGTCGGATTCGTTCATATTCCCTTCGACTGCCCGGACAGGCTTATCGCCATGGTGTCAAACTTCATTCTGTCGCTCAACAGCGTAGTCCTCTCCGTCATATATGCGGAGCGCGGCGGCGGCCTTAAGTTCTCCGTTAGATCCGAGCTGTCCGACTTCAAGGCGGGCGACTGGGTACATTTGGCGCTCAAAGATATCGGTGACGGCGGCGGACACCCGACCATGGCAGGCGGCATCGTCTTCCCCGAACGCATGTCGGTGTTGGGAAGCGATCCCGATACGGTCATAAGAAGACGTTTCATTGAGGCTCTCGGCGAGATGAGAAAGATAGCCGCCGAGACTGCAGAAGCAGCAACGGAAGCGGGAGGCCCCGTACCCGGGATGATAGATATTTCAGACGACAGTTACATTACGTAAACACACAAAAAACAAGCAATAAGGGAGGTATCACAATGCGAATGAAAAAAACTACGGCGGCCATACTGGTTACGGCTATGGCAATGGGAATGACGGTGTTCCCGGGATGCAGCAAGAGCGACAGCAGCAAAGTCTCGAGTGACGATCAGTGGTTCAACATCACGAAGTCTTCCGCACGGGAATACTACGATGATATCGATTTTGTTTACGATGATATGTGGTCGAACTGCATCGGTGCCGATGCAGAAAAGATCTATGTATTGACTAACCTCTACAAGAATATGAACTCAGAGGAGATCGATGACGATAAGAACAGTCAGGACTTTGAGAAAACATTCATCGATATTTATTCGATCGAGAACGGTTATGAGAGATCGGTCTCGATAGACGACTCACTTACGGATATCGACGGCAGTTATTATGTCCAGGAAGGCAAGCTCAAAGATAATGCCATAACACTGGATGTATATGTATATAATCCTACATCTGACGGTATGTATGAGGATACGATGTACCAGGTCACTTTCGATATCGATACGGAAGAATTCTCCGAACCGGTCGAGGTGGGTTATCAGGATGAATCATTTGACTGGGAAGAAATGAACAAAAAGGTTCCCGACGGCAGCTATGAGGGATCCTGGGAGATAGGTGACTATACCATAGCCCGTTTCTATATTTGGAGCGAGAATTCAGACAAAACATCTTATGTACTGATCATCACCGATAAAGACGGAAATGAGACAACTCTTGATCTTCGCACCCTCATGCCCGACTATTCTGTCTGGGACATCAGTACTTATCTGGACATTGATGAAGACAGTATCCTGATCATTCCCAGCTGCGATTCTGAAGAACAGGTCTACTTCAAGCTCACACTGTCGACCAAGGCTTTGGAAGATGTCTCTCAGGAGTATGCATGGTTTGAATGTGATCCCTGGGGTCTCCAGACGATCGAAGGACAGGGAATGTATTTCCTTGACAACAGCGATTACTATCATCCGATACTCAAGAAGGTCGATATGGAAGAACAGAAGATAGAAGATGTCATCGACTTCAGGAACTCCAACATCAACCCCATGGATATATGGAATCTCCGTCTTATAACAGTGACAGATAACAGTATTGTCATGGCAGGTCAGACCAATATGACAGCCAACAGCCAAGGTACCTTCAATGTCATCACTCTCACAGAGGCAGAAGAAAACCCTAATGCGGGCAAAGCTATCCTCAAGGCGGCCTCGCTCAGCGGATATAACTACGCGATCTTCGAATCGATCTGCGAGTTCAATGAAGTTAACGATGAGTACTTCATTCAGATCGATGACAGATATAATATCGAGACGAACATGGACTGGGAGAACATTCCCGACAACACCGACTGGACAAGCAATTATCTGAATCAGGCCGCATCTCTCGGCGATCAGCTCACGGTCGACCTGATGGCCGGAGACGGTCCCGATATCCTCTTCAATGCATATTCTCTCCCGCAGCTGAACAACTCGGATTACCTGGTAGATCTGTCCGGCAGGATCACGGATCCGGACAACTACTTCTCCAACATCTTCGATGCTGTTTCCGTTAACGGTGCTCTTTATCAGGTACCGATGATATTCACACCGGAAGGCATCTCCACATATTCCGAGTTCACAGAGGACGACCAGATCGGATTTACTTTCGACGATTACAGACGCTTCGTCGATCAGGTATGTAACGGCAAGGATCCCCTGCTGTCAAGCTATACGACCCAGCTCGACTACTTCATGGTCTGCTACGCCTCAGTATCTGATATGTTCGTAAGCGGCAACGGCGTAAACTACAACAATGACGCCTTCAGAGATCTGGCTCAGTATGTAAAGGACTATGTCACCGATGTTCCCGAAGACGATCCCGAGATCTATGGAGAATACGCCGTATCTGAGCCTTATATGACGGATGATGTCGAGAAGCCTAATGCCAAGGCCGGCTCGATCGGTTCAATCTATGATTTCTTCTACAATTACGGTGACAGGGTGAACGATGTCCGCTTCCTCGGTTATCCCTCATCAGATGCACGCGGACCGATGTTCAACATCCAGCTGTCCGTTGCCGTATCCGCTTCTTCTTCCAATCTTGACGGATGCTATCAGTTCGTAGATCTGTTCCTCGCCAGAGACATGCAGATGACAGCAGCCAGAGAAATGTGGGGCCTGCCGGTCAACATCAGCGTCTTCGATGAGATCGCTCAGACTGCACTCGACGAACACAACAGGAACGCCGAATACTATCTCGAGTACTTCACAACCGCCGAGATACGTGAGTACGGCCTCGACACATCCATCTACGACGAATCCGTTATCGACTACTTCAAGTCAGTTGTCAACAACTGCAAGGTCGCCCAGATCACCGATGCGTATGTGGCTATCATCATCCGCGAAGAGATGCAGGCATATTTCTCCGGCCAGAAGACACTCGACACAGTCATCGACACCATGACCAACAGAGTAACGACCTACCTGACCGAGCGAGGCTAAGACTCTAAACAGGAAGTTTTTATCAGCAATATCAGAACCCCGGACCCGGTGCTGAAGTGAACCCACTTTGTTGGACGATTTAAATTGAGTATAAGGGGCTGTCTCAAAACAAAATGAGATAGCCCCTATCTATTTGCAAAAGAAAATGGGTCCCGAGGGGCCCATTTATTGTTAGAATATTTGTGATGAAACATATTCTAAACTTACAGTCTGACTATAGCAAAAACGGGGGCTATATTCAACTGTCACTTCCAATCAACACAGAATGCTTAATCCCCGTAGACGATTCGGTAAGACTCATAGATCAGGTCTTAGAGGAGATAGATTACAAAGAATTGTACCTGACCTACTCGTCTGAAGGACGAAATCCTGCAGTTTCACCGAAGACTCTGTTCAAGATAATGGTATATGCATATTCGCAGCATATCTATTCTTCGCGAGAGATAGAAAAAGCCTGTAAGCTAAACCTGGCGTTTATGTATCTGCTCAGAGGAGAGAAGGCACCAGACCATAACACCATTGCAAGATTCCGTAAGGACCACCTTACTTGCTGTGTAGAGGGACTGCTTACTCAGTTGGTTAATCTGCTGGCTGAAGCCGACGAGATACAGTTCGAGAACCTGTTTATCGACGGAACAAAGATAGAAGCCAATGCCAATAAGTATTCCTTTGTATGGCGCGGTGCTATCGAGAAGAGCGAGGCAAAACTTCAGGATAAGG
>CAMODL010000009.1:0-90434 GCA_946611435.1 uncultured Clostridia bacterium
TGTTACATCCTGCAAAAAGTGTGCAAACGAAAATCGTTGCGATAATTGTTGCGATAAGTCTGTTGTTCTTCATGTGGATCACTCCTTTTCCTCGCTCTACTAACACTTTACCATGTTGCAAAGGAAAAGTCCCGTCAACTCAGGATCCAGGGATAAACTAAGTCTCCCCGATCAAATCAACAAGGCACGAAGAGGGTTTCCAAACGTTATTTGCTTCTCGGATGAAATGATCTTGTTCTTCCTGTATCTGAAGTTCTGACAGCCTCTTAGTGTAATCAAGAAAGGCATTAAACCATCTGGGGGTCGGCTCTTTTCTTGTGTAACACACATTCGTCCAATCCAAATATCTTTTCCAACATAATAAAGAAAACCATGTGAGAAAGGGCCTATTTAAGTCCCTGAAAGGAGCATCCGAATGAACAGAGTAATCCCGTACCTATGCGTATAGCCATAGCCTCGGATGATCACGAAAGTCGCTTTCGCGACTTATTTTCAAAAAAAAAAAAAAACAAAGAGACGATGATCTGCTAATGCAGATCATCCGAGGCAAGCACTAGCAACCATTGGCTCGTAGAAGGAGTCAAAAATGACTAAAGATGAAATTCTATCTGAAGGAAGAATCTACTGCTCGCTAACGAATGATCTTACCCAATCCTGGAAGATGGTTCTTGACTGGAGGCACATCTCACAGGCTTCACTGTCGAGACGCATCGGAATCAGCGAGAGGACGATCAGTCTAATCGTTCAAGGGAAACGTAAAGGAGAAGTGGAAACAATAGTCTTGATGTGCTTGGGTGCGAATTTGCCGTACTTGATTAGTTCCCACATCATGTCGCTCTCCGGTATTAATCTCGTGCCTAGCAGAGAGGATCACTGTATCTTTCTTCATCTACTTCAGACGCATTACAAGGACTCAATACCCTCAATTCGAGATTATTTACTTGAAATTGGATCGGATTTATACATGATTTTTCCGGTCGAAGACGAATTGCATTGAACTTTAAGTTCAATGGTAACAGACCCTTAAACTTCAAGGTAAATCGTAGTTTCTCCGAATACTGAACCCCCAAAAAAAGCCTAAAATCATTGAACCCTAACGATCATTCTATAGCAGTTCGACACCTCGTACAATCAAATCAATCAAGCACAAAAGGAGGAAAAGGCAATGTGCATCAATATCATAAAAGGTAAGATCGAATGCGCCAAGAAGGTCGTGATCTATGGTCCCGAAGGTATCGGCAAGAGCACTATGGCCAGCCAGTTCCCTCAGCCGGTCTTCATCGACTGCGAAGGTTCAACCAAAGAGCTCGATGTAGCCAGGTATCCACCCCCCAGATCCTTTGAAGACATTCTAGCCTTCATGGACGATGCGGTGACGAACCATACGTGTAAGACGCTTATCATCGACACTGCCGATTGGGCCGAGCATCTATGTACGCGATACACCTGCAGACGTCTCAACGTTAAAGGCATCGAAGATCTCGGCTATGGCAAAGGATACACCTATCAGTCTGAGGACTTCCAGCTGCTGTTAAGCAAGGCCGATATGCTGATCGAGCACGGTATCAACGTCGTGTTCATCGCGCACGCGGTAATGCGAAAGTTCGAACAGCCCGATGAGATGGGTGCCTACGATCGTTGGGAGTTGAAGCTCGCCAAGAGGATAGCACCTCTGCTGAAGGAATGCGCCGACATGGTTCTCTTCGTAAATTACAAGACATCTGTAATCACTGATTCGAAGACGAACAGCAAGAAAGCCACCGGCGGCACCCGTGTCATGTATACGACTCACCATCCCTGTTGGGACGCAAAGAATCGTTTTGGGCTCGCTGAAGAGCTTCCTGCGTCATATGACAGCATTCGCCACATCTTTGAAGCTTCATCTAGTACGAATGCCTCTATCAACAGGCTTCGGGAGATGATGGCTGAGGCTGATATCAGCGAAGAACAGTTGAAGCACCTCGTAGCGTCCAAGGGGCACTATCCTGAGACTACTGCTATAGGCGAGTATTCTGATGACTTCATTGAAAACTGGGCGATCAAGCACTTCAATCAGATCGTAAAAACTATAAAGGAGGACATTTAAATGAACACAGATTCAAACATCGGTTGGAACGATACCATTAGGCTCGCCTCGAACGCGAGCAATAAGAACTTCTCTCTTCTCGAAGATGGAGAATACGACTTCACCGTCGTGAACGTAGAGAAGACCATCTTCGAAGGAAACTCCAAGGTGCCGAGATGCAACAAGGCTGTAGTGACCCTGGCAATCGGCAACACTAACATCAAGACTGATTTCTTGCTCCTTCAGGGAAGCGAGTTCAGGATCTCTTCTTTCTATCGCTCTATCGGGAGAGCTGCGAGCAACGATGAGGTCGTGATGGACTGGGACCATCTGGTAGGTGCCAGAGGTAGGGCCTATATCTCCACCAAGAGTTTCACAGGTAGAGATGGTCGCGAACGTGAGATCAACGTGGTAAAGAAGTTCCTCTTCTCTGAGGTTGAGGATACTAATAGCTTCGACGAGTTTTGACCCCGAGAGGGGGTATCTTCGGTAC
Organism: uncultured Clostridia bacterium; assembly: GCA_946611435.1. Classification (GTDB taxonomy): domain Bacteria; phylum Bacillota; class Clostridia; order Saccharofermentanales; family Saccharofermentanaceae; genus Saccharofermentans. The sequence goes on from CAMODL010000009.1 coordinate 2,559, forward strand.
CCCCTCTCTATCCCCAAAAGGAGGAATTATGTATTTTCAGGAGCATACTACTAATCTCCCTGAGCCCTTCGCTCTTGGAGAATATGAAGGGAACATCCCCGAGCCGTCTCCTTGTTTAATTGACGGCATATTGCGCAAAGGCCACAAACTCTTGATCGCAGGCCCGTCAAAGGCAGGTAAGACCTGGCTTCTCATATATCTTTGCATTGCTATCGCTGAGTCGCTCCTCTTCTTCGGGCATCAGTGTGCCAAGGGTAAGGTTCTGTACGTCAATCTCGAGATCGACAAGAATTCAATCGTTCGTCGCTTTTTTGATGTTTATGAGGAGCTTAATCTCGCATCAAAAAGTCTAAGTAACATCATCGTCTGGAACCTTCGCGGATGTACCTTAACCCTCGACGAACTCGCACCTTTGATCATCTCCGCAACAAAGGATCAGGGCTTCAGCGCTATCGTCATCGATCCCATCTACAAGATTTCAACCGGAGATGAAAATAGTGCAACCGAGATAGGGCGCTTTTGCAATCTGTTTGATCGCATCGCTACCGAGACGGGCTGCTCCGTGATCTATTCCCACCATCACAGCAAAGGCGCGCAAGGGAACAAGAAAGCGATGGACCGCTCTTCAGGTTCCGGAGTCTTTGCTCGCGATCCGGACGCCGTACTCGATCTCAGTGAGCTCGAAGTCAAGCGCGAGGTCCTCGAGAAGCTTGGTGCTAGCAGTGCGTGGAGGATTGAGGGAGTACTCCGTGAGTTCCCTCCTTTCGATCCAATCAACTGCTTTTTCAAATATCCCATCCACATTCTTGATACGGACGGCGATTTGGACTGTGCGAGGATCTTTGACGGAGCCAAATCCAAAGAGATGATGCGCGATGAGCACAACAAAGCTCTCGAGAGAGCATACAGTCGGCACACCAACGGCGATTCTGCTCCCTTGCGGGAGGTTGCAAAGGAGTTGTGCATCACGGAAAGAACGGCTCGTGAATGGGTCAAGGATTCAGGGGAATTCTATGTGCGCAGCAGTGCTGTTCATAGGAATAGTTAATTCTTTTTATCCTAGCATGGATCTGGTTAGTTGAGGAAGTGTCCTATACACTTCCTCAACCACCATCCGTATCCCAACAACAAAAAAACGATTCTAACGAAAAGAAAGGCATTAAGATATGAATAAACTTCACATAAATCTTAACATCGATCCACCTACCGTGACCGCCCAGCAGAAGAAGATTCGAATCGTCAACGGCAGACCCATATTCTATTATCCGAACGATGTTAAGCGTGCAAAGCAGCTTCTTTATGCTAACCTGCTGATTCGGCGGCCCCAAGAGCCCTTCGAATGCCCTGTCGGTTTGCGGACCATCTGGCGCTTCCGCCCGGGAAAGACCCATAAAAACAACGAATGGCGGTCAACCAAGCCCGACACGGATAATCTTCAGAAACTTCTCAAGGACTGTATGACTGATACGGGGTTTTGGAAAGATGATGCCCTCGTGGTTAAAGAAACCGTCGAAAAGTACTGGTCCGATACCCCCGGTATCGAGATTGAGATCACTGCACTTACGCATTTAAGGGAGGATTAATCATGAACTACGAGATATGTATATCTAATGACTACAGAAACACATATATTGATTTCGCGGATCGAGATGCTGAGGAAGTTCACATGGTACTCATGAATGAGAGTGGTTATGTATTTTTTGCAAGGATATATGCCGATGATCCGTATGCCGCGGTCGATCAAGCCAGAGAATACTTCAAGGAGCAGGTCGGATTCGATGAGGAGTGGTCCATGATCATAGATATGGAATTAAGATGCCTCCTGCCCTGATACCGTAATTTTCCGGGTGTATATATCTGTTACCCATTAACATTTAACTAAGAAACTAAGAAAGGAGCGTGGGTCTGTGTCAGGTTCATCTTTAACGGCCGAGAATATGATGCTATCATATATCTGCACCCCTGAAAGTGCATCGTGGTTAGATACAACTATGATACGCAAGATCAAACAGGATTATGTGGATTCGAGACACACCCACGCTATCACTAGGCTCAATTCAACGAACAAATACAGGGATGGGCACTATCGAACCCACATATACGTAAATGGAAAACGAAAGAAGGTGGAACGGTCAACCAAAGAAGAGCTCTATGATTTCTTATTTGAATTTTATCAGAAGCCTAAGACATATGACGATGTCTTCAAGGAATTAGTCGAGTATAAAAGAGAGTGCGCTCTGTCGCCAAATTCGATTAACGATCTGCTGAGGTATCACGGATACTTCAGTTCAAATCTTAGGTCCAAACCCATAACTCACTTGACTGAAGACGACATCAGAAATTGGTTGATAAAAGAATACCTTCTTAGAAGGCCCAAGAAAGAGGCTCTTAAGAAGATGCTTCAGTTGATTCGATCAGTCTTTGAATTTGGAATTCGACACAAATATTGTCTCGATAATCCAGCACGGTACATTCTCCTTGAAGAATACTCAAAGGCTTGTGACGTTAACACCAAAAGCAACGAGGATCACTCATTCTCGGAAGATGACATTCAAAGACTGAGAGATTATTGTCTTGAGCACCTTGGCAACCCGCATTCTGTCGTTATGCTAGTCGCCATGGAGACAGGAATGCGCGCCGGAGAGCTGGCCGCCCTCCATAAAAGTGACGTTGGTCAGGATCACATCCACATTCATCGTCAACAAATAAGGAATCCTAAGGAAGATCCTGACAGCAAATCCTCGTTTACGGAGGTCTGCTACACCAAAAACGAACGTAAAAACCCCAAAGGTGGTCGATATTTTCCGATCACACCTAGATGCAGAGAAGCTATAGATCTTGCATTGGCACTGCCGGGAGAATCTGAATATCTGTTTCACCACCCGAATGGGAATCCGATCCAGAAAGACTCTTATGGCTACTATTTGAGACGGGTCTGCGGTCGTTTGAACATCTCTGTCAAACATAACCACGCATTTAGGGTTCATGTGAACGCCAGATTAATAGCCGCAGGAATCGATGCTAACGGCAGATGTCTTCTGTTGGGACACTCGATGCAGACGAACGAGAGGCACTACTCATTTGCCGACTCAAGGAAACTTGATGAGATTAAGGCCATACTCTCTGATGCTTCTTAACACTTAGCGGGGGCAGTAAGGGTTTGCACCCACTTGCACCCACCATTTGAATAAAATCAGGGGCTTCGAAAAACCTCGAAACCCCTGAAAATACTGGTGTTCGCGAGCGGATTCGAACCGCTGGCCTACCGCTTAGGAGGCGGTCGCTCTATCCTGCTGAGCTACGCAAACATTCAACCACGGCATTATAGCATACTTTTTTCCTACAATAAAGTTATTCCTTCTACACACATGATCGCTATTCCGCCAACTATCAACATAAGCGGCAGTCCGTCAGCCGGAGCAGGCCTTTCCGAGAAGATACTGCGTCTCTTATATGTCGTCAGATAACCGGTAGCGATAATGTCAGCCATTATCACTGCCAAGACATAGAAAACAAGTAATAGCGCTGTCTTTACTCCATGCGATCCGAGTCTGTCATTCTTGATAAAAGGCAACGATATCATCGCTACGGCAGCGATCGCTTCATAGATACAATACTTTCCGTATCTGCCGCCATCCCGGGACAAAAACTTTTCCGTTCCAAAAGCAACTAATGTCATCACTGCGAGTACAAAGAGCGGAATGATAAGCAGCATTCTGTCGTTATCATCCAGATATATATCATACAGTTTACGGCCGCCGTATGCAGCTGCCAGAGCAGGGATAATCCCGATCGCAAAGAAAAGCCTTGCAAGAAGGAATCCGCGGACGTTCTCCATAGATGCCGAGGGCATTCCCGCGTAATCTCCTAACGCAGGGGATGAGAAGGACACTTTCCTTCCGGTCGAATAAGATCCTAATGCTGCCATGAGTATCAATGTCAAAGCAGACACAATAACAGCAACTGATGTTATCTTACGATCTGCCGGAACACATACTGCAGCGGCAGGTGCGAGAGACGCAAGCGATAAAGCAACAGGAATGATCAACTCTTTTACGGGATCAATGCGTCCGGATCCGGTCTCTTCATCACCCGTTTCTGAACCGAGAGCCGTAAGTCCTGCAGCCAGTGGCATAAGATAGATATATTCACCCGGATCGACATCAGCATCAAGCATCTTGGCTGCAAATAAGCATATAAAGACAACAAGTACATTAACGAACAGGTTAAGATGCTTCGTTGAAGCCCTCTGCCAGAAGATCATTAACCCTGCCCATATTGCCAGCTGAGCTACGACACAGAGTGACATTGTAAGGATATCTTCACTTCGTGTTATCAGAGCTGCGCCTGTGGCGATCAGTCCTGCCAGAAATACAGATGAACGAGCCGACAGACTGATGTTCTCTTCATTCTTTGTGACCGCGTTCTTCTTCACTTGTTGCCTCCTTTCGATGATGATAACGACCTTAAGCGAGCCAGTTCAGATACTGCTTCAGGAACTTATATCCCGTATTAAGCGCTGACAATACTTCGAGCGATGCAGCCTCGTTATTATCGATCCCCTCTATGTAAGTGATTATCTCTGCCATCGGGATCCCGTCTATACTGTCAGTAATGACGCTGTTAGTCCTGCCGTTGACCACACCGTCCTCAGTGCCGTCGTAATACTGAGCAGGCGCAGAAGGCTCTTCTGTCTCATATGTCTCATCCGTCCCCGTCTCGTCTGATCCGGGCAGATCATCCAAAACTATAGGGGTTCCGTTCTCATCATCGGATCCCTCAGCGCTATAGTACTCAACGTATTCCCTGATATTGAGTTCACCGATCTCATTGCCGTTATTGTCGTAGACCTTAAAGTAGTTGGGATATTCATCGAAAGAATACACAACAAAGCCGTCATCATTTACGAGTCCGAGTTCTTCAGCGCCGGATCCGAACAATCTGGTAAAGGCCAGATCCATTCCTTCGTAGTAATCCGTCTTGGTGTATCCTGCCCTGGAACTGTCGATACACTCATTAGCCAGTTCGACGAAGCTTCGAATGTTGACGGTAACGCCTTCAACGATCTCTGTAGTTCCGTCAGACTTCATCGCCAGCCTTGCGGGATCCTGAAGATTGATAAGTGCATGGCAGAGGTTGTACGACTGTGTCGCCCAGTTCTCTCCCGATATGGTATATGCTCCGGTAAGTGAAGCCTCACGTCTGTTGGGTGTCGTAGGATCGATATTGAATGCGTCCCATTGAACACGGGTGATGATCCCGTCAATTACATCTATCTCGACATAATCTATATAGCCTTTACGATCCGCGAACTGACGCTGTGCATAGTACGTACCGTCACGCAGTCCTCCGAGTCTGATCACGGTATCATCTGTCTCTGTCAAAGAACTGTACTGTGAATTCAAGGCGATCGGTATCCTTTTTCCCATAACCTGCTTGAGGATCTCATCCAGTTCCTCATCCGTTATTGAGATCGGATCGGTCTCGTCATTGATCCGTCTTATGCCTGTCACGACAGCACCGTCAGCTTTGATACCTTCGAGAAGATGAAGCTTCTTACCGTTCTTGTCAGTCACCGTGACGTCGATGATATACCCGGTCTCTACTCCGTCCTCGTCATAAGCAACATACACATGAGATATATCGGCGAAAAGTTCCATCTCCGAGGGATGGACCTCCTGATAATCAGCGGCCGGAAGAACATTCTTGAACTCCTCCGAATATTCGCTCTGCTGTCTGTCATCCGCCTTGTTCCCCGCCATCCATTCTCCGATCGAGAGCACGACGACGCTGATGATCGCGATAACGATCAACTCGAACATCATCCTACGAAGCAACTGACGGGTCATCATACGCGCAATTTCCTCCTGCTCCTTACAGATGATATAACAAACTCAAGTGTGTAAGTCAGGTAATTTGTCATGATTACCGGAACCGTCAGATACACTATATTCGAAGTAAAACGGCTGAGGACCACCGTCATAAGTCCCGCAAAGCATCCCGAGATGATCCCTCCGGACAATCCCTGAGAAACACATATATAGTCGGTTATCATAAAGGCTGCCGCAAAGAGCACACCAGATGTCACCATAAACACGAGCAATTCTCTCTGCCCGTCAGATTTGAGCACATCGACCTTATAAAGAATACAATACCCGATCAATACCGTCGCCAGATACGCGACAGGGGCCTCGATACGAACTATCCTCTTGGAGACCAGATAAACGATACCGATCAGTATCATCAGACAGCAGCCCGTGCCGAATCTGCCGGCATAGCTTCCCGTCAGGATCTCGGTAATGTAAAGATCATCAAGTACAGCGGGCTGATCTCCGCTTACGTGCAGGGTGAACAGTCCGTCCAGTCCCAGCCGATCCTTATAAGGCTCGATATATCCGTTCTCGATATCCTCGAAAAGCAGATTGATAAAAAGAGCCGAAGCCGCTGCCATATTCACGGGATTACCGCCTAATCCTCCGAACAGCTGCTTAAAAGCCAGTTCACCGATAAGGATTCCGAGTATCGATATGATAAGAGGGGTCCCGGGCGGGAGAAGCAAAGCATAAATGATACCGCTTACCATGGCACTGATGTCATAGTATTCGACCGCAGCTACTCCCCTCAGCCTGTCACATATCCTTGCCGCAACAAGCGAGAGCATAGCACACGCAGCCATGGTAACCGCAGCTCTGATCCCGTAACAGAATACCGAGTAAAGTGCACAGGGCAATACTGCAGCCATCATATTGGTATATATGTACGGAGTATTCAGATCCGTATGTATATAGGGCGCATTACTTCGAAGTATCATACTTCTTTGCCCCCTTCGAACGGAAGGAAGATCTTCTCCTCGTCGCCTTCATCTCCCGCGGACTCGTCTTCACTGTACGATTCGAGCATCGACACGCTGCCGATAACGATCTTCTCAGTAGACGGGATCGATCCGTTTGTCTTAATGGATCTTCTGTCTATTCCCTCTGTCGTCTGTTTCTTCTTCTGGGCTGACACGGCATAGCCGGCTACCGTTCCGGTAAGATCCAATCCCGACGGACATACATAAGAACAGGTACCGCAAGCAATACATGCGCCGGCTCTCTCCTCATCAGCCTTGGAAAAGGCTCCCCGGCTGACGAGCTTGGCGATAAGCCCGGGATTAATGTCCATCGGACAATTCTCGGCACATTTACCGCAGTGGATGCATTTGGTCATTACTATCTCACGTTTACGAACTACCGTTATGGCGGTAGTCGTCTTAATGATCGGAGTATTATCAGGATCCGTAACGAGAAGGCCCGTCATACATCCGCCCCATACAACACGCGATTCCGTCTCGCTGATACCATTAACGGTATTGAGCAGTTCTGATACGGGAGTGCCTATCGGCGCAAGTACATTATGTCCGCCTCCCTCACCGTCGGAGATCGTTATCAGACGGCCTGTCAACGGCATATTGCCGCTGATGGCATCCCAGCACGCATACAATGTAGAGCAGTTGAAAAGGACAGCTCCGCATGAATCCTCAAGAGTGTCATCCTCAGCAAGTTCCTTTCCGTAGAGTGCTCTGGCAACAAGCCTGTAATACCCCTGCGGGAACCTGTCTCTGAAGAACTTGAACCCGATGGTGAAGTCGGGATACTCATCCGTTACTCTCTCTGACGCGGCTCTCAATGCTTCTATCTCATCCTTCTTATCAGCGGATATCAGGACCGTTATGTTATGAGTCCCGCATGCTCCTGCCACGGCAACCGCGCCCATCAAGACATAATCTGCATACTCTCCCGCAATAAACAGGTCACAGACCGCGTATGGCTCGCTCTGAAGGATGTTGACCAGCAGTTCCCTGACTCCGGCCTTACGGGCACGATCTATCTTTGCTATCGTAGGTATGCCTTCACCGCCGAGACCGACAATGCCGGAATCGCGAACGATCCCCATTACCGTTGAAGCACTGATATTGAGTTCCATTCTCGGCAATACAACGGACGGATGTCTCGTCCTCTTGCGATCGCTTTCGATACAAACAGCTTTACACTCTACACCGTTAGGCATCCTGATCGTCTTGATGTCAGTAACGGTTCCGGATATGCCCGCATGTATCGGAACTGCGAACGCGCCCTCGGGCGGGATCCCGATACACTGACCTATGAGCACGTGCTCGCCGACAGTAACGATCGGGACGCACTCATCTCCGAAATGCTGCTTCATCGGAAGTATTATCTTCGTAGGGAAAACACGCTCGAGCATAATCTCGCGGACAAAGGAAGAACGCCCGGAGAATCTCAAGGCGTTCCTTTCTCTCAGATTCCTAAGATAGGAATATTTATGCTCTCCGACTGACATTAGTCAGCATAGCCCTCAAGACGCTTGGCATCACTGGATCTGCCGAGCTTCCTGATCGCCTTGGCTTCGATCTGACGGATACGCTCTCTTGTAACTCCGAGGCTCTTACCGACTTCCTCGAGAGTCCTCTGCTTATCATCATCAAGGCCGAATCTCAGGCGGATAACCTTGGCCTCTCTGTCAGTGAGCTTATCCAGGACCTTGATCAGGTCCTCCTTCAGAAGGTCTCTCGAGACCTCTTCATCAGGCGAGATGTACTCATCACTCGAGATAAAGTCAACCAGATGGCTGTCCTCTTCTTCACCTACAGGCTTATCGATGGAGACAGGATCCTGGCTGATCCTCTGGATATCTCTGATCTTGTCAGAGGGCATCCCCATCTTCTCTGCCAGCTCATCGATCGTAGGCTCTCTTCCGAGATCCTGAACGAGCTGACGCTGAACTCTTGTAAGCTTGTTGATCGTCTCGACCATATGAACGGGGATACGGATCGTTCTTGCCTGATCGGCAATAGCTCTTGTAATAGCCTGTCTGATCCACCATGTGGCATATGTACTGAACTTGAATCCCTTGGAATAGTCGAACTTGTCTACTGCCTTGATAAGACCGATATTACCCTCCTGGATAAGGTCGAGCAACGACAGACCTCTGTTCATATATTTCTTGGCGATAGATACGACCAGTCGGAGGTTGGACTCTACGAGGATATCCTTGGCATCCATATCGCCATCCTGCATTCTTCTGGCAAGCTCCTTCTCGTCTTCTGCCTTGAGAAGCGGGATCTTACCGATCTCCTTGAGATACATCCTGACTGAGTCATCTACTGCTACCTCTTCAGAGGACGTAAGAGCAATATCCTTATCGACATCATCTTCGATCTCCGAAGCTTCTATCTTCATGCCGCTCTTGCTCAGTTCGGAATTAAGTTTCTCCATATCTTCCGGACCGAGACCACACTCCTCTGCGATCGATTCGAAATCATTCTCATCAATGACATTGTTGTTCTTGTCGGCAATAGCTTTCAGTTGTGTCAGCGCGTCATTATAACCTGCCATAATTACCTGCTTTCTTTGTAACTCTCTTCTGACTTGTTATCGTCAGTCTCCCTCTTCCGTTTCCACCTTGATCTCGGTGTTGTCTTCCTCTGCTTCTGCACCGTCTTCAGTTACCGTCCAGATACAACCGTTGCTGTAGATAACGACTTTGACATCCTTTGTTGATGCAGACTTATCTCTTGCCTCGCCTCTGACCTCACAGTATCTGTCAAAGATCTCAAGTGCTTCATCTTCACTGATATCCTCATAGATCAGGAGCTTGGCATGCTGTCCTGTCTGTCCCCATACCGTAAACTGCTCATCGCGGATGCCGGGATAGACCTGATCGATATTATCCTCGATATCGAGCTTGACATCCTTACGGCTGTTATAGAGCGGAATCGAGATGATCAATATCAGCAGAACGACTACAGCTGTTATGCCGACTATCAGACTTACCGTCTTGGCAGGAGCCTTAACATCATTCGGAGATACTTCGAACTCACTCTTCTTCAAAGCGGCATCTTTACCGGATGCTGCTGCCAGTTCATCCCTCTTGATCGCATTCTTGATGTTATCATCAGAGAAAACCCTTGTCGTCGTATGACGCTTGACGTCCGTCGAAGGCTCATACTTCTCATTAGGGAACGTATAGCCGTCGGGATTGTTCATGATCTCTATCGCTTCTGCCGAAGGAAAGACACAATTACAGAAAACGCATTCGCAATTCTCATCTCTGTCGTCAAACATGATAAGAGAACCGCAGTTCTTACATACACCTTGTAAAGTCGCCATTAAAGACCGTCCTTTATAATGATCTATGCCGTCTAATGCCCTGTTGACGCATCGATCGCCATACCTTAAAACTTCAATCCGCACCCCGATCTTAAGCAGTCGGGCGTCGCGACAAAAAGGCGATGCTAATACGGTCAATTTACCCTTACGGGCATAGTTCCGCATTAAAAGGCAAATTACAATATACTTTATGGCGCAAGGGATGTCAACTGCTATTTATATTAATAATAATGTTTTTCGAGCATCGGCACTGTTCAGAAGAGCTTATCTCTACGCTGATCGGCTCAATGTGTTATCATACGATTGAAAAGCTTCAGCACACCAAAGGAGAACTGCCATCAGTATGAAGGATGATTACGCCGGGCGTTTTATGAGAGAAGCGCTCAAGGAAGCGCGCAAAGCCTACGAACTCAAGGAATGTCCGATAGGCTGTGTTATAGTCCGTGATAACAAAGTCCTGGTGCGCGCTCACAATCTGAAGCTGACAAAGTCCAACTGTCTTATGCATGCCGAAGTCGTAGCGATCGACAAAGCCTGCCGTAAGATCGGCGACTGGCGTCTGAATGACTGTGATATGTTCGTGACGCTCGAGCCATGTACGATGTGTTCCGGCGCCATAGTCCAGGCGAGGATCCGCAAAGTATTTTTCGGAGCGTACGAGCCCAAGAGCGGCGCCGTTGTTTCCTGCAACGATATCTTCAACGTCGAACACGGACATAATCACAAGGTCGAATTTGAAGGCGGGATACTGGAAGAAGAGTGTTCCGTGATGATGAAAGAGTTTTTCCGCGAGATGCGCGAGAGGAACACACTGAGAGATCAGGAATAAAAATCAGTCAATTAGGAAACAGGAGGTATTCTATGAAAAAGAGGATCACAGCACTCATCCTTTCAATGGCAATGGCCGCTTCATTCGCAGCGTGCTCCAAGGATGACGACAAAGACGAGACAACCGCGGAAACAACAGACTCCGTTATCGAGACAGAGGGCGATGAGTTCCCCGAGCCCGACCCCCGAGGAGCAGATTTTGAAGGAACTTGGGGATGCGGCAGATGCACTATCGATATCAGCGGAGAAGACGCAGGCTACAAAGTACACATCACATGGAGTTCTTCTGCTTATGAATATGCTGATTGGATGTATGCATGCATGTATGACGAGTCGATCGATGGTCTGTCCGGATTCGGTACATATTCTGTGGTTACGTATGAGGACGAGAACTCCGAACCTGTTATCGAAGAGATCAGCAGTGACGAGGATGCGACATTCATCATCAACGATGACGGCACTCTCACATGGAACGACAACATCCTGGATATGGGTGCCGACATGGAGTTCGTCAAAATCGATGTTGTTCCTTCCGCGATCGATCCCGACAATCTCACCGACTGGTACTTTAATGCCGTAACCTCCCACCACAGCGGCACCGCAGGATACTCGCTGGGTATGGCTGAGGCAGCTTACAACGTCTACCATGAGGCAGCAATGAACGACCTGAGTGCCGTAGACAGCGAGACTCTCTCCGCTAATCTGCTCGAGGCATGGGAAGGTCTGTCGTCCGACGATCAGGCTGCTTTCGATGAGAATATCCTTTACATCGCCAACCTCATCACCTCTGCTCAGGAAGACTGGGAAGCCAACAAGGGTCCGTTCGAGGATGCAGGTGTCGATACGCTTATGATCGATGTTCTCAACATGGATGGAGCAGACGAAGACTGGTCCGCCCTCCTGGGTCATACTCTGACGATCGGAAACGGCTGAAATTGATGATCCGTGTTTAGCATGAAGAGGACTGCTTATATCGGCAGTCCTCTTTTGTGTGCTATTACTGTTCTTCGGCGGTGTCAACGATGTATGCTCCCCGGAGGCCTCTGGGTTTTACCCCAATCCTTACCCACCGTGGTTAACATTCCGTGTAAATCTGCAGGTCTCTACCCGCCTTCCACTTCCCACGACTCATATCGAAAAGGATATAATCATTTCATACATCCAAACTCATCGGAGGTTTACTATGGAATCAGCAAAGGCATTTATCCAAAGACTTAATGATGATCCTGTATTCGCTGACGAGGTTCAGGAACGGTCATTATCCCCAACGGATACATGACCGTTTTTATTGCTCAAAAGGTTCGCCGAAACGCTTTTTTGCTGTCTTTATATGTGCAAAGTGCATTATTGACTGTATTCATAAGAGTGCGACAATATTCACGAAGCCAAAAGAAAGGAAACTACTACAATGAAAAAAGCAATTGCATTGACACTTGTTGTTGCTTGCATCTTCGCAGGTTGCTCCAGCAAGGACGAAGACGAGACAACAAAGGCTGAAGATACAACCGTTGCCGAAGAGACAGAAGATACCGAAGCCACTGACACAGAGGTTACTGTAACAACGGCAGAGTCTGTCGATGATACTGAAGCTACAAACGATACGACCGCTACCGATGAATCTGTTCCGGAAGTCGAGCCTGCCTCTAATGTAAGCGTTATCTACGGAGATCTCATCTCCGAACTGCAGGCCTGCAGAAGAGGAGAGCTTGATGAGGATCAGTCAATGGCCCTCACTGATAAGATCTCTATCGATCTTATCCTTGCTCCCGAAGAAGCAGTTATCTACTCTACCGTGATCGACATTGACGGTAACGGTGTTGACGAGCTTCTCCTCTACCAGCACATGCTCAGCGAGAGCGGAGAAGAGGTTCCTGTGATCTATGATGCTTACACAGTAACAAACGGCGAGCTTGATCACTTTATTGCCGGCGGTGCAAGGAACTCCTATTTCCTCGGAGCTGACGGTTATATCTACAACATGGGTTCTTCCGGAGCGGCATATTCAGAGTTCTCCCGTTATGCATATGCTGACGGAGTACTGACTCTTACTGATGCATACTTCTCGGATCTGGTCGGTGATGATGTAGCATGGTTCTATTCATCAACAGATATCTGGACAGAGGACAGAACAGAATCCACTTTCGAGGAGGCTGAAGCATTCTTCACCTTCGAGTATCAGTTCATCGCCAACGAAGTAGAGGTCTGATCTTCCGATAAGAGACACTAATACTAAGGGACTGTCAAGTCGGCAGTCCCTTTTTGTTACATCTTTACGTATTCTCCGAATCGTAAGAGCACAAGGTATTTCTCGTTGACCCGCATCCCTGCTGTTTCCGCAGCCGCTGCATAGCAGTCGATCTGAACCCCGTGTCTCTCCATGGCCTCCATCCTTCTGGCATCGGCACTGTCTTCCACTCCATACATCGTATCGGTCTTGTAATCGAGAATGACCGCATCGCCATCCTCATCATAAAAGATACAGTCGATGATCCCCTGAGCCAGTGCGTGATCAGAGCCTGATAAGGGGATCTCAAAAACGATCGGCTTCTCATATTCGGCGCGGCCGGCCCTATCTGCGGCAGCCAGTCTTCGCCCCAGATCACTTGAAGCAAAACGCACTATATCACTTGAGAATCCGTATGCCTTCAGGCGATCCCCGGTCTTAATGATACCCCTCTCGATGAGTTTATCAGCTTCAGCCATAAATCCGTCTTCTGTCAGGCAATTGCCCAGATCCACAAACCTGAGCAGGCGGTGAGCAAATGTGCCAAGTTCCCTGGAACTCTCTCCCACATCACCATTAAGCTTATCAACATAATGAGAGAAGCTGTGGACCTTTAGATTCAATGGGCTCAGGTCACCTATGCCGTCCTCCTGAAGCTGAGATACGGACACTTTGAACGGATACCTTGATGCATCTTCATGAGGATACTCCGGAAATACCGGCATACCGTTCTCATCCACGCCCTCTGTATACAGTTCGCTGTCAAAGACCCTTCTGTCATAAACAACAAGTACATCTTCCTCATCCTCGGGACCGGCTAATTCCTCATCGGATCCTTCATCGCCGTCATTGTCCGTTATATCAGATTCGTCGATCTGATCAGGCATAGGAAGGTCATCGTAAATAACACATTCAAGACCTTCAAAATCGATCGGTACGACCATACCGGCATAGTTCCCGCCGTTGAAGCAGTTATTCAGCCGCTGAAGGATGGGATCAGCACCGCTCAGTCTCAAGAGAGAAGCGAGGAAATCATCGATCATCCTACCGGATTCCGTTAACCAATGTTGCCTTGATATAGCTGTATTCGGCTGTCTCAGGATACTTCTGATCATACTGCCGTAGGAAGAACCCTTCTTGCTCTTGCCTCCTCCTTCGGCCATCCCCATATCAAGATCAGCCTCAACAAGTATCGAGAGATCATTTTTCGCTCTTGTCATGGCTACATAGAGGAGCCTCATATCCTCTGAGATATCAGACAGACGTTCCTTTGATGAGCGTGCCAGGCTCTCGATGGACGTATATACGGATAATTCGTCTTCATTGTAGTCCTCGGTTACGAAGCCCATGTCTTTATCAAATGTAAACCTGTCATCACTTTTTCCGGGAGTCGTACTGCCTAACTCAGCAACGATAACGCAGTCGAACTCCAGACCTTTGCTTCCGTGTATTGTCATACACTTAACACGATCATCAAATTCTACATCATGGCTTACCGTAGTACTTCCGCCCAGTTTGATCTTCATATCCTCAAGCCTTGATGCTATCGCGGATATATCACTTCCGAAGCGCATGAAGTTCCCGATAAGCCAATTCTTGAACAGCGAGAACTTCTCGGCAGCAGCGACAGAACCTGCACATACTCCCGTATCTCTGTAGATCCTGTCGATCAGCATGCCGATGTCCGTAATGACCAGGTCGGACCTCAGATCATCAAACCAGTCGACAAAATTACATACCCGCTGATAAAGGTCAGGATGCCGTTCATCCATCGGGAAGCCGTTCACATATAAACGGAGTTTGTCTATCAGGCTGTAGTCACCGCCGCCGTTCTCGTTCTGAGCAGCAAACAACTGTACGGATGCAAGCTCATCCAATGTGAAATTCGAGATCCTGTATCCCGACAGCAACACACCCGCCAGATACTCATCGCGTCTCTGATTCGCCACGGAGATCAGGATATTACATATACCATGGATATCTTCATCTGCAAAGACATCCAGTTCCTGAGCGTAGAATGCCGGGATCTTCACCTGCTCATCAAGGTAGAAGGCGATCTGTGCGGCCATCTTTCCGCTTCTGGTGAGCACGCAAATCTTTCCGGGCTCTATCCCCTTATTCATGTAATACTCTATCTCCCGCTCAACGGCCATGGGCGTGAAATTACGATAGTGGAGTTGACCGTCCGTCGTCACATTTGACTTGGCAACCCCGTGGTTATTAACAAGGACAACTCTCGGCAAATCACCTCCGGCCTTGCTCTCATCGTAATTCAGCTTATGCTCCTCGTTGTATTCGATCTCCGTCGCCTTATTGCTCATAAGCTGCTCGAAAACAACATTACAGAAATCAAGGATCGCTCCGCGGCTTCTGTGGTTACGATTAAGCGTAAACAACTCACCGGGGCTTCCGGGATCACGCAGATCATCTGCCCTCTCGATAAATCTTGAAGGGTTGGCATATCTGAACTTATAGATACTCTGCTTAACGTCACCTACACGGAAGACATTGCCATTATCGTCATTACGTGCAATAAGATCGATTATCGCATCCTGAAGTGCGCTGTTATCCTGATACTCGTCTATATAGATCTCCTTGAACCTGTTCCGGTAATACTCAGAAGCTTCCTCCTGAGCAAGTATCAGCTTAGCCAGATGCTCCTGATCCGGGAAATCCATCCCGTGAACTCTAGCCTTAAGTTCCGCATACTTCTTGTCCATCGACTTGATCAGACCGACGAAAGCTTCGGTCATATCGGATCGAGTCTTCTGAAGCTCCAGGAATTCCTCGGGAGTCCTCATTAAGATATCCGTGATCCCTTTCTCGAGAGTGTACTGCTCTGATACACTGCCATATCCCCCCGGAGCTTTGCCGATACCAAGGATATTCTTGAGCAGGAGAAGCACAGCCGCTATAGGACCGAAGTAAAGCTTAAACTCTTCGACCTCATCCGGATCATCTTCCTTAGCCCTGGGAAGGCCGTGATACTTATCTCCTTCGCTGCCGATAATGACTGCGTCATCTTTTATCATCTTCCATATCTTCTTCGGATCTTCACCTGATTCATGTGCAGCTATTATCTTACGTGTATAATCATAGACCCGATCCGTGATATCACAGAACCACTGTCTTCGTTCTATATCATCTTTCTCTTTGGACATAAATGTGACGTATTCGGCATACTCTTTAACCGCCGAGACTGTCCTGTCATCAACAAATGCAAACATCTCGGCGATCCTGTCGACCACTTCCTTAAGTCCCAGGACGATTCCTTTCCCGTCTGCCTCTTTCCTTAAGGCTACTCTTTTGTCACAGAGGTCGATATAGTCAGGCATGCTTCGAAGACGCTTATAGATCTTTACCAGACACTCGGCAAGCCTGTTGTCATTTCTTCCGTCTCCGAACATATGAGTCAATTCCTCAAAATGAGGATCGACTTCTTCACCATAGGATCCGTCGATAGCCAGGGCAGCCGCCTGCAACATCATCAGTTCGAGTTCACTCTCATTAAGCACGGTCGCTCCGGAGCCGACAAGCTTCAGTTCTTCGCGGTCTGCACATACATAGCTCTTCTCGTTTATTACTCTCGTACAGAAACTGTCTATCGTCTGTATATAGCTGTTGGGAAGCTTGGCAAGCTCCGAACGAAGTCTCTTTGCTGTCTCTCTGTCTCCGCCCTCCGAGCTTTCCTTTTTGATCCTGCTCCTTAATTCGGTCGCGATCTTCTGTTTCATATGAGATGCCGCATCACGTGTAAAAGTAACAACAAGGATCTGATCGAGAGAGTATTCTCCCTTAAGGATCTTCTCAACGATCCTGCGGACCAGAACGGTTGTCTTACCGGATCCCGCCGCCGCCGACACAAGGATATCCTCTATAGGCGCATCTATGACTGCCTGCTGTTCCTTAGTAAAAACAACGTTACCCATTGTTGATATCCTCCTCTCCCTTCATTCTCTTTTCCATCTCATCAATGATGGCCTGACGTTTCTCCGCTTTGCCCGACACATCATGAAGATGTGCCTTCTGGACCATCGTCGGTCGTATCGCGTTGTTACCGCATGCGCCCGAATAAGGACAGAACCCGCACGCGGAATATCTGTGGTCACTATTGTAAGCCTTGGAATTCACAACAGCTCCGGCAACTCCGGCAGCTATAGAATCGCAGCTCTTCTGTATCACATGTCGCGAATAGTCTGTATAGACTCTTAACTCCTCTTCACTGAGTTTTGCCATATCCGGAGTCAGGCTCGGTCCCTTACCTTCTTTGCCGGTAGTCAGTCCGATCTGGCAATAACCCACACCATCCACCTTATCGCCGCGGCTCTCAAGTGCATCGGCATAGGCAAAGAGCTGCAGCTGTATTCCTGCAAGGACCTTCAGGCTCTCTACGGACTTCTTCCCTGTCTTATAATCGATGATCCTCAATCCGTCTTCGTCATACTTCCTGTCAACACGGTCTATGGATCCCTTGAAGTCAAATACACTTCCGTCATAAGCCGTAAACTGAAGCGGGTGCTCGAATTCGTTGATCTTCGCTTCGAACTCAGACGGAACATACCCGCTCTGTCCTGCCTCTTCGATTATCTTCGGAAGGGATCTGGCAAAGATCCTCATTGCCTTACGTCCGGGATTGATACTGAACTGATATGTCTTCTCATTAGGATTATCTGATTCCTTACAATACTCATCGAAAGCGATCTTAGCCTCTTCTTCCGCCTTCGAAGGATCATCGGTAAGTTCCTTCGCATATTCGAGCAGTTCATCAGGGGTCTGACACTTCTCGACTATCCTCTTGATAGATGTCTCGAACATAGCGTGAACGATGGTTCCCATAACGTTCGGCTTGATACCGAGAGAATTGACGCGCTCCTTTATCTTCAGGATAAACCTGAACATATACTGCATCGGACATGTATTATAGGACTCGATCGAAGTAACACTTGCCGGCGCCTTCTCCTTGAGCAACTCATGCATCGTATCAGGTTCTATCGTTGCCATAATGTGATCATGCCTCTTGATCACGGGCGTTCCGAACAAAGGCGAATAGAATGTCGTTCTCTTATCATCAGAAGAGAACTTCTGCATAAAGACAGAGGCACTGCTTACTTCCTGATCATGTTCATTAACGATATAAAGCTTATCGCTGATGGCGGAAAACATAAGCGCAGACATAATGAATTCACTCAGATTACGGCTCAAAGCCTTATCCGGCAGTTCTATTCCGATCGCGCCTGCCATGGCATTCAATTCATCCTGGGTCATTATCCCCTCATTAACGGACGAATAAGGGAAATTACCTTCATTGGCACCGATCAGGAACATGACCTTACACTCAGTCATAAAAGCCTGTTCCACCGGGGTTATCTCGACAGAGTCGACCATAAGAGGGATCGTCCCCTGAGCCTTATTTCTCATATCGATACGAAGGAGTGAGACAAAAGCCTCCTGACTTATCGGAATATCGTTCATAGGCGAAGTAAAAGCAGCAAGTATGCTCATAACTTCCCCGTATCCCATGACAAGTGCAGATGCTCTCTCCCGTTCCTGCCTGTCGATCAGTTCCTTAGTAAGAAGCTCGATATTATCCTTCAGTCCGTCGAGGATCGTTCCGAGCACCTCTGCCTTCTCTCTGAG
The DNA here is from genome assembly GCA_946611435.1 of uncultured Clostridia bacterium. Classification (GTDB taxonomy): domain Bacteria; phylum Bacillota; class Clostridia; order Saccharofermentanales; family Saccharofermentanaceae; genus Saccharofermentans. The sequence continues at coordinate 21,417 of CAMODL010000009.1, forward strand.
TGTAGAAGCCTTATAGATCTTCTCGGCCTTCTGCCTTAACGGCATCAGTATCCTCTCTACCGTCTCACTCCAGAGATACGGTCCCATAAGATGTTCCTGACCGTCAACATATATCCGGTCAAGATACTTAAGCTTCTTCTCATCCGTTACATTCGGAGTAAAGAATTCCTTGTCGAAGATCCTCGATCCGTTCGTTATATTACACTTGACACAGTAATTCTCAAAGTTGTCACAATCGTCGGGACGCATACCGGCAATACCGGTCCTCATGAGTCTCAGGATATCGGTATATTCATATCCGTGGAGCGGCAATTCGGCAAGTGTGGCAGCATAAGCAAAGACAGGTGTATTGGTAAGTACGATCCTGTGATCGACAAAGATATCAAGTCCGAAGATCTTCATTATTCCGGTGAGTTCATCGAGCATACTGTCATCGGCGCACACGATCCTTATGTCCTTATAACGGTATCCTTCTTCTCTCGTAAGACGTATGATCTCATTGGATATATAAGCGATCCTGTCATCTACGGAAGGGATCTCGCTGATAACGATATCAGACGTAAGGACGTCCGACTTATCCTCTACCGGCTCATCTTCAACAGCGAATCTTCGGGCAGCACCGTGGAGGACTTGATGCGGATCATCGATATCACCGGCATTTGTATCCCCGAACAGCCCATCGCAGGATACGACTGAACAGCCCGGCATCAGTTTGGCCAACTGCCTTACTGTTCTGTTGCCGTAGGAATATACACGGAGTTCTTCTCCATCCTCATCTTCACGGCAGACCGGATAGAATGACCAGTCAGCGCCGAGCTTATCCATAAGACCGATAAACTCCTGTTCCTGAGGAGTGAATAATCTGAATGATCCGAATCCGATAACCGTAAAGCTGCTCCTTATCAGCTCCATAACAGGACGATAGATACGATCTTCACGAAGCGCATCATCAGCAAGAAGCTCCTTCAATAATCTGCAGGCTTCAGTGATGGGGTCACTTAACAGATCGATCTCATTATCCCGTCCGAGTGCCTCGAGACCTTCTACCAGAAGCTTAATATCATGAAGCTTATCGATATATACTGAACGGGCCCCGCCTGCTTCTGTCTCTGCGGCTTCAAAAGCGGCACATATCCCGTCTTCATATATCCCGTATCTTGTAAAATCTCCTATGAGGTCTATCAGCATATCGACATATTCGAATTTACCTATGAGCTTGCCGAATACCCTGAACTGTCCCGCATTCTCGTAAAGGACTCTGTATACGGCATTACGCATGATGACATCATCCACAACGGACGAACGGTCCCTGCCGCATACTTCAAGAAGTCTGACCGCCAGTCGGACAAAACTCAGTACATCGCCTCTTACCATGGCGGAGCTTACGCTGATCCCGTCAAGAGTTGACACTTCAGATCCTTCCTCTACCCGCCGGATCGCCATGACCATACGCTCAATGGAGGCCTTGATCCCCTCGGGAACGATAAAATATCTGTCGACATCTTCGGAATTTGTCAGAGTATGTTTGACGATGTCATATGTCCTGCATCTGAGCGATCCTGAAGTAAAGATGGTACTCATCGCTAAGCCTCCGTAAAAGATATACCGGCCATCCCGCGACCGGTATACTCATTTTACCAAAAGCACTTATGTTACTCAATCATTCAATGTACTATTTATTGGACACAAGGCTGTCCAGATTCTTGCCGTTCATGTCTCTCATTGTGACCGATCCGGCCTTGAGCATTTCCTCGATAGCGGCCTGTTCCTTGGGGCGCTTGATCTTAAGTGTTGTAGTCTTTATCATGTCCGTCTCGGAGAAGGAAAAGTTACGTACGATCTTATAGGAAGGCATCTTGTGATTTACTTCCTTCATTTGCCTGTCAAGATATTCGGCTATCTGATCGTCTCCAGCCTTGCCTCCGAGCCCCAAGACCTCACCGATCGTGTTGCGGTCGATCAGGAGTTTAGCCGAGATATCAATAGCTTCTCTCTCATTCTTATATCCCCATACGAAGGATTCCTTAACGCCCTTGATCTCGTTGATCAGTGATTCGATCTCCTCGGGGAATGCTTTCTTACCGTTTGTCAGGACTATCATGGACTTGACTCTGCCCGTAACGTGGATACAGCCCTTCTTATCGATATATCCCATGTCTCCCGTATGGAACCATCCGTCGGCATCGATGACCTCACGTGTAGCCTCTTCGTTATTGTAATAACCGAGCATGACACAATCGGATCTTGTTATGATCTCGCCTTCGGCATTCTTGGCATTGCTGTCCGTATCGATAGCAGCCTCGATCCCGACCATAGGGCGGCCTACACTTCCGTGAACATTGCACTCGATATTCGTCGTAGAGATAACGGGACTGGTCTCAGTCAGACCGTAGCCCTGGAAGAACTGAATACCGAAGTCCGTGAAAGCATCAACATACTTCTTGTCGATACCGGCACCGCCGATAACGACCATTCTCATATCTCCGCCGATCTTGTCAATGATCTCCTTGAAGACTGCACGTCTGATATCCAATCCGAATCTCTTGAGAAATCTTGTAACAGGGATCATTATGTTGATGAGCTTCTCTTTACCTGATGCCTTGATACCTTCTTCGATCTTCTCATAGATATTCTCGTAAAGGAGCGGAACCGAGATCCCTACCTCGGGATGCCACTCAACCAGATTCTTAGTAATATAACGGAGTCCGTCAGACAGGCACAGGCAACAGCCCGCAGACAGAAGGAACAGATCACACGTATTCTCGAAAGTATGATGCAGAGGAAGAATAACATATGCTCTGTCACCCGGGGCTACCCACAATGTCCTCGTTATCGAGTATACATTTGAAGCTATATTCTTGTGTGACAGGAGGACTCCCTTACTCATCGAAGTCGTACCCGAAGTAAACAGTATTATCCTTGCAGCTTCGGGATCGATAGGTGTCTTCTCGAGCTTACGGTCACCCTGTTCTCTGAGAGCCTTACCCTTAGAGATAAGATCTTCCATCTTTACAAATGAATCATCATCCTCCGGCCAGTTCTTGACTGCCTCGGGATACATGCAGACAAAGTGCTCCACAACGACCTTATTCTCACCCTTACGCATCTTCTCCAGGATAGACAAGACCATCGGATGGTGCTTGGGGGCATAGAACAGTATCTTGGCTGCGGAGCGCTCGAGCAGCGCTACAAGCTCATCTTCGGGAAGAGCCCTGTCGAGAGGCACACCTACACTGTCCGAAGAGAGGATCGAGATATATGATACATACCACTCATAGCAGTTCTCACCGACTACTGCGAGCTTATCACCTGCATATTTACAATTGAGGATATATGTTGTCAGATTCCTGATGTCTTCACCGAATTCGGCGAAGCTTCTGTGAGATTCACTCTCCTTGGGGTTACGCCTGAAGATGAAGGCGTCAAGTTCCGCATGCTTATCGCACGTTGTCAACACAAGCTCCCTGATATTGCTATACCTGTCGGCTTCGTATATGGGTACTCCTGTTACCGGACGCATGGCGACCTCCTGAAAAACTTTGTCGGAATGGATATTATCATTTTCGAAAATAATAGTCTACCTTTACGGGAACAATATTTTGACATTCAAAGTAATCTATAATTTTCTTGCGCCCTAAGACAAATATTTTGTATTTTATGAATAATAACGTTTTATTGAAATATCATTTTATTTTTGTTTACTTAATCCAAAAGATGATGTAATGTACTGTATGAACGAGGTGAAATAATAAATGAGCGAAGATATCAGCACAGTTACTGAGAATAACGCAGAGCACGACAAGGCTTCTGCCAAACATTCATTACCCATCATTAACCACGATAAGCATACCAAGGAGCATCTGGATAAGACCTATCCCACCAAGAGAGGTTTCTGGGATGTAGTCGCCAAGAATATTTTCCTCCTCCTCACACATATGTGCGTAAACATGAAGTGCATCGGCCGCGAGAACTTTCCTGCTGATAACCCTTATGTCGTAGCATCCAATCACCAGAGTTATGTCGACGGTGTCCTGATAATCGACTACCTCCCCAAGGGACATTTTAAGTATATGTGCTGCCTGGCAGCTTCGGATCTCGAGACTAATCACGGCAAGCTCGGCCGTCTGATCATGAGAGTAGGCCGAGGCATCGCAGTCGACCGTTACGGCAATCCGGTCCGCGGTCTCATAAAGGCCAAGAAGGAAGTCGATGAAGGAAATATCCTTTTCGTTTTCCCCGAAGGCACCAGAACAGCTTCCGGTAAGCTCGGTGAGCTCAAGGACGGTGCAGCCTACATAGCCATCAAGTCAGGAACACCACTGATCCCGGTCTATATTTCCGGAGCCTACCAGATCTGGCCCCGCCAGAGCAAGCACCCTCACCCGTTCAAGGGATTCCTTAAGAGACGTAAGATCCGTATCTATGTCGGTGAACCGATCTACGGCAAGGACTACAACAACGACGCGCATCTGATGACAGCCGCTCTATCTGATTGGATGCACGATATGGAAGACAAACACTACGAACCCGAAGCATAAGCCTTCGGGTTCTTTGTTCTTTACCGATATTTCTTCACTTACTCAAAGAAAGCCAGTGTCAATGCTCTCGGGTAGACTTCGAACCTGATTCTGTGACCGAAGAAGTCTTCACCGTCATAATTACCTTCAAGCTGAAGCGAACTGTCTTTGCACGTGATTATGCCACTGGTCGCACGGAAGGTCTTAACGCCCCTGCGACCGACGTGACGACCGTGCTTATAACTCAGGAGCAATGAGAGCGCCCTGGGGAGATTGACATCCTCGATTACACATACGTCAACAACACCGTCTGTCAGCGATGCTTCCGGCGCAGGGCAGTATCCGGAGCCGTAATACTTACCGTTACAGATACTTATCAGAGTATGGTCCTCACTGTCGCTCTCATATGTCTCACCGTTCTCCAGCTCAAGCGAATAGGAAAACTTGGAATTGCGGTTGCCGAACACGGCTTTGACCGCGGCCTTACGATAAGCATTCTTTGTGGAGCCCTTCTTCTTTGTCAGTACTTCTTCCTTCGCTGCCGCCTGGACCTTGGTATCAAGTCCTACGGAAGCAACGTTATTGAAGTAGCCGGACCAGTTCTGAAGATGTGTGCCCATAATGTCATAGCTGTCAACACGTACGAGATCGATGGGCTTGAGCTTAACAGAATCCAGGTTCTGCAAGAGTTCCTCTATGGTCTTGGAATGGCGGCGCGGCATAAATGATCTGACAAAATCATTGCCTGTTCCAAAAGGGAGACATATCATCGGTGTCTTACGGAAAGCAAGTGCGTTCGCGACTTCGTGTATCGTTCCGTCACCGCCGCAGGCGACTATGGCTACTTTATCGCCAAAGGATTCGCTCGCTTCAACAGCTATCTCCGAAGCGTGTCCGCCGTATTCCGTGTAGCGGATCTCGATCCTGGCACGCAGGTCAGGATCTTTACGGGCTATCAGATTGATCGCATCATCAAGAGCTTCAAGGTTCTTAGCGGGCGATCGGCTGTTGACTATAAGGATATATCTCATAAATCTATCAATGTATCAGGACAGTTCTTCAGTGGTCAGTGTATAGACCAGATCGACAAAATCACCTACCGTTACTATGCTGTCGAGCATATCATCCGGTAATCTTATGTCGTATGCTTCCTCGAGATCGACTACGAGCTCATATATCTGAAGCGAATCAAATGTAAGATCGTCTTCTATGGACATATCCGGTGTTATTTCCGTTGGTGATATATCGAGCTCCTGCACTACCAGTTTGACTATATCGTCAAGGATCATATCCTTCTTCTTGGCGATATCGTTCTCATTCAGGTTACGTTCTCGGGGGTCGCCTGTGTCATCCATTTTGTTCTCTCCTTCTTTGCTGTGCTGCCACATCATGAGCAGTCTCTCTTATCGACATCTCATTGTCATCATCATCATCATATCTCAGGAGCTGGGCAGTCAGGAACTCGTCGATCTCCGATACCATATGTATCAGCATATCCTTCTCGTCCTTCGAATACGGCTCTAAGATATGTCTTGCAAGGACTGCGTGGAACTTGGAATGCATTCTGCATGCCACCTTACCGTCACGGGTAAGACTGATCCTCACGATCCTTCTGTCATGCTCGTCTCTTTTCCTTATGACATACCCCTTCCGGACCAGACGATCGATAGACACGGTAAGTGTTCCTGTCGTTACGCCGAGGGACTGGGCAGTCTCCGACATAGTACGGGCCTCGTAAGGGCCTATGGCATCGAGTGTATGCATCTCAGCAATAGAAAGGTCAGAGAAATACCCCTTCTGGAGGGATTTCTCCTCTGTCATTACCACGTTCTCGAAGACCCGTGATAAGAGCAGACCCAGTTCCTGTTCCTCGTGCGTCATAAGTTACTCCTTGTAATTAGGAAGATTACGGCAATACATTTTACACCAAATTCACGATGTCTACAATGTCAGGATATTCACCGCCATACAGGGCGGTCCTGGTAACGATACAGTTATCGGCTGCTTCGCGGTCATAACCTGTATGTGTACAGATCGCGTTGAGCAAGACATCACATCTCAGATTACGTGTAGAACCTGCATAGACCATAACTTCGGTGCGGTCCTCATTCCCTGACGGGATCGGCTTGATGAGCAAAGGCCTGATATCGGTCTCAACGATCTTCTTCTTGGACTTCTTCTCGATCTTCACCTCATCCATCTCGAAAAGCTTAAGAAGTGCTCTCGTTATCCCCGGCGCCTCGAGCGTGTAAGTTGCACACGTCACGACACTCATTATGCTGTTCTTAGGCTCATCAATGTTTACGGCACTAATGAATTCCAGTCCGTCGGGCAGTTCGGGGCGCACTCTGGCAAGGAATTCCTCAGCAGGGACCTCAACGGACATTGCGACGTCCACATAATCTCCTGTAGTGTTTATCCCTACACCGAGCGGCAGGGCAAATACCATCATCGGACGGGGGTTATATCCCTGTGTATAAAGGATCGGGAGCTCGGCCCTGCGGACTGCCCGCTCGATGACCTTCATCAGATCCAGGTGTCCGATATAAGATATAGCTCCTCTGCGCGAGAAGAGAGTCCTGCATACAAACTGCGTCAGATGCTGCTGTGTGGTCATCATGCGACTTCGTTCATCTTGCCTCATAGCACACCCCCGTCTTGAAGCATTGGGCACCGCAGCCGGAGCATTTCTCGCGGCAATTAGGTGTCACTGTCTCATTATATGCCAGCTCTCTCTCCCTTAAGAAAAACTCACGTCTGACGCCGACGTCGATGTGATCCCATGGCAACGGTGCGCCCGGTTCCGGCCCGTCGGTATACATCTCACGTGTAAGTCCGTGAGAAGCAAGGATCCCCATCCATCTGTCATAATCAAAGTTATCATCCCACGCATCAAAAAGCGACCCGGCCCTGTATCCGTCCAGAATGACAGGCGCAAGCCTTCGGTCTCCTCTCGCCAGGATCCCTTCCCACACAGACGTATTGACATCGTGCCATATGTACCTGATATTGCGGGATCGTATAAGCGACCTCAGGTAAGATTGCTTCTCCATGAACATCTCTCGGGTGTTCTGAGACTCCCACTGAAATGCAGTAAAAGGCTTAGGGATAAACATGGATGTAGAAACCGTTATCTCGGGCCTTCTGGGCTTCACACCCATCTCACGAAATGTGTCATAATACAGGTCTTCTATCTTATATGCCAGATCGGCTATTCCCTTAACGTCTTCCATGGTCTCGGTGGGCAGACCGAGCATGAAATACAGTTTAACAGTGTTCCAACCGCCCGCGAATGCTACTTTCAGGCCGCTTAAGATATCATCCTCACATATTCCTTTATTGATCACATCACGCAGTCGCTGCGTTCCGGCTTCAGGCGCGAATGTAAGTCCGGTCTTACGGGTCTGCGATACTTTCTCCATCAGATCCAGGGCAAAATTATCGATTCGAAGCGACGGCAGCGACAGACTGGTGTGCCTTCCATCGAAAGCATCCAGCAGTCCGTCTGTGAGTTCCTTCAACCCGGTATAATCGGAGGTACTGAGCGACAACATTCCGAGTTCATCATATCCTGTATTATGCTCAATTGCTCTTCCCTGGCGGCACAGAACATCCGGGCTCTTCTCTCTGACGGGTCTGTAGATATACCCTGCCTGACAGAATCTGCAGCCTCGTATGCATCCCCTGAACAGTTCTAGATAAGCTCTGTCGTGGACGATATTGATGTTCGGTATCACAGGCGCTTCCGGGAACAGGACATTATCAAGATCCGTAATGATCCTTTTACGTATTACTGCAGGAGCTCCGTCAAGAGGCGTTATCCCCGTAAACCTGCCGCCCTCATACCGGGGTTCATAAAGCGACGGAACATACATACCGTCAATGCCGGCTACAGCGCGAAGCAACGCCTTCCTGTCAGGCTTCCCGGCATCCTTATATCGCTTGACCTCACGGGTGAATTCGAGGTCAACATCCTCGCCTTCTCCCATAAAGACTGCATCGAAAAAGTCCGCCATAGGCTCAATGTTATACGCAACAGGACCGCCGCATACAACTATCGGGTCCTTCTCGGTACGATCCTTCGCCAGGAGCGGGATACCTCCGAGATCGAGCATCTGGAGGATATTGGTAAAAGCCATCTCATATCCGATTGAGAAAGCAACAACATCAAATTCATAGAGGGGCGAACCTGTCTCAAGGGTATGAAGCGGGATCCTTTTCTCTCGCATGAGCGCATCCATATCATGCCACGGGCTGAATGCTCTCTCGCACGATGTGTAATCCTCTGAATTCAGCACTTTATACAATATCTGAAGTGCGAGATTACTCATTCCGATCTCGTAAACATCCGGAAAACAAAATGCCGTTCTGACAGCATCACATGAACCGCGCGCCTTAAGCTGCGCGATCACGTCTTCCTTGATTATCTGATTCTTCTCTCCACCCGTGTAACGCCCGGGACTCTCGACCGACATAAGATCGGCATGTGAAAATCTGATTTCTGTATGCATAGCTTAATTATAACTCACTGAAAAACCTTATTCATTTGCAGTATACCATATCAGCTCTGCTACCATTTGCATTTTGTCCGACTGACCTATATAATAGCCGCGTTGCATCGCCACGTCGGCATGCAGCAACGGCAGTTCGTAACCATCCTGCCGGCCGATTCGATGATACGATCGGCGCATCAAAACTAAGGAGACATATTATGGAACGCTACAGCGTTATCAGGGACAAGAATCCCCGCGAGATCATTCTTCTGCGCGGAGAGGGATGCTTCTATAAGAGGTGTGCCTTTTGCGACTATCATATCGACAAGTGTCCCGACAAACACGCCAACTATGAACTTAACAGAAGCGTGATCGACAGGCTCACCGGTCTCTACGGCGAGTTGGAGGTCATAAACAGCGGATCGGTTTTCGAGCTTGATGATGACACACTCGATTATCTTAAGTCCGTCTGTAAGGATCGGGGTATCAGCATCATCCATTTTGAGAGCCATTATCTTCTGAGAGATAAGATCCCCGCACTGCTCGACAGGTTTTCCGGTTTTACGATCAAGATGAAGATCGGAATCGAGACCTTCGACTATGATCTTCGTGAGAATGTCCTTCTCAAAGGTATCCCGTCGCATGATCCGGAGGATATAACCAGAGGCTTTCAAGAAGCTAACTTTCTCTTCGGCATCACCGGCCAGACAGTCAGCTCGATGATGTACGACATCAGGACCGGACTGGATCTGTGCGAGAGAATATGCATTAACATCATGTGCGAGAACTCGACATCGATCAAGCCGGACAAGGAAGTTATTGATGCCTTTGTCAACGAGATCTATCCGTCGATCAAGGACGACCCGCGGATAGATATCCTTCTTAATAATACAGACTTCGGAGTAGGTGAATAATATGTGTAATGAATTGATACTTTTCTTTTCTTTGATCTTTATTTACAGTTCCACGCTTATCGGATACAAGCTATTCGGTAAGGAGGGTCTCTACGTCTTATCGGCAGCAGCCACTATCCTGGCTAACATAGAGGTCCTGATCCTGATACACGCATACGGAATGGATATGACCCTCGGTAATATATTGTTTGCCGTAACATTCCTTATAACCGACATCCTGTCCGAATGTGAAGGTAAGAAAGCCGCCAACAAGGCAGTCGCGACCGGCATCTGCGCTTCGCTCTTCTTCCTGGTCATTTCGCAGAGCTGGCTCATCTACCATCCCTCTCCCGACGATACGATGAGGCCCTTTATCAAAGAGGTCTTCTCCAATACCCCCAGGATGCTCATGGCATCACTGTCGGTCTATGCGATAAGCCAGTTCTTTGATGTCTGGCTCTACCACAAGTGGTGGAACTTCACGACCCGCAGATTCGGCAACGCCCGCAAGTTCCTTTGGCTTCGTAACAACGGCTCGACACTCGTAAGCCAGATCATCAACAATCTTCTGTTTACTTTCTTCGCCTTCTGGGGCACATACAGCCTGAAGACCATCATCTCGATCTTTATCTCGAGCTATGTGATCTTCATCTGCACGAGCCTTGCCGATACTCCCTTCGTATACCTGGCCCGCAGGATCAAGGAGAGTAACGGAGTCGACAAGCTCATCCCGGATGCGGAAGCCAAGTCCTGACAGCAACTTTTTTATATCCCCCTCGAAAATGATATAATCAGTCTGTGCTGTCCGACATAATAACGATCGGAAGCACAGATCGGAGGGGGATATAATGTACTTGAACAAGATCAAGATCGGCTCATTAAAGATGCTGTTCAACATATTGATCGTCGGTGCCGGTTTCTTCTACTTTGCCGTATTGATAATCATCCTGGCGATATTGGATCACTTGGAGGAAGCAGACTCTGTCTCTTATGTGATCGCCTTCCTGGTGACGATATCTTTCTTCGGCCTTATCGGTACCGGACTCCTCGTGATCGCCCTGAGATCAAAGAAAAGGCTTTATCGTTCAGAGCAGTATAACAGGATCTTCGAAGAAGATACTGACGGTATCATCCCCTACGAGGCACTCTCTTCTCTGACAGGTTATCCAATAGCCAAAGTCAGGAGTGACATAAGCTCTATGGTCAACCATCATATCTTCCGTAATATCCGCTATGACCGCAACTGTGCCACGATAATCATGAAGATCGACACGGGCGCGGACTTTCTGACCGTAACATGTCCCACATGCGGAGCAGATATCAAGATGCGCCTTAACGGTGGTGCACGCTGTCCGCACTGCGGAACATATATGAGATCGGAGGCATGACATGTATATAAACAAATCCAAGATCTTCCCGTTGATCATTGTATGGTCTGTTATGTTCGTTATATTTTTCACGACGGCCTTCACCTTTATCGGAATGGCATGTTACTCAACAAAAGAACCTACACTGTGCGCATTATTCCTGATCCTGGCTGCGGGATCCATTCTGCTTATCCGGCACTTCTTCGTCGTATTATCCAATCTCGCTCATCTCATAAGGCTTAACAGTCTCCTTCGTTCCGACGAGGACGGAAGCGTCCCTATCGAGGACATTGCATCCTATCTCAGGATGACCAGACCAAGGCTTAATAAGATGCTCGACTACGGCGAGAAGAAACACATTCTCATAAATGTCGTTCGCGATGTCACAGGAGACCGTCTGGTACTTACCGACAGATTTGCCCCCGAAGTTAAGACGGCGGACCGCCCGTTCGTCGGGATCAATTGTCCGGGCTGTGCCTCCCCGCTTAAGCTCAGAGCAGGATCTACCGGCGTATGCCCATTCTGCGGAAGAGACGTCACCGCCCCGGACATAGTGATAGAGCGATAACCGTCTCAGCAAGTGAGACGGCCATCATTTATCGCTTCACGGCAGCAGATCACATCATGCTCAGGCTGAAGTCGTAGACACCTGCGCTCTCGAAGTTGCCCGACTCGTCAAAGTTGAGCATGCAAGAAAGTGTATCGGTAATAAAGTACTGTGCATATGTGTCACCCTCATCAGAAGGAGTAGCATCGATGGCTGCCTTAACATCTTCGATGGGATCACCATACTTGAACTGTCCGAGGAACAATCCGTCGCCGATGCCGCTCTCGTAGCCGTTGATGCTGATGTTGCAGACAACGCCGTCGTAGTTCTCCTCAACAACATATCCTGCATAAGTGTGGATTATCGACATATACTCGCAGTCTCCCTCGCAAGGAACGATCTTGTCTTCAGGCTTGATCTCATCGCCCAGATCATCCTTTATATCGGCATAGTTATCTCCGAGACGGACCTCAACACCGTTCAGGACAAAGAACAGGTCAACGTCACCGCTGACAGTTGCATCTTCTGTAGCCTCTGCATCAGTTGTTGACTCCGCAGGTGCCTCTGTCTCATCCTTCTTGTCATCGTCCTTGGAGCAGGCCGCCATGCCGGCACCGATAACGGATACTGCAAGTACAGCTGCCAAAACCTTACGTAACTTCATATTGATTTCCTCCGTTTTATTCTACGACGATCTGACCGCCGTTATATATATAACCACCGCAGATGATATCTACATCATATGTGCCTGTCGATATGTCATCCTTGGAGATTATAGCTGAGAAACCGCATGTCCCCGCTTCATCCATAAGATCATTTTCATAGACGGGAAACGCTTCGAAGACTTCGGTATCACTGCCGTTTGTCAGAGAGATATAGACTCTTCCGTCACCGGTCTCGGCGTCATCGTCGAGCGCGCCGTACAACTTGATACCGTATCCTTCAAAAGAAAGATTTACTTCTACCTCGCCGCCGTCGGCCGTCTGCCCGATTACGGAAGCATCTCTTACAGGGGCGTACATGAACGGCACCTTACCGATAACACGAGGAAGATTACGTTCAACTATCTCGTATACAAAATCTCCGCCGTCGGGGAAGCTTACAACATCAGGGACATCGGTACGCCTGAATGACGCATTCTCATAGTTGTCGATCATCAGCGGCAGGAGCGCACGTCCGAAGGAGTCACGGACCATATAGAGGTAACTTCCGTCATGAAGTGCCATATTCCTTGTTCCGATGTTATCGTCGCCCTCTTCTCTGTCACTCATGAAGATCTCGAGCTGAGCCTGTGTGTCGGAGACACCCATTGGTCTGGTGAACATAAACGGTCTGAACGAGAAATCATAGTAGTACTGATAGTCCATGATACCGCCTGAAGGATACAGGAGCTTATCAAGGTCTGCTCTCCAGTCCTCCCTGCGCGTGAATGCCGCATCGTCGTAAGTCTCGCACGGGCGGCCAAGAGCTGCCATGATGGCTCTGTAGCCGATAAGGGCACCTCTGTAATTCCAGTGGGAGTCGCGCCTCTGATAAACGTCATATTCCTCTCTTGCCTGCGTCATAACAGCCTTCATATCGACATATGAGACACCATATTCTTCAAGCGCAGCCATTATCCTGTCGAGATTATTCTCGTCTGCCTCGATGTACCATGAGGGCATCTTATCCCCGTATATCGAAGCTTTATTGGGCATCGGAACAAATACGAACGTTCCGCCCCTTGAGGTTACATTCTCTTCTATCAGTGACAGTGTCACAGCGAAAGCTTTCACCTGATTATCAGTAAATGCATTCGTATCCATATAGTCGTTCTTCTCTTCATCATAGAAAAGCCAGCCGCCTTCACCGACGATAACGTTCGATGTTGAGGAATGGAACAATTCACCCTTTATCATGTTCGCTGCGGACAGTATCTCGGGACGGAGCGGGATCCTGTCATTGAAATAAGCCTCGAACTCGCCTGAGAAATCATTATTGAGCTTACCGCCATCTACATACTTCGGCATCTTGGCCATTCCGTTCTTTTCGATATCGACATCGTTCTTCAGGAACGGCATCAGACACAAAGGTGTCGCACAGACGAGGAAGAATAATGCGGTATATACTGATTTGAATACTTTATTCATTGTCACGCCTCCTTCCTCAGAACCTGAAATAGATAAACGGATTATAGCTGCTCGACACGAGCGAGAGGATCGCCAGTGCAAAGATCAAGAGCGAGCCGATATATGCCGCATAGTTATAAGTTGTCTCATACTTAGTCCCCTCGACTCTCGAACGGATATTCGGGAATACCGGAGCCGAGATAATGATTCCGATGACGAAGCAAACTATCGTAAGTGCACCCACCGTAGAGAAGATGCTCGCATTGACCGCAGCGTCACCTGATGCACCGGAGAACATGTGGCCGATCATACCGAATCCCTGCTTAAGGTTATCGGCTCTGAACAGTACGAAGGCGACAACTACAACAAGCATCGTATAGATGTGTCCGATCGGTTGGAACCACTTCTTCTTGGTAGGCACGATCTGATATGTCTCGAGCATCTGGCAGAGACCGTGGAACATACCCCACAGTATGAAGGTGAAGGCAGCACCGTGCCAGAAGCCTGTCAGGAAGAAGACAAACAGTTTGTTGAATGTCGTTCTTGCATTGCCCTTGCGGTTACCGCCGAGAGGGATATAGACATATTCCTTGAACCAGGTCGACAGAGATATGTGCCACCTTCTCCAGAACTCCTGGATACTCGGGGCTATGAACGGATAGTTGAAGTTCTCCTTGAAGTCGAAGCCAAACATCTTACCGAGGCCGATCGCCATATCGCTGTAGCCCGAGAAGTCAAAGAATATCTGAAGCGTATAGCATAGGGCTCCGATCCACGCAGCTCCCATACCGACCTGATGCGCGGAATACGAGAAGACCGTGTCAGCGACAAAACCCATTTGATTCGCGATCAGTACCTTCTTACCCAGACCGATAATAAATCTGTGAATTCCGGCGCTTACGCGATCAAGAGTGAACTCTCTCTCCTCTATCTGCTTGGCAATATCCTCATATCGTACGATAGGACCCGCGATCAGCTGAGGGAAGAAAGAGATATAGAGAAGCACATAGAAAAAGTTCTTCTGTACGAGCTTCTTTTCCCTGTAGACATCGATAACATATGACAATCCCTGGAACGTGAAGAATGATATTCCGATAGGGAGCCTGATATGCGGAACGGGAACAGATAAGCCCGTCACATCGTTGAAGATATCAACGAAGAAACCGCTGTATTTATATGCAACCAGAAGTCCGATGTTTACCAGCACAGCCAGGAATACTGCAAGCTTCGGCTTCTTTCCGGCAGCAGCCATCCGTCCGAAGATATAGTTAAACAGTATCGAGACGATCATGATCATGACCGCGACCGGCTCACCGAAGGCATAGAATGCCAGGCTCGCCGCCACAAGGATCAGATTACGGATCGTCTTTTGTCTGATGAGTGCATATAGCAGGAATACAACCGGCAGAAAGATAAACAGAAACACTACCGAGCTGAATGTCATTTACTGCGCCCCCCTTGCACATAGTCTTACTCTTTGTATTCTACCACCAGGCAAGGTGTTTTGCTCGTTTTATGCTCCGTGAAAGCTCAGCGATGATCGTCTCACATAATACCGTTACTGAACAGATAACTCGATAACAACATCCGCATTTCCAAGTAGTTCCGACAATTCCGGGGCAGACAGTTCCATCCTTCCGAGCCTGGTGTAATCCCATGTATTAGATCCGTAAAACAGAACGATCTGATCATCTGAATACAGGACGATATCACCGCTTTGAGTCGTGATCTGTTCATCATCAGACGGCAACGACTGTCCGATCGATCCCACCTGCTCGAATCCACCGTACATGGTCATCCCTATCACGAGAGATCCTGTCTCACACAGTGCCATAAGCGCTTCTGTACTATCATTGTTCTCCCAGGTTACGGGAACCGGAGAGCCGTCGATCATTAATTGAAGTTTATCTGTATCCATTGGTCCGTTATCCGTTAGGTCTTCCTGTGTAACACTTGTATCTTCGGTCTCAGTCACAGTCCGCTCTGTCTCTCCCAGGCAGGACGACAGTATACAAGCGACTGTCAGGATTGCTGCGGCAAAGCGGGCCTTCATCATATGCACCTCAGATATTTGATCTTATAAATGTCTCGATCTTATCGAAAGGAATAATATCGACCTGATCATAAAGATCCGTATGGCTCGCACCCGGAATTATCATCAGTTCCTTGTTATCGGCATACTTGCTGTCCTTGATCATATCAGCATAAGCATCCTTACTGAAATAGCAGGAATGTGCCTTATCGCCGTGGATCATGAGCACTGCACTTCTGATCTCGCCGGAATAAGTAAACAATCTTGTGTTCATCAGCGACGTACCGGTCGTAACATTCCATCCGTCGGTGGAATTCAAGCTTCTCGGATGGAATCCGCGCGGCGTCTTATAGTAAGCATGATAGTCCTTCACAAAATACGGTGCATCATCAGGGAGCGGATCTATTACGCCTCCGGCTCTCTTATAGCTGCCGGTTCTGTAATCTTCCGTTCTCTGAGTATTTATGTTTACCCGTGCCTGATGTCGGGCCTCTTCGCTGTCTTCAGAGTCAAAATAACCGTTGCCTGCCACTCTGGACATATCATACATAGTTGAAGTGACAGTAGCTTTGATACGTGTATCGATACACGCGGTCTGCAGAGCCATTCCGCCCCAACCGCATATACCGATGATCGATATCTTCCCGGCATCGACGTTATCCTGAACTGACAGGAAATCTATTGCAGCCTGATAGTCTTCAATATTCACATCCGGGCTGTTTACCGCTCTCGGGAAACCGCCGGACTCACCCGTAAATGAAGGATCGAAAGCAATCGTCAGGAAACCTCTTTCTGCCATCTGCTGTGCATAAAGGCCCGATGACTGTTCCTTACAGGCTCCAAAAGGACCGGATACTGCTATTGCAGGAAGCTTCCCTGTTGCCCCTATAGGCATATACATGTCTGCTGCAAGTGTGATACCGAAGTGATTGATGAACGTCACTTTCTTATGATCCACTTTATCGCTTTTGGGAAAAACCTTATCCCATTCTTGTGTAAGACTGAGTTCTGCAGGAGTCATCATATCCTTCTACCTCCATTTTTTTATATCTTACCTGTTGATAGTCATGCGTGCAAATGGTTATAATGAATATCGTGTTATTCCGATTCGGCATATCATATGGAGGTTTATTATGGAGATCAGAACACTTCGCTACTTTCTGGCTGTAGCAAGAGAAGAGAATATGACCAGAGCAGCAGAGATACTTCATGTAACCCAGCCCACACTGTCCAAGCAACTCAGATCCCTTGAAGACGAGCTTGGTAAAAAGCTTTTCGTAAGGCACTCATTCAGCATCACTCTGACAGAGGAAGGTCAGCTCCTGAAGGACCGTGCCGAGGATCTTGTCGGAATGGCCGACAAGATCGAGAAGGAATTCAGATCACTTACTGACATAACCGGCGGCGACCTGTATCTTGGACTTGCCGAATCATATCAGATAAGACTGCTCGCCGGGGAACTCAACAAACTCAAGCAAAAGTATCCCGGACTTAAATACCACATAACAAGCGGTGATACCGAGCAGGTAATAGATAAGCTCGACAAAGGGCTCCTCGATTTTGTCGTCCTTGCTGAGGACCCGGATAAGATCAGGTATGACTTCATTCCTTTCCCGGAACTCGACATCTGGGGTGTGATAATGCCGGCAGATGATCCCCTTGCCAAAAAGAGAAGTATCAGAGTCAATGATCTTGTCGGGCTTCCTCTCTTCTGCTCAGGTCAGGCCTGGGAAAAGGACATCCCTCTATGGGCCGGAGACAGAATGTCCGACCTTCAACTGGAAGGTTCATTCAAGCTGTCTTATAATGCTTCACTTTTCGCCAAAGAACACCTTGGCTATCTCCTGACATTCGATAATCTTATCGACACATCCGAGAAGAGCGGTCTCGTTTTCCGGCCGCTCTCCCCGAGACTCGAGACAAGACTTTATCTTGTCTGGAAAAAGGATCCGACCTTCTCAGCTATAGCTCATAAGTTCCACGAACAGCTCATGGAGTGGACAGGCGATCCGTTCAACTGTCCATAAACCAGCTTTCGAACGCTTCCGTGGTAAGAGCAGGATCAAGTGTAGACAGGATGCTTCCATAGTCATTCACTCTCATCGCGTCTTCATCAACACTCACGGCGGTTTCTCGAAGCTCCCTCACCCGGCGATCGAGTAATGTCATTGCGGCTGTACCACACTTTTCTTGATTATCGCTGAAAATGTGGTAAAGCCCGGACTTGGATTACCACACTATTCTCGATTTCCGTCGAAAATGTGGTAAAGACCAGACTTGGATTACCACACTTTTCTCGATTTCCGCCGAAAATGTGGTAAAGACCGGACTTGGATTACCACATTATCTTCAATTTCCGCCGATAATGTGGTAAAGACCAGATTTGGATTACCACACTATTCTCGATTTCCGTCGAAAATGTGGTAAAGACGATCCATAAAGCACGCCCGCACGGCACAACGCCGCCACCCGGCCCTGCTGCGCACAAGAACAATTGCAAGAATCATAGTAAGAGGCTGCCAATATTGACAGCCTCTTCTGATTTTGTGCACATTCAAAATGATATCGGCGTAATGCCCACTATAATGATTGCGACCAGGCAACTCCTTTTTCCCGATATATGTATACTGAGTTTTCTTACAGTTTTGTCAGGGGAATGCAAATATAGCTGACTGTATCTGCAGGGTCCTGTGTCGGCGGCAGATAGAATTCCAGATCATAATTACCCGCCAAAGCATATCCCTTCAATGAAGGAAGCCACTCGGACCATATCTGTGTATTGACCTTCTGCATACTGTCAGGCAACGGTCCTTCGCACTTAAATAGTGCCCACAGCCCGCCGGGGATCTGATAGATCCCGCACCCTTCAGGGATATCCTCCCAAGGCTGATACAGATCCGCTATCCAATAGTCAAAGGTCTTTCCGTCCATATCCGAACAAATACCGAACGTCCCCTTTAGGCCTTTCATATCCGAAGACCACTCATCCCAGAATCTCGGGATCGCTTCGTAACTCGTCTCCGAGTCAAATCTCTTTTTGATGCCGACGACAGTAAATGGAGCCTTCTCGATGATCTTGTAATCTAACATAGTTCCGCCCTCCAATGAGATCTTGATATGCAACGGAGCGAATGACCGCAATGAAGCTCCCGGTTCTCTGGCCTGAGTCGGATTGATGCCATGGAAGCACCGGAATGCTTTGGTAAAACTGTCAGGAGAATCATAGCCGTACTTCAGAGCAATATCGATCACCTTGAGATCCGAGCACGCCAGTTCCTGAGCTGCCAGAGTCATTCGTCGTGAACGGATGTATTCTCCGACAGTCACACCGCACATCGCGCCGAAGATCCGCTGATAGTAAAACGGAGACAAAGCAGCTTTCTCAGCGATCTTATTGATATCCAGTTCCGACGTCAGATTCTGCTCGATATATTCGATCGAATCCTGAATTCCTTCTATCCAGCCATTCATAACGGTCACCTCATTCAGTTGCACTGTCAATGTATCATGCCGGTGAACTTCATTTATCGTCTTTTTGTGCACACTTTTTCAGGATAGCATCAACACCTTGTTATCTCCATATAAACATCTACTTCGTTACGGTCATATTCCTTGAATCCGCACTGTTCATAGACGTGTATGGCTCTGGGATTATCGGCATACACACTAAGAAAGATCCGCGACAGACCGAGATCATTGAACCCGTACTCAACAGACCTTTTGAGAGCTTCTTTTCCATATCCCTTATCCTGCATCTTTGCCGTTATCACTATGCCCCACTCCGCAGAATCATCGCTTCGGTTAAAGAATTCAATATTGCCGATGAACCTGCCGGTCCTTTTCTCGATCATCGAGAACATAGTCGCACCGTTATCCATTTTATCCTTAATATAATCGAACTCTTCTTCCTCAGTGTAGGGTTCACGCCTGTCGCCTATGAACCTCGCAACATTCTCAATGTCATTGACCATCTCAAGGTATTCAGGTATCAGATCTGTCGAAGGTCTTATATAGTTTATGTTCTCGGATTCAAAGATAGTATTCATGTTTCTTCCCTTTAAGCCTGTCATCTCACCTTCTATACCGGTCCGATCTGTCGAACGGTATGATCAATTCTAACATATTAGTGTAAGCCGGAAGCCCAACAGCCTTGTCCACCTTGTTATAAACATAAGAATACCCCCGTAAATTGTAACATCACTGTTCAACTTACAGGGGTAACTTCACATTCTGTGGCGGAGACGGTGGGATTCGAACCCACGTGCCGGTTGCCCGGCAAACGCATTTCGAGTGCGCCCCGTTATGACCACTTCGATACGTCTCCATTCGTCAGCACGTGATAGTATACCCAAAAATGCTTTAATATTCAACTTGCAGATTGAACGGGCCTATGCCGCCGGTCACAGTTACCTCACACGATCGCGGCCTTCATAGATCGGACGAACTCTCCGACGTGGGGCACTGCGTCTCTTCCATATTGAGCGATTATCTTTACGATAGCCGAGCCGACGATAACTCCGTCTGCGTTCTCTGCCATGGCCGCAGCCTGCTCGGGATTGGATATTCCGAATCCGATCGCACAGGGGACCTTCGAAGATGCCTTGACTGCTGCGCAGAGCGAAGGGATATCGGTCGTGATCTTGCTCCTGACGCCCGTCACACCGAGACTTGATACAACATAGATAAAGCCCGCGGCCTCCGATGCGATCATTGATATGCGGTTGTCGGATGTCGGCGCGATGAGAGATATCAGATCGAGCCCGTATCTTTCCATCAGGTCAAGGAACTCGCCCTTCTCCTCATATGGAATATCAGGCAGTATCAGTCCGTCGATCCCGACTTCGGCACAACGGGAGATGAAACGCTCTGCGCCGTATGAGAATACAACATTAGCATACGTCATAAATACCATGGGAACCGTAACGGTCTCGCGAATTCTGACCACCATATCGAAAACCTTATCCGTGGTACATCCCGCTGTCAGCGCACGAAGGTTAGCCTCCTGGATAGTCGGTCCCTCAGCCGTCGGATCAGAGAACGGGATTCCCAATTCGACCAGATCCGCACCTGATGCCACCATTTCCTTGACTATCTTCTCTGTCGTCTCCAGATCAGGATCACCGCAAGTGATAAAAGGAATAAATGCCTTACCGTTCTCGAAAGCCTTCTTTATATTGCTCATTCGTAGATCTCCTCTCCTCTGTATCTGGCCATAGCAGCACAGTCCTTGTCGCCTCGCCCGGATATCGTAACGACGATTATCTGATCCTTTGACATTGCCGGAGCGATCTTACGTGCATATGCTACTGCGTGGGCTGATTCGATAGCCGGTATGATACCTTCTGTCCTCGACAGATACTCGAAAGCATCCACCGCCTCATCATCGGTTATCGCAACATACTCGGCACGACCGGTATCATGAAGCCATGCATGCTCGGGACCTATGCCCGGATAATCAAGGCCCGCAGAGATAGAGTAAACAGGAGCTATCTGTCCGAACTCATCCTGACAGAAATAGGATTTCATACCATGGAAGATACCGAGTCGTCCGGTATTTAGAGTAGCCGCCGTCTCCAGTGTATCGATACCGCGGCCTGCGGCTTCACAGCCTATAAGCCTAACGCCTTCATCTCCGATAAAATGATAGAAGGAACCGATAGCATTTGATCCGCCGCCGCAGCAGGCGATAACGGCATCAGGAAGTCTTCCCTCCTTCTCGAGCATCTGACTCTTGATCTCACGCGAGATCACAGCCTGGAAGTCTCTGACGATCGTAGGGAATGGATGCGGACCCATAACAGAACCCAAACAGTAATGTGTATCGTCAATTCGCGATGTCCATTCGCGCATCGCCTCGGATACGGCATCCTTGAGTGTTGCCGTACCGCTCTTTACCGGAACAACGTCAGACCCCAGGAGCTTCATGCGATAAACATTAAGTGCCTGTCGCTTGGTATCTTCCTCGCCCATGAACACGACACATTCCATACCGAGGAGTGCTGCGGCCGTGGCAGTAGCCACTCCGTGCTGCCCTGCACCTGTCTCAGCGATAAGCCTTGTCTTTCCCATCTTCTTGGCAAGAAGTGCCTGGCCCAGGACGTTGTTGATCTTATGAGAACCGGTATGGTTCAGATCCTCGCGCTTAAGGTAGATCTTAGCGCCTCCAAGATCCTTCGTCATCTTCTCTGCGTAGTAGAGCAGACTCGGACGTCCCGCATACTGATCGAGCAGATCCTTAAGTTCTCTGTTGAACTCCGGATCATTTTTATATCTGTTATAAGCTTCCTCCAGCTCGATAACCGCATTCATGAGTGTCTCGGGGATATATTGCCCTCCGTGAACACCGAATCTTCCTTTGGGATCGGCCATTGTTGCACCTCCATTGTTTACGCTTCTTACATTGCCTGCAAATCTTATCATCTTTTGTCTGTCTTTTACACCGTCAGTCTCGACTCCCGAACTTACATCGACAGCGAATGGTCTTATCTGTTTGACGGCATCGGCTACATTGTCCGGATCCAGCCCGCCCGCCAGGATATAATCCCTTTTTATCCCACGGATCAGACTCCAGTCAAAGCTGTTGCCCGTCCCTCCGACTCCGCTTCCCGAATCGAGGAGCACCATATCGGCAGTACTCTTCCCGGCTGCTTCTACATCCTCGGCCGAGCGCACCTTATAGGCTTTGATTATCTTCTTATCCGTCTTTTGTCTGAGAAGACTTATGTAGCCGTCATCCTCACTTCCATGGAGCTGGATGATGTCGATCACTCCGCTGTTCGCCAGATCTGCCACGATATCGACATCCTCATCGACGAACACGCCTACGGCTTTGATGCGCTTGTCCAGTAATGCTTTAAGCTCATGCGCCCGGTCAGCCGTCACATGGCGCTTGCTCGGCTGCCAGAGCATAAATCCGATATAATCCGGCAAGATCTCATTAGCAGTCTTTATATCTTCCGGACGGGACAGTCCGCATATCTTGATAGCGGTCATATCTTACTACGTCCTTTCACACATTCTTAAGATCGGCGAGGAAAGCCTTCTTATCCTTCGCCCGCATCATAGACTCACCGATCAGTACTGCATCTACGTTGTTTTCGAGGAGCTTCCTGATATCGTCAGATGTCTTGACTCCACTCTCCCCGACAAAGATCACATCATCGGGAACAGCCGCCCGAAGTCTCAGACAGTTTGTCGGATCAACGGTAAAGTCCTTAAGATCACGGTTGTTGACTCCGATGACTCGTGCGCCGCTTCTTACAGCCATGGCAACTTCCGTCTCGTCATGTGCTTCGACGAGTGCCGACAGTCCGAGCTCATCACATATTCCGATGTACTCTTTAAGTTCAGTCTCTGTCAGGATAGAACAGATCAGCAGGACCGCAGATGCACCGGCAAGTTTTGCCTCATAGATCATATAAGGAGATATGGTGAAGTCCTTGCGAAGACACGGAATACTCACTTCAGCAGCGATCTGCTTCAAGTACTTGAGGGATCCCATGAACCATTGAGGCTCGGTAAGAACAGATATTGCCGATGCCCCTGCCTCCTCATATTCACGGGCGATATCAAGATACGGGAAGTCCTCCGCGATGACACCCTTGGAAGGAGACGCTTTCTTACACTCGCATATGAATGACATCCCGTCACCGGCGAGAGCCTTCTCGAAAAGGAACTCTCCCTTCGGCATCCCGTATGCCTTCGCTCTCATCTCTTCCTCGGACACTTCACGCCGGGCCTCTTCGACTCTTACCCTGGTACTGTCTGCTATGGTCTTCAGGATATCAGCCATGATCAGACCTCATTGGAGAGCTCGATGAATTTCTCAAGCTTGGCGAGAGCCTTGCCGCTGTCGATAAGGTCAGCTGCCATCTTAACACCCTCTGCGATAGTATCAGCAGCGCCGCCTGCATAGATAGCGGCACCTGCGTTCATAAGTACCGTGACTCTTCTCGTATCAGTAATCTTACCGCTCAGGATATCTCTTGTTACCTGTGCATTCTCTTCAGGCGTGCCGCCTACGATGTCTTCCTTAAGACCGCGGGGAAGACCGAATTCCTCAGGCTTGATGTGATACTTCTTGTACTCACCGTTATTGAGTTCACAAACGAAAGTCTCTTCGCTCGCGGAGATCTCGTCGAGCTTATCCATTCCGTGCACAACGAGAGCGCGCTTAACTCCGAGAGAACCGAGCACGTGAGCGACTACTTCCACGAGGTACTCGTCATATACTCCGAGCAGGAAGAATTCCGGCTTGGAAGGATTGGTCAGAGGGCCAAGGATATTGAATACTGTCCTGAAGCCGAGTTCCTTACGGATAGCTCCGACGTACTTCATGGATGTGTGATACTTCTGTGCGAAGAAGAAGCAGAAGCCCACGTCTTCAAGAAGCTTGAGACACTTCTCGGGCGACAGGTCGATATTCGCGCCAAGTGCCTCGAGACAGTCGGCAGTACCGCTCTTCGATGAAGCCGCGCGGTTTCCGTGCTTTGCCACCTTGACGCCGGCTGCGGCGATAACAAAAGCGGATGTTGTAGAGATATTAAAGCTTCCCGCCTTATCTCCTCCCGTTCCTACGATCTCGAGCACTTCCATGCCGGGATGAGGTACTGCCTGCGCATGTTCTCTCATTGCCTGAGCACATCCCGAGATCTCGTCGATGGTCTCTGCTCTTGCACTCTTAGTGGAAAGCGCTGCCAGGAATGCCGCATTCTGAGTAGGCGTTGTCTCTCCGCTCATGATCTCGTTCATTACGGTGTATGCTTCTTCGTAAGAGAGATCTTCCTTGTTTACGATTTTGATGATTGCTTCCTTGATCATTGTTGTGTTCCTCCGGGTTTATTTTGTTATGTTTATAAAGTTCTTAAGCATCTCTATTCCATCAGGCGTCATGATCGACTCGGGATGGAACTGCACTCCATAGACCGGATAGGTCTTATGTTGTACTGCCATGACCTCACCGTCAGTCGTTCTTGCCGTCACCTTGAGACACTCGGGGATCGTTGCCGAATCAGCTGCCAGCGAATGATATCTGGCTACCTTGACCACTTTATCAAGCCCCTTAAAGAGTTCACACGTATTATCGAGTTCCGTGTCCGACTGTTTACCGTGCATCAGTTCCTTGGCATAAGTAACGACTGCGCCGTATGCCGCACAGATGGACTGGTGTCCGAGACACACTCCGAGGATCGGATACTTAGATCCCAGCCGCTTTACGACATCGATACAGACACCTGCATCCTCAGGTCTTCCGGGACCGGGTGATATTATGATCCCGTCAGGCTTAAGTTCATCTATCTCTTCGATGGTCATGGCATCGTTACGTATGACTTTGATGTCAGGTTCGATCGTTCCGATCAGCTGATAGAGGTTATATGAGAAGCTGTCATAATTATCTATAAGAAGTATCATCGCCGTTCTCCTTTCACACCTCGTCTGCTGCTTCCTTAACAGCCTTGACGACCGCAGCAGCCTTGTTGATGCATTCTCTGTATTCTTTCTCCGGAACCGAATCATAGACGATTCCCGCACCCGATCTGACGAACAGTCTGTTGTTCTTCTTATATGCCAGTCTTATGGCAATGCAGGTATCGAGATTGCCCGTGAAGTCAACATATCCGATCGCTCCGCCGTATATTCCGCGCTTATTGTTCTCGAGCTCGTTTATCAGCTTGCACGCCTTTATCTTCGGCGCTCCGGACAGAGTTCCTGCCGGCAGGATCGCATTAACCGCATCGAAAGCATCGTACCCGTCTCTTATCTCGCCTCTTACAGTGGAACCGATATGCATGACGTGAGAGTAGCGCTCTATATTGTGGTATTTCTCGACCGATACAGAACCGAACTTACTGATCTTACCGATGTCATTACGTCCGAGATCGACCAGCATATTATGTTCGGCCAGTTCCTTGGGATCAGCTAAGAGTTCCTCCTCGAGTGCCTTATCCTCTTCTTCCGTCTTCCCGCGCGGTCTCGTTCCGGCCAGCGGATATGTATATAAGACACCGTCCTCGAGTTTGACGAGCGTCTCGGGCGACGCTCCCGCGCACTCAACATCAGTGCCAGAGAAATAGAACATATAAGGCGACGGATTAAGTGTCCTTAAGTACCTGTATACGTTAAGAAGACTGCCCTCGTACTCTGCCTCAAGGCGATTGCTCAGCACTATCTGGAAGATATCGCCCTCCTTGATGTGATGCTTTGCCTTATTGACCATATCGCAGTATTGTTCTTCATCGAAAAGCGGTCTGATCTCGCTTCTCAGCACACCCGGCTTCTCCTCACACGGAACACCGTTCCTGATAAGATCTGCCATCTGCGCGAGCTCGGTTACCGCCCTGTTATACTCGACATCGATGTTTTCGGTAGAGATATTGACGATGAGGATTATCTTCTGCTCATAGTTATCAAATGCGATCACCTTATCGAAAAGCATCAGATCACAATCCTTAAACTTCTCGCTGTCTTCCGCATCAAGATCGAGTGTGGGTTCTGCATACTTGATGTAATCATAAGCGAAATACCCGACAAGTCCTCCCGTAAACGAGGGCATTCCCTCGATCTTAGGACTTCTGTGATCGGCGATGATCTGCCTTAAGTAGTGATTGGGATCGTCTGTCTCTATCTCGAACGGCCCGGCCTTCAGCTTGCCGTTCATCACCGTAACCTCGAGCTTGGGGTCGTAGCCCAGGAAAGTATATCTCCCCCACTTCTCACGGCTCTCTGCCGACTCGAGCATATAGCAGTGGCTCGACACATTCTTAAGTATCTTCAGCACTTCGATCGGTGTCCTTATGTCGGACAGCATCGTCATGCTCACGGGAATACACTTATATTCTCCCGAGTCTGCAAGTTCTCTGATCTGAGTTAATTCAGGTCTGATATTCATCTGTCTGCTCCTTCCTCTTCTTAGGATCGGGTATCCTCTGTCAGAGACCGGAGGCAAATAAAAAGTCCCTGACAGAAGATACTCCTCTTCTGTCAAGGACGAATAATACTTATCCGTGGTGCCACCTTGATTCACGATCACTCGTGCACTTAGCGAGATACCGACATATCCCCGGCAACTAACGTATGCCTTACGTCACAGAATACTCGGTTCTCCCTTTGACTGTGCCCTCAACGGTCCATTTGATGATTTGTTTTCCACCGGACTCTCAGCCCCGCCGGCTCTCTGTGGGAGCATCATCACCTTTATCTCCGTCTCAACGGTTTAGCGATATTCAGTTTTGTCTAATATAATACTGTGTCACATAAAAATCAATACCTAACTTTGAATGTCCATTAGTGTGTAAGACTTTTCAACCGCAGTCCAAAAAGACCGCCCCATCGTGACGGTCTTGGTGACTGATCTTGATCACTTAAGGAATCCGCTTATGATAGCTTCTTCCGCCTCTTTCTCGGTCAATCCGAGCGTCATGAGTTTGACGAGCTGTTCACCTGCGATCTTACCGATAGCAGCCTCATGAACAAGCGCAGCATCGACATCATTTGCCTCAAGCGCGGGAACTGCCAGGATGCGACCATTGTCCATTATGATCGAATCGCATTCGGAATGACCTGAGCACGGGGCATTACCGATGATCTTGGCTTCGAACTTCTGATAGGAATCATCCCTGGCAACTGCCCTCGATACTACATCGGCCGAGGAGCCTTCGCCGTTGAGCTCTACATCATACTTGCTGACTGCATTCTGCTGATCATGTGTCATAAGTCTCTCATGAACGACCATCTTTGCGCCTGCTTTGAGCTCGGCATGAGTTGTACGTACCGTATCATCAACACCCTTGATCTGGATCATCTCCATCTCGCAGTAGCTGCCCTCGTCCATATATACCTCAGTAACGGGATTGAGGATCCTCTTGCCGGAGCCGTTGCCGGAACCGTAATGCTTCTCGACATACTTGACCCTGGCGTTCTTTTCGATAAAGAAACGATGGATACCGTCATGCTCGGAATCGGCACTTCCGCAGTTATCGATACCGCAGCCCGCAACGATCAGAACATCCGCACCTTCACCTACATAGAAATCATTATAGACATTCTCTTTGAGTCCTGCTCTCGAGATAACAACAGGAATATGTACGCTCTCGTTCTTCGTACCGGGCTTGATCCTGATGTCTATTCCGCTGACATCAGGCTTGCTTACGATCTCGATATTGGCTGTCGAGTTACGTCCGACCGATTCGCCGTCTGATCTGATGTTAAAGGCACCGACCGGGATCTTATGAAGATCTGCAACCTCTTCGAGGATCTTCTTCTGCGTATCATTAAGCTCCATCACTTATCTCCTCCCTTCCACAGATCGACTATGCCGCAGCTCTTGACCGCAGACTCAGTACCGGTAAGCTTCGGAAGGATCTCTTCACTCGTTCCCTTCTCTTCTATATGACCGTCCTTGATCATGATTATCTCATCGGCGATCTTAAGTATCCTCTCCTGATGAGAGATTATTACTATTGAACTTCCCTCGATATTCTTACGCATCCCGTCGAAAACCTCGATCAGATTCTGGAAGCTCCACAGGTCGATTCCGGCCTCCGGCTCATCGAACACTGACATTTCAGAATTCTTGGCAAGGACCGTGGCGATCTCGATCCTCTTAAGTTCGCCCCCCGAGAGGCTCGAATTGACTTCACGATTGATATAGTCTCTGGCACAAAGGCCTACGGCTGCCAGATACTTGCAGGCATCTGCAGAGGACAGTTTCTGTTCGCCCTTGGCGATGCGGATAAGGTCGACGACCTTCAATCCCTTGAAACGCACAGGCTGCTGAAAAGCAAAGCCTATACCTTTACGCGCACGCTCAGTGATCGACATATCAGTTATGTCTTCACCGTTAAAAAGGATCTGACCCGAAGTCGGCCTGATGACACCCGCTATGATCCTGGCAAGTGTCGATTTGCCGCCGCCGTTAGGTCCGGTTATTACCGTCAGCTTCCCGTTAGGGATGGTCAGACTGACATCATTAAGGATGCCGATATCGACGCCTTCTTCATTTACTTCATACTTTATATTCTTCAGTTCGAGCACAGTCACAATCTCCTTAACTGACAAATCACTCTTATTTGTTCTCTATCATGACAAATAATTATAACACAAAAAACGGATCCCTAAGGATCCGTCTGCATTTACCATTGATCAGATGTCGCTTATTTGATCTTCTTAGCGAGGTCCTCTGCATCGGGAATATCGATCTTAGTCTTCTTCTCAATGACGCCTGCCGCCTTATCGAAAGCCTTCTGAGCCTGCTTATTGTCAGCGACCTTCTCAACAGCATCCTCAGCTACATCTTTGATCTTCTTTACATCCAAATCCATATGTAATACCTCCCGTAGATGATATATATAGATTATACTTTACGCGGGTTTTGCTTTCAAACATGATTTTTGTACTATCTCGCCGATGATACCTGCCGCGATATCAGCTGCAACAGATCCCAGGCGCATCAAAAGGACAAAGATCATAACAAGATCCTCGTTTACCGACGTGCATACAAGGAGCATCACAGCTTCCCTGACCCCGATACCGCCCGGCGCACCCGGTGTCACAAAACCGATGATCCATGCGAACAGATATGCGCCCGTAAGCATGATCAGCTTACCGGTCCCGACTTCGTCGTCGAACACTGTCATGATGCAGATAAAGTATTCTACCGCCGACAGGATACAGTTGCCGGCCGTGATGGCAAATGATCTGCTGATCATCCGAAGCCCGCCTGACGACAAAGTGTCACGATATCTCATTGCATATTCACGTGCCCTTCGTCCGACAACCAGTATCACAATAATAACCGCAGCAGATGCGACAACGGCAATGACTATCAAACCAACTATGACATTATGAACATATCTACCCGCTACCGTAACGATCTTATCGCCGAGCATCATCAGCGACAGGACCAGATACAGGCACAACTGGAAGAGAGTATCTATGACAGTCGCGGTAGCAACATCTACATGACTGATTTCTTTTTCCACGGCAAGTCGGTTACGTCCGACATACTGGAAAACATTACCGGGAATGTATTTATAGAGGTTTGCCTTAGTGAACACCGGCAAAGACTCCCTGATCCTGATTCGTTTGCCGCTCAATGCGTTAACTATCGTGATCCAGGGGATCGATGACAGTATGACCAGAAGAAGTTGAAAGACGAACGCCAATGCCAGAACGGCAATCGTTTTTCCGGTCCCGAGAACGGAAAGATCGACGCGCATCCTGTACAGCCTGACCGCAATGAATACGATGGCGATCACGGTTACTATGTTTCCGAGGATACGGACTGTCTTTTTGGGGTCAACCTTATTGTCCATCATCCGCTCTCCTCATGTTTACGAACAGCTCAACATACTGCTTACAGATACCGTTCCATGAATAGTTATTCCGTGTGTAGCTCGAGAATTCCCAGGCCTTCTCCCTGTATTCATCCCGCCTCCCGTCTACATCTCTTATTACCCTCTCGAAGGCCCCGGCATCCCTGCTGTCGACCAGTATCCCGTTGTGCCCGTTCTTGATGGCATCACGGATACCTTCTATACTCGAAGCAATAACTATATCTTCGTGAGCACTCGCCTCCGATGCCACGATGCCGAATCCTTCCATATTACCTTCAACACGGATATTAGGCATGACAAAGATATCCGCTTCCGTGTAAGCATTCTCGAGAGAATCACTATCTACTCTTCCGGTCATAATGACCTTTCCGCCAAGCCCCGTCTCCTCTATGGCTTCCTTTATATGCTTCTCTTCTTCGCCCTGTCCTATCACGACATACCTGTAATCTACGTCAGCAAGTCGCGGCAAGACATTACGGATAAACCATTCGACGCCCTTACGCTTCACCAGGCGTCCTACAGTTATCAGCATCAGCTGATCCGCTCCTATTCCATAACGATCACGGAAAACACGGCTGTCCTTATCAATGAACTCACCGGTAACTTCCACGCCGGGGGTAATAATACATGAATCGTAATCTCCCCGTTTATGCAGTTGATCATCAGTATCCTGACTGATCGATATGTACTTGTCGAACCTGTTATAGAACCGCCTCAGATACCACTGATACAGTTTGTTGGAATATGTGATATCCAGCCCGAAAACATTCACGGCAACCGTCGTGCGCGGCGAGACCCTTTTCGCGGCAGAACCGATCGCAGATAATACCGCATCACCCACAAGTATCACGTCATACTTCCGTGCCGTAAAGAGCGTCCTGAAGAAAGCATACGGGAAGAACCATAAAAGATTGATCTGACGTCCGCCAAGCTTAATGATCTTCTTGTCGACAATGTCAGGATCAAAGCCGTTATAGAGATTATATGCGAAGTTCTCCATTCCGCCCACAGCCGGCGGATATTTACGGGTAATGTATAGAAGCTTGATCTTCCTGTCAGCCATTACCCTTCTCCGGTATCCTCATCGGAAGAGAAGCTGCCGCACTCCATCTTCCTGACCCTGTACTGAACATCCTCGAGGATCTTACGATTCGAAGCGATCGTATCTCCGAGAAGACCCATTACGATCGTCATAAATCCCATCATCATAAGGATAGCGGTAAGGATCAGCGACTGGATATGGCCTTCACCTTCACCGCTGAAGAACAATACCAGGAACCTTATTCCGGGAATAAGACCTGCCAGGATAAAGAGCAAACCGAGAGTTCCGAAGAACTTCAAAGGCTTATACATGATGAAAGATCTCGTGATAACCGCAGCCGATCTCTTCATGTACCGCCACATGCTCGAGAAAAGCCTCGAAGGTCTGGTCTCCGGATTTGTAGATATCGGGACAGATGTCATGGCCGTCTTGTTATTGCCGGCCTGAATGATCGTCTCGAGAGTATAGGTATAGTTATTAACAACATTGATGCGAAGAGCGGCATCTCTGGAATATGCCCTGAACCCGCTTGGAGCATCGGGAATGTCCGTCCCGGATGCGACCCTGACGACCCAGCTTCCGAGATGCTGGAACTTTTTCTTTTTCCAGGAGAAATGCTCCGTCGAATCGATCGGCCTCGATCCTATGACGATGTCGGCCTTCTCATCCAGTATCGGTCTTACGAGCTTCTCTATATCTGCGCCGCAGTACTGATTATCGGCATCAGTATTTACGATGATATCGGCTCCAAGATGGAGGCAAGCATCTATACCTGCCATAAAACCGCTCGCGAGACCCTTGTTCTGCTTAAAGGATACGATATGGTCGAAGCCCAGTTCCCTGGCCTTGGCTACAGTTCCGTCAGTGCTTCCGTCGTTGATGCACAGATACTCGATCGTATCTATCCCCTCGATACTTCGGGGCAGATCGTTAAATGCAAGATGCAATGTCTCTTCTTCGTTATAACATGGTATCTGTATGATAAGCTTCATGATCGGTCACTCCTCAATAGCTGATTCAAGGATAACATAATCTTCGTTGATTTGTCTGTTATCTTCTTCATACACGTTGCGTATCTTCACATCATATAGTCTGTACGCAGCATACTCCAGGAATTCAACATCAGTATCGGCATCGCAGTACACATCCTTACCGCTGTCTCTTATCTCCTCCAGATATCCGTTTGACGCCTTATATACTTCCTGTCTGTCCTTGACCCAGTCAACGGTTGGATATGCCATATAGATCAGTATCACTGCCACAACAGCCGCCGACACGGAGGCCGTAAGAGCTTTCTTGTTTCTTCCGAGGTATCCTGCCGCAGGAAGCAGCAGTACAAATATGAGCATTAATGAGATATAAGACTTAAAGTCGCTTCCGTTTACCAGATACAGTCTCGACAGTCCCGGCGCATTCACATAATTGTAGTTCTCGAGCTTATCGAAATGATCTGCCAGGACCGACGCACAGAGCATGCCGACGACAACAGATGCGCCAGTTACCACGCATGACACAATTGCATCCCTTCTGCTGTTGATCCTCATTATCCATAAGAAACCGCATATGCAGAGGATCCCCGTGACAGTATCGATGTAGCGCGTATATACAAGCTGATCTATCCTGTTCGGTTCGATAACGAACAAGCTGCTGATGCCCAGCGTAAAAACAAAACTCATAGTGATGAACAGATACTGTATGGCATCGGCGATCTTCCTGCTCTTTATTGAACCGATCGCCTTTGTCGTCGTGAACGCAAGTCCCAACGGCATCAGTCCCAACGTCGATACGCTGATAGATCCGAACTGGGAGAAGATAAGGAGCATAAGCTTCCCTGCACCCTTAAACGTCAGTGCGGTCTTGATCTTATCCACCTGATCGCCGGCTTCATTGGCAGCCATTATCCCGTTTGGCCAGAGCCTGTCAGTCAGAGCGTCTTTGCCCAGGATAAACGCCGCCGTCAGAACGGCCACGGTTCCTATATAGACAGCGATGTCTGATGGTTTGAGCCTTCCGGATATGAGAAGCAGAACCATACAAATGGCCATCGCCAGAACGATACCGACCGTCCTGTTGTGGATCGCATATAGCCAGATCGTAAGGAAACTCAGAAGGATCCCTTTGAATACGGAAGGTTTGTCGATATATGAACACAAAACGTAAAGCAATGCCGTAAAACAGAAGACCAGGCATATCTCAGGAAGGTTGATCCCGGCGTAGGTCAGATACGTAGGCAGGCACACCGCTGAAGCAGAGATAAGGGCGCTGACATATCGCTTAAGATCTGGACAGAACCGTCTGCTCAGGCCTATCCACATTAAATAAGTCGCTTCGATCATTATCAGATTAAGGATCAGACCGGCTCTGTAGATAACAGTCGGATCATCGATGACCGAGATAAGCGGAGTCAACAAGATACTGTAGCCGTATGAATACCACGGGAAAAGCTCAGCGACAGTTGACCAATCATGTCCCGCCATAGTCATGGCATCGGCCCAGTAACCGACTTCATCCGGGAAAAGAACGATGCCGCTGCTGACCAGGATAACAGGCAGAAGAACAGCGATCGGGATCAGTGCTCCGATCACTGTTGCGGCAATGCCGGCATAATCCCGCCTGCTGCCGTTTAGTTTAAGCTCATCCTTGACTCTCATACCTTCCCTCCGAGAAATACTATATCACACCGACATGATCAATTCATCAGATACACTCGAGATACACTCACGGGATTCATGTCAGCGGGGAAGATTCCTGACAATACCGTGCTCGATGATTTCTCTTAATGTGTCAGCATCAATACCCCCACCTGAAGATATTCGATAAAACAGGACATCCCTGCCTTCTTCGAACCCGCTCTCGATATAGTTCTTCCTTCGCATTTCCGCCTTGACCCGGTAATCATCGTTATCCATTGCCCCGTCAATCTCCAGCATAACGATCTTGTTGATCTCAGGAACGAGGAAAGATACATCCGGGAATAAAAGCACTTCTCGCATATTACCTGTTTTACGATCCATGGCAACATCCCTGATCTCGACCTCAGTCTTAAACTGATACCCCATCTCCTCAATGATCTGGCAGGCTATGATCTCGTTCTTTGATCTGAAGTGCTGCCCCTTATAGACCATGGGACTGTTGCGACTGATGCTGTTCTGCTCAGAACGAAGACTCTCCCACTTCCCTGCCGACAGTTTTGCTTCCGAATTCATACTCGCAGAATATGCATCCGCATTGGGGTTTCCGGCATAATACATACGCCACTCCTTCATGAGGTCATCCAGCTTCTTTTTGACCTCGAGGTATCGCAGGATCTTTTCGCTCCACAAGGCCCCTGCCTTTGTGTCGACCCGGAATCTTTTCTTGTGGTTCCTTGTAACCTCAGGACATCCGGGAATATAGAACACCTGCACTGTCCGCTTTCCGCCGATCGACACAAAGCCGCCATGAGGCATCTGAGTTAACAGGTGCCTGTAGTATGAGATCTTCAGTTCTAAGTGTCTTCTGGTATCCATAAATATATGGTAGTGCTTTTCTCCCTCTAATTGGCTCACAATTGCCGACAATTCACGACAAAACCCGACAATTCATAACAATTGCCCGTAAATACTTGACAAGTCATAGAATTGGCGTTCTCATTCCTTACCCACGGTGGGTAACAATTCGGGTAAATTCACGGGTTTTTACCCGGTTCTTTACCCACGGTGGGTAACAATTCGGGTAAATTCACGGGTTTTTACCCGGTTCCTTACCCACGGTGGGTAACGGTCAGTGTAAAGCACAGATCAGAGCCGCAAAAAAAGAACTGTTCCCGTCTACAACCCGGAAACAGTCCTCTTGTTCTTATAATGCGGATCTATCGGTTATGTCTTTTCCTTATGAAAGAAAATAAAACCTAAAAAGAAACCTTGGATACAGACAACTCCGATGAGCTCTTCGCTATCCGCGTCTCTTCACTTCCCATCGGACTCACCTCCATCCTGTTCGTTTTGCTTCTGTTCATTACTGAACTGTCTTTAGTTTATCATATGATTATCGAAAAAGTGTGAATGAAATGTAAATTGTTTTCATTTCGCTTTCACTTGCTTTCACAATCGATCAAACAAGCGAATCAACAAACTGTCTTGCAAGCCTCGCGGAACGTCCGCCGCCCCTTAGAGCGAAGACCTCTGCCTTGGAACAGAGCTCCTCCTCATCAACAGTCAGTTTACGAAGTTCGGCAAGGCGCTTTACTATCTCGAGGTAAACATCCTTATTAGGCTTATCAAACAGCACACGCAGCCCAAACCGCTCTGACAGAGACATCTGTTCGGCTATAGTGTCAGAAGCATGTATCTCATCACTTCTGTCGGCAAATGATTCCTTGATAAGATGGCGCCGGTTGCTCGTACAGTAGATAACGATATTCCTTCGTCCGCCGGATGCAGCTCCTTCCAGCACAGATTTGAGAGATCCTATGCGGTCGTCATCTCCGGCAAACGAGACATCATCGATAAAGAGTACAAACTTCATCGGTATCTTGGAGAGCATATCGATAACAACCGACAGGTTCCCGATCTCAGTCTTAGGCAGTTCAACAAGTCTTAACCCCGCTTCCCTGAACTTCCGGACGACAGCCTTTACCGTGGATGACTTTCCGGTTCCGGCATCGCCATACAGAAGTACATCGGCGGCAGGCTTTCCCTTAAGAAAGTCAGCCGTATTCTTCATTACAAGGCCTCTCTGCCTCTCATAACAGAACAACTCGCTCTCACTTATAGGATCGGGATGCTCGACAGGTTCGATCACACCGTCCTTTATCTTAAACATGAGATATCTGGCATAGATGCCGTATCCCTCGCGATCAAGGTTAGCGATCATCTTCATATAACGTTCCTTGAAGTCTATATGCGATGACGTAAAGTCAGGCAGATAACCGTCATAGTACATCTGTTCCTTGAAGTCATACGAAGTACAATCTGCGATCTCAGTAAGAAGATCGAGTTCACGTTCGGCGGTCAGCTTTACAAGAGTACTGAGGCGAGGTGCTGCTTCCGGATCGAGGATCGAAGCGATCCGCTGACGGAGAAAAGGATTCTCGTCATCGACCAGCGCATCCCAGATGGCTGCAGACAGATCAACATCATACCGAAGATCATAAAGGATCGATACAAACTTCGAATAACTCTCGATCATTTCGTCAATGCTGTAGCCGGCCTCCATCTTACGTAAGAAGTCGCAGAGACTGTTCAAAGGCTCCTTATAACGTATCCCTCTGAACAGAGCAATCGAGTCTATCTGTCTCAGCAATTCAGACATTGATGATCGCTCCCTTATCAGCCGAGGATACCATCTTGGCATATCTCTTCAGATAACCCTTAAGGTCCTTCTTTATCTTAAGTTCTTCATTAGCACGTCTATCTGCCAGCTCTTCATCTGATACCTTGAGCTCGATCTTGTACTCGGGAATATTGATGGAGATGATATCGCCGTCATGAACATATGCGATATTGCCGCCGCTTACCGCCTCAGGACTTATGTGACCTATGGAAGCGCCTCTCGTTGCGCCGGAGAACCGGCCGTCAGTTATAAGAGCAACTTCCCTATCGAGGCCTGCACCTGCAATCGCGGATGTAGGAGACAGCATCTCTCTCATACCCGGACCTCCTGCAGGTCCCTCGTATCTGATAACGATTACGTCACCCGCCTGAACCTTACCGGAATAGATGAACGCGATAGCCTCCTCCTCACTGTCGAAGCATCTGGCGGGGCCTTCGTGAACAAGCATCTCGGGAGCTACTGCGGAGCGCTTGACAACACATCCGTCAGGCGCGAGGTTACCCTTAAGGACTGCCAGGCCTCCGGTCTTAGAGAAAGGAGCATCTATCGGTCTTATGACCTCGGGATCATAGACTACTGAATCTGCAACATTCTCTCTCAGTGTCTTGCCGGTAACTGTCATAACATCACCGTTAATGAGACCTGCATCGAGCAGCTCCTTCAGGACAGCGTGAATGCCTCCGGCTTCCTGAAGATCCTCCATATACGTCGGGCCGGCAGGTGCGAGATGACAGATATTGGGAGTCCTCTCTGATATCTCGTTGACGTGATCGAGATCGATCTTGATCCCGCACTCGTTGGCGATAGCAGGAATGTGGAGCATGGAATTCGTAGAACAACCGATGGCCATATCCGCAGCGAGCGCATTCTCGAAAGCCTCTTCCGTCAATATATCACTCGGTCTGATATTCTTTCTGACACATTCCATTACCTGCATACCTGCATGCTTGGCAAGCTCGATCCTCGCCGAATATACAGCAGGGATGGTACCGTTGCCCTTAAGTCCGAGTCCGAGGACCTCCGTCAGGCAGTTCATCGAATTCGCCGTATACATACCGGAGCACGAACCGCACGTGGGACAGACCTTCTCTTCGAATTCGGTCAGCTTCTTCTCGTCGATCTTACCGGCTGCAAAAGCACCTGTCGCCTCGAACATGGCGGACAGAGATCTCTTCTTCCCGTCTACTCTTCCGGCGAGCATCGGTCCTCCGCTGACAAATACTGTCGGCAGGTTGAGCCTTGCTGCAGCCATCAGAAGTCCGGGAACATTCTTATCACAGTTAGGGACCATAACAAGTCCGTCAAATCCGTGAGCCAATGCCATCGCTTCGGTAGAATCAGCGACCAGATCCCGGGTCACGAGCGAATATTTCATTCCGACATGTCCCATAGCTATACCGTCGCAAACGGCGATAGCAGGGAAAACGATAGGCGTTCCGCCGGCCATAGCAACGCCGAGCTTGACGGCATCAACTATCTTGTCCACGTTCATATGTCCGGGAACGATCTCGTTATATGTGCTTACGATACCGATTATCGGTCTTTCCATCTCTTCCTTGGTAAGTCCCAACGCATGATACAGGGATCTGTGGGGCGCATTGCTGAAACCATCTACGATAGTATCTTTGATCATGTGATTGATGCCTTCTTTCGATTAATAGAGTCTCGCATAACTACTCCTTGTCAGGCGAGGCATTATTGATTATACACCCGGATAGCCCGGACCGTATAACTATCTTAATTGTATTCATTGACAATATCAGAACTGTTATAGTTTTCTATTCCGTCTGATAATCGATCGGACTCAGCAGCTGATGACAAATCTGTCGTCAGCTGTTATTCTCGAGACAGTTTCCGGAATCGTAAGATCAGTCGAATCCAGGTAACAATCGTATCCGTAGTCGCATGCCTTCAGTTCTCTAAGAAGATCAAGACATCTGTCCCCCATCCGGCAGTTTTCGGGACGCTCCATATCTCGAGCCAAAAGAGTCTTATCATCAACGATCAGAACAGCGAAGCGGATCGTTGCGCCGGGGAACGTCTCCTTGAGCATCGCAATCTGCTCCGGGCGGATTATATAGTTGAGCACAACATCAAACCCGGCGCTGATATATGTCTTTATCGAATCGAAAACGATCTTCCACATCACATCCAGGTGATTGCCTTCCAACCACGGCAATACATAGCCACCGACCACCTGATTATAGATATCATCGCCCTCGATAACGGTTGACTTCTGAAGAGACTCGGCGATCGCCCTCGATATAGTGCTCTTTCCTACTCCTGCGGGGCCGGTAATTACGTATAAGGTATTCATTGACTGTCTCCTGAGCTTTTCGATAATTGTCCTTTTATTGTGCCGCTATGTCAAGGCTACCGGACCGTCTTACATTTACCTCCGCCCTTACCCACGGTGGTTAACAATTCGTGTAAATTAGCGTCCCCGGACAGGGCAACATAAAACCGCGCCCCTGGAAAAGGAGCGCGGCTTCATTTAACATTGTTACAAAACAAGCTATATCAGTTGTTGATGAGCTTATCCTCGTCAGACCAGCTGTAGAGCTTTCTGATCTCGTTGCCGACCTGCTCGGCGGGGTGCTCGGAAGCGAGCTTACGCATTGCCTTGAAGTGAACCTGCTTGCCTGCGTCGCTCATTTCGAGGAGGAACTCCTTGGCGAAGGAACCGTCCTGGATATCCTTGAGGACCTTCTTCATTGCCTTCTTCGTGTCCTCTGTGATGATCTTAGGACCTGTTACATAATCGCCGTACTCAGCTGTGTTGGAGATGGAGTATCTCATTCCGGCAAATCCGCTCTGATAGATGAGGTCAACGATGAGCTTCATCTCGTGAACGCACTCGAAGTATGCATTACGGGGATCGTAGCCTGCCTCTGTAAGAGTCTCGAAGCCTGCCTGCATAAGAGCAGCAACACCGCCGCAGATTACAGCCTGCTCACCGAAGAGGTCTGTCTCTGTCTCTGTTCTGAAGTTTGTCTCGAGGACACCGGCTCTGGCGCCGCCGATACCTGCTGCATAAGCAAGACCGAGATCCCATGCATCGCCTGTAGCATCCTGCTCAACAGCGATAAGGCAAGGAGTACCCTTACCGGCCTGATATTCAGAACGTACTGTATGACCGGGAGCCTTAGGTGCTACCATGATAACGTTGATGTCGGAAGAAGGAACGATACAACCGAAGTGAATGTTGAAACCGTGTGCGAAAGCGATCGTCTTACCTGCTGTGAGATTGGGCTCGATGGACTCCTTATAGAGCTTTGCCTGCTTCTCATCGGGGATGAGGATCATGATGATGTCACCGGCCTTAGTAGCCTCCTCAACAGACATAACCGTAAGGCCCTGGCTCTCTGCCTTAGCCTTGCTCTTGGAGCCCTCATAGAGACCAACGACAACATTAACGCCGGAGTCCTTGAGGTTCAGCGCGTGAGCGTGTCCCTGTGAACCGTAGCCGATGATGGCAACTGTCTTTCCGTCAAGCTTGGAAAGATCGCAATCCTTCTCATAGAAGATCCTGTTTTCCATTTTTATATACCTCCAAAAAATATATCTTTGTTATTCCCCTGCCGCAACTGATCCAAGAAAAGACAGATGCGGCATAATGAGCTTATTTCTCGAGCATACTCTCAGGTCCGCGCTCAAGAGCCACGATACCTGTCCGGCACATCTCGATTATGCCGAAGGGCTTCATGTTATCGATAAATGCATCGACCTTGTTGGTATCACCCGTGATCTCGATGCACATTGCCTCAGAGGAGTAATCGATTATCTTCGCTCTGAAGATCTCCGTTACGCTTCTGATCTCTGACCTGGTCTCAGGCGTAGTCCTGATCTTGATCAGGAGAAGCTCGCGCTTGATGCCGGACTCGGCAGAGATAACCTCGACCTTCTTGACATTATACAGCTTTTTGAGCTGGCTTAGTAGTTGCATCCTCTCAGAATTTGTTCCCGACAGAGAGATAGTGATCCTCGAATAGTCAGGATTCTCGGTTGCCCCCACTGTCAGCGAGTCGATATTGAAGCCTCGCCTCGTGAACATGCTCGTGACTCTCGTCAGGACACCGTATTTATTCTCAACATAAACAGCTATTACAAAATTACTTCTGGTCATGCTATCAGTCCTCCTCTCCGAGAATCAGCTTATCGAAAGTTCCGCCGGGCTTCATCATAGGCAGGACCACTGCATCCTTGTCGATCGTAAGATCTATGAGTGCGGGCCCCTCGGTGTTATATGCCTTCTCGAAAACTTCCTTGAATTCCTCGATCGACTCTGCCTTAAAGCCCTTGGCACCGAATGCCTCGGCGAGCTTAACGAAGTCGGTCTTACGATTCAGTGTCGTGTTCGAATAGTTCCTGTCGTAGAACAGCGTCTGGAACTGGCGTACCATTCCGAGAACGCCGTTATTGAATACGATTATCGTGAGCGGAACATTATAGGTAACCGCTGTAGCGAGTTCCGTCAGGTTCATGCCGAACGAGCCGTCTCCCGTGAACAGAACTGATCTGTTGCCGCTGCCGTAACTTGCACCGATCGCGGCACCCATGCCGAAGCCCATCGTTCCGAGTCCGCCGGAAGATATCCACGTCCTCTTCTTCTTGAACTCAAAGTACTGGGCAACCCACATCTGGTGCTGTCCTACATCGGTAACGATCTCCGTGTCTGTCGTGATCATATTGCTTACCGCTTTGATTGCCTTCTCGGGAAGGAATTCAGGAATCTCCTGCTCAGCTTCCTGTACCCTGAGCTTCTCAATCTTAGCCATCCAGTTGGGATTACGCTTAGGCTCTACCTTGTCGATGAGTTTTCTTAAGAAATCACGGATATCGCATGCAGCTCCGAGGTCTATATCGATATTCTTTCCGAGCTCAGCCTGATCAACGTCGATCTGTATCTTACGGGCACCGGCCGAGAAACGGTCGATATTACCTGTCGCACGATCAGAGAACCTTACGCCGACACCGATGATGAGATCGGACTTGGCCATGGCCTTGGATGAAGCATAATGCCCGTGCATACCCTGCATTCCGAGGAAACGCTCGAGATCTGTGGGGAGCTCGGACAGACCCATCATGGAGCAGGAGATTACCGCATCGATCTTGTCGGCAAGTTCCATTATAAGGTCACCTGCACCGGCTCTTACAGCACCCCCGCCGAAATAGATTATCGGTCTTCCGGCATCTGCGATCATCTGTGCCGCTTCTTCAACGTCTTTGTCATCAGCTTCTTTACCCTCTTTGCGCGTAACGGGGGACTGAAGCTCAAATTCACAGAACTGATTCTGGATATCCTTCGGAATATCAACAAGGACAGGACCGGGACGGCCTGACTTGGCGATCCTTATCGCTTCCCTTATCGTGTCAGCCAGATCATTGATATCCTGAACCAGGAAATTATGCTTTGTAATAGGAAGAGTCACACCGGTTATGTCGATCTCCTGGAAGGCGTCTGTTCCGATCATATTTGTCGCAACATTGCCCGTGATTGCCAGAAGCGGTACAGAATCAAGGTGTGCCGTGGCTATACCGGTTACAAGGTTAGTTGCACCGGGGCCTGATGTGGCAAGTACGACTCCGACTTCACCTGTTGCCCTTGCATAACCGTCAGCTGCATGCGCCGCACCCTGCTCATGGGCTGTGAGGATATGCTCTATCCTGTCGTTCTTCTTTAACAACTGATCATAGATATCGATGACTGTGGCTCCGGGATACCCGAAGATGGTCTTGATGTTTTGCTCGATCAGTGTCTCTACAACGATCTCTGCTCCGCTTAATCTCATACGACTCTTTACCTCCTTGGTCGTT
Source organism: uncultured Clostridia bacterium (assembly GCA_946611435.1). Classification (GTDB taxonomy): domain Bacteria; phylum Bacillota; class Clostridia; order Saccharofermentanales; family Saccharofermentanaceae; genus Saccharofermentans. The sequence continues at coordinate 63,879 of CAMODL010000009.1, forward strand.
ATTGTAATGAGCGGATCTTCGGTACGTGAGAAGCAATAAAAAATCCCCTCCGCACAATCGATCCTGTGCAGAAGAGACGAATAATATCCGCGGTACCACTCTTCTTGGCACTATCCGTGCCCACTCATCTGTGTCTTACAACACATCTCTCTGTAACGGGAGAACCCGACCTCATCTACTCGCGTCATGCTTTGGACGAAGGCAGCTCCGGGATGACTTATCATTACATCTGCCGCAACCGGCTCGCAGCGACCGCCGGCTCTCTGTATGCGCATTGACGTATCTTTTTTCCCTTCAACGCCTGTAAGTGATATTAAATCACGACACCGCGATAATGTCAAATAAAGGCCGCCCTTTTGATACTGTCAAAAGGACTCGGAATGTATCTTTATCGTTACAGATAATTTGATCAGAAAAGACTCTCCAGTTCCTGTACGGATCTGTTGAGCGACTCGATCGACTCATTAAGAGTATCTATGTCTATGGTGCTGATCTTTTCGACTGAATCATTGACGCTCTCGGTGTTGTCGACAACTACGGTGTTGACGTTGGCAACCATCTCATCGATACCGTCAAGTGAGGTCTGCGCGTCGTGAAGCGTGTCGTCTGCATTCTTCATCGTTACCAGCATCGCCGGGATAGCTACGCACATGGCAATGACCAGTGAAGCGGCGATACCGAGAAGAGCGATAGACAGTATCCTGGTGTGCCTCGTTGCCTTCTCTTGACTCTCGAGCAGCTTGATCAGCAGTTCTCTCTCGTCCACTCCTTCATACTTCTTGTCCATTGATACGTCCTCCCCTCATGATCAACGTTCTTATTCTTGATAACCGTCAACCCTCTGCTACACTCTCATTTGCCGTAACATCAGACTCGTTTACAGTCTGTCCGCCGCGCGTAAGTTCCGTCACAGTGCCTCCGAACGCCTGCACGTTCTCGCGGTAGCACTGATCAAAATCGAGATAAGAGTCACCGTGCCAGGCCGCATTGCCCCTGGATATGTGCTCCGGATTATAGTCTGTGATCAGATTACCGTTGACGTCGAGCTGAAGATTATCAAAATAGCTCGCATCATATGTAACTTTATCTCCGATCGAAGATGTGTAGTTAAGCCTGAATATGATGACTACACGGTTATAACCGGTATTGGCTCCGCTGATATAGTATGCGCTGTCGTATTCGATCGATACGAGCGAATAATCGATCCACTCGTTGTTGACCAGATCGGTTACACCGTTGGTGCCGCGAGTGTTGACCTTTGTCGTGTGCGCCGCATCTATCATTCCCTCAAGAACATCACTCGTGATATCTTCCGGCTTAACATCATGAGGATCCTGGACCCTGGATGCCGCGGATTCCACGATATCCTTTATCCTGGGAACGGCGCCGCTCGCCACCATCAGTCTGTATGAGCCATAGAAGAATGCGGCTATGACAGCAAGTGCGATAAGACCGGAGATACGTGCTCTCACTGCCCTGCTGAAACGCTCTTTCCTTGCTCTCTTGATCTGTCGCTGTTCAGCAGCGATCCTCGCTTCCTGCTCCTGCCTGAACTTGATCTCCATCAGTTCCTTCTGGTGCTCGAACTCGCGTTTCTTACGCTCTTCCTCAAGCTCGAAATGGCGTCTTGCACGTTCTTCCTCAGTCATCATCTTCTCGTGCTCGACATCGGCATCATCGTAATCTATGGCAAAGGCGCCGCCGCACACCTGACAATAAAGATTATCGCCTTGTCTCTCCAACGGCCCGGCACAATTCGGACATGTAAGATTAACCAGTTTCATATACCTTCCCCCAACACTTCAAGAGTATTCCTTTTGAATTATAGCATGATACAGATGTTACCGTTATCAGTTTCCGTAGTAGAGTTCCAACGTATCCTCATACTCGTAGTAATACAGGATATCGTTCTCCTCGTCGAGTCCTCTGTAATACGTGTATCTGAGGCAATCAAACCGGTCACTTGTACAGGACAGATCAAGATCGGTCCTGTTAAGCCAGAATTCGGGAAGCAACTGCACCGTAAGATCATCAATGGCACATCCGCTATAGACACGGGCATCGTCATCCATCATAAAGTAAGTGAGTTCAAGATAATCAACGTCGTAATATGACTTGAGTGCCCAGGTGGGATCAACGTGGTAACTCTCACCGTCAAGGACTACATAAGTCCATTCGTGATCAAGATCATCAAAGCAACCCATCGATATTGCATCGACACCAGCCTCCATCAGCAGATATGCATAGACTCCGGCCAGATTAGAACAAATCCCTTTTCCGGTCATCATGGTGTAGTAAACATACCCGTCGCCGCTGCCTTCCGGCATCGATTCATAATAATAAGTGTCTTCCATATATTCATAGAGCTTGAGGATCTTCTCGAAGTCGTCGTCATCATCGTCGAGCCGGCTGTTCAAGATATCCTCGATCATCTGCTCGAACTCAGCTTCTCTTACAAGGAGATCTTCGATCGGCATATTGTAGTAGATATGTCCGATACCGTTCTCATAGGGGATCGTTCCGTCATTACTTGTCCCGCTGATCTTAAGGCAGACAGCCGGAAGAAGCTGCGCAATAGTCGAGTCGTCTATAGCCCAGTCATACGCTTCCTGACTGCTGCATTCAAAGGTAGTCTCTCCTGCTCTGACGGCATCACTCAGGTTGTTGAATGCATCCCAGTATTCCTGCGGGATCCACTCGGCAAGCTTGGGCGAATACGGGTGCGGATCGAACTCATAGTGCGACTCGGGCTTAGGCGTCGGCGTTGCTTCCGAAGTCTCGACCGGCGCGGTCTCGGTAACAACCGCCTCCGGATCCGCGGAAGTATCAGTAGCCTCACCCGTCACGGCAGTGTCACTTGAAACCGTCTCTACATTAGTCTCCTCATCGTCCTTATCTTTACTGCAGCCTGATATTGCGGAAAAGATCAATACGGTTGATATCATAATACAGGTCAGTTTACGCGCCTTCATTTGCTGTCTCCTTTTTGATCACGGTGTTCTCACGCTCGTGAGTAAGATTCCAATACCAGCGGAATACCGCCATACTGATTATTATAATATATCCGAGTACACTGAGTCTCGCCGGATACTCGCTCAGGAATACAATGCCGAGCGTAGCGGAGAATACGACCTGAGTGTTATCAAATACACCGATCTTCCGCGCAGGGGCGAACTTGTATGCCGATGTTATCGAGAACTGCGCGATAGCGGCAAAGACGCCTGCCAGGATAAGGCAGCCAAGCTGCCAAGGCTTAAGCGGAGCGAAGTCCGCTATCATGAACGGCAGGGACAACAAGCATGAGAATATCGAGAAGCACAAGACGATTATAGGTGTCCTCTCTTTCTTAGTTCCGAGAAGCCGTACAAACGAATAAGCTATACCGGCTCCCGCACCGCCCCATATTCCTGCTATCGCAGGGATCATACTGACGCCTTCAGACGGGCGGGCGATCAGGATAACACCCATAAAAGCGATCACTGTCGTCATAATGTCGACCTTGGTCGGCTTCTCCTTAAGTATCGGGATCGATGCCAGGATGGCAAAGAACGGCGAAAGCTTATTGAGCATATTTGCATCTGCCAGGGGCATATGATCGATGGCATAGAAATTACACAGAAGTCCTGTCGTTCCGAACAGACAGCGAAGGAAGATGAACTTCCCGTTGCCCTTTTTGATATGGAAGCCTTCAGAAGAACGGATCAGAGTCGCAAAGGCTATGACTGCGGCAAAGGCATTCCTGAAGAATGCTTTCTCCATAGTGGGGACATCGCCCGACAGTCTTACAAAAAAGGTCATAAGTGCAAAACCCATCGCAGCGATGAGTATACAGACTATTCCCTTGGCATCATTACTCCTGATCTTCATAGCGTCTACTGTAGAGTATCGGGAGAGATTTTTCAATGAGTATATAGCATAAAAATCCGCACCCGTTATGACGCAGGTGCGGACTTTGGGATGATCATATCATTATCCCAGTACGATCTTGTAATACACTCTCGAGGTCAGTTTATAGACCAGGTAGTATACGAACAGGAACACTATGAAGGTGATCATCAGGACTTTGATGAAGTAATCCGTGAACCACATTCCCTGGAGCTTCATGAAGAACATCAGGAAAGGAGTGGCCATTATCGTATGAAGTACAGCGAGCAGGACCGGGGATACGAATACGATCAGGATCTGCGAGTTGATCGATGCCGCTATGCTCTTCTTCTCCATACCGATCTTACGGAGGATCCTGAACCGGTTGCGGTCTTCATATCCCTCCACGACCTGACGATAGTACATAAGTAGTACTGTCGCAGCGAGGAAGATGATACAGAGCATGATCCCCATGAAGAGCAATCCGCCATATAAACCGTATACCTCCTCTCTGACATCTTCTCTGTAAAAGAAATCTGCAAGGAACGCATCAGTTCTGTCATCACCGTTATGAAGACTCATGAAGAAAGGATAGACAAGCTGTTCATCAACATATGTAAAGGATCTGTCTGAATCGAAAAACAATGTCGAGCGGGTGAATACCGGAAGATCGGCGGCCACCACGGGGTAGTCATTGACAACGATCACCATTCGATGCGCCATTCTGGTAGAGGTATCGGTAAAGAAATACTCCGGATCGTCGATCTCGATCTCCCTGTAAGAAGAGATATTCGGGAAGAAAGACTTCATATGCTCACTTGCGAGATCATCTACCGTGAGATAGTCGTCTGAGAACCATACAAGAGCTTCACCGTCATCGATATCCGGTTCTTCTCCCATTACTTCGGAAACGTCTTCCACCGGAACGACATGCAGCACTATAAGGTCCTTGAAATGATCCATTACAAGAGACATCTCACTACCTTCAGACAGTGTCAGGCTTTGAAGTTCTCCATCCTCGATAAACATAGTCTCTTCAGAATATGTCACAAATATCGGATCAGAGATCGTTCCTTTAACCTGATTCTGCGTCATGAACGCCTCCAATCTGTTGCGCTGGTCGATGATAGCGGATCTCGTATTCTCCCGCGGCTGCATATCGATCTCATAGTCCCTCGGGAAATTGGTATCGATCATCCTGTCGATCCCGCCATAATAACATGTTGTAGAACTCATGATGACCAGCACCATCGTCGTCAGGATGCATATCGTCCCGAGTCCCGCACCGCCGCGCTTCATCCTGAAGTTCATGGATGATACCGATACAAAATGCTTCTTGTTATAATAGTATCTCTTGCTCTTCTTCATCAGTTTACATGCGGCAGTAAAGCCCGTTATAAAGAGCAGATATGTGGAGATGATGACCAGGAGCACTGCGATAAAGAAATAAGCGATGCTCTTAAGACCCGACATATCTCCGGCAATAACATAAGCAATGATAAGCATTACGATCGCGATAAGAGCTATGATCACATTGCCGCGGGGCGGTTTCTCGCCGATACTCTCATTCTTGACGAGTTGGGCGGCACCGGTGAAAGTTATATGTCTGAGAGAATCAAGTATGATAAGCCCGAATACAAAAGCAAACAGTAAAACCGTCTCGATCAAGGAAGGCACTGAGATATGGATATCATATCCTACCTTGCTCTTGAGGATCTTGCCGACTCCGGCCTCGGCAAACTTCGTAAGACCGATCCCTATCAGAGTTCCGCTTACGATCGAGATCAAATAGACAATAAGATTCTCGATAAGGATAATGATACTGATGTTCCTCTTATTCATACCGAGCACGTTATAGAGACCGAACTCGGCCGTGCGTCGCTTGCTGATGAATCCGTTCGTGAAGAAGAGGAACATCACGGAGAACAATCCTATTATGAATCTGGCATAGTACATCAATGAACTTAGGGTATTTCCACCCTTCATGCTCCTGATGATCTCATCCGTATGAAGAGCACTTACAAGATAGTAGATCGCGATAATACCGATACATGTACCGATATACGGATAATAGATACGGCTGTTATTACGGATACCGTTTACGGCTAATCTCGGGTAAAGTCTCATTTTGCATCACCGCCTGTTGTAAGGACCGTAAGTGCCTCCGATATCTGCTGGTAGAACTCGGTATCGCTTGCGCCGGCCTTATAGAGCTGATGGAATATCTTGCCGTCTTTGATGAAGAGGACACGTCCCGCTCTGCTTGCCGCCTTAACGGAATGCGTTACCATAAGGATAGTCTGTCCGCCCTGATTCACCTTCTCGAAAAGGTCCAGCAGTTCATCCGTAGACTTGGAGTCCAGCGCACCTGTAGGCTCGTCTGCAAGGATGATCTTCGGATCCGTGATAAGAGCTCTGGCAACTGCCGTTCTCTGCTTCTGGCCACCTGATACTTCGTATGGGTATTTCTTCAGGAGACTTTTGATACCGAGTGTCTCCACTATGCCGTCTATGCGACCGTTCATGTCCTTGTAGCTTACACCCTGAAGCACGAGCGGAAGCAGGATATTATCCTCGATGGAGAATGTATCCAGGAGATTGAATTCCTGGAAAACAAATCCGAGATTATCACGCCTGAACTCTGCCATCTTGGATTCCTTGATCTTACATATATCCATACCGTCCAGGATGATCTCACCCTCCGTCGGCTTATCGAGTGCAGCCGTAAGGTTCAGGAGTGTCGTCTTACCCGAACCGGATTCACCCATTATCGCCACGTACTCACCATCCTCTACGGAGAACGTTACATCTCTTAACGCCTCGACCTTATTCCCGCCGAAACGTGTCGTGTAGATCTTCTTAAGTCCTTTGACCTCTAATAAACTCATTGTCATTTCCTCCTTGCTATCGATCCCACTTTACCCCATCGGGAGCAAGGATATCTTGCATAGTTCTTACTGTTGCTATCTCTGTCTTACAAAACCGTAAGATTCATTCAAAAGTCCTGTCAGGACGCGTAAGCGATATCCTGACAGATGTCCCCTCGCCGACCTTCGAACTTACGGAGATCTTGTATCCCAGGTTATCGCAGATCCTCTTACAGAGATAAAGACCGATACCGCTGGCACATTTGTCCAGACGGCCGTTGTAACCCGTATAGCCCTTGTCGAAGATCCTGGGAATGTCTTCTTCCAGTATGCCGATCCCGCTGTCCTCGATAACAAGGCATCCGTCGTCGACAAATATCCTTATGTACCCCTTGTTCGTGTACTTTAAGCTGTTGGACAGAAGCTGCTCTATCACGAACGTCAGCCACTTCTCGTCGGTCATGATCTTCAGGGGTTCCACCTCATATCTCAGGGTCAGATGCTTGTTGATGAATTCGGTCCTGAACTTACGTACGGCCTCCCTGACTATCTCATCCAGCTCTGCTTCCTTGAACCTGTAGTCGCTCTCGGACGATTCGAGCCTCCGGTATATGAGCACCATCTCGACATATTGTTCGATCCTCAGGAGTTGAGACTTCATTACTGCCGCCTCATCAGTATCCATAGAGTCAAGCTTCAGCTTCATGGCAGATATCGGTGTCTTGATCTGATGGACCCACATCGTGTAATAATCATCGGTATCCTTGGTCCGGTTGTTAAAGCTGCTTACCCGCTCGGAGAAGACGCCGTCCAGTCTCTCGATAAGATCAGTCAGATCACGCTCGGTGACGTCAGAGGGTTCGGGAAGATGACCTGCGACATCGACAAAGTCGGATATCATCCTGATCTGATCATGCTTAGCCTTTGTCTTCCTGTAGCCGACGATAAGGAAGATCACGCCCACGATCCCGGTCATACAGAAAGGATAGGTCAGCGCATTCATATCCAGACTGTTAAAAAAGAACCAGCCGCCTATGAAGAGTGCCCAGAAGGCAAACAGTCCGATTACCGCTGCCTTGCTCTTCAGGTATTCCTTAAGCATCAGTATCCTCCACGATATAACCGCGGCCTACCTTTGTTGTGATAAGGTCCTTAAGGCCAGCATTCTCCAATTTCTTACGAAGACGGTTTACATTAACGGACAACGTGTTCTCATCTACAAAATCATCTGTAGCCCACAGGCTCTCCATCAGTTTGGAGCGGCTGACAAGTTTCCCCTTGTTCGACATAAGTTCATAGAGGATCCTGTACTCATTCTTGCTCATCTCGATCCTCTCACCGTTATACTCGAGAGTATTGCTTCCGACATTAAGGACTGCTCCCCTGCAACTTATGATCTTAACTTCATTGCCGAAGTCATATGCGCGCCTTAAGGCTGCCTGTATCTTTGCCGTCAGGACATTTATATCGAATGGCTTGGCGATAAAATCATCGGCACCCAGATTGATCGCCATTACCTGATTCATATTATCCGAAGCAGAAGACAGGAAGAGTATCGGTATCTTGGATATCTCTCTTATCTTGGTGCACCAGTGATATCCGTTAAAGAAAGGCAACGAGATATCCATGAGCACAAGATGAGGATCGACGATGGAGAACTCCTTCATCACGTTATGGAAGTCGCTTACGATATGAACGGAATAGTCCCACGCCTTGACCGCTTCCGCGATGGAACCGGCGATATCACTGTCGTCCTCAACAAGAAAGATCCTGTACATCTGATGTTTCTCCCTCGAATTACAGTAATGCCTCAGCGAGTCTTTCCATCTCGACTTCTGCCTGTTCGGGTGTCAGAGATGACTTTATGCTGAAGCTCTCATCCAGAATGGTCAGATCCTTAAGCGTGGCAAGTTTCTCTCTGATCAGCTTTCCGGCCATCGGAGCCCAGGTACCGTTGTCGATGATCGCTACTTTTCTGCTGCAGATGTTGTGAGACAGGAACGAATCCAGCATATAGCTGATCCGACTGAATATTCCGGCGTCTACTGTGGAGGATATTATCACCATGCGGCTGTATTCGAATACTGCCGCCAGGGCGTCAGACGGATGCTTCATCGACATATCCATTACTCGGACGCCGACACCTTTTGAAGCAAGTCTGGCCGCAAGTATATCCGCGCTATTGGCGGAATTACCGTAGATCGAACCGTAAAAGATGACAACTGCATCCTTCTCGGGTTCGTATGCCGCCCACTTTCCGTAAATAGCAACGATGTCCCGGATATGCGACTTCCAGATAACGCCGTGCAAAGGACATATGCATTCGATCTCAAGTGCAGCCGCCTTGTTTAATACGGCACTTACCTGGCTGCCGTACTTGCCAACGATATTCGCATAGTATCTTCTCGCTTCAGGCAGATAAGCATCAAAACTGAAGTTCGGTGCATCATCGGAGATGGCACCGTTATGAGCCCCAAAGCTTCCGAATGCATCCGCCGAGAACAGGATCTTATCCGTCTTGTCATAAGTCATGATGACCTCGGGCCAGTGCACCATGGGAGCATTAACGAATGTCAGTTCGTGTCGTCCCGAACTGAATACGTCTCCCTCCTTTACGACCTGTGTCTCATGCTCAATGCCGTAGAACTGCCTGATCATATTGACTGCCTGCTTGCTGCAGATTATCTTCACATCAGGATATCTCACTGTCAGTTCTTTTAATGTTGCCGAATGATCCGGCTCCACATGCTGAACGATCACATAATCGAGAGTATCGTCTCCGAGAGCATACTCGAGGTTCTCAAAGAACACTCCCGCTATTTCTTTATCCACAGTATCGATAAGTACCCGCTTCTCATCCTTCAAAAGATATGCATTATAGCTCATTCCGTCAGATACGGGATAAGCTCCCTCGAAAATCGTTATCCTGCGGTCACTCCCGCCAAGCCAGATCAGGTCATCCTTTATATTGATCGTATTATGCATACTGACCTCCAAAGAATCTTTATCTCATACATTATAATTTATGACACTTAACATCGCAAAGACACTTTATTTCCCTAAATGAAACAGTTTATAATAACACTTGCGGGATGAAGGGTGGTCCTGCTTCTAATCAATAGTACAGCCCTAAGGAGTATGTTATGAAGAGATTGATTGCTTCTGTCCTTCTGTCGGTATTCGCCATTACAGCCTTTGCAGGTTGTTCAAAGAAGGAAGACGAATTGGTAGTAGGTTTTGACAACGAATTCCCGCCTATGGGCTTTGTCGATGATAACGGTGATTACGTCGGGTTTGATCTCGATGTCGCCAAGGAAGTAGCTGACAGGCTCGACCTTAAGTTTGTAGCTCAGCCCATCGACTGGGCATCAAAGGATCTCGAACTCTCCTCCGGTAATATTGACTGTATCTGGAACGGATTCACCATGAACGGAAGAGAAGATTCTTACACTTGGACCGAGGCATATATGGATAATGCTCAGGTCGTTGTCGTTAAGAACGGATCCTCGATCCAATCACTTGATGACCTTGCAGGCGCTATCGTATGCGTTCAGGAAGAGTCTTCCGGTCAGGCAGCCGTTGAAGACAGACCGGAGCTACTCGATACTTTCGATGAGCTCGTTAAGACTGATACTTATCTGAATGCCATTCTGCAGCTCGAGTCAGGAGCGGTTGATGCGATCGTCATGGATGAGATCGTTGCACGTTATCAGATCCAGGCTTCCGGATATGACTTCGTTATCCTCGATGAAGCAATATCGAGCGAACAGTACGGCGTCGGATTCCTTCTCGGTAACACAGAACTCCGCGACAAGGTCCAGGCTACTCTCGAAGAGATGGCAGCTGACGGAACGCTTGCCGAGATCTCTATCAAGTGGTTCGGCACTGATATCACAACTATCGGATGATCAAAGGGGGCGGTCCTTTCTGTCATTTGTCTGACAAAAAGGGCCGTTCCTTCTTTTTATGGTGACAGATATGTATTCGACATTTTTACAATTATTAGACGGCTTTAAATACACCCTGATCATCTTCGGGGCGACCCTGTTGTTCTCGATCCCGCTGGGACTTCTGGTAGCCAAGGGAAGGATGAGCAGGAACCGTATAGTAAGCGGACTTATCAGGCTTTATATCTCAGTCATGAGAGGAACACCTTTGATGCTCCAGCTCATGGTCGTGTATTTCGGTCCGTATTTTCTCTTTAATATATCTCTCAGAGACCTTACCATAGGAAATGTCGACTACCGTGTCACCGCAACAATTATCGGATTCTCCGTCAACTATGCGGCTTACTTCGCCGAGATATTCAGAGGGGGTATTCAATCCATCCCAAAAGGGCAATATGAGGCTGCTCAGCTTCTCGGCTTCACAAGGTCTCAGACATTCTTCAGGATAGTGTTGCCTCAGGTGATCAAGAATGTTCTCCCTTCAGTAACCAATGAGATCATCACTCTGGTCAAGGACACTTCTCTGGCGCAGGTACTCGCCGTTACCGAGATGTTCACGGCTGCCAAGGGGCAGGCATCTTCTCAATCATCTATTATGCCTCTTGTCATGGCCGGGGTCTTCTATTATGTAATGAACGGCATTATAGAGATCATTATGAACCGCACCGAGAGAAAGCTTAACTATTACAACTGATCGGAGGACCTGAAGATGAAGTTGCTTGAAATGAGAAATGTTAAAAAGTCTTTTGATGATCTCGAAGTCCTCAAAGGGATCTCTCTTGAAGTCAATCAAGGTGAAGTGCTCGCAGTCATAGGTCCTTCAGGTGGCGGAAAGTCCACACTGCTTCGCTGTGCAACAACACTCGAGACAGTTGACTCCGGATTTATATCCATAGGAGGAGATACACTGGTCGATACTGATGCGAACGGTAAGTCTCATTATGCCGACAAGCATAAACTGACCGAGATAAGGAGCAAGTTCGGTCTGGTATTCCAGAACTTCAATCTCTTTCCTCATTTCTCAGTAAGGCGCAATATCACCGAGGCTCTTGTACACGTACACAAGATGACTCGCGCTGAAGCTGACAAGGTATGTGACGAACTTCTCGTAAAGATGGGGCTCGAGAACAAAGGGAATGCATACCCCTGTAATCTCTCGGGCGGACAGCAGCAACGTGTCTCTATCGCGAGGGCACTGGCGACCAACCCCGAGATACTATTTTTCGATGAGCCGACAAGCGCGCTGGACCCTGAGCTTACAAAGGGTGTACTCAAGGTAATCAGAGATCTCGCCGAGGAGAAGATGACGATGGTCATCGTAACTCATGAGATGAGTTTTGCTCGAGACGTAGCCGACAGGATCATATTTATGGATGGCGGTGTCATCGTTGAAGAGGGCCCCGCAACAGAGCTTATAACCAACCCCAAGAACGACAGAACAAAGGCTTTCCTGGCCGGATTCTGATCAGCGGTCTTCTCTGTAATAATTGATACCCTTTGCCGCAGGCTCGCCGCTCAAGCTGTTCTTACGTACCGAACTCATGATGAGCACGAGAAGCGTGATGATAAACGGCAGTGCGGAATAGAACTGCGACGGTATCTTACGAAGCCAGCCCAGAGCATTCGGGAACTGATTGGCAAGCGGACCGTTATAGTAGATCAGCGTATTGAAGAAGCCGAATACGAATGTGCCGCCTATAGCTCTCAGAGTGCTCCAATTCGCGAAAATGACCAGAGCGATCGCGATCCATCCGTAACCGTTGATCCAGCAGTTGGAACCTTCGAACGAACCGCTCATGTTAAGACCCATATAGAGACCGCCGATGCCCATTATGCCCGAACCGAGCATGATGTGAACGTACTTATAGAGATTGACATTGACACCGAGAGAATCGGCTGCCGAGGGATTCTCACCGATGGCACGGAGCTTCAATCCCCAGATGGTCTTCTCGATATAGACCCATAAGAGGATCGCTACAACAACAGAGGCGTAGACAAGGATATTATGTGTAAAGAAGGCCTTGCCCACGAACTTGATGCTCGACAGCCCCGGTATCTTAAGATCCTTGAATCCCTTGACCATCTTACCTGACGAAGACAGGACAGGCCATTTCCCCATGCCGCTCAGGCCTTTACCGATAAAGAAATACAGCGCCACGCCGAGCGTTGTTATCGTAAGTCCCGTAACGTTCTGATTAGCCTGAAGCGTCACGGTAAAGAAGGCGAATATACCGCCGACCAGAGCAGCTGCAAGGAAGCTCACCAGAAGTGCCACGAGAAAGCTGTTCGATCTGCAGCCGGCGACATAACCTACGATCGCACCAACGGCCATCGTTCCTTCTACGCCGAGATTAAGGCTTCCCGCCTTCTCAGTAAGGATCTCTCCGCATGTGGCATATAGGAGCGGAACGCTGTAGACGACGATATTAAAGACAAACAGAGTAATCAGTTCGAGATCAGACATTGTCGGCCTCCTTTCTTCTGGCGATCCTGAAGTTCAGGAGGAAGTCTGCAACAAGGATCGAGAAAAGGATCAATCCCTGCATAAGATCAGCGAAATTATGGTCTACGGAACCGTAAGAGACGGATGCAGCCTGACAGCCGTACTGAAGCACGGAGATCATGACAGTTACCGCGAAGATGCCCGGAGTACTGAGCTTAGCGAGCCAGGCTACTATAACACCCGTCCATCCGACATTATTGGTTATTGATGTCGATATCGTGGCTGCCGTGGAAGCCGAGAATGCACCCGCCATACCGATGAGAGCCGCAGACAGGAAGACAGTACGTGCGATTATCCTGCCGACCTTCATTCCGGCATATTTGGCCGTGTCGTTGCTGTCACCTACGACAGAGATCTCATAGCCCTGCTTTGTGCTCCTGAGATAGAAATAGATTATGATCATCAGAGCGATGGCGATCAGAACAGAATAAAGGATGGTAACGTTACCGAACTTGATACCCTGCATCTTGGCGGCATCCGGGAACTTGGCAAACTTAGGTCTTGCAGACTCATCATCGAGGAAGAAGTTCCATTTCTTCTTTGTCTCGGCAATATACGTAATAACATACAGCGCTATGTAATTGAGCATCAGCGTGACAAGTGTCTCGTTTGTATTGAACTTGACCTTAAGGACCGCGACTGCCAGACCTATCAGACCGGATGCCATAAAAGCAGCAAGGCTCATAAGCAGGATAACAACGGGTCCGGGGAGCGAAGAACACTTAAAAGCGATGATCGCCGCAACTATGGCACCTGTTATGAACTCGCCCTCACCACCGACGTTCCAGAACTTCATCCGGTACGACAGCGACAACGCGAGCGACACGATAAGCAGAGGAACGAAGATCTTAAGAAGACCCTCAATGGCTTTCTCCGGATACTTATTCCCGATCAGGCCTATCGTGACCATCTGCTTATAATACTTAACGGGATCGATATCCAGTGACGAGAGCATAGCTGCGCCTATGAGGAGCGAGATAAAGATGCCGACCGCATAGAACAGTATCCTCTGCCACAGCTTAACGTCATTTCTTCTTACAAGGTGAAGATTTCTCATGATTCCTCCTCCTTATCCGATGAGGCATCATCATCCTCCGTCTCCTCGCTCTCAGAGGCAAGTGCCATAAGAGCAGAATATTCGAGGCCTTCTTCCCACTCTTCTTCCGTAAGAACAGAGTCCCGGGCGATACCGGCAACCTTGCCTTCCTTGGCATTAACTGTGTTGAGAGATCCTGTCATCATGAGTCCGATCTGTTCTTTTGTTACCTTATCGGCCGGGACAACGCCCATCAGCTGACCGTGGCACATTACCATTATCTTGTCGCACAAGGCGAGCATTACATCAAGGTCTTCACCGACAAACATGATACCGACTCCCTTGAGCTTCTGTTGGTTGATGATGTCGTAGATCGCATATGAGGAATTGATATCAAGCCCCCGTACCGGATATGCCGTGATAAGCACATTCGGCTCTGCCTCGATCTCACGCCCCAAGAGGACCTTCTGAACGTTACCGCCCGAGAGCTTACGGACTGCAGTCTCTGTGGAAGGAGTCACGATCTCGAGTTCCTTGATCATCTTCTGAGCCTTAGCTCTTCCCGTCTTACGATCTACGAGAGGTCCCTTGCCGTTCTTATAATTCTTAAGGATCACGTTGTCGGTAATGGACAGCGAAGGCGCCAGACCCATGCCAAGTCTGTCTTCCGGAATGAAGCTCATGGCGATCCCGTGTTCTGTTATTCTCTGAGGTGGCATGCCTACGATATTGGCACCGTTGTGGATGATCATGCCTTCTTTTACCTTACGAAGGCCTGCTATGGCTTCGCAGAGTTCTTTCTGTCCGCTTCCGGCTATTCCGGCGACGCCTAAGATCTCACCGCCTCTGATATAGAAGCTCAGTTTATCGACAGCCTTTGTACCTACATCATTATTGACCGTAAGATTACGGATCTCGAGGAGAGGCTTTGCCTTATCTATCCTCGGGTGGTCGATATTGAGGTCGACCTTACGTCCGACCATGAGTTCCGTGAGCTTATTCTCATCCGTTGTGGCAGTCTCCACGGTATCGATATATTCACCCTTACGAAGAACGGCGACTCTGTCGGATATCTCCATTACCTCGTTGAGCTTGTGTGTGATGATTATTATCGAGTGCCCGTCTTCCTTCATCTTACGGAGCACCTTAAACAGCTTCCTGATCTCCTGTACTGTCAATACGGCAGTAGGCTCATCGAGTATTATCACCTTAGCCCCGTAGTAGAGGACCTTGATGATCTCGAGAGTCTGCTTCTCACTGACTGCCATATTGGCTACGGTCTTGGACGCATCTATCTTGAAGCCGAACTTAGCGGCAATATCTTCTATCTCTTTGAACCTGTTCTTACTCAGGAATATATGTCCCTTATCCTTGGCACCGATAAGTATGTTATCGGCAGCACTGAAACGCTCGACCAGCTTGAAGTGCTGATGCACCATACCGATACCGAGCTTAACGGAATCTTCAGGCGATGTGATCGTTACCTGTTTACCGTCAATATAAACAGAACCGCTGTCGGGCGTATAGATGCCCGACAGCATGTTCATAAGTGTTGTTTTACCTGAACCGTTTTCCCCGAGGAGGGCGAGGATCTCGCCCTTCCTCAGAGTCAGGTTGATATTCTTATTAGCTTGTACCGAGCCAAAACTCTTGGATATATTCTTGAGTTCAATGGCGAGTTCGGTCTTGTCAGCCATAAAAGATCCTTTCGAGGCGCCTATCAGGACTCTGCAACAACGCCTTCTACGTAATAATTCATAGAACCCTGGATAACTCCGTCATCAACAGAAGGTCCGCCTGCTTCAACAATAACAGTACCGTCATTTGTAACAAGATCCTCAGCAATCTGAGCACAGATAACTCCTCCGTCAGAATCGGGAGTTCCGCTGAAGCTGAGCCTTGTACCTGAGAATACATCCCATTCGCCGCTGATCATGAGTTCTCTTGCCTCTTCGATAGCCTCGGCTGTGCCTGCAGCACAATTGTCTGTCAGAGCAGATACGTCAACCATACCCTCTGCGAGACCGCCGTAATAGTTGCCGACGATGCTTACGAATTCGGAAGCGTCATTATTCATAGCTGTCTCCATAGCATACTGGTAATATACGTTCCAGTTCCATACAGGAGCAGTAAGGTGAGCGGAAGGAGCCTGCTCGCTCATGTCGGAGTTGTATCCGCATCCGAATACACCCTTCTCGGCAGCAACGATCTGAGGCTGAGCAGAGTCACAATGCTGTGCGATAACGCCGCAGTTGTATGTGTCGATAAGAACCTCTGCTGCCTGTCTCTCGAGAGCCTCATCACCCCATGTGGAGATCTGATTTACATGAACTACAGCATTCGGATTAACGGACTGGCAACCGAGTGCGAAGGCGTTGATACCGGAGCATGTCTCGGCATACTCAGTACCCCAAGCGGATACATAACCGATGTTATTA
Organism: uncultured Clostridia bacterium; assembly: GCA_946611435.1. GTDB lineage: Bacteria > Bacillota > Clostridia > Saccharofermentanales > Saccharofermentanaceae > Saccharofermentans. The sequence continues at coordinate 80,534 of CAMODL010000009.1, forward strand.
TTGCCGATCTCAACTGACTTATAACCTGCAGCGATTCCTGCGAGGTAACGAGCCTGGTAGATACGGCCGAAATAGTTATTGAAGTTAGTGTCGTTGGAAAGATAACCGGTAGCGTGTGAGAAGACGATATCGGGATACTCTGCGGCAGCGTCCTGGAATGCATCGAGGTAACCGAAGCTGATACCGAAGATGATATCGCATCCCTGACCTGCGAGCTGATCGATAGCCGACATTACCTGATCGTAATCCTCAGGGATGTTGTCAACGATCTTGAGCTGGGAATTAACATCAAGTCCCAGATCCTGCATGGCTGTAGTGATACCCTTATGGTGTGCATAAGTGTAGCCTGCCGTGTCGTTCTGGCTGTTGATGTAGATAGCGCCGACCGTGAAATCGGAATTCGAGGAACCACCCTCGGCATCCGTCTCATCGGAGCTGCTCGAACATGCTGCGAAGCAGAAACACACTGCCATCAGCATCATTACTGAAACCAACAAAGAAATAATCTTCTTCATAAGTAGCCTCCGTTTAGTTTTTTTATATGTACAACAAATACATATCAGATCAGTGCCGGAAAGTGATCGAATCATCAGTCATCGAATCGATTATGGCAAGCGACTCGACTCTGATACCACGTTTCCTTATCATCTCTCCGCCGTTCTGGAATCCCTTCTCGATGGCAATGGCAGCACCCGCGACCTTGGCTCCTGCCTGCTCAACGAGCTCGATAAGACCTATAAGCGCATTGCCCTTTGCCAGGAAATCATCCACGATAAGAACAACATCATCAGGCGAGATATACTCCCTGCTGACTACTATGTCATATGTCTTCTTATGTGTGAATGAGAATACGCTAGACTTGAGAAGGTCAGGCGACAGGTTAAGAGACTGGTGCTTCTTGGCAAACACCATCGGAACTTGAAGCTTTACGGCCGCCGCGAACGCGACTGCGATGCCCGATGCCTCTACCGTCAGTATCTTGGTGACTCCGCTGTCCTTATAAAGACGCGCGATCTCCTCACCCATCTTCATAAGAAAATCCACATCTATCTGCTGGTTAAGGAAACTCCCTACCTTAAGGATCTCTCCGGGGAACACCTGTCCCTCACTGAGGATCTTTGCTTCCAACTCCAGAATACGAATCACCTCTTTTCCAAAAAACACCCTTTTATGATAATCGTCCGAGCGAATGAATGTCAATCTTTATTGTTTATATTCTTGTCGATATACGACTCCGTTTTACTCTGCTGTTACTGCATTTTTGACACCCAATGGATCAACCTCTATAATCGATTTAGCTCTTTTCGAGCAAAAATGCTAAGGAGATTTACGATGAAAAAATTTACAAAAGTTTTGACAACTGCTGTTGCCGTAAGCATGATCGGCGCATCCTTCGCCGCTTGCTCGGGCAAGAAGGGAAACGGGATCGAAGGAAAGTATTCTGCAGAGTATGACGCTACGGATGATTTCATTGACCAGCTCGGTCTCTCGGTTGATACAAATAAGAAGATCATTGTAGTCTATGAACTTGAACTCGAAGACGGTGAATATGAGATCTCAGCCGACAAGGATGACATCGTAGATCAGATCATCGACTTTTTGCTGGACGATGACGTAAAGCATTCAGTAATCAATATGATGGGCTTGGGTTCATACTCAGACAGCGAACTGGATACAATGGCTCAGTACGACGGATATGATGACTTTGATGATTACTGGAATCAGGAAGTCATTGAGATGCTTACCGAGAAGGCTGAGGACGCAGACCTAGGCTCCGAAGGAACATATGAGATCGATGACGATACTGTGTTCTTTACCCCCGATGACAGAGATTCCGACGAGTTCGAAGGTGAGATCGACGGCGGTTCGCTTATGGTCTACATCGAGAAGTTCGACACTGAGATCGAGTTCGAGAAGTAATACTCTGAGGTTCGATAATAACTGACATAGGGCTGTCTCATTGTTTTTGAGACAGCCCTATTAATTGCTTTCTGAAGCTATTGTGATCGAGAACTTACTCTTCCTTCTTCTCTTCGGAAGAGGCAGGCTTCTCATCGACTCCGAAGATCTTGGCCTTTGCCTCAGCCTCTTCTGCGGCAGCCTTCTTGGCTTCCTCAGCCTTCTTTGCCTCTTCTGCCTTACGTTCTTCTTCGGCCTTCTTTTCAGCTGCAAGCTTCTCTTCACGCTCTCTGTCACGCTCACGGATCGCTGTCAGATCACCGTCGGAGACATAGATCTCTTCAAACTCGGGACCATCGACCTTGAGTTTCTCGATAAGCCGTTCAGCAAGACCTTCCATGACATTGCGCTTCTCGATAAGGATACGCTTAGCATCCTCATAGCACTCGTTGATTATGCGCTGTACCTCGGCATCGATCTCGGCTGCCGTAGCATCAGAGTAGCTCTGAACATGACCGAAGGATGCACCGACGAAGATCTCGTCATTGTCATCACCGAAGACCATATTCTTGAACTTGGGAGACAGACCGTAGCGCTTGATCATGTTAGTGGCGATACGGTTGCAGTGCTGCAAGTCAGATGCGGCACCTGTGCTGATCTCGCCAAGGAAGACTTCCTCGGCAGCACGTCCGCCAAGACTCATTCTGATAGTGTCGAGCAACATCTTCTCCGTGTAAAAATCAGTATCTTCGATAGGCTTATAAGCCGTGAAGCCGCCTGCTCTTCCAACGGGAATGATGGTTACACGATCGACCTTCTCATAGTCTGATGTAGCACGGAGCACAACTGCGTGGCCGGCCTCGTGATAAGCAGTGAGCTTCTTGACCTTGTCGGTAAGCTTCTTGGAATTCTTCTCAGGTCCCATCATTACACGGAACATAGCATCCTGTATCTCAAGAGGAGTGATCTCCTTCTTGTTGCGGCGGGCAGCCATCAGCGCAGCCTCGTTCAGGAGATTCTGGAGATCAGCTCCCGTGAAGCCGACTGTGGACAGGGCGATCTCGTGAAGATCAACGTCCTTGGAGAGCGGCTTGCCCTTGGCGTGAATGCCGAGAATAGCCTCACGCTCGTCAACATCAGGAGGATTAACCATGATCCTTCTGTCAAATCGTCCGGGACGAAGGAGCGCGGGATCCAATACGTCCTCACGGTTTGTCGCCGCGATAACGATTACGTTTGTATTTACATCAAATCCATCCATCTCAACGAGGATCTGGTTTAATGTCTGCTCACGCTCATCCTGACCGCCGCCTAAGCCTGCGCCTCTCTTACGGCCTACGGCATCGATCTCGTCGATAAAGATAACTGCCGGAGCATTTTTCTTTGCCTCGGCGAAAAGGCTCCTTACTCGGGAAGCACCGACACCGACGAGCATCTCAACAAAGTCAGATCCTGAGATATAGAAGAACGGTACGCCCGCTTCACCTGCGACGGCACGGGCAAGAAGCGTCTTACCTGTACCGGGAAGGCCATACAGAAGAACACCCTTAGGTATCTTGGCACCAAGCTGCTGATACTTACGTGGAGACTTCAGGAAGTCTACTATCTCGCTCAGTTCCTCCTTCTCCTCGAGAGATCCTGCTACGTCATCAAACTTGACCTTGATCTCGTTGGGACGCGACATCCTTGCCCGGTTGTTACCGAAGCTGAATACGCTGTTGCCTTCTCTCGTCTGCCTTGTCATGCTTACGAAGATGATTATTACAAGTATGATCGTTCCGACCATCATAACGATGTTGATGACTACGGACCAGTCAAAAGGCTCGGAATAGTCATAGGACTCGATCTTGCCCTCGGTTACCGCGTCGTCAAGGATCTTAAGGAGATCATCAACATACTCTTCAGGAATCGTCTGAGTGATCGACTTCTCGTCACCGACCTTATCTGTATAGTTGACCGTAACCTTAGTGCCGTCGATATCTACTGTGGATACTTCATAGTCCTCACTGTCGATATAACGCGTTACGTCCGATAATGTTGACTTCTCGCCGCTTCCGAATCCGTTACCGAAGAAACCGTATGCCAGGACGATCAGCACAACGAGCATTATTATATAGAAAAGTATTCCCGAGCCTCCTCTGGAACGCTTTCCGTTATTTCCGCTTGTACCGTTATTTGCCATTAATTACCTCCGCTTATATCACGTAAAGGACACAACGCAGACATCTTTGAGTTCGCGATAGAGTCCGTTATAGTCTAATCCGTATCCGACAATGAACTTGTCGGGTATAACGATCCCGTCATATTCGGGTTCGAGGGGCTTTACCCTTCTGTCAGGCTTATCAAAGGCCGTGCAGATCTTAACAGATGCCGGTCCCCTCTCGAGCAGCATCTCCCTTAAGAGTGTCAGTGTCCTTCCGGTATCGACGATATCCTCAACGAGAAGTACGTGCTTTCCCTTGATATCAGTACTCATATCCTTCTTGATCACCAGATTACCGGTGGAATTCTCTCCTACATAACTGGATACCTGAACAAAATCAACTGTAACAGGCATATTGAGCTGACGTACAAGATCTGCCGTAAAAACAAAGGCTCCGGTCAAAACACCCACAACGATAAGCTCTTCCCCCTGATAATCACGATTGATCTCAGAAGCTACGCGGCTTACCATCTTTTTGATCTCTTCCTCAGAGATCATTACCTCAGATACATCTATTCCCACTTAACACTCCATTCCTAAGCTGTCAGTGATCCTGACTGCTATATAATGATCGGCTTCTATGTCTCGTCCCGGGTCAGAGATCCATGCCTTATACGACTTTTCACCCGTATATCCGACCGCGTGCCCCACGCCCGGTATCCACAGTGCGTCATTCCCTCTGACAGCCATTACAACGTGTGCTCTGGCCTCTCTCGGAACCTTTAAGTCCGCCAGCAGATCGCTCACTTTCTTGCCGAAGTCCGTCCCTGCACGTCTGAAGACAACATCGGGCAACCCGTTTACAAATGCGGTTTCTTCCGTATCATCCGGGTATATCGGCAAAACCCACGACAAATCATTATACTCTAATCCCGTATTATTCTCAACGACCCATGTCTCAAAGTTAAGTACAGTTTTAGGCATTTTTGAGTTTTTCGAGTCAGACACCGGTAATCTTACAATATCTGTGCAGACCTGGAACCCCATGAGTCTCGCGATACCGCACATGGCATCTTCCCGGCGTTCAGAATGACAGAATACAAGATAGCCCGCCGCTGTCGTTGCCTGCCGTCCCCTGCCGAGGTCAAGTGACTTCTCCGCTGCTCCGGAATCCGAGATCAGGTCTCGAACCTTAGCGAGATGCATTCTCTCGAAGTCGACCAGATCTCCATATGATTCCATCCACATCTTACGTATCACTCTCGAGAGGATAGCCGGATGAAGACCGGTAAGATCCCCGCATCTCATATAGACATATCCGTTGCATCCGATCCTCAGACGCTCGTATGTACTGTCGGTTTCCCGTCTGATATAGTCGAGATCGTAAGACAACAGATCGTATGTATCAGCCAGAGCCTTCTCGGGCTCCTTTACCGAGACCTTTGAGATAGCAGGTAACAACTCATTACGCCATTTATTACGTGTATGATCAGTCTCGAAGTTAGTCTCATCTGTCGCATATTCGATCTTCTCCGCGCGAAGAAGATCAAGGATATCTTCCTTGGAAATGCATAAGAGAGGTCTGATTATCCTTCCGCTCACAGGTTCCGGTGAGACGAGGCCTTCCAACCCGCTTCCTCTGAAAAGATTCATCATGACAGTCTCTGCCAGATCTCCTCTGTGGTGAGCAACCGCTATGCGGGATATACTCTCATAATCATCACCTAACAGTTCATGAGCAACATCATCGAAAGCCTGATATCGCAGTATCCTTCCACTCTCCTCCTCGGACCTTTTGACCGAATCGGCAAACTCTCTTACGTCAACAGAACGGACATAGAACGGTACATCAAGCCGTTGCGCACATCGTCTCGCGAGTTCCTCATCAACTTTGGCATTATCTCTGAGATTATGGTTTACATGTACGGCCAACAGATTCGGAAAGGACTCATGGCGATCACGCAGTTCAGCCAATATCGTAATAAGAGCTACAGAATCCGGACCGCCTGACAATCCCACGATAAGATTCCCGGTATCGAAAAGGCAGTGCTGCGATGCAAACCTCGCCACAACGGTCAAGATGTCCGTCTTCATACATCAGAAGCCTTCCGGGAAATCAGTTGAGCTGTCCTCGAAGTATTCGTCGTTCGCAGGATTGGAATAAGGCTCCTCCGGTGGATGGACATCCTCCTCAAACGGCGGCGGAACCGGCTCATTATCGAACTTGTAATCAGATGCCGAAGCATCAGATGATGTAGTTCTGGTATATGCTGACTGTGAACCTGTAGAAGCCGGGTCAACAGGATCATAGGTCCTGTCCTCTTCAAAGAACAACGTCTTCTCAGCCCACCACTTCAGACGAACGACACCGGTCTCTCCGTGTCTGTTCTTGGCAATGATCAATTTGGCATCCTGGACCGGACCGTCATCTTCCTTCTTGTAATAATCACGGTCGATAAAGATTACCGCGTCGGCATCCTGCTCGATAGCACCCGAATCACGGAGATCTGACAGAAGCGGACTGGCATCTTTTCCTCTCTCGGAGCTTCTCTTCTCAGAGCTTCTCGATAACTGTGCCAGCGCGATGACAGGGACCTGAAGATCCTTTGCCATAACCTTAAGCTGTCTCGATATGCTCGCTACTTCTTCCTGTCTGCTCGTATTCTTACCCTTATCTGAACCCGACATAAGCTGCAGGTAGTCAACGATTACCAGACCAAGTTTACCGTGAGCCTTAAGCTCCTCACACTTGGTGTACATCTTTACGGGAGTCACGGCAGATGTATCATCGATATAGATAGGAAGTTCTGACAGTTCCCTGAAGACCTTGGTCAACTGTGTCTCCTTCTCTTTGCTGATCTTGGCACGAGAGAGTTCCTTTGCGGTAACATCCGACCTTGAAGCCAGGATCCTGTTTCCTACCTCAGACTTACTCATCTCGAGCGAGAAGATATCGACATTCGAATTCTTATGCACCGCAACATTAGTTGCAATGTTGATAACAAGGGATGTCTTACCGACACCCGGACGGGCCGCGATGATATTAAGTGTTCCCGGCCTGAGTCCTCCGAGCATCTGATCCAGTCCTCTGAAACCGGTATAGGTTACACTCTTCTTCTGCTTACCGTTAAGGATCGAGTGTATCTCATTGAGATTCCTCTTGAGGATCGTATGGAGAGCCTCGAAGCCTGTCTCATCAGGTGCTTCCCTCAATGCCATCATCTTGCCGATGGAAAGGTCCGCCAGATCCTTGATATCATTCTTCGGCGAAGAAGCATCTCTCAGTATGCCCTTCAACATATCGATAAACAGCCGTCTCGTACTCTTCTCAGAGACGATGGAGATATAACTGTCGATATTGCTCATTACGGCAGGAGTATCCGCTACAGAGAAGACATACTCCGTGCCGCCTGCAGCGTTAATATGCCCCTCATGTTCAAGGTGCTCGACAACATTAAATCTGTCGATGCTTCCGCTGTTGATATAGAGAGCCACGACAGCCTCAAAGATAAGACTGTTCCTCTTATCGGCAAAGGAATCCTTTGACACACCGCGATTGATCGTGGTGTCAAGGGCCTCCTTCTTCCTGATACAAAGGGACAACAAAGCCTTCTCCGTCTCATAATCCATGATCGGAGCGACCTTCTTCCCATTATCTTCAGGATCGATCAGATTGTCGTACAACTCTCTTTCCATCTCTTACCCGGCCTCAACGTTTACATTGATCTCGCAGGATACCTTGGGATGCAGTTTGATCCTGACACCGTATGTTCCGACATTCTTGATGGCATCCTTGATAACGACCTGCTTCTTCTCGATATCAAAGCCATCTGCCTTGAGAACATCGGAAATGTCGGCATTCGTAACAGCCCCGTAGAGCTTGCCGCCTTCGCCGCCCTTAGCCTTAACCGTAAACGACTTACCGCCGAGCTTATCAGCCAATTCATTGGCTGCAGCCAGCGCTCTTCTCGCATTCTCAGCTTCAGCGCCCTTCTTCATCTTAACATCATTCAGATTAGCTGCAGAAGATTCCCTGGCAAGCTTCTTCTTGAGCAGGAAGTTCCTGCCGTATCCGTCATTTACCTCGACAACATCGTTTACCTTGCCGAGTCCCTTAACATCCTGAAGGAGGATAACCTTCATATATGCACCTCCGTCTACTGCATAAAGCAGATAATTATAAAAATCGGGCATTCCCTCTATAAGAGAATGCCCAATAATTATATACTACGATTCGCTATATTTCCACGAGGCAGATCAGTCTGCTACATAAGGAAGAAGAGCGATCTGACGAGCACGCTTGATAGCCGTTGTCAGCTCACGCTGATGTCTGGCGCATGTGCCTGTCATTCTCTTAGGCAGGATCTTACCACGCTCGGAAATGAACTTGGAAAGACGTGTCGTATCCATGAAATCGATCTCAGAAACCTTCTCGGTGCAGAAAGCACAAGCCTTCCTTCTGGAGCGTCTGGATCTCATGTTGCCGGAAAACTCGCGTCCGGTCTTGGGTGCTCTGTTCTCAGCCATTACATTAATCTCCTTAATCAAATTAGAATTCGAAAGGAAGTTCTACACTTCCGTCAGATCCGAAGACATCATCATCCATATCGGGAGCGATAGCCGTCTTAGGTGCCGTAGGAGCACTTGCTGCTACACTTCCCTGGGCAGGCTGTGCGGGTTCTGCAGGAATATAATTACTGTTGCCCTGGCCTGCGCCCTGCTTAGGAGCCGATGATTCAACGAACTCAGCCTCCTCTACAAGGACCTCTGTCACATAACGACGCTGACCTGACTGATCTTCATAACTTCTTGACTGGATACTTCCACTGATACCGATCTTGGAACCCTTGTGGAAATACGAATTAATGAAGGTAGCCGTCTGACGCCATGCAACACAGTTGATGAAGTCCGCCTGTCTCTGTCCGTTCTGATCCTTGAATCTGCGGTCAACCGCGATCGTGAAATTGCAGAACGGAACCTGAGATGAAGTATTCTTAACTTCCGGATCCTTTGTTAATCTTCCTACCAAAATTACCTTGTTCATGTTTACCTCCGTTCGGTACGATTACTCGTCCACGCGAACTGTCAGGTAACGAAGGACACCATCGGTAATCTTAAGTACTCTCTCGATCTCCTTAGGGAAATCACTCTCGGCAGTAAAGATAATCTTGACATAAACTGCTTCCTTCTGATCTTCGATCTCGTAAGCAAGCTTCTTCATTCCGAGATTATCAAGTACATCGATCGTAGCACCGGACTCAACCTTTGCCTTGATCTGCTCGATGAGAGCATTGGTCTTCTCCTCGCCGTCTGCGGCACTGAGAACAACTACCAGCTGATACTTGTTAGCCATTATATTCACCTCCTCTTGGTCTTACGGCCCGATAATCACTATCGGGCAAGGATAGCTGTTAACAAACAGCAAAAGAGAGAATACCACAGCCAAAGCCTATAAGTCAAGGGTATTGCCCGTCCGAGGGCACTTGGATCACTTGTTGTCTACCGTCATTCTTAAAGTTCGCGTCTTCAAATTTCTTACGAGTCTATTTTACATCGGATCGGGATAAATATCAAGAACATTTGTTTATCCGGCATGCAACCATTTGCTCGCTCAGCCATATGTCTCGTCAATATATATGTTCAACCTGTTTTATGTTGAATGCAAAAGATCCCCATAATAGCGAGTTGTCAGACTCAAAAGCCCCGGTTACGGTTTTTATTTTTCGTTACCATTTCCGTAACCAAGAGACGTTTTTCGGCCTTGGGTAACGATTACGGTTACGGTTTTTATTTTTCGTATCCAAGTCTGGGCTTTACCACATTATCAGCGAAAAGCCGTAAAAGTGTGGTATTCCAAGT
>CAMODL010000010.1:0-76605 GCA_946611435.1 uncultured Clostridia bacterium
GCCACGATCGCGTCTTCATCAACACTCACGGCGGTTTCTCGAAGCTCCCTCACCCCGTGATCGAGTAACGTCATTGCGGCTGTACCACACTTTTCTCGATTATCGCTGATAATGTGGTAAAGCCCGGACTTGGATTACCACACTATTCTCGATTTCCGCCGAAAATGTGGTAAAGACCAGACTTGGTAACGAAAAATAAAAACCTTAACCGGCACTGTCGGGGGGGATCTGTCTTTGCTTCGGATTCTTGCTTTGAAGTCCTTCGGGGGAGGAAGCGGCAGCAGCCGGGTAATAACGTCTCAGTCGATCACATCTTCCATTCCTGCGAAGCCTTCGGTCGCGGCGCTCGCACTCCCGGCCGCGACGGCTGTCTTCAGGATCTTCGCCATATCGGAACCGCGCAGGTATTCAAAGATGAATCCGGCCACCATAGAGTCGCCGGCACCAACGGTGTTCACGGGTATGATCGACGGGGCTTCGGCCTTAAACACGGAACCGTCACTGCAGAGCAGAACGGCGCCGTCAGAACCCATGGAGACGAGGACGTTTAAGGCTCCGGCATCGCGCAGGAGACGTGCACCTCTCAGCATCTCATCGGCATCGCCGTCCGGAGTTACGCCGGTCAGCGCCGACAGTTCATCCCTGTTGGGTTTGATCAGGAACGGATGGAACGGGAGAGTATTACGAAGGAGATCACCCGATGCGTCTGCGATGATCTTGATGTCTCTGCCGGATACCCGCCTCATTATGTCGGCGTAGATCGATGCCGGCACGCTCACAGGGGCACTGCCTGACATGACAAGTATGTCGCCGTCGATCATCTTATCCGTAGTAGAAAGAAGCGATTCTATATCCTCCGGACTTATCTCGGGGCCAATACCGTTGATCTCGGTCTCGCCGCCCGATCTTATCTTTGTGTTGATCCTCGAGCATCCTTCCTTCAGACGGATAAACCGCTCGTCTATCCCCATCTGTCTGACTTCCTTGCAGATCTGTTCACCCGTGAAGCCGGCGACAAACCCCAATGCCACGCTCGGCAGACCGAGATTACGGAGCATAAGGGATACGTTGATGCCTTTACCTCCGGCGCGCATCTGTTCACTGACGGCGCGGTTCGTCCCGCCGCGTTTTATGTCTCCGACATCTATCATGTGATCAATCGACGGGTTCAGTGTAAGTGTGTAGATCATGTGGCCTCCCGAGGATGCTATTTTTCACTATCATACCAAATGACACGGCAGAGTGTCTCTCATCGTGTTGTCATCAAAAAGGATTATGTGTATATTCTCATTAACGGATCGGATAGGGGGTATCATCATGAAGGCATTACGAACAACAGCCGTGTTATTGACATCTGCCATCTTGGCTTTATCTGTCGTTTCCTGCTCTAGTGAGAAAGACAACGATGATGATGCCGGGGAACGTACGGATGCTGAGTCATCCGAGGAGCAGGAAAACGTTGATCCGACTGATATTGAAGGGGAATCGGCAGACCCTACTGTTACCCCCACCCCGGGGATCGCACCGGCAAACGCAGGCATGGTTCCCTATTTCCCTGACGATTACCTGGTTAATCAGGACTACGACATCCTGATGAACTTTATTGAGGAGAAGAACGCCGAGAACAGCTCATACACATTCTCGATAGCCGAATCGTACGACGCGAACGCGAGGTCATGGTACTGGGGCGTCTGGGTGATCGAGCCTGATGGCAGTGCCGTCGAGTACAGGAATATTGACGGTGTTGCCGCTGAATCGGGACAGAGTATCGAATTCTGGTATGGCAATTCGTATGATTATGATACTATCAGCAGGGTTCCGGTGCTTTTCGATACTCAGACGTCTTCATGTAATGTAGTAGACAGCCTCAAAGACGGTCTGTACATCGGATCTCTTATTGGTGTATCGATCGATTGTTCGTATGTAGTGGCTAACATCGGACCGGCTATCTACAGGTCAGCTGATGAGCTCGCAGGTCTGGCGCCCGGCGATGTAGTCTCTTTCCCGGAACTCGATCTGGAACTGACCATCGATACGATCGACGGTGATTACATCAGTTTTACGGATCAATGGTACTATCTTGTACTCCATCAGGCACAGAGATTCTCGGACCGTGCTATCTATGCATTATGCGAAGCAGGGGATTGTCCTGTCGGATACGACTATAGGTTAGCTGTACTGCCCGTCGCTGATAACTGTGTCGTGAATGATACTTTCTCAATCCTGACAGGCAGGGACAAAGTGGATCCCTCCCTGTCTCAAGGCAATTCACTCTCGGAATCGTACTACTGGACATACCTTATCTCGGATGACGCGCCTGACATGATCTATTACCGGGCCGCTTTAAGCAACAACGGTTATGTCTATGCATACGGCCTCACCTACCCGCTTGAACTGTCAGACGGCAGGGTGGTCAGGTTATGTCTTGAATGGCGTTGATCACTTCTCGTTGATGAAGAGCGTCTCGCAGATGGCGAATATGATCGCGCCTACTGCGGCAATGGCAAAGATATAAAAAGCTGCCGTAAATGACGAATTGACACTGACTTCCTTTACCGTGCTGTCGATCGACTGCATGAGTGCGTCCACTTCGTTGACGGTACTCTTCGTATATCTTAATTCCGTAGCGATATTCTCAGACTTCGTGTAGGCGACGACAGCTACCAGTCCCATTGAGACTCCGGCCAAAAGGACAGCCAGCTTGTTAAAAGTGATGAAAGTAAAATAGACACCGACGCCTGCAGCAACGATAACGAGTAATTCCCATGCGAATCCGTAGCCTGCGAGATGATAGGTCTTACGGATCGTCTCTCCGTCGGAATCATAACTGGCCTTGAAGAAAGTCAGGAAACTGCTCAGAACGCAAATGGCACAACAACACAAAAAACCGATCTGATATATGATTTGCTTCGAATAATGTTGCATATATATATCTCCCATCAAAGTTAAGATTCCTTAACAATTCCAAAGAAATGATAACACATTTTCGCTAAAGAAAACAGTGAGCCTTATAAATCAATATACAGTCCTGATATGCTCGCGTTCCGTCCCCGTACGCCGGCAAAAATCGTCGATCTGAGCGCTGTCGGTGACATTCATGTAGTCGCTGAAATGCCCGGTCTTCAAGTCAACGAAGCCGACCGTCGTCTCACCGGTGCAGATGCTCTTCCTGATCGCCGGCTCCTGAGTCTGTCTGTCGAAATCTATCTTCTTGATCCTGCCGAACACTTCGCCCTCAGTTCATGGTCTCCTTGGCAACCAGATTGTCCGCACCGTGGCGCTTACGCAGAGTATTCTTCTCGATCTTGCCCGTGGCATTTCTCGGGATCGGCTCGAAAATGATCTCCTTCGGTCTCTTATACCTCGGCAGCTCGAGACAGAACTCGTCGAGCTCCTCCTTAGTACATGTCATGCCTTCCTTGATCTCGACAACTGCAGCCGTTATCTCACCCAGACGCTTGTCGGGCAGACCGATTACGGCTACATCCTTGATCTTATTATTACGGCGCATGAAGTCCTCGATCTGAACGGGGTAGATGTTCTCACCGCCGCTGACGATAACGTCCTTCTTACGATCGACCAGATAGATGAAGCCTTCCTCATCCTGCATGGCCATATCTCCCGTGTAGAGCCATCCGTTCTTCAGTGTCTCGGCCGTTGCCTTCGGGTCATTGTAGTAGCAGGTCATAACTCCGGGCCCCTTGACGCACAGTTCGCCGACCTGTCCCTGCTCGACTTCCTTATCATTCTCGTCGACGATCTTGCACTCCCAGCGATATCCGGGAACACCGATCGCACCGACCTTACGGACATTCTCCATACCGAGGTGAACGCAGCCGGGGCCGGTCGACTCGGAGAGTCCGTAGTTGGTGTCATACTGATGATTCGGGAAATAATCAAACCAGTGCTTGATGAGCGACGGCGGAACAGGCTGGGCACCGATATGCATCAACCTCCACTGTGAGAGATGATAATCCTTGGGATCCATTTCTCCCCTGTCGAAAGCATCCAGAATATCCTGTGCCCACGGTACGAGAAGCCATACGATAGTGCATCGCTCTTCGGATATGGCAGAGATTATTGTCTTCGGCTTGGTTCCCTTAAGGAGGACCGCCTTGCTTCCGGCCATCAGACTGCCCATCCAGTGGAACTTGGCACCTGTATGATAAAGAGGCGGGATACAAAGGAATACATCGTCACGGCCGGTCTCATGGTGCTTCTGCTCCATCTCGGCCGCCTGTATAAGACTTAAGTGTTTGTGAAGGATCGCCTTGGGAAATCCCGTCGTGCCGCTCGAGAAATAGATAGCGGCATCGTCTTCCGTCGTAAGCTTGATATCGGGGCTTGTGCTCGGATAATCTGCAACAAGGCTCCAATAATTCTCGGCGAACTCAGGCTTGCCTTCGCCTCCGACGAAGATAAGGAGTCTGTTACGGGCGATCGACTCGGAATTCATAGTAATACGGTCGATAAACTCGGGTCCGAAGATGAGGACCGAGACGTCTGCAAGGTTGGCGCAGTATGAGATCTCGTCTGCCGTATATCTGAAGTTGAACGGTACTGCAATGGCACCTGTCTTCAGGATGCCGAAGTAGATGGGGAGCCACTCGAGGCAGTTGAACATGAGGATCGCGACCTTGTCGCCCTTCTTGATGCCTCTGTCGAGGAGCATATTCGCTACACGGTTAGCCTTCTCGTCGAATACCTGCCATGTTATCTGTCTTCTGTATATGTGAGTCTTTGTCTGCTGAACAAGGTCATATTCCTTAAAAGAATACTTTCTCGTATCTTCCATTGTCGGGTTAAGTTCAACCAGTGCAACTTCATTTCCGTAGAGTTTGCTGTTGCGCTCGAGCACTTCTGTAACAACCATTTCCGTTTATCCTTCTTTCGCCATAGCTTGGGCAAACGCCGCTTATGATTATAATCGAAAATCCCCTCATAGCCAACAGCATTATCCTTTTACGCCTTGACACGGGCGGAGTTGATGATGTAGTATCGCGTCAGTAATTCGAGAACGGAGGAACACCAATGAAGAAGACGATCTGCTGAAGTTTTATAAACCCTCGCGGATAAGTCTTTTTTGTGTGTTTTTTTCATATATATGGATACTGTAGCCGCGCCGTATGTCGCGGCTTTTGATTTATCCGGCAGAGGATCGCTTATGGAGGGATCAATATGCCTAATATCATTATCAAAGACCTTACATTCGGTTATGACGGTTCCGAAGGGAACCTTTTCGAGAACATTAACGTGACGCTGGATACGTCGTGGAGACTCGCGCTCGCGGGCAGGAACGGCAGGGGGAAAACGACTTTCCTGAGGCTTCTTAAAGGCGAACTGCCGTATAAGGGTTCGATCAGCGGAGTGCCGGAAGTCGTATCTTTTCCGACCGGCGAAGACCTCGATGTGGAAGACTGGCGGGTCCGTAAGGAGCTTAACCTTATGGGAGCGGACCCCGACATCATGTGGCGCCCGGTCGATACATTATCCGGCGGCGAGAGGACGAAGCTCATGCTGGCGCGGCTCTTCTCTTACGACGGGATCTACCCCTTGATCGACGAGCCGACCAACCATCTGGATATGACGGGACGAGAGAAAGTTGCCGAATACCTGTCGACCAAGGAAGGGTTCATACTGATATCACACGACAGGAGCTTTCTGGATAAGTGTACCGATCACACTATGGTAATAACCAGGACAGGGATCGAACTTGTCGCGGCAAGCTACTCGACGTGGTGGGAGAACAACGAACAGCGGATGGAGAGTGAGCGTGCCCGTAATTCCCAGCTGCACAAGGAGATCGACTCGATCAACAGAGCCATTAAGCAGAACGCATCGTGGGCGGGGAAAGCGGAGAGTCAGAAGAACCGTGCTCATGCTCCGAGTAAAGTAGCGGAAGACCATTTCAGAAGGGCTTATGAGGCGGAAAAGGCCCGTAAGCTCATGTCACTGGCGAAGAATCTTCAGAACAGGAATGAGAAAAAACTCGAAGAGAAGAAGGGACTCCTGGTCGACGAAGAGCGGGCCGAGAAGCTCAAGATCACGGGCAGCGAACATCATAACAGGACTCCGATCATAATAAGGGACGCAGTTCTTAAGCGCTATGGCGAAGATATAGTCAGGGTCAGAGATCTGGTGGTCGAACGCGGAAGCAAGATATCCCTTCAGGGTATCAACGGATGCGGCAAGAGCACGCTCATCAAGTATCTGGCAGGCAAGGGAAACAGCGAAGGGATCAGCGCAGAAGGAGACATCTATATTGCCCCCGGGCTTAAGATCTCATATGTCGGTCAGGACACATCTTCTCTTGCCGGAACCCCATACGATATCGCGAACGAACGTGGTGCCGACAAGACTCTTCTCACCACCATCCTGATCAAGATGGGATTCGACAAGGATGCGGTAATGCGTGACACCGATACTTTCTCTCTGGGTCAGAAGAAATGCGTAATGATCGCGCTGAGCCTTTGCGAACAGGCGGATATCTACCTCTGGGACGAGCCTCTCAACTATATCGACGTCTATATCAGGCAGGAGATAGAGCGACTGGTCAGGGACAGTGACATTACCATGTTGTTCGTCGAACACGACAGGACGTTCAGCCAAACAGTGTCAACAGTGCCTCCGTTCGTAATGGGGAACCTGTAACACATCCCCACACCCGGCCTGTAGAACACTACCGCTCATTTACGATAAGTGCGACTCTGTTGTCGATAACACTCAGCACCTCATCCAGGCTCTTCTGATCCAGGAAGTATGGGGGTATCTCTTCCCTGATCACCAGGAGCACCGCAGGGTCTTCACGCTCTGCTACGGATGCGGATTCGAGAACTGCCTTGTACGATGCAATGATACTGTCATCCATCGTCAGCCCGAGCGACACTTGAGAACTGTTGTAGTTCTCAAGTGTTGTTTCCGCTGCCGCATCAAAAGCATTCCTGCTTATCGGATTGGTGTAATCCCCTGCGATCACCTTCTGGATATCATCACTCAGACACGTCATGATAAACTCCCATGCACCGGCGGTTGCTTCAGATGACGCTGAAGCAGATATCCCGATGGAAGTGTCTACTGATATTACGGGACCTGAAGCATCGGGAGAGGGATATCCCAGAAGCGTCATTCCGGATGAAAGATAAGTATGGCGGGCAAGGAACGATCCGAGACATGAATAAGTCTCATTCGCGTCCGTGTCCATGTTATAGATATAATCGTCAGATACATTGTTTTTAACATATTCACAGAGGCTCCTGAAGGATTCGTTGTCAAAATTCACCGTATCCCCTTGTATACAGGTCTCGATTACGTACGGGAACAATGTACACAGAGCATCCTGTTGTGTAGACACCATCGGATCCGTACCTCCGAGTATCTCATTTACATACTCAACATACTCATCATAAGTAAATCCTGTCTGTCCTTCACGAATATCGGATGTGTTTACCGCGAGCCCTGATACTCCGAAGCTTACCGGCATAAAGAGAAGTGCATCATCGATCATTGCCGCATCGATAACATTGGCGAAGAAGTCCCCCGCATCGATCCCTCTCTCTCCCTCAACATAGCTCCTCAGATCGACCAGATGCTCTTCGGTCAGGATCTGACGGACATCCCCCGCATTCAGGATGATATCCGGACCGTCTCCCGACATAATATCGATCGCCAGCCGGTCATTCAGTTCCGTGGCGGTCCTGTAGTAGATATCCATAGTCTCATCCTCAGATGCCGCACCGCTGTAGTCAAGGTTTTGCCGAATATCATAGTCATACGTCAAGCGGACATAATAATCCTCATTCGTATCATTGAAAACCCTGACAGCCTCACAGATCGCGAAAGGAATATCGGAATTCCCGACGGCCGCCGCCGTAATGATCACTTTCCCGGCATTGGGATTAGTTGCGGCCTTTTCGAGTGTCACGACCACGGGAGCAGCGGTTTCCCCTATGTCGAACTGATCACGTGAATCCGGATGACTGACCTCACCTGCAAAGATATATCTGTCACCGTTCACGGCGAAAAGAGACAGTCCGTCCATAATGCTCCTGTTGACGTTACAGCAATCAAAAGAAATGACCTCTTCTATCTGTCCGGAAGCTGTGTTGATCCGCTTTAAGCCATCCTGATCCGTATAGTAAGACACACCGTCAAAAGATGATATCCGTTCTGTCGAGACAAGTCGATCAAGCCATGCGTATTCTTCGTCACTGTCCCGGACCTCCCCGCTCTCCAGGTCCAACGACAGAAATGTGACATTGCTGTATGAACAGATAAGAACTATTTCCTTCTCCGAGACCTTCATGCATCCTGTGATCATCATGATATTCGCTGATGGCAAAGCAGTAGACAGATCCACGATCTTACACATCCCGTTATTGCAGATCACAAATCTGAGTACACCGGAATCCTCATAACCTGACACCAGATAGTCACCGTTGATCCACGAGCCTTCATAGAAACACCAACCCGAACCCGATGAGACATCCATTGAGGTATACGGTAATTCTTCGAATTCCCCGATATCACCGCTCTGAAGATCTACGCCGGCCAAGTAGTATGAGAGCTCGCCGGCGCTGCTGCAGTCAGTCCTGCAGATATATACACCCCCGTCATCGACGATGATATCCTGAACAGTCTGATTATCCCTGTACGATACTGCATTCCCGACATCAACAGTATTTATGAGCTTGCCGTTCACATCATAGTAATTCAGATCGTAAAACTGATAGTCGACAGCACTTTCTTCCGGATCAAGATCATCCGGTAACTTATATTGCCCCTTAACTCCTATTACAACGCCGTCACGATAAGCACCGAGGACCTCGCTCTCGCGGTGATCGATCGGCTTACCCTCATAGATGTCTTCTGTCTCACTCGTTGCAGAATCAAACCACACTGAATCCTCAGCCACCCTTATGGCCTCATTCCCGGTCCTTTTTTGACAACCGGTAAGTGTCACGACTGTCGATAACAAAAACAGTCCCGTAATCAGTACCGAACCTGCCCGGATCGTTCTGTTGTCCTTCATATGTCCATCCGTTCTCTCACTCAATTATATAGACGTCCATATCCGACTGAGTTACGTAAAGATTAACATGATATGCGGCTCAATTGCCACATTTCTGCCTCTTCATTCGTCATATTATTAACAACTATTACACAAGTCTTTGTTATTATAGTTACCGTTGGATCAATAATGGAAAGGGGAAAAACAATGAACAAAAAAGTGATCGCCGTCCTTATGACCTGCTGCATTCTGGCAGGGGTACTCATGACCGGCTGCGGCAAAGGAAAGAAAGACTCCGATGAGACGACCGGCGGACAGGCAGACGATCAGACTGAAGCCACATCGTCCGGGAATGAGACCGAGTCTGAACCCGAGTCTACGGAGGATACGACATCCGCGACTGAGAGCGAACCGGAAGAGACTTCGGATCCGACACCTGATCAGGTGTCTTATGATGAAGACTATGAGGCACTCGACAAGACCGGGAGAGCTCAGTACAGAGTCGACATCAGTATCAGCAGACCTGATGCCTACGGACTTACGCTGCCTGTCACGGGAACCGCACATATCACATACAAGAACTACAGTTCGGATACGTGGGACAGTCTCATCGTCAGAGATTATAATCCCGCCAATCTCTGGGAAGCAGATAACCCGGTCTACGGACTGACATCCGGTTCTGACATAACCGATTACCACACTGCAATAACAGAAGTATCCTGCAACGGCACTTCGCTGACCTTCGCTGAGCAGGAGGATCCTTCGATCGTAAAGATCGATCTGTCTGAGCCTCTCGCACCCGGAGAATCGTCAGAAATAGATATCAACTTTACTCTGCAGGTTCCTGTAGGCGGAGTCCGACAGTCCTATGACACTGCAGATCATCTTACGACTTTCACCACTAACCGTGACGTCGATGACATCGTCGTTGCTCTGGGACCGTTCGTCCCGAACATCGCTGCCTATGATGACGGCGAATGGGCGGCTGATCCCTATTTTGCTGATGGAGAATGCTTCTTTACCAGATGTTCCGACTACAAGGTGCATGTTGAGGTCCCTGAAGGATTCTCGGCAGTATCCACCGGAGATGAGATACAGAACCCGGACGGATCTTATGACATGTCAGCGGAGAATGTACGTGACTTCGCGCTTTTCGCCGGTGATACTCTCACTTATGTAGAGGGTTCATATAACGGCAAGGTCGTCAGGGTATGGTATCCCGGATCTCAGGAAGAACAACTTACAGTAGCCGAGCGTTCTCTCGAGATCGCCGTCAATGCTTTACAGGTATTCAGCGACTACTTCGGAGAGTATGCATACGACTCTCTCGATGTCGTATACGGCTGTCTCAGCTTCGGCGGTATGGAGTACCCTTCGATCGTGTGGATAACTGACAGTATGCTGCAGTCTACCCTCCTCGCCGATAATCCGGAATATGCAGATGAGATCCTGGAAGGTTTTATCGAGTCCGTTGTCGTTCATGAGATAGGACATGAATGGTTCTACTCATGCCTGGGTAATGACGAGTATAACGAACCCTGGCTCGATGAAGGTTTTGCTTCATTCTGCGAATTGATCTATCTGGAAGAGACCGGTGATCCCGATACTTCTTATATTCCTCAGGGATGGCGGGAGAGCCGTGCCATGTGCAATTACGCTCCGATCGACGCTACATGCGGAGAGTGTTCGGGGACATTCGAATCTGAAGAAGGCACCTGGGATTATGGGTGCACTATCTATGACAGCGGCGCCCTCTTCCTTTATGAGCTCCGCGATGCGATGGGCAAGGATGCCTTCGAACAGTTTATGCACGACTGGTACACCGACAACATAAATACGGAAGTAACGACCGAGTTGTTCCTGACTACGCTGTTCGCTGCAGACGACAGTGACGCAGTACGCGAGGTTGTCGGCGATTTCTTCCGCGACGAGAATATACCTGATTAACCCGCCCGCAGGCACACGCCACCAACCTACTGTGGGGAAGGCAAAGGGGTTGTCTCAAAAGTGATCTGTTCACCGGGAGACAACCCCTTCTGCTTTTGATCTTATCTTCCGCTTTTCTTCCGCGACATTCTGTTTCAAACGCTGTATCCTCATCGAAAACATGTTATAATTGGTAAAGTTTTCTTTATAAAGGAGATCATCGTATGTCCCTGTTGAAGTGCAGATACTGTGGCGGTAATATCGAATTTATGTCAGGAACGTCAGTCTTTACCTGCTGGAGGTGCAGACTCAATCAAACGGTTCCCAAGACGATCAACGATTCCAATTCACCCAGATACAACGAGGCCATAGAGCTTCATGACGAATACAGGTTCGATGAAGCCGCCGATATTTACCGGAATATAATCAAGCACTATTCCAGAGAGGCAGATGCCTACTGGTCTCTCGTTCTGAATAAGTACGGCGTTACTTACGAGCGTATCAGCAAGAACGGCAAGAATGAGTATATCCCTGTGATCCACAGGCTCAGTGACACTTTGATATTTGACGACGAAGACTATAAGAAGGTGTTGTATC
The DNA here is from genome assembly GCA_946611435.1 of uncultured Clostridia bacterium. Classification (GTDB taxonomy): domain Bacteria; phylum Bacillota; class Clostridia; order Saccharofermentanales; family Saccharofermentanaceae; genus Saccharofermentans. Next base: position 11,531 of record CAMODL010000010.1, read on the forward strand.
TGGCTGATTACAACCAGAAGTCTATCTACAGGAGCGATGCTCTCAAGATATATGACCTTCAGAGGAAGATGCTCGAAGATGCGAGCAAGAGCAGTCCCTGCGATGTATTCATCTGCTATAACGAGACCACGACAGATACCATGATAGCAAGCGAGCTGCAGTATCTGCTGGAGAAGAGCGGCTATAAGACATTTATGCCGGATACCGTTGATCGCACCGCATCAGCCGATGAGACAAGTAACAGTGAGATCCGTGTATTTCCGGCGCTTAAGTCATGCAAAGTGATGGTTGTCTGCGGAACCGATCCCGATCACCTGACAGACCCGATAACGACCAATGACTGGAAGAGAGTGCTGTCTGCTATTCAGAACGGGGCGAATAAACGGATAGTTTGCGTATATAAGGGAATGAAGGCCGATGATCTCCCCGAAGAACTCAGGTCGTTGCCTTCGGTTGACATGGCGGGCAATTATTCCAATGAGGAATTCTCTGACCTTATCCGTGCCATGATGGACGAGATCGCCTCTGCAGATGAGAAGGAGATCAGCCTTCTCAAAGAGGAAGAAGAGATGGTCCTGAAGCAGAAGCAGGCTGCCATCGACGAGCTTAAGAAGAAGGCCGATTCCATGGATGAGCTCGAACTCACTCTTACCGATGAAGAACAGAGGGAGTACGACAAGCTGTCTGACGAAGTTAAACAGAGCGAAGCAAGATTCCTCGAGATCAAGGAGATATACGAGAAGAACAAAGAGGAATTCGATGCTTTGAATAACGATTATCAGACCATGAAGAAGCAGATCGATGAAGATCCTCTGAACGCTGAACTCGAAGAGCTGCAGAAGCAGATCGTGGCCAAGGCCAAGAGTAATGAAGAGAACGTATACTTCAGAAAGAAGACACAGGAGAAGGATGTTGCTGCCCTGAATGATCTTTTCGCCAGGAGAAATGAGATCGAGGCTCTTATGGATGAGAAGCATGAGAAGCTCGAGGTCAAGAAGAAGAACATAGAGATCAGGAAGAAGTCTTTCGCTTCTGTCAAAGGAGAATATGAATCCTTCAAGAAGACCTACGAGAAGAAGCAGGAAGCACTCGATTCCTTTGATTCCAAGATACGCAGCAGCCGTAAAAAGGATACACTTATCGAGATCGAGAAGCTCAAATACACCGTCGGAGAAACGGTCACATTCGGTTGCTGGCCTAAGGACAAGGAGCCTATCGAATGGCTGATCGTCGATACCATAGATAATACCGTTCTTCTTTATTCGAAGAAGGTCATCGACTGCGTAAAGTATAACGAGCTGTTTACAGAGACTAACTGGGCAACCTGCACTCTCAGGAAATATCTCAACGATGAGTTCTACAATAACGCTTTCAGTGATGAGGAGAGACCCCGGATCGTCAAGGCCCTCGTAAAGTCAGAGATCAATCCGCTATACAGGACGGATCCCGGAGAGGACACTGAAGACTACGTATTCATCCCGAGTATCAATGACATTCACAGATATTTCAAGGAGCCGAAGGATGCCGTCTGTATGCCAAACGGTCTGGCCATAGCCAAGGGCGTTGACTATGACAGGAATAACGGCGGATGCTACTACTGGCTCAGGAATCTCGGCAATGCCAATGTCAATGCGGCTCGTGTCAGCAGTAACGGCGTCATATTGGAACACGGATTCTTCGCAGGCGGAAACGACATCGGTGTAAGGCCGGTGATCCGCTTATCGCTGGAACATTCAGCTCATGAGTAAGCCGAATAATTCAGGCACTCCGCTCTGGAGAGTAGAAGAGAACCGCAAGCTTCATAATAACCTTGAAGTGGTACTGGATCATGAGATCAACGGCGAGGAACTCGGCAAAGCAGTTCTCCGCGCCATTGAGGTCTTCCCTATCCTCAAGGATTCGGTCGTCTTAAGAGACGGCCTGTGTTACTACGAAGAGAATGCGAACGAGATCCGTGTACTGCCCCGGGAGAGGAGCATTATCCCCGGAAGCGATGCATTAGGCGGACACTTCTTCTGCGTGACATATTCGGGCAGAACGATAAGATCGGTAATATCGCATACCATGACCGACGGAGGCGGAATGATCCGCTTTGTGCGCACGCTCCTTTATTTCTATATGAGCATGCACTACGGACGTGAATTCGACCATGGATATATCGAAGTCGAACCGGTCCCGAAGGATGAGCTTTACAAAGACTTCTGGGAAATGGATCATTCCGGGGCCGAAGAGGTGGAAGAAGAGAAGTTTATCAAGGTCGGATATATCCTTCCCGAGACGGTCAAAGGGAAACAGGACAACACTTATACGAAGCGATGTGAGATGACCATCCCGGGAGAAGATCTGATCGCCTTCTCCCGTAGACACAACACCTCCCCTTCCGTCATGATGTTCCTTTTGTTCGCCAAAGCCGTATATCGTGAGTGCGAAGATGCACGCGACGCCGCTATAGCAGGAAGGATCACGGCCGATGCCCGTAAGGCGCTCGGCATACCGGGAACATTCATGAACTGTTCTCTCGGAGGTCAGTTGTCGGTTACCGCCGAAGACCTCAACTCCGTCTCGCTTAGCGAATTGGGGAGCTCGCTCAGAACGAGCCTTAAGCGTCAGATATCTCCCGAGTATCTGAGATATACGGCACGCAAAGTAGCCACGGAGAGGTCGTTCCCGAGAGATCTGAAGCCGACCATATCAATAAGCTATATGGGAACAGTCGACTTCGGTTCGATGAACGATCACGTAGAGAAGATCGTTATGTACGAAGGAGAACTTCACAAGCTGAATGCATATGCCTTTAAGGATGTCTTTCACCTTATCTTCCACATAGGTGACGGAAGTGAGCGATATGCCAAAGCCATGTCGGAGATCCTCAAAGAAGAGGGTATCCTATCTTCTGTCGGTCCGCTCGAGACCATGCCTGAAGAGACGGATTCCTGATGAGAACAAGAGGGGACACGGATGGAGCGCTTCAGAAGGATCGGATATTCTGATAAGGTCTTCCAGTATAAGACCGAACGTAATCTCAGGATAAGGGTGCTGCTCAAGCACGCCCTCGACCTTGACGCTCTGAAGAATGCCTCCCGCCTCGCACTCAATGACTTCCCGGAATATATGGTCGCCCCGGTCATCAGGAACGGAGAGGTCCTTTATATGTTCAATGACAGAGATATGGCGTTCTTCCCCTACGATGAGACCGAGAGATACTTCGGCAGCGAAGAAGTGAACGGCCATCTCATGTTCATCCTTTATGAAGATGATGCCTTTGTGCTGTCGCTCTTCCACGGACTGACGGACTATAAGGGCATGTGTGCATTCCTTCATAACCTGATCTATTACTACGCGACCGGGATCGGCCGCGAAGTGTCCGATATCAGAGCCGAGCAACCTGACATGGATGATACGGAAAGATTCGATCCCTATTCCAAGTACTGCGATATCAACAGCCGGGAACTTATCCCCCTCCCCTCGAATGAAGTCTTCAGGATATCAGAGGAAAAAATACCCGAGAAGCTTCACAGGCAGCATGAGTATATCCTGTCAACGGACGCTCCGAGGTTCATCGCCCTCAGCAAAGAGTGGAAGAGTTCTGCCACGGCCGTGCTCGCAGCTCTTATAACAAATGCGCTGGATGATATCTACGATGTCGGAGACAAGGATATCGCACTTAAGATCACGTGCGATATGAGAGGCTGCTTCGATTCAAAGACAAGAGTCAATATGTCGGAAGCTGTTGTTCTGATATCTGACCGCAGGCTGAGAGAGGCCCCGCTTGACGAGCACAGCCGGGTGCTCCGAACGATGATGAAAGAACAGCTGACGGCCGGAAACTTCCGTAAGATCATGTGCGAGGGGATATCAAATGCGAAGTTGCTCAGCCGGGAGATATCCGAACCCGAGGTTAAGCTCAGTCACCCTCCGCTTACATATGTCCTTACATATCCGGGCAAGATGGATCTGCCTGATGATTACAGCGACATAGTGACTGACTTCGAACTCAAGGGGTATTTCCCGGTCGATTCAATAAGATTCTCGATCAAGACGACCGGCGATGAACTGCGCCTGAGCGTGGCACAGGTTTTCGATGATGATAAGGTAATAAGGGCGATCGCAGATCAGTTCGGCAAGCTGGGATTTGACACTGCTGTCAGGGACGGCGGACTCTTCGGCGGAGATCTGTATTCTCTGGACAAGATAAGAGTCTTATAATATTCAGAGGGGGACAAGAGCATGAGAGTGGTGGCGAACAACTATAACGGCGAACTGAATATTGAGATAATAGGCAGACTCGACACGGTGACTGCATCGGAATTCAGAACGGAGATCATGAAGAATGACTTCTCTTCCGTAGAGAAGATGGTCCTGGATTTCTCGGGACTTGATTATATCTCGTCCGCCGGACTTCGAGAATTGTTATCTCTTAAGAAGAGGATGGGAAAGAGACCTTTCCGGATCGACCATGTATCGGGACAGATCGAAGAGATCTTCAAGGTAACAGGATTCTCGGCACTGTTCGAATATACGACGGACAAGGTACAGGCTGATTATAAGCAGATGTCCTTCAAGGAATTCATTGACTATAAGGCATCAAACTTCCCCGATAAAGTCGTCCTTAAAGCAGACGGAATCTCCTATACATGGGATGATATAGACAGATGCGCTCAGGTCATCGCCGTCGATCTCTATGGTCTTGGCGTCAGGAAGGGAACTCATGTTGCCATCTGTGCGACCAATTCGGCGAACTGGATCTTCACTTTCTACGCTTTGCAGAAGCTCGGAGCTCTCGTATGTCTTCTTAACTTCAACCTCGGGGCAGTCGAGATCAGAAGACTGGCATCGGCAGGTGATGTCACACACCTTTGCTACAGTAAGTTGCCACAGATGGACGATGAAGAGACATTCCTGAACGAGATAAAGGAAGACGGCTGTCCCATCGTTCAGACGTTCAATATAGACAAGTCGATATCCTTCTATGACAGACTGTGGGAATGTGATCCTACCGACAGATCGTACGAAGCCAGGGTCGAGACGGACGATGCCAGTACAATGGTCTATACATCCGGTTCTACAGGTAAACCAAAAGGAGTTCTTCTTTCCGCCTATAACATCCTTAACGCATCGTGCTCCAATGTCGCCTCTCTTCGTCTGACCGCAGACGATAAGGCGTGCGTTATGCTCCCGTTCTTCCACATCTTCGGACTGGTAGCCGGTATCTTTGCCAACGCAGTGGCCGACAGCGAGATGATCCTCCCGGACAGCCTGAGAACAGGTGTCCTTCTTAATACGATCTACGAGGAGAAATGTACGGTATTCCACTCCGTGCCGACGATGCTCATAGCGATCCTGAACAACAAGGAATTCAGGCCGGAACTCCTGGGCAGCCTGAGGTCGACGATACTGAGCGGTGCGCTGGCAAACGAGGCACAGGTGCGCGAACTGATGGATACGCTTCCGAATAACCATTTCGCCACTTCATACGGATTAAGCGAGATGGCGCCTGTAAGCATCACGGATTACGATGACACGAGAGAACATATCGAGAAGACTATCGGAAAACCCGTAGCAGATATCGACATCCGTATCTACGACACTGAGCAAAAAGTCGAATGTCCCGTTAACGTGACCGGTGAGATCCAGGTCCGGGGCTACAACCTGATGTCTTGCTACTACAAGGCAGAACTCGAGCAGCAGAGCATCGACGAGGACGGGTGGCTTCACACCGGCGATCTGGGCTTCATCGATGATGACGGATATATCCATTTTGCAGGAAGGCTTAAGGACATCATCGTTAGAGGAGGCGAGAACGTCTATCCTCGTGAAGTTGCCGAAGTCATAGCAGAAGAAGATGAGATCTCCGACGTAGTCGTAGCAGGTATCCCTGATCCGTTCTGGGGAGAGACTGTCGCAGCCGCACTCGTACTGAAAGCAGGTTCAACCTTCGACGAAGAGTCCCTGAAGGCGAGACTTGCCAGGAAGCTTGCCAAATACAAGCTCCCTGCCAATTACTGCGTCTACGATGCGTTCCCTTCCCTGCCTAACGGCAAGGTCGATATGGTAAGGCTCAAGCAGGAGATGAGAGACCGTTTTGCTCCGAAGGAATGACCTCCGCTCCCCTCATTACCAGAGCCAGCCGATAGCGCCCTGAACCAGTACGGCGACAAGTATACCGATAGCGGTAAATCCGATAAGTACTCCGATACATGCAAGTATCTTGGTGGACGTCTTCATCTTGTCATTAACTGCAAGTCCTGAGCAGATAAAAGCAGCGGAACCGAAGATACCGCCGCCGACGGCGCCTCCGACGATAAGGAAGAATTCGGCGATAAAGAGGACATAGAAGACCCAGATCCATCCCGGCATCTTAGGCGGAGTATAAGTCCTTCCCGTTTGGACATCTATTCCGTTGTGTGTAAGGATGGCCTTACCCGCCCTGATGTTGATCTTAAGATCGCAGTTATGCTCATTGGGGATCTGGAATACCGACTCGACCATATTGCCGCCCGGTGCCCTGTATTTGTTTATCCTGAAAGGCGCACCGCCGTCGATGCTTACCTTGCTCTTCTCGAGTGTAAGATTATGCCATACTCCGTTGGGATCAACGTAGTTCCAATTGCCCTGTACTGCCATATCTGCCTCCACATATATCAAAACTCAGACGATTATAACAAATCCCGCTATGGTTTCACCACGTGCTTTACGGCAATTATCAGTGAAGAGACACTATTTTTGCTCGAAAAGTGCTCATGCTTGAATTCTCTCTTATACGAGTTCTATATTCAGATAAGTATTGACCACAGAGGAGCGCCTGTGAGATAATCGCTTTAGCACAAGTAAACGGAGCAAAATCAAATATGAAAAGATCAGACAAATACGAAGCACTCAAGCTGAGTAACCAGGTATGCTTTCCTTTGTATGCATGCTCGAAGGAACTGGTGAGCAGATACACCCCCTACCTGAAGAAGCTCGGGCTTACCTACACACAATATATCGTAATGATGGTCATGTGGGAGAAGGAGACAGTATCGTCAAGAGAATTGGCCACATCGCTCCACCTGGATTACGGTACGCTTACCCCGGTCCTTAAAAGGCTCGAGGCATCAGGATATCTGAACCGTAACAGGGATCCCGAGGATGAGCGTCTGCTTCTTCTTACTGTCACGGATGAGGGGCGCGCACTTAAGGATGAAGCGATAAAGATCCCCGGCTGTATCGCCACCTGTATGGGACTTAGTGAAGATGAATTCAAGACCTTATATACACTGACTTATAAGGCTCTCGCCAATATGGAGGGGAACGCTTGAACGACGGATTCGATATTCAGGCCTATATGACGGCAGGCGTCGAGAGGATCATGCCGGGGGCTGTGTCTTATATGATAAGCGTCATGAAGTAGAACAGATCCTCCTGACAAACCCTGCATCCTCGAGCTTTTTGACATAAACGCTCAGACGTTCGTAAAGCGGCTCGGCATCGTCACCGTACTTCCCGCGAACGAGCTGACCGATATCATATACCGACCGTTTTCCGTCTATGAGAAGAAAGATGAAGCTCCCCATCCCCTCGAGCTTGATATGTGACACCGGCGGCCTTTTGAAGAAGCGCTGAGCGATCCTGTCGGCAAACCCTCGATTCTCCATATCGACAGTAACCTCGCCATCATCTGAGCAAGTGTAAACGAGGTCCTTTGTATGCTCGAAAACATAATCAAGAAAGTTGTCTTTATTTGGCATTCTTCTTTTTCCCGGAAACCTTCTTGCCGCTTCCCGCCATCAGGTAAACAGCTGCACCGACTGCGAGAAGAACGATCAGAGCAGGTGCATTTCCCATTGGGACATAAGAGCTGATATCGATCTTATCGGTAACTTCCGCAACCGTAAGAATGGCAAGAACGATTCCCAATATTCCTTCGCCTGCAATAAGACCGGAACAGAACAGGATACCCTTGCCTGAATCGTCACTTTGCTTGCCGTATACCTTCTCAACAAAGAGCTTGATAAGACCTCCGAGCATGATCGGAGCAGACAGTTCAAGAGGGAGATAGAGGCCGATCGCAACAGGAAGCGCAGGTACGCCAAGGAGCTCGATCACCACGGCAGTGAATACGCCTATGAAGATCAGCGTCCATGGAAGATTCCCGTCCATAACACCTTCGATGATCATCTTCATCATTGTTGCCTGAGGAGCCGCGAGCTTATCTGTGCCGAAGCCGAAGGCTGAATCAAGAAGGATCATTACACCGCCGATCGCGAGCGCTGCGGCAATGGTTCCCATGATCTCACCGATCTGCTGTTTACGGGGCGTACCACCAAGGATATAACCGGTCTTAAGATCCTGTGAGGTATCTCCTGCCATGCAGGCTGCAATACAGATGATAGATCCTATGGCGATCGCACCCTGCATTCCGTGAACACCGTTATCCCCTGTAAGCTTAAGACAGAAAGCAGCTATCAATACAGTAGCGATCGTCATTCCGGAAACAGGGTTATTGGAGCTTCCGACAAGTCCTACCATCCTTGAACTGACAGCGCTGAAGAAGAATCCGAAGAATACTACGAGTATCGCGCCGAAGATCGTTACAGGGATCGCAGGTATCAGCCAGATAAGAAGGATCAGAACTGCGATGGATGCGAGGACAAACCGCATATCAAGATCCCTATCCGTGCGTTCGTTAAGAGCCATATCACTGCCGCTCTTTGTCATTCCCTTGACAGAGCCCGAGAACGCCTTAACGATAGTCGGGAAAGTCTTTATGAGGCTGATGATACCGGCAGCCGCAACAGCACCGGCGCCGATATACTTGATATAATTCGCCCAGATAGCAGAGGCTCCGCCTGTCGCGTAGAGTTCCGATACAGATACCGTCGCCGGATACATGACGATATCCGTACCGAAGGCGACGATCGCAGGTATAAGCACAAACCAACCGATGATGCCGCCTGCAAACATATAAGCCGAGATCCTTGGACCACAAATGAAGCCTACCGAGACCAGAGCCGGGTAGATCTCTGTCGAGAACTCGGTCTTAAGAGAATTGATCTTAAACGTAACAACTGACCTTAATGCACACAGGCCGTCGATCACGAACTTGAGGACTGCACCGATCGACATTCCGAGGAAGACTGACTTCGCCGAAGAGCCGCCCTTCTCACCTGCGAGAAGCACCTCGGCACACGCAGTACCTTCCGGATATGGAAGAACACCATGTTCCTTTACGATCAAAGCACTTCTCAGCGGGACCATAAAGAACACACCCAGAAGTCCTCCGACCAATGCAATGATCGTTATGGTAATAAGTGAAGGCTTATCCATTACGCCTTCCTTAGCCCAGATAAACAGCGCCGGCATTGTGAAGATGGAACCGGCCGCGAGTGACTCACCGGCAGAACCGATCGTCTGTACCATATTACTCTCAAGGATGGAATCCTTACGCATTATGATCCTGATCACTGTCATCGATATAACGGCTGCAGGGATAGAAGCCGACACTGTAAGTCCGACCTTAAGACCCAAATATGCATTGGCTGCGCCAAAGACTACAGCCAGGATGATACCGAGTATTATCGATGTCGGCGTCATCTCTGAAGTAACTTTGTCAGCAGGTATATACGGCTTAAACTTATTATCCATATTGGTCCTCCGGGATAAAACGATACATTAGTATTAAACCATGGTTATGGTTATTTCTCCACTTCTCCGATATTATCCGAGTAACTCATGGTAGATCTTGTAATCGATGTCTTTCCAAACATTAAATATCACCTCTGTCTTTACGGACTTTGTGTTCCTGTAATCCATTACGGTATCCACTGCGATCTTTGCCGCCTCGGCATTCGGAAAATGGAACTCCCCTGTTGATATGCAACAGAAAGCTATACTCTTCAGATCATTCTCATCAGCCAACCTAAGGCATTCACGATAGCACGAAGCGAGGAGATCTCTGTCTTTATCTGTAAGCTCACCCGTTATGATCGGACCGACCGTATGAAGCACATATCTGCAAGGGAGGTTATATGCCGGAGTTATCTTCGCACTTCCCGTAGGCTCTTCGTGTCCCTGCTCTCTCATAATGGCTGCACAGGTATTACGGAGACGGATCCCGGCATAAGTATGTATGCAGTTATCTATGCACGCATGGCAAGGAGCGTAGCACCCGGTCATCCCCGAATTCGCGGCATTTACTATCGCGTCACATTCAAGTGTAGTTATGTCTCCTTGCCAGATATAAATGCCTTCCTGTACCGGAGTAAGATCCTTAACGGAAGTTATCCCCTTAAGACGGATCGCTTCTTGCAGATACTCATCCTGTACTTCAAGGAAATCATCATCTATATCACCCGGCAGACGAACATTAAAAAGCGCACGCAGGAGCTGCCTTTGACCGTATTCGTCGTCCGGGACCTTTACATTACCATATTCACTGTCCTCATGAATGAGTCTGTCTATGAGGAATCTTCTTCTTGCTTCCTGTTCCATATCGAACCTCCGTATCGAGCACTGTCTTCATATTATCACGTTTTGCTCTTGCTCACTCGATAACAAGAACCCGTAAACACAAAGTTTACGGGTCTTGTGTCAACCGTCAATCCTCGATATATAGCGTATTAGGAAGGGGACGAACGGTCACGCGCTTTATTTTATAAATCTGAGTAGAAAATCTGTAATACCGATGATAGTATAGCCATTCTCGTCCCGTGTTTCTTTTATTGGTTTGTTTATAACAATTATCTTCTGAACCTGATCACGCAGCAAAGCATACGATCGGATTTCTCTTTCTTTCGTCTTATCATTTGTTATGTCTGCTGACACTTGGATATAATAGGCTCTTGTTCCTTTTGTTGCATAGAAATCAACTTCGTTGGTTTTCCTTATGGATTTGCCTTGCTTATTCTTTTCCACATTTTCAAAAGACCCGACACTGACAGAATAGCCGTTATAACAGAGTTCATTATATACGATATTCTCAAGTAACTGACCTTCATCGGGAAAAGCAAAATTCAATCTGGCATTACGAAGTCCAGTATCAGTAAAATAGTATTTTCGCAGGGCACCTATCTCTCTTCTTCCTTTAATATCGTATCGTCTGGCTTCAGAGAGAAGAAAGGCATCTTTAAAATATCCTATGTAGTTTTCTATTGTTATCTTATCAATATCTGATCTACAAACGCTTTTATATGTATTGGCTATCTTCTCAGCATTCAATAGTTCTCCTGTTGAAGTGCTCACGATATTGCACAATTCATCAAGTGCTTCGCCACGACGCAGTCGGTTATGTTCTATTATGTCCTTGAAATATGTAGTCTCAAATAGCCCCTTGAGATATTCTTTCTTTTCCTCATCAGATTTCAGGACGGCCAGCGGCATTCCGCCATACTGCATATACTCGAATATTGCCTCCGTTTCATATCCACCAATATATGTATAAAACTCCTCGAAAGATAACGGTGAAAGATGGATATTGGTTGCCTTATCTCTGAATTCAGTAATTATGTCGGTAGAAAGCATCTTCGAATTGGATCCCGTTACATACAGATCAATATTCTTTTCTCGAGACAATCCCAGGATCACATCAACAAAAGTTACTATATCCGCATCATGCTTCTTGGCAGGTACGTGTTTTCCATCGGTCAGATTTGGATTAATTATCGGATATACTTTCTGTATCTCATCGAGAAATACATAATTCATGGCGGAACTGCTGCAGATCTCACGAACATGACTTCCCAGCTTGATCGGATCTCTGTATTCAATATTTCTGTCATCATCAAGTTCGATAACATGTATATTCGTTTCAACGACGTTCTCAGAAAGCAGGTACTGCCTGTATATTTCTTTCAGCAGATAGGATTTACCACATCTTCTGATCCCGGTTATTACTTTTGGAAAACCGTTCTCTTTGGCATCGATCAGTTGCTTAAGGTATTTATCTCTTCTGATCATTCTAATCTCCTAATCTGTAGAATTCTACACTTTTTATGAGTAGATGATAACATTTATTGCAGTGTTATTCAACAAAAATGTAGAATTCTACATTTTTCTATAATATGTGTTCAAATCACCTTCAACTCATCTTGTTGCTGTTTGCATCGAGTTCAAAATTATTGACCTCGATAGTATTCCTGCCCACTCCAAAACTATATGAAATTAGAAGCCTTTCGGAAACTTGAGGTCGCAATTTGTGACTTCAAAAGGCAGTGAACAACACGTTCTAAGTGAAATGATCACTCTTCTTCGTAGTAGTAGGAATAATCGATACCTTTCATAAATATCTCTCTGTCATCAATCCTGTCTGTTAATGCACTTTTTATCAATTTTTTTATCTTTGAATCATTGACCGGACTTTTCTGCATGGCAATAAGGTATTCCTTTTTATCGATCTTACTCCAATCCACACATTTGGACAGATTATTCTTGAATATCAGATCAAGCCAGATCCTCGTGCTCCTTCTGTTACCCTCCATAAAAGGGTGAGCAATATTCATTTCGACATATTTCTCAATGATCTCATCCACTGTTGATTCAGGCATAGTTTCGATCTTTTTCAGGGCATCGTGAAGATACATTGAATTTGCAAAGGTAAAACCACCCTTGCTTATATTTTTCTCTCTGATCTTGCCGGCAAAATCGTACAATCCACCGAAGAGATATGAATGAATCTGCTGAAGACCTCTGATTGTACCTGAATCTATATCGTTGATAGCATCAGTATTGTATCTCTTACCATCTGACGCCATCAGTTTCAGTTGTTTGCAATTTGCAAACAACTGAGGATTTCTTCTTTTGATCGTAGCCCAATAAACTCTCGGATTAGACGTATCAACAAGAACCGTGATGATATCCGTAGCACAGAGCCACCACGCGGCAGTATCATCATCCCATACGGAACGCACGGGAATATCATTAAAGAAACGAATTGAAGTCTTAACACTGCCCATATAAAAACCTCATACTCTCTTCCTGATTATAACAAAAAACCTCCCGAGAATATCTCTCGAGAGGTCTTGGCGGAGAAGGAGGGAGTCGAACCAGTTCGATATCACCCGTCTCAGCCAAATAGTTCAAAATTAGCCGCTTTTGATATATAAAAACAGCAATTATCTCTCGGTCATCCCACTTTTTCTGTTTTTATTATACTGCAAAGTTGGTCTGATTGTGGTCAAAATGTTGGTTAATATAATTATGTTTGTTAGTTGTTTAGTTGGTATTATTCTTCCCCTATGTGCATAAGATGGTTTCTATTCATTTTATGATAAGTCTATACAAGTTAGCTATTTGTTATATCACAGCCGCAACTTGGGGCGATAAAAACGAAAAATCCGTTGCAACCAACGTTATATCGTGGTAATATATGCATGAGGTTTGCTAACAACGCGATTTCCGTTTTTACGAGAGGTGCAGGGGATGAGGATATTAAGAATAAAAGTTACCGGGCTTCCATTGTATAAAAAACCATTTGATGTTTCGTTTTGTGCGGTTCAAAGAGTTCAGAACAATCACCTAAATTCTGTTAACAATCTATTTGGAAACATCTATATAAATGCCGTAGAAGCCTTTGCCGGCATTAATGCCTCAGGAAAGACTACGGCATTGAAAGTAGTTTCGTTTACAAGTCTGCTTTTAAATGCCGCGCCATTAAATGCAGATTATATTCCTCAGATACTGGGTGATAATGTTGCTACTGTGTTTGACATTGACTTTTATGCAAACAATATGATATTTCATCTTAGCAGTGAAATTGTAAAGTCAAGAAAGATAGATGGGGCTTTATGTATACGCATTGTGTCTGAAAAACTATGGTCAAAGGCCGCGACTAGCAAAATCAATAAAACAAATTTACTTGATTTTCAGGGATTAGATCCCGTTAGGGTTCGCAATAACTCTGATGAATATCTTCCGGACGATGTTAGCATTATGATCGCAGTAAATAAGCAGATCCCAAATAAGACAACGTTTGTAGATCTTGCTTTGTTTACGAATTTCAACCTGTTTCTACCAGATGGAGGATCTGTTCCGTCTGAGATCATTTCTTTACTTGATCCGACAATTGAGTATATTACTGTTGAGAAAGCTAACAACAAGGTCATCACAAGGCTAAAATTCTATAAGCAGAAAGAGTTGGTTATGCTTAATCCAGCAGAGTTAAATGCATATCTGTCTTCCGGTACGGTAAAAGGAATAAGAGTTTTCTCGGATTCAGCAAAAGTGTTGAAAAACGGCGGTTATCTGATTGTTGATGAAATCGAGAATCATTTTAATAGGGAGTTAGTGGTTTCGTTACTAAGACTGTTCACTAATAAGAAAACAAATCCTAATGGCGCGGTCATCATATTCTCTACGCATTATCCTGAACTGCTAGATGAGCTTGAGAGAAATGATTCTGTGTTCATCACAAAAAGTGATCATGGTTTATCTGTCGATAACCTTAACCTCCTACTGAACCGGAACGACATGAAGAAGAGCGAAATATATCAAAGTAATTTCCTTGGTGGTACGGCACCTAGATACACGTCTTTGGTAGCTTTGCAAAAAAAGATAATTAAGAGCTTGGAGGAATAAATGACAATTCGTATTCCAAGTTCTAGTCTTATAGCTTGCATTTGTGAAGGTGGGGCAGAAGCAGCCATCATGGATATTCTTCTTGATAATGATCTATTGATTTTTAATCGTGAGCAAATGATCGAAGAGCGCGTTCTGCCAAGAACATCGGTAAAAGAGTTCGAAAGACGTCATTTGAGAATGGCATACGATCAGAAAATCCTTATTCTTAGGGTGATTGACTCACGAAGAGAAGAATTTAATCTAAGCAAACCATATCTATGTCAGGTACATGTAATCAATGTCATTACCGCCCCTGAAATAGAGATGCTTATCATCGCGAGCAAGAAGAAATATGATGATTATTGTCGCTCTGGAGTCAAAAAACCCAGCGATTATTGCAAAATTGTTCTTGGAATTAAAAATGTTAAGTCACAAGCGTTTATTAGGGATTACTTTTCCGATCCGATTTTTCTTATTGACAGTATTAAAGAATACCATCGAATTCATAAGCAGAAAAACACTGAAGCTTCATTATATGACTTGATAAGATAAAGATGGCGACTGCATACTAGATCCTCGAGTGTGTGAAAAGCTTTCTGTAAAATAAGATCTTCTTACAGTATTTATGTTGATGCAGGTAATGAGTGTGTGAAAAGCTTTCTGTAAAATAAGATCTTCTTACAGTATTTATGTTGATGCAGGTAATTGTTTCCTGCCAACTATGCTATAGTTCTAACAGATGAGACGATACAAGTCAACAGGAGTGCTCCACAGAGCACTCCTGTTGGTTTTAAGGCATAGCAAGGCGGCCGTTGCGGCCGTTTGTCTGACGTTCGATGCGGGCTTAATCCGGTAGCCGCCCCTCGTACATAATGGATAATTCGCCATAAACCTGACCCCAGTTGCGCATCGGCATGGTCCATTTCTTTGTGGCTTCGAACGTTGCCAGGTACAAAGCTTTAAGCAGTGCCTGATCGCTCGGGAAGACGCTTCTCTGGCGGTTGAGCTTGCGGTAGGTAGAGTTCAGACTCTCGATGGCGTTGGTCGTATAGATTACCTTCCTGACGTCTGAGGAAAACTTGAAGATGGGAGTTATGGCATCCCAGTTGACTACCCAGGATTTCATGGCATTCGGATACTTCTCTGACCATTTGTTCATTACATCGTCTCTGATCTGCTCTGCACGTTCTGCATTAGGAGCGGCATAGATTTTCTTTAGATCAGCAGCAAACGGCTTTCTGTCCTTGTCAGAGACGTATTTAAGGGTGTTTCTTACCTGGTGCACTATACATCTCTGATATTCGGTATTGGGAAATGCTGTAGCAATCGCTTCTTTTATTCCGGTAAGTCCGTCGGCACAGATTATAAGTATATCGTTAACGCCTCTGTTCTTGAGATTGTTGAGCACTCCAAGCCAGTATTTTGAACTTTCATTCTGGCCGACCTCGATAGTAAGAACTTCTTTGCGGCCGTCCAGGTTGATCCCCAGTATTACATAAGCTGCGAGTTTCTTGATTATTCCGTTGTCTCTGACTGAATAGTGGATCGCATCAATATAGATAACCGGATACACATCATCCAATGGGCGGTTCTGCCATTCTTCGATTTGAGGAAGGATCTTATCAGTCACATCGGATATAAAGCCTTCTGATGCCTCGAATCCATATATGTCCATCAGAGTGTCGGATATCTGCCTGGTGGTCATTCCTTTGGCATACATGGCGATTATCTTGTTATCGATAGCTGAGATGTCCTTCTGTCTTTTCTTAACGACTTGCGGTTCAAATGTTGATTCTCTGTCCTGTGGAACATCAATCGTCATGCTCCCATAACTTGAATTGACCTGTTTCTTTTTTGTGCCGTTACGATAGTTGCTGACTTCAGATCTATCGACGCGTTCGGACTTCTCATAGCCGAGGTGATCGTCCATCTCAGCTTCCATCATCTCTTTAATCGTTCCGCCTAACAGATCTTTAAGAGCATCCTGGATATCCTCTGCAGTTTCTATGTCGTACTCCTGCAAAAGCTGTTGGATGATCTGTCGCTTTCCTTCCGTCATTTGAACATGATGTACCGGTTCTTTGTTCTTTCTTGCCATGTTAAAGGCCTCCTTTGGTTTAATTTACCATAAGAAGGCCTTTATTACTTTTACAGACTTTTATTCACAGACTCCAGGTAATTGTTTCCTGCCAACTATGCTATAGTTCTAACAGATGAGACGATACAAGTCAACAGGAGTGCTCCACAGAGCACTCCTGTTGGTTTTAAGGCATAGCAAGGCGGCCGTTGCGGCCGTTTGTCTGACGTTCGATGCGGGCTTAATCCGGTAGCCGCCCCTCGTACATAATGGATAATTCGCCATAAACCTGACCCCAGTTGCGCATCGGCATGGTCCATTTCTTTGTGGCTTCGAACGTTGCCAGGTACAAAGCTTTAAGCAGTGCCTGATCGCTCGGGAAGACGCTTCTCTGGCGGTTGAGCTTGCGGTAGGTAGAGTTCAGACTCTCGATGGCGTTGGTCGTATAGATTACCTTCCTGACGTCTGAGGAAAACTTGAAGATGGGAGTTATGGCATCCCAGTTGACTACCCAGGATTTCATGGCATTCGGATACTTCTCTGACCATTTGTTCATTACATCGTCTCTGATCTGCTCTGCACGTTCTGCATTAGGAGCGGCATAGATTTTCTTTAGATCAGCAGCAAACGGCTTTCTGTCCTTGTCAGAGACGTATTTAAGGGTGTTTCTTACCTGGTGCACTATACATCTCTGATATTCGGTATTGGGAAATGCTGTAGCAATCGCTTCTTTTATTCCGGTAAGTCCGTCGGCACAGATTATAAGTATATCGTTAACGCCTCTGTTCTTGAGATTGTTGAGCACTCCAAGCCAGTATTTTGAACTTTCATTCTGGCCGACCTCGATAGTAAGAACTTCTTTGCGGCCGTCCAGGTTGATCCCCAGTATTACATAAGCTGCGAGTTTCTTGATTATTCCGTTGTCTCTGACTGAATAGTGGATCGCATCAATATAGATAACCGGATACACATCATCCAATGGGCGGTTCTGCCATTCTTCGATTTGAGGAAGGATCTTATCAGTCACATCGGATATAAAGCCTTCTGATGCCTCGAATCCATATATGTCCATCAGAGTGTCGGATATCTGCCTGGTGGTCATTCCTTTGGCATACATGGCGATTATCTTGTTATCGATAGCTGAGATGTCCTTCTGTCTTTTCTTAACGACTTGCGGTTCAAATGTTGATTCTCTGTCCTGTGGAACATCAATCGTCATGCTCCCATAACTTGAATTGACCTGTTTCTTTTTTGTGCCGTTACGATAGTTGCTGACTTCAGATCTATCGACGCGTTCGGACTTCTCATAGCCGAGGTGATCGTCCATCTCAGCTTCCATCATCTCTTTAATCGTTCCGCCTAACAGATCTTTAAGAGCATCCTGGATATCCTCTGCAGTTTCTATGTCGTACTCCTGCAAAAGCTGTTGGATGATCTGTCGCTTTCCTTCCGTCATTTGAACATGATGTACCGGTTCTTTGTTCTTTCTTGCCATGTTAAAGGCCTCCTTTGGTTTAATTTACCATAAGAAGGCCTTTATTACTTTTACAGACTTTTATTCACAGACTCAGATCCTCTTTTCTTCGTTAATCACAAGTATCAGCTTTTCATAATTACTCGTCAGTCAACTGATTCATTTTATCCTTAAATGCTCGCAATACTGGCATCATATTCTTTCTACTTGCATACAGTTTGTTTTTTAATCCATTATTCATAATATAACCAATGTATTGAGGATTCGACATTTGATTACCATCAAAAACATATTCTTTTTCGTTCAAATTGCAATCAATACTTGAAACAACAAGGATATCTGAAACAGCTGATTTTAATCGCTCTTTGGAATATGCAGGAACACTACCATTTACCACAGGAACAACTGCATACAATGTCATAAAGCATACTTCTTCGACATCCTCGTTTTCTATAACTCTTGCAATTCCATTGAGTTTTCTGTAAACAGTCGTTTTTATGTCGGCATGAAAAACGTCCATGTCATAAGTGTTGTCGCCATAGACCACCATGATTGCGGGCATAATTTCCAAATCAGGTTGAGCTAATCTCATTACTGCATGCATCAGGGTAAAATGGCCAAATGGAGTTCCATCATATTTTAGAAAACCTGCATTAGTCATTTCATTAAGAGGTCTTCGGCATATCATCTTATTTCCATCGGATGAAAACATCATTGCTAACCGGCCTGCTTTTTCAAACTTTTTATTCTGCTTATAATATACGTAATCATCTGTAAGTAAAAAATCTCTCGGAACATTTGCAAATGCCATTCCATCTATTTTTTGTTTTAATTGTTTACACATAGCAGAATCATCGCCTATTTCGTTGTTTAATGCATCTAACAAACTTTTCATTGCAGAAATTCCAATGAGAATTCTGCCGAACAAATCTGTCTCACCATCATCTTCTGAAAAGGAATAAACAGCAGAGAAATAAATCTCATCATCTGAAAAAGTATTGAAAAACCGTTGTATTTCGTGTTGTATTGAATCAAATGGTATGTCATTCTCTATAGAAAAATATTTTTCAACAATCGTATATTCCTCACTAGGTGTATAGACGGATATAGTTATTTTCTTTTGGAGACAAAACGGTTGTTGTTTAGTTGTTTCATTTCTCTTCTCTATAAACCAATGATCCGTGAGATATTTGTTCCTGTATTTTTCATATTTATCATAAAAACCTGCTGGCTTAAGTTGAGATTGGATAACGAATGTCACATTTCGATACTCAGAAAAGAATGTATCCAGACAAGAAATGTTATCAAAGAAATTAGCCTCTTTTCTAAATCGTTCCAATGAACTAAGTGCGCTATAGAACTTTTGATATGCTGGATATAATAAATCTTGCATATTTCCTCCAAATCATGAATTTTCAGGTAGATGAGACAATTATACTCTATTAATTGTATTATTCGGGATTCGGTTTCATTTACGATCTAGCTTACTACATTATAAATAGTCGTAAGCGCTAGGCATCGATTAGATGCAAATACAATCATAGTTCTTAACAATATTTAAGTGTAAAGTCTTCATTAATCGTTATACCATTGGTCTTTGTATTCCAGTGATCAATCAGCACCTGTTGTTTTTTATTTATAGTATGTATAATATCTTTCAACTTCTTTTCTGATATTTGACCACTTAGTAATCTATAATCCAAAAGACTAACGTATATATCAAACTCCCCAGGTTTTGAAACATGAACATGTGGAATATTATGGGAAGTTTTTTCGTTACTGTGCATATAGTAAACAACCCCATTTTCTCTAAATACGTCTCCCTGAAGGGTTGATAGTATAAAACATACTCTCAAAATGCTTCCACAATCGTAGTTTTTTAATACAGATTTTACAGTTATGTTCCGGTCATCTATATTGATGCACTCATTCGCAGTAATAATCGCAATGGGGAAATTCATATCATAAAAATCCTTTTCATTGATGCGCATCATAGACAAATAGCCGTTTATTATATCTTCAAAGGTGCTTTTTTCGTTTATACATATGTCTGTACTGACACTATCAAATAAAGAATAATAACTAACAATCTGATCTACATATTCTCCATAATTATGGGTATTAATTCTTAATTGACCACAAAAGAACCCCAAAAGATATCCTGGTATTTCTTTAAGAAAATACTCTATCCCATCGCTGAAAATCCACTGAAATGATACTTTCATAAAACTCCTTTCATGATCATTGTGATTTGATGCGTAAAAACAATATAATCCAAAACTTTTTTGAAGCAACAATCTACAGTGTTCTGCGAACACCATACTATGGAAATGAGCAACCTAGCTAATTCTCAACCAACAATCCTTCACTTTCTATAATAGCACTCTATCTCTCCTCCAAGCACTTCCTTAACAATATCCAGCTCATGCTTCATCCTGTTCTTATCAGCCTCGCTATAACCGCTGTTATCAACTAGGATAGAACAAAACTTATGCAATAACTCATTCCCATTCTTAGTTTCATCGTACCCTGTCTGACATGCCATCCCCAAACGTATAGCTTCAATATAACTCCTCTTCAGATTCTCGAACTCATTCACACTCCAACCCTCCTTACAGCATCTTCTCGGCCTTCATCATTCTCCCGGTCCACCCCATGATCGACGCACCTTCTTTGCACTCAGCACGTTCCTCCGGCGTCCCCTCATGAAGAGTTACCAAAAACTTCGTATATCCATAAACACCTTCTACATCATCCATAACACTCAGACCATCAGAATATACACATTTGACCTGACCATTATAAAAAACTGTTGCTACTGACGACCTCAATACTTCATCTACGGAATTACCTCTATGATCGATCACCTTGGCCTCATCTATCCATTTCTGATCATCAAGTGGAACCGATACGAATCCATTCGATGCTTCATCCATCCTGTCACTGATGGAATACTTCTCCTCGCAGGTAATCTTCACGCCCCACCCGGCACCATAGTCATAACGATAGATAAGCTCATCTGTTATTGGCAGCACCCTTGCTTTATCCTCAGCCCACTGAGCACCAGATGCCGCAGCCGACAAACCATCCTCGTCTCTCCTGTTCTTCTTACAGGCCTCCTCATATAAACACAAGCGCTCATTCATCATCTTATTAAGCTCTGCCTTTGTTGTCTTCTTCTCGAAAGGCGCCCTCAGCACTTCATCCAAAGACAATCGCTCAAGCAAAGTGCCCAAGTCCGCACCAAGATATAATTCTGCATCAGAAATGGTAGCTTTCTTTATCTCTACTCGGTTATACACGTTATGTTTGCGAGCCTCCCGATCAAAAAAAGACTCCCTGGTAATTATTTCAGGATCCTCATTGAGTAAAGACAACGCTTCTCTTCTTGCAATAACAAAATGCTCGACATTTCCATAATAATTATTGGAAGCGTTATATTTCCGCTTTTGCCAGGTCCTTATACTTACAGAACCATCGTAATCATCATCCCAATAAACATCATCCAGATCATTCGTTGGGAATCTGAAATACGTTCCGCAATACTCTGCCCATTTTTGATAACTGCCCATCTGTATAGAATCCCTCTCATCTTCTTTACCGTCATATTCTCCATCGGTCAAATCCGCCAGGACCTGACCGGGGACTGCAAAATGATGAAAATGGCAATTCCTCCAGCCGAAAGCCCTCTGTATAGCATAATTTAGTCTATGCAGAGATATATTCGACGGCACTACAACATCTCTTATGATCCCTTTCTTAACTCTACCGTATGTGTGAAGAAGTGCCTTCTCCACCGGGTCATCATCCAATATCAGTTCAAGACGCAGCTTCATTACACTATTTATCTTATTGTTCCAGTCACGGACATCATTCCTCAGACTCTTTGTTGATTCAGATAGAGCCTTTTTTGCCGTTCTATTAACATGATTCACCTGTTTACTGACAGCCTTTTGGTTACGCTTTCTGTAAGATCCGCTCTTCTGCGCATCTATGCTCTTATTTGTTTCACTATAAAACCCCTTCGAATATGGCAGATACGCCTGGACTGTCTTCACCGATACAACCAGCTCATCTGCAATTTCCTGTGTTGTCTTTCCCATCGAAAAGAGCTCTCCAACCTTAGCAGAGGTTTCGCTATGCCATAATCCCTCTGTTATAAGGACACGCTGAGCACGAACAAGCGTGGTCCCCGCATTTATAGCGGTCTGCTTGACGGAACCACACTTCTCATACTCTTTTACAATCCGGTTGTACATTTCATCCTTTGCCATAAGCATCACCTCACAACAACAGTAAAGCACGATATCATTTATGTGTCAACCTAGTATATCTTTCTGGCAATTTACTCCTAAACACCCATGTTCGCCGCTCATGACAATGTTTGTTTTTATCTCATTCACACATGGTCATTTTCACTTCTTCCGGAAGACAAATCATTATTCAAGTGCAGCATTTGAGGGATAAAACAAATTCTCAGAGAGACCTGAATCCAGCTTATCATTTCCCGCTCGATTTGCAATTAATACTTTTGTCATACCGTGAAATAGTGTTTTGTGATCAGGATTATTTACATTATCTCGGATATTCCTATACAAATCTGTCCCGCGTTCTCCTGAGGATAAAAACAATAATGAAATGTATGGTGATCAAGATATGAAGAAATCCTCTTTATTGGCATCAATTCCGCTTCTAAATTAGTGTCATCAAACAAAACAAAGTAGTCAACCAGTCCATATAGTTCATCAGAGATTACACTTAAAGCTCTCCTGTCAACACCTATTCTATGCCATTGCTCAACACCGTTTTCATCCTTATAACTTAAAACTTTTTGCGTATAACGAGCAATGAATGCACATTCTTTTCCATTAAGATCATACTTCAATAGGCTTTCCTTATGATTACAAATATTTCTTCGAAGCGAAGAAATCCAATAATCGTATGAATGATCTTTATATTCAATTGTTTCAACGTACGACTTTCCATTTATATTCTCTTCAGGATTTGTAGAAAGCTTCAGTGCTTCACGCATTCTTTTATCCAATGCATTCTTCTCTTTAAAGTAACTTGCCCCCTTTCCGTTTTCCTTTGACGAAGAAACATTAAAAACTTCTACATCCAGTAATTCTCCAACAAAGTCAGGAAATGAGTTGGGATCCGTGTTTCTTTTTACACTAAGAATATGTCCAGCAAAGGCAGCTACTTGTTCTGAATTCATCTCATAGGAAGTAAGAAAAGATTCTCCTCTTGATAATAAAAGATCAGCAAATCTCGACATAATGTATTCATCATCTTTGGCCACTATGCTCTTTCCTCCTTTTTTCAGTACTCATTAATAATAATAAAAACATCATTATTAAAATCAATAAAACGGAATACAAATAACCAGATATTGGTTTTGATTTGGTAATATCTTCTGAAAGAGCACCTACGTTTTTCTTGGCTATTGTTGAATATTCAATGTCATATAAACAAGCAAGGGCAACTATTGCTTTCCTCTTTTCAATTTCACGATATGATTATACTCTATATCATTCGGAAACACATTCCAACATACTACATTATTCTAATAAGTCTATAGAATAACGAAACAATCAGATGAGGTTAATCTCATATCACTCATGCAGTTTGCCATAATCCTTGCTTGATTGGTTGGCTATTTTTTGAATTAGCATCAAATCCCGTTCTTTACTACTCATTCGTTTTTCCTTAGGACTATCGTATTTTGATCCCTCAAGAATATCCGTTATTTCAGCGGCCAAATCATATTCTTTTTTCCCCATATATCTGCAAAAAACCTTGCCAAATACTGTAAGTTGGAGGCCTTCATCTTTAGCTTGTTCAACCATCATAATCCCATCATTCTTTATCCTGAGATCGGTAATCAATCCAATCGAAACTAGGCGATTAACAGATGATTCTTGATCATGTTTAATGTGAGCAGCATTCTCTAAACTATAAACATACTGCAATACTTTATAGTCGCCAATAAACATTCTTTGATTGGCTTCAGCAAGTTCTTGCAACACTTCCCAACTTATTTCTCCCTTTATATATGCCTTAAAAAACCGCCCAAGATATCTTGACTGTTCCTCGTAGCTACACTGATCAATAAATAGCAAAAGACGTTCAAGTTCAGCATTTAATACTTTGGTTTTGTCGAGTTTTTCTATATATTTGTCCTTATCCTCCTGTGATACATCTCCAGTATTAATCTCTTGAATAAAAACAACTAATCGCCTAAACAAATACTTGTCTCTTATAGCTACATAAGATTTACCAACAGAATGAATCGTTTTAAGAATAGGTAATGCTTCTAATAGACTATCATCTTCGAACAGATCATCTATAGGAATCTCCATAACGTCCAATGTCGGATTAATAATGTTGCTAAATAGTGATTTCCCTAGATCAGCAGCCAGGCTAGTTATTGCATTTTTCATTGATTCCTTACCTTCTTTTCAATATTCTCAATTATAGTGAATTCTTTTGTCTCTGTCTTCATTGCATATAAAAGCCTCGTTTCACATTCTTATATTGCTTAACAAGCATTATTCCCCTATTTCAACTGTTCTCCTCAATATAGATCTGCGCCCTCGACGCTATCACGCTACTGACATCTTCAGCACTTCTCGATCCATCATAATAACCGCCAAGTTCTTCGTTACAAATATTCATCACGCCCTGATCATATATGAGCATTCCGTCTGCAGAAGTAATAAACTCATAGTAGTCGTCAATATAATCCTCTGGATTATCTATCAGCATTCGCCCTGCAGGACCGTACTCGCGCCTATACACGTTGTCCGGATCATAGCGAGGCTCGCTATACACATCGCCGTCACCTGTCGACTGAAGCATCACCGGCAGACTCATTTCGCCTGAGCCTGTATTATTCGAGAAATGAAGTCCCAGGTCGGTAATCCTGTTGTCTTCATAATAGCCAAGGATACTATCTATATTCTTTTCACATGCGGCTTGAGATATTGGTAATTGTCTGATACTGTTCCCTATATCAAAGGTTAATACCTCATCAGATAACAGATAATTCAATACTTCGGCCGCTCCGTCCGGATCGTTGCAGTTATTCATTACCGAGATAAACATATTCGAGTTGAACATAGGAGAAGCTGTGTAAGGATATCCGACATAATCGATATCCCCTCCTGTGTATTCATTAGTCAATACGTACTGAAGGAAACTACCGATACCGCCATATACTTCCAGAAACATCAGTTCCCCGTCTGCCATCTGAACAGCCACTCCCGATGTCTCAGTATATGGGGCTGTCCCGTGTCTGCTACAGAAATCCAACAAGGACATGACATCTTCCTGTGAGAGTTCATGATCTGTATATGCCTTGTGGAGAAGGAACGGTAAGAACTCATAAATAAGGACTGCTTCCGTATCACCTCGTAATATGTGCTCATAACCCGGCT
The DNA here is from genome assembly GCA_946611435.1 of uncultured Clostridia bacterium. GTDB lineage: Bacteria > Bacillota > Clostridia > Saccharofermentanales > Saccharofermentanaceae > Saccharofermentans. Next base: position 37,053 of record CAMODL010000010.1, read on the forward strand.
GTGACACTATATAATTCTCGAGATCACTTATAGTCTCGAAGTTCATACTGTCATCTATTGTACCCGGCATCGCAAAAAGATTCACTACAGTTACATAAGGTGTCACCCACAGTCTCTCCCCATCCGAAGTCTTGCACGAATCCCATAGATTAGGGAAAAACCTGTCAGTGTCGGTAACAATGGTATCCAGATCAGAGAACAGTCCTGACCCTTCGAGCTCTGATCTGTATTCATTATCGTAAACCAAAATGTCGGGGCCTTCGGACATAAGAACATCGGTACGCATAGTAAGCGGATCATCTTCGTAGTGAACTACCTCTATAACATATTCTTCATTCGTTCTGTTGAACTCGGAAACCGCATCATCGATCCATTCGATATCGTCTCTGCACATCCCGAGCTTTATCGTCTGTCTCTCATTCGCGAGAACATGAGGAGTAATACTCCACAGCCCAAATTGGCTGTCTTCATCGCTGAACAGATCCCCCGCTGATCCCATCAGGAGATAATCACCGCCATCACGGACTATCGGTGCGCGGTACAGTTCTATTCCGGCCACATTAAGATCCAATTCCGGCGTACATGTCGTTGTCGATCGGTCAAAACTGTATAGAACACCCTCTTTGAACAAACGGATCCCATCAAAACCGTGTTCCGTCCCAAAGACAAAACACATCGTGTTATCCATGACATTATCGATCCTGATGCATTCCTGCTCTTTTCCGTCTTCGATAATATACAGCCACGCATGCCCGTCACCATAGTCCTTTATTCCTGTGGCATACGAGACCCCCTCTGCATCGTGAGCCACTGATGTTATCAGTACATCCGTATACTTTACGCCATCCACATACTCGATAAACGGGTCTTCATATACAGCATATTGCTCACAGAAAGCATCCGCATTCGAATCAGTAAGCATCTCGGAATCATATACTTGGTTTACGGTCCCTTCGAAAACCAGCACTTTATCTTCGTCCTTTTTACTGCAAGATCCAAAAGCAGCAAGAAACGACATGACCAACAGAACCGCAATGCTTTTCCTCATATCCTCATCCTCATTCAGTGAACAGATCGACAGGTTCGGTATCATCAAGGATTTCTTCGCCATGAATCTGCATTAACATAAATCCGTTAAGCTCACACCATTCAAGAGAATCCATACCATTAATGATATGAAGATCACAGCCATAAAAAGCATCAACCGCTATACTCTCGATTGAGTCGGGAATGTCTATCTCATATGGATGACACCCGCAAAAAGCCGATGCACCTATTTGTTTCACATTTTCAGGAAGCGTAATGGAAGTAATATACATACAACCGGAGAAGACCCTTGATCTTATTATCTCCAGATGCGGCGGCAACTCTATTTCCGTAAGGCTTTTGCAATCCTGGAAAGCACTTACACCTATGTCAGTTAATGTGTCCGGAAAAGAGATGCTCTGTATCTTACTGTCCCGGAAAGCATCCGAACCTATCTTTATAACCCCTTCCGGGATAGTAACACTTATAACACTTGTATTATTCTTAAATGCATTCGCCGATATGGATGTTACGACTATCCCGTCAGGTGTCTCGGTCGGTATCACCAGATCCTCATCAGTACATTCGCCAATTCCTGCAACCGAAGCTGTACCGTCTTCATTCAGTTCAAAAGCAAGTCCTTCACTTGCCTTCACCTTTGAATCTTTTGAACAACCAAACAACAGCATACAGCTCGCTATCATTACTACAGATAAAGCAATAATAATTCTGTGTCTTCTCACGATTCAGTCCTCCCTATACTTCTTATACGTGCTTCTATTCAAAACAATAAAGACCGGTGCCATAACAAGCGCTATAAGAATAAGATATCCTATCCCTATCCCAAGAATAACTTGCCAGCTGATAAATCTGTCTTCGATCAACGAGAGTTTAAGATATGAATGCCTGTAGCGTACCAGTATCGCCGAACCGACAAAGAATCCCGTTACTATTGCCGGAATAAACATCAGAACAGATGACACGATACACCAGTTCCATGTGGCACCAAACAGGTAATATGACATTATCTCTTCTTTACGCCTCTGGAACTTCATGAAGATAACCGATGCAAAGATCATGAAGGAGACCAGAATTATAGAGAATACGTATTTAAGAGCAGTTGCCTTCATGCCCCCGAACTGATCCTCATAGTTATGAAGATACTCATCGTAGGTAATGATATTACTCGATGTACAGAGTGATTCCGATAAAGCCTTCTTTACCGTCTTAAGAGAAGTTCCTCTTTCTGCCGTGACAATAACAGTCTCAAAATAGCTCAATCGTACCACTCTGCCGTCATCAGTGATGAGATCTCCGGCAAGAACAACGTTATCACCCTCAAAATCACCCCGTTCTGACTGCTTATAAATGACATCATCCAGTCTTGACGGGAACGATACCGTCTGTCCTGAAATAAGGTAGGAATCATTACTCACGACTCCGACGATCTTAACAGTAAATTCCAGTGATTCTCCTTGAGTGAACAGATCGATATAGTTAATACCGCCTTCGCCTTCTATCAAGCCATGCGACGGCAACGTGATCCTTATCTCATCGCCTACACTCAGATATTCAGATGCCGACTCACTTATCAGCACTTCATTCATATTCTCCGTATCGATCTCATCTCCCTCGATAAGGTCAAACTCGAATCCACTGTTTACGAGTGCGGAGTATCCCATCAGCATAGGATTGGGAAACTCCCGATCAGTCATAAAAAAAGTCCCTACACTGTCAAGATATTCGGCCTCCCCGACTCCGTCTGTAGCTCTGACTCGTTCTAGAAAGTTAAGAGCATACTCGTAATCCGGAGGATATGTCATATTGTCATGGTTATAGATAACGATCTTGTTGTCCAACCCCTGTTCTTTGGCCTCCATGATTATTCCGTAATAATTTATAGTCAGGGACAAAGCATATACACCTGCGACCACGAGCGCTGCCGAAGCAACAAGAATGAACAGATGGCTTAGGGCCGTCTCATATATCATTTGAAGATACAATCCTGTCCTTCTCAGAATCCTCATTCGATATGTCCGTCCTTAATATTCAAAACCCTGTGGGCGGCATCCGCCATTTCTTTGTCATGCGTTACTACTATAAGGGTTTTCCCTTGTTCATTGATATCTGCGAAAAGCTTTATGATCTCCTTCTTCGTTTTCGAGTCCAATGCTCCTGTAGGTTCATCCGCTAGTATTATTCCCGGTTCATTAACAAGAGCTCTTGCTATCGCAACTCTCTGCTTTTCCCCTCCACTAAGTTTACTGACCCGTCTGTTTCTTAGATCATATACACCCGTCTGTTTCATTACCCTTTCAACTCGCGAATACTTATCTTTGACACGCTTATCCGAGAAGTAGAACGGGATCAAGACATTCTCATAAGCGGTCCTGTAAGGGATCAGACCAAAGTCCTGAAGAACAAAACCAGTCTCTCTATTCCTTATATGTGCTCTTGCTCTCGAACTGAGTATGGTGATATCGCGACCATTCATCAGTATCTCTCCTGATGTAGGTTTATCCAGGCATCCCATCAGATTAAGAAGCGTAGATTTACCCGAGCCCGAGACACCGCAGATCGCAACGAATTCTCCCTTGCGGATCTTAAGATCGATATTCGAGAGTGCGGTAACTTTGCTCTCTTTTCTTCCGCCGTATATTTTCGCAACATTCCTAAGCTCTATGGCGTATTCTTCCATATATACCTCCGATCCCTGATACTATTAACAGAACACATATGTAGATTGCCAGATTGATCAATACAAATCTTATCTGTTCAGATGAAGTATGTGTGGTGCCTGTAATCCTGTTAAGCACCAGATAGCCGGCTGTTCCGACTATATATGACAATGCGCCCACTATCAGAAGATCACCGATCTTCATAAGAACTATCCGTAATTCCGTTGCGCCGCATATGCGACTGATCTGATACTCATCCTTTAGTTTAAAGAACAGGTAAGAAATAATGCTGTAGTTGCAGATGAGACAGAATAACAGCATAGTCACTATATATGCGAATCGCATGAGCATCTCTTGTCTGAATTCAGGACTGATGCTCTCGGGGCGGATGAACTCTTTTACGTCAGTATATGTTTGAATGTAACTCTGAAGTCTTTTCTCATTTGTAATGCTTAACGTGGAATCATATTGAAAGACTAATTCCGATGCCGATGCAGTTATTGACCAATAGTCACTATAGGTACAATAAAGCCTTTGAGTGACTCCCATTTCCCTGTCAACATATTGATATGCATCAGAACCGTTTCCGGTTCCTATTATCCTATATAAAGAATCCTTCAATTTAAGATAATTATATCCGTCTAATTGGAATGCACTGTCGGGAAGGCGATCACATACGAGCTCTCCTTCTTCCAGCTCCTTTATCGAGCTTCCGCTAAGGATCTGTATCTTTCTGGAACTGCTTATCGCAGGATAGTAAGCGATGACGCTGGACTTCGTGTCATTTACCAACGTCATCCCCACAACAGTTATATCGGAAGTGTCTGATACTTCCTCCGGTATATTTGCCAACAGAGACTTAACAGTATCTTGATCTGACGGGGCGATAACGAACTCATATCTGGAAGTCTTAAATCTGCTAGCATTAAGCTGGCTGATATAATCAAAGTAGCCGTCATCAAGCATCAGAAACTGAGCGGCTACAACTACCGCCAGGAACAATGATACGAGAATATAGGTTTGATTATATGCAGCCAGCCGTTTCATACTAGAATTCTACACTACTATATAGAGATTATGATAATTAGTAGTCTCTACCGGAATTAGAAAAATGATCTGAGCCAACACTTATATTCTGAGCACTTGCTTCGTGATAACCATGGGCTGCAAGTGAGCTTACACATTTGTATTCTGCCTTCAGGTTGTTATTTCCGCTTATTGTCCTCGTTGCAGGCTTGTGGTATCCGAGAGAATTATTGCTTGCATCTTCTACTCTGGCTAATGCATTGGCAGTGTATGTGCCGGTACCGTTAGCATAAACATAAACTGTTTCTGTTTTTGTGCCACTATTGTATCCGGCCTGATAATATGCCGCCATACTGGTTATTGACATAGCAAGGATCATTCCAAGTGATATCACCACGGTCCATATTTTCTTAGACATTTTTATTTCCTCCTGTTATTTAATGTCCTTCCAAATGTAAAAGAACCCTTCCTTGCCTCAACGATCTGCATATGATATCTTTGTATCGTCATTCTAATGCAGAGTTGAGGCTCCTACGCCTTGCTGTATTTGACCAGAGGCTCACATTGCCAGATGTGGGCTTCTTTTTTGTCAAGTACAGCTCATTGTGTAGCCCATTGGTCTGTACCCCTTTCATTTTCTTCAACTGTAATTCAATAGGAACTCGTGTTTCCCGAATCATCACAAGTCAGTGTGAGCGAATATGATAAACTGCTTGATCCGCTTGTGGCTGTTCCAGATATTCTTGCATATGCTTTCCTCGTTGTAATGTTCCCTGAAGAAATGGTTGGTGTACTTGTCCATGTGCTGAGTGTAGCTCTGTTGAAGGACCCACTTGCAGAAATAGTAGTACAGGAACCTGTTATATAGCTGAATGTTCCCTGAACTTTTATTGTAAAGATCTTAAAACCAATGTCGTTGTAATACGATTTTGATGCTGAATCTGTTACACCATGCGATCTGTCGTTAGATACCTCCTCTATGGTTAACACCGATACTACATTGTTTACATAGTCAATCTCTATGTCAAAAGAAGAGATGTTTTCAAAGTCTATATCTTCATCAACAGATTCCGGAGAGACACTTTGGATTACATCGATAAACTCCTCATAACTGCTCACCTCGTGTGTTTCAAGATAGCTGATAAGGCTGAATTCAGCTTCATCAGCTTGAACCTGAGAGTTAGCAGCCCCCCCCTATAACACATAACATCGAGATTGTCAATGCTGTCGCTAACATTCTTTTCATTGTTTTTCACCTCCGTTTTTTATTGTCCATCATCGATTTCAAAATACGATGGTGTTCCCTTTTCTGCACTTCCTTCAAAATATCTATCTTTTACACCATGGTTTCTCAAATACAACCATGTGCCCAGCACCAAAGCTAGAATAGCGAAACAAGTGACTGCTACAATAATGACTATAATTCTTTTGTGCCTTTGATCCGCCTTTGCTTTGTCTATTTTCCCCTCGTAGGCTGCTATCTTTGATAACAGGCTTTCGTTTTGGCTTCGAAGTTCCATTATCATTTCATCCTGTTTTCTTATGTACTCATCACGATTAGACGACAGCGATTCGTTGATTGTTTCCTGACCAGTTACAAGGTTATCAACACTATCAGATATCCTATCAAGAACATCCTGCTTGGACTTATATGCACTGCTTTCTGTATCTCCATCATCCTCACTGAGCAATTCATCTTCTGTGATCCCCAACAATTTGGTTATCTTATTCATCTCATCCGGGTGTGGTTTACTCTCATTCTGTTCCCATCTGGCAACTGAACGCATACTTACTCCGAGAATGCTTGCCAAATCCTTTTGGGAATACTTATTTATCTCTCTGTATTGTTTTATCTTTAACCCAGACAAATACGTGCCCTCCAAACTGTATATAAATAAAGTCTAAGATATAGATAACGACTTTTCAACTGACACTTAATCTGTCATATATATGACAAGCTCAAAGAAGAAATGTAGTATTTTCAATGCTTTGAAGGCATTTTTCTATATGACATCTTATAACTTCTCAATCGATAAAGATCGAGCGATAGCCAATTCTTGTTGGCGAAGAAAAGTTAAAGCCCCTGTTTTTCAGGGGCTTTCAGCGTTTTGCAATTATTCAAGCTCGTTTCTTATCACGGTTCACAGTATTCTGAAGGGCATATCCTCGTCCGACTTACGTATCATTTGATACGTTTATCCGTTGTATTCATACAGTTCAATTTCTCGTGTACCCAAAATTTACCCAAAACAAACGGTCAGGAAACAAATACCTGACCGTTTTCTCACACCTGATTAGTGACGCTATACAAAATGGGAATCTCTTCCTCAAGAAGAAAATCATCTCGCGTAATTGATATTCTCGGCGTTTCTACGATAGTGGAATCAATCTCAGCGAACTTTCCCTCCTTAGTATCCTTCAAAAAGGTAAATACGGCATCACATTCATTAATTTCTTTTGTTTCCATGGCCATACCTCCATTTTAGTGAAGTACATATAATTTTACTTCTTTTTAGGTAACATATCAATCTCATTCTTTATCGCTCTTAGATCTATTACATTACCGCATTCACAGGTAAACTGATCCTCGTTTGGAATAGGCTTAATGTTTTGTTTTTTCATTTCGAGATCTATTTCGTCACTATCTATCAGTTTTTTATAATACCTATGTTTTCTTCCGCACTTAATACAGGGAATCTCTATCTGAATTATCTTAGCATCTTGCGGAATTCCCTGCAGAATGCTTTGCGGCTGATTATTTCGAATATTTGCAGCAACCGCATTTTTAATAATTTTATCGTCTTTACTATAAAACAGTTTGTATATTGATGTTGACTCCTGTAAAAGTTTGCAAACAAACTGAATTCTATAGACTATCTCAGCGATCTCTTCATCTTTTTCTAAATCAACCACCTTTATTCCTATTGACTTCAAATCCTCAATCCCAAGAGAGCGCCCATGTGTTCTCCATCTCGAGTGGTTCGCCAACTCTGAAGCAACCTCGTCAGCACGTTTATGCTTCATTTCATCTGTAACTGTTTCATGTCTAGTTTCAGTAGCATTCCAATCTTCAAATTTGTATTTGTATAACCACTCCTTTACTAAATCCTTGGCAAATTCAAGCGAGTGGTTTACGAGCTGTATTTCTCCAGGAGTAATCTGGGCAATCATTGTAGCATCAACAGGATTCAGTCTTCCTGAATTTAACGCTTCTCCCATTTTGTTTTGAATCCATTCCATATAGTCATAGGCAGACACTACCGTTCTTCCAATTGACACTTGCGCATCTATAGGCCCAAGACTGCCTGTTTCTGTCATATATATTTCATTGCCAGCCATTGAAAGAATAGTTCCAGCACTTTTAGCCTCTCCGCTAATAACAAAATTGACCTTCTTAAACTTACTATGAAGAAACTTAGCTATCTGCTCTGCAGTAACACCATTTCCACCAGGAGTTTCTATATAGACATCAATCTCATCATAATCGCGAACCCCTTGTAGCATATCTCTTATGATGTAAAAATCTTCCTCCTCTAAAGAAATACCCGGAACATGTTTAAACATCGCTGCCACATATAAAAATAAATATCTACCTGTAGCACGATTATACCGCTCGACAAGTCGTTGTAATTCGTCTAACAAACCAGAAGGGGTGAGACCTTTATTAATGTACTCCTGTAGATAACCCATATCAGCATCCTCCGTATTAACTTAAATAAATCTATTACTCTCTCGGACCTAAAAACTTGTCGCCGTTTAAATGTATCATGTGATCCGGTGACTCTGCGATCCACACTTCTGTTTCCCATGCAAGAGAGGCAGAAAACTTTTTGTACGTATCAAAATCGAGAAAGGCTGTCACAAATATCTTTCCTGCCTTAACACTTTGTGTCATACTGCTATCCTCATCAATGTTATTATAACAAAAAATTCTACAATATCTTGAGCATAAATCAGAATTGGACAACGCCTCACTGCTTGGTGATTCTTTATTGAGTAATGCCAAAGATTGTTGAACTGAAAACATACCATATAAGGGTTGGTTACCACCATTACCAATAAGTAATAAACAATCACAATAATCTGATGGTAATACAATATTGTATTTTTTCCCAGCGAAACTATGACATTACTTAGACGTTCTGATAATGTCAATGATCAGATGTTGCCTTCACTAATTATCAGCCCTAATTCTCAGTTTTTTGCTTGCCGATTTTGAAGCAGGATAAAGGACGGTCGACAAAACAGTCGACTACGTCAGATTACAACACCCGGCAGAGCCGGTTGTATGGGGATTTACCATGGTCGAGTAAACGGTCGACCAAAACGACCGTTCCAAAGGATTCCGGTCGACCAAATTCCGGGAACTCCTGATAATGCTATATCTACCAGTCGACTTGCCCACCTTTAACACAAGAAAAAGTGGGTTCGGGCTTCTGCCCAACAATTAGCGATCGTGTACGTACGAAGGCGATGCTTGCTTCTCCGCCAATGGACTTTTTAAAAAGGGTAATAAAAAAGTGACGATGTGATCTTTCTTCCTTCACATCGTCACCTAAGTTAATACTTTGGCATTATTCATGATTTCTGACCTTTCTATTTACGAGCCATTGTATCTGTCTCAGACTTCCACCTTGATGTTGTCCGAGTGTTCTCCGATCCATTCAAGAAACCTGTCTGTTGATACCAGAAGTCTCTTGCCTACTCTTAATGTAGGAAAGGATGCCGAGTTCATGAGATTGTATGCTCCCTGTTTTGAGATACCGAGGTATTCAGCTACCTGACCGGCATTCATAACCTTGGGAACAGTAGCAGCCCTGTTCTCATCCATGGACATTTCCCCCTTTCTTCGGTTGTTTCTTTTTGCAGAAAAGAACATATGTATTATAATCCTTGACCCGATTGATTGCAAGTGATATATTGTTAGTAATCTATTCAGGTGAGGATAAACCAATGGTAACAGATACTATGGAGATCAGATATTTTGATTCATTGGATCAGCTCGGCACTGACCTGAAGGTCGGTGTGTCTTTCGATAAGGGAAGGGAGTATTACTTTATTGTTGGTAAGGATGCTTCCGGAGAATACAACAAGTTCTTTAAGTCTTATTGCTGCGATTCGGGAATTGCCATCGGAGATCTTATCGGAAGTGTCGAAGCTATTCCCGGTATTCCGTCAGCCGATAAAGTATATGCTACTGTGGAAGAGGCCTACACCAGTCTAAAAGACTACGTCGGCAAGCTCGGAAAAAGAACATCCAAAGCCTCTGTCGTTAATTACGTTATCTTCACATATAGCGAACTGATATACGGGAATGTATCCGGCAAACCCTTCGAGAAGAGCCTTCTAATCCTTCCGCTGTTTGTTGAAGTGATGTCGGGACTGATCAGGGACGGAGTTAATTATAACTTCAGGAAGAGTGATAAGATCCTTTCTGCTATCAGAAAATACCAGAAGACACTTGCAGTCTTCGCAGAAGATGTTATGCTCTATGAGAAGGATACGGATCCTAAATCTGCGTTTACGAGAATCGATCAACACCGTATTCCTTCGGTCTCATTCTCAGGACTCACAACTCTCATATGCAACAATCCCGAACCTGAGATCGATCTTGTAGAAGCATTCATACCTGACACATTCGACGACCTGATCTCTTATCTTCTCAACCGGTATGTTATCGGTTATCACTTCTACCGTTGTGCCAACTGCGGAAGATACTTTGCCTTTTCAACGGACACGAAGAATAAGAGCTGTACAAGGGTTATCGAATCTGCCCACTACATCAAAGACATAGGAAGGACCTGTAGGGATGTAGGAAGACTTAGATCACACGTCAGAGGCTTATACAGTAACGAGACACAGATCCTTTATCAGAGAAACTACAAAGCAACCTTCGCAAGAAAGTCGAAGGGCTATATCACAGAGGAACACTTCGCAGCCTGGAGTGAGACAGCCCGTCAGATGCGAGATAAGTGCATCAACGGAGATATCTCTTACGATGAACTGGAGAAGTGGTTTCTTGATAATTACTTAAGAGAATAAGTGGGATGACCGCTCGCTTGTTTTGTATATCGGAAGAAAGGAGGAAAAATGGCACGAATGAAAAGAAATGCAAACGGAAGCGGATGCATAAGGCAGAGAGCTGACGGCAGATGGGAAGGCATATATTCTACCGGTGAAGTTGACGGAGCCGGCAAGTACAAGAAGCATTCCATCTACGGCAAGACCCAGGATGAAGTCAGAAAGAGGCTGACTCAGATAACCGGAGAGATCGACGAAGGAACATATACTGCGCCTTCGAAGTACCGGCTGTCGGATTGGCTTACTAACTGGCTTGAAGTCTACGTGAGGCCCAGTGTTAAGGACTTCACCTATGACTCATATACAGGGATCTGCAGGAATTATATTATCCCATGCCTTGGGAACATAAAGCTCAAGGAGCTGTCCACGATCAGGGTCCAGAGATTCTACAACTCCCTTCAGGATAGAAATCTGTCCGCCAAGACGATCAGAAATATCCACGGAGTTCTGCACAGAGCGCTGGAGAGAGCTTATCTTGACGGAGAGATCAGGCAGAATCCGACAGAGCGATGCGTACTGCCGCAGGTTAAGAAACCCAAGATAGAGCCGCTCGAAGATGAGGACATCACGAGATTTCTGGAAGCTATCAAGGAACACAGGTACGGGAATATCTTTTTTCTTACCCTTTTTACAGGTCTTCGGCAGGGTGAAGTCCTCGGGCTTACATGGGATTGTGTCGATATGCAGAACAACACTATCCTGATAAACAAGCAGCTCAGAAGGAGTACTCACCACAAGGGAGCGACATATATCCTTGATTCCACCAAAAATGGTAAGGAACGGGAGATTGCTATTGCACCTTCGGTAATGATGGTTCTGGCAAAGCAGAAAGCCTGGCAGGAAGAACGAGCCCGGGAAGCGGGATCTGCCTGGGACAACGGCATGGATCTCGTATTCACCAATGAACTTGGCGGGCATCTCTGTCATCCGACCGTTTACAACAACTACAAGAAGATCGTCACGGAGCTCGGACTGGAGAACAAAAGATTCCATGATCTTCGCCACACATATGCCGTGGCTTCTCTTGAGAGCGGAGACGATATCAAGACTTTGCAGGACAATCTTGGCCATGCGACCGCTTCGTTCACACTGGACAAGTACGGACATGTCAACAAGGCCATGAAGCAAAGATCTGCAATGAATATGCAGAGATTTATCAATAAAGTCTCGTAAAACCCACCGGAACTCTTCGTAATTGTGGTCAAAATGTTGGTCAAACGAAGACTCCAGAACAAACTAAAACCCCTGAAACTCAGGCGTTTCAAGGGTCTTAGAAAACCAAAAATGGCGGAGAAGGAGGGAGTCGAACCCTCGCGCGAGTTGCCCCGCCTAAAGCTTTAGCAAAGCCTCCCCTTCGGCCTCTTGGGTACTTCTCCGTGCCAAATTATGAACGCATATTTATGATGCCCGATAATAATACCACACCAATGCGCCCTCTGTCCAATCAATATTGATGCTGTAACAGCCCTCTCGAAAGTTGTATAATCCGCGTATGGACGATTATCGCAAGACAATCATGGTGTGCGGCGTTTGGGAAGATGCGGAGAACCTGAATCTTTTCCTCAGATCCATTCAGACGGAAGAGATATTCGAGGACTTCGTAGTCACCTGCTTCACCTTTGCCATCCCGACTTCGCTTGATACGACACTCGATATGGAGCTTCAATTCTCCGAGACATGCCGTAAGGCGGAGCCTGCCGCGATGATCATTTTCGCTGAGATGATCAAGAATGATATCCTGATCGACCATCTCATCTCGATAGGCAGGGATATGTCCATTCCGGTATTTGTTTTGGACCGTGAATATAAGGATTGCTATAACCTGAAGTTCGATTATGCAACGGCATTCAGAGAGACTGTCACTCATATCATTGCTGATCACAAGTGCAAAGTCGTAGATATGATGGCCGGCTTCAAGGATAACCCTTTCTCTGAGGAAAGGATCGAAGTTTGCCGTCAGGTAGCGCAAAGTAACAATGTTACACTCAGGAATATCTACTACGGTGACTTCTGGGATGTCCCTGCCAGGAACATTATGGATGATCTGTTGAAGTCCGGATATGAGCTTCCTGACGCTATCATCTGCGCCAATGACTCCATGGCTATCGGCGTGTGCGACAGCCTTCAGGCGCATGGTCATAAGGTCCCTGAAGATGTTATAGTAAGCGGATTTGACGGGACCTGGGAGAGCCGGTACCACAATCCGACAATATGCACATCGGTTCCGAATTATGATGAGGTGGTCTCGAAGATCCTGTCGATAATAAAGTCTCCGGGCAGCTGCGGTGTCAGGGTTGGAGATACCCTCACCGTCAGTTACAAGCCGGAACATGCCATGTCATGCGGATGCAGTAAATCGGATGATGACTGGGCCGAGAAGGTGGTTACGCTTGCCCGCGTCAACCACGACTGTTTCCGTCACTTCCTGGAAATGGGCAGATTCGTAACCAGAACGTTCAGTATGGCTGACATTAACGAGGCTACAAGCAATCTGCAGTCGTATCTCTGGATGTGGAAGGATCAGTTCTATTTTGTTGCCGTCCAGGAAGGAAGCAACTGCATCCACAGTCTTTTCTACGGCAGAGACGGCGAATATCAGTATAACCGCCGTTATTACGATATGCCCGGTATCGTTCCGGATTATCATGATCTCCTGGCACGCGGAAGCGGGATCAACATCCTTCTCCTTCGCCAGATAAGATCCAAGTCCGAAGCTTACGGGTACGTCGTAAACGGATATGAGAAGCTCACCAGACGCGATCAGCAACGTTTCGAGGAGTTCGGCCTGTTTATGTCTGCCATGACCGTTGCCGTTATCAATAACCGCAAATATATCCAGGCCAACAAGTCGATCGAGAGGATATCAGAGAGTGACTATCTGACAGGTCTCTACAATCGCCGCGGATTCTTCCGTCGTCTGAATGCAATGATCAAGGATCCTAACCTTCAGGGCAGATATCTCACCTTCTTCTCGATCGATATGGACGGTCTCAAATCCATTAACGACAGATTCGGCCACAGTGAAGGAGATTTTGCTATCCACACGCTGGCCAATTCCATAAGAAGATATGTGGCAGATAACGGTCTGTGCGCCCGATACGGCGGCGATGAATTCGCCTTCGCCATAGTGGAGGAGGAACCCTCATCACTTGATATAACCGGGATCCGCAGCATGATCGAGAACTATGCCGCGAACGATATCCTGATGACAGACAAACCATATAACATATTGGCAAGTATCGGTGCCGCCACCCATATCATAGACGGCTCGCTCGTTCTCGAAGACATCATCAAGGAATCCGACGAAGCCATGTATCGCGACAAACAGAAAAGGCGCTCACGGTAACTCTCAGAATGAACGATACAACAGTTACGACATCAAATCCTCTTGGTCACCGCAAGATCTCTTCCCTGCTTGCTCAATTTGCCATCCCCAGCATTATCGCGATGGTAGTAAGCTCGCTCTATAATGTCGTCGATCAGATCTTCATCGGCCAGGGCGTCGGCTATCTCGGCAACGCCGCTACAAATGCCGCCTTCCCGCTGACGACGATATGCATGGCCATCACACTTACGATAGGCATCGGAACCGCAGCCCGTTTCTCACTGTATCTCGGACGCAAAGAAGAGTCCAAAGCTGCTGACACCGTCTGCACCGGACTATGCATGATGCTCATATTCGGCATCCTCTATACAGTGATCATAGAACTGTTCCTTAAGCAGTTACTTATCGCATTCGGCGCGACCGACGATATCCTTGACTATGCGATAGAATACACGAGGATCACCGCTATCGGAATGCCGCTCATCGTCATAATGAACGGCTGCAGCAATATAGCAAGAGCTGACGGCAGTCCGATGTACTCCATGACGACTATGCTGATCGGTGCCGCCGTTAACACTATACTGGATCCGATATTCATATTCCTGTGCAACTGGGGCGTAGCAGGTGCCGCCTGGGCAACAGTCATCGGCCAGGCATTGTCATGCGCGTTTGCCGTCAGATATCTTACTCGCTTGAAAAGAGTCAGACTCGACTTCAGTTCGTTCAGGCTCAGACCGTCACAGATGGGACGCACCGCAGTTATGGGTATGAGTAACGGCCTCACTCAATTGGCACTCACATTCGTTCAGATAGTAATGAACCGTTCGCTTGTTCACTACGGAGCACTCACCGAATACGGATCGAACATCCCTCTGGCAGCCGCCGGGATCGTAATGAAGGTCAATGGTATCGTTCTTGCCATAATCATCGGCATCAACCAGGGTATGCAGCCCATCATCGGATTCAATTACGGCGCGCGTAAATACAGCCGCGCACGCGAAGTTTACCTGTTGGCCGTAAAGTCCGAGCTGGCTGTCACAATGGTCGGTCTTATCATCTTCGAGGCCTTCCCTTCTACAGTACTGGCCCTCTTCGGTAAGGGCGAAGAACTGTATATGGAATTCGCGGTAATGTTCATGAGGGTATTCCTTATGTTATTACCACTTGCCGGAATACAGATGTTGTCCTCCAACTTCTTCGCGGCAATAGGCAAACCGCTTAAGGGCGCTCTTCTCTCATTGACGCGTCAGGTATTCATCCTCATCCCGCTGCTTATCATATTGCCTTACTGCCTCGGCATCACAGGTGTTATGTTTGCCGCTCCGCTCGCAGACTTCATCGCCTGCACGATCGTTCTGATCTACATCTCGCGAGAGTTCCGCGCTATGAAGTCTCTCGAAAAGGAAAAGGCAGACGACTGATCGTCTGCCCCGCTCACTCGTTGTACTCTTCGACACAGATATCCGGATCGTAGATTATCGATCTCTTCCTTACCTTGCAGATTACCCTGCTGTCACTAAGGATGAACTTGACCTTTGCCTCGGCCTCATCACCGATCCTGTCATAGAGCCTTCCTGCACTCATACAATTACCGACGACCGTCTTAACGCTGTTGGCAACATAACCGATCTTACCGATACCCTCGGCCTCTACCCTGATAGCTTCCTTATCGAAGTCGTTATCGGGTTCCTTGATGAGCTTTACCTTGAGCCCTTCCTTCATCCAGAAGGCTCCGCACTGGAACTTGGTTCCGGCTATCGTGATGTAGATATTCTTCATAATAAACACCTCCTTGTATATCGGGTCTTTCCTATGTTCTGACCTGAGTATAACAAGGAGGTGTGGATATTATTGGGACATTTTTGACGGAAAAATCCGTGAAAAATCCGGAGCGAAGATCGCGCCTGCAGACTTAGACGTCGAGCTTCAGATCGCCGAACTTGATCCAGTTCTTCTTACGCATGAATTCTGAGATCAAGAGACAAATGATCGCCGGAAGGATAAAGTACATAACAGCTATCTCGCCTAATACGACCCAGTTGCTGTGATCTTCGGTCATTACCGTAAATGTGGATATAGGTCCTACGAGACCGGACGTTCCCATACCGGATCCGACTGCATTGCTGCTCATCTTGAGGACTACAGTAGATACGGGACCCAGGATCGCACTGGATATGATCGAAGGGAGCCATACTCTCGGATTCCTGATTATGTTAGGCATCTGGAGCATCGATGTTCCGAGGCCCTGCGAGAGGAGACCGTCGATCTTGTTCTCACGGTAAGAGATCACCGCGAAGCCGATCATGTTGCAGCAGCAACCGATCGTGGCCGCACCTGCAGTAATACCGCCAAGACCCAGAGTAACGCCGATAGCGGCGGATGAGATCGGGAGCGTGAGGAATATACCCATAAGAACGCTGACGACAACACCCATAAGCAGAGGCTGCTGTTCTGTTCCCCAGTTGACCCAGGATCCGAGCCAGGACATAAAGTCAGATACGTAAGGACCGATCAGGATGCCGACTGTAGCACCCGTGACGATCGTTACCATAGGCGTGATGATGATATCTACCTTTGTCTTACCTGTAATGAGATGTCCGAAAGCGATACCGACGATCGCTGCCAGGAAAGCACCGAGAGGTTCACCGGGAGAAGGAAGAAGAACCTTTCCTTCTGCCAGCAGAGGAGCTGCAGCGGTAAATACCTTGGCATAAGCGCCGATCATACCGCAGACGGCAGATGATATTGCAACGAGCGGTGTCTCCTTGAACTTCATCGCTACACCGAGACCGATACCGGCACCCATCAGGCACTGTGCCATCTTACCGATAAGGAAGATGTACGTACCGAGGTCTCCGTGAACATGATCTCCGATAGTGCAGATTATGGTACCTATGATCAACGTACAGAACAGACCTGTCGCCATACCGGACAAGCCGTCAATAAAGATCTTGTGCATAAGCTTTTTGAAAGCAACCGTCTTAGGATCAGGGGTCGCATTCTTTGCAGTCTTCTTGTCTGCCATGTAGTTACCTCCGTAAAGATCGGGTTAAGCAACACATAATTGCTTTGCCGTTATTATAGTAAACTGGCAGTTCTGTTATGTATTCACGTTTCATACAAAAAGATAAGAGCTTAAAGCCCCTTCGCTATATGATTTGCCATTGTTTTCACTATTTTTGACACATCGGATGCCATAGAATACTATTTATTCGATTAAATCTAAGGAGATCATTATGCGTAAAGGTATTATTTTCGATCTGGACGGAACACTGTGGGATTCGGCACGTGCTGTTACGGATTCCTGGAATGAAGTACTCGATAGAATGCCCGGAAACACGTACCATATGACCGTAAAGAGGATGAAGAGCCTCATGGGCAAGACTATGGAAGACATCGCCTACGAATTCCTCGATAAAGAGACTCCCGAACGGGCAGTCGAACTTCTCGGCTATTGTATGGATTACGAGAATGAATATCTCCGGAATAACGGTGGCAAGCTCTTCAAGGGACTTCGTCGAACGATCAGGGAACTTAAGAAGGACTACTTCCTTGCCATTGTCAGCAATTGTCAGGACGGATATATCCAGGCATTTATGCATTACCACAGATTCGATGAATTGTTTGATGACTTCGAGAGCTGCGGAGCAACAGGGCTCCTTAAGGCCGATAATATCAAGCTTGTCGTAGAGCGTAACAAGCTGTCATCTGCGATCTATGTCGGCGATACGATGGGAGACTATAACTCGACCATGGAGGCGGGTCTTCCGTTCGTACATGCTTCTTACGGCTTCGGAACGGTTCCTGACGGCACCCCTTCGATCGGCAGTATAGAAGAACTGCCTGACTTCATCAGAACGAGTAAGATACTCTGATGAGAGTCAGGCAGGAACCTTTTAGCTTATAACGGGCTCAGAGGGGTCAAATCCGGCGACTCAGAGCTGATAGAACCCAACTTTCTTATAAACCTTGCGAAGCGTCTTATTAGCCATATAGGACGCTTTCTCTGCGCCTTCTTTGTAAATGCCTTCCAGATAAGCCTTGTCCTTGATGAGTCTGGCGGCTTCTTCTCTGATCGGTCTGAGCTGCTCGATAACGGCTTCACCGACTACAGGCTTAAATGCGCCATAGCCCTTTCCTTCGAATTCCTTCTCGATCTCTTCGTAGCTCTTGCCGGTGATCGTGGAATAGATATTCATAAGGTTGGCAACACCCGGCTTGTTATCCTTGTCATAACGTATGCAGTTCTCTGTATCACTGTCCGTTACGGCACGCTTGAACTTACGAGCGATAACATCGGGCTCATCCATGATAAATACACATCCGTCAGGGATCGACTTACTCATCTTGTCACCCGGTGTAGTAAGACCATAGATCCTGGCACCTGCCTTGGCGATCATCGGCTCAGGTATCTTGAAGACTTCACCGTATATGCTGTTGAATCTCTGAGCGATATCTCTTGTGATCTCAACGTGCTGCTTCTGGTCCTCACCGACGGGAACATAATCAGGCTGATAAAGAAGGATATCTGCAGCCATCAGTACGGGATATGTGAAAAGTCCTGCATTGATGTTGTCACTGTGCTTCTCTGACTTATCCTTGAACTGTGTCATTCTGGACAGTTCTCCGAACATCGTGTAGCAGTTCAGGACCCATGCGAGCTGAGCATGTGCCGGAACATGCGACTGAAGGAAAAGAGTATTCTTCTCGGGATCGAGACCGCACGCGATATACTGTGCGAGCTGATTGATCGATCTCCTGCGAAGCTCCGCAGGATCTTGTCTAACCGTAATCGTATGAAGGTCAGCCATAAAGTAATAGCACTCATAATCGTTTACACGATCAGCCCAATTCTTTATAGCTCCGAGATAATTACCGAGATGCAGATCTCCGCTGGGCTGTATGCCCGATAACATTCTCTTCTTTGTCTCTTCCATATAAGTATCCTCACTTTAATAGCTTTACACAATGAGCCGATCGTCTGATCGACCCTGTAATTCTATCACATATGTCCTGTTACTGACACTATCGGTTATATGTAATGCAAAAGAGGCTGTCCGAAGACAACCCCTTCGCTTAAGATCCGATGTAATATGATCCTTACTTTATGATCCCGTAATCAGCGCAGATAAGTGCCCATTCGGCAGATCCGGCAAAGCCTTGGAAAACATCCTCTCTGGTAGCACCGGAAGCGAGCCTTCCGGTCCAGTCGGCAAAGCCTGCAGGATCCGGTTCACGATTCATAAATGTTCTATATAGTCTCGTTACATATTCGTCATTACTCAGAGCCTGACCTGTAAATTCATCAGAGAAGAAGAATCCGTGCGCGCATACCGATCCGGAGATCTGCATGTTGGCAAGCTTGTTCGACCAATCGTTCATGCCCCAGCTGTCTCCGTCTCTGCCAAGACATGTTGAATATAGTCTCGTAACGAACGCCCTGACTTCTGCCGACGGTTGAATAGTGATATTGGGAACTCCGTTCCCGCCTGACATTATTCCGTATGTAAGACACAGATTAGCCCATTCGGTCGAATCGATAAATCCTCTGATTACCTGCTTCTTGCTCATTCCCGCTGCCATCGCATTAAGCCAGTTAGTCTTTCCGCCCTCATCTGCAGCTCTGTTAAAGAAAGTAGCATACAGAACATCAAGGAATTCACTGTTACCGAGGCCTTTGCTCAGGAACTCATCCGAATAAAGGAATCCCTCGGCAAGGTCGGCACCCGTATACCCCTGTGTTGTTACACGATCGATCCAGTCAGCCTTACCTGCAGGATCAGAAGGACGTCCGAGCGCCACCGTATAAAGTCTCTCAACGAATCCGGCAACACCCGGTTCAGAAGAAGGAGTAAATGTCGGCGAAGAAGTCGGCTTGGGAGTCGGTGTTGCAGAACCGCTTCCGGACGAAGACGATCCGCTTCCTCCCGATCCGCCGGAATTACCGGAACCGCTGCCTGAGCTGCCTGAGCTGCCGGATCCGTTGCCGGACGAGGAGGCCTCAGCTGCGACAGCTGCCCTCATTGCAGCTACAGGATCCGAAGATGTAACTATCGTAGCTCCGTTAGGCTTCCAGTTATCTCCGAATCCGGTTGCACCGCTCTTAACGTAGAATGTTACATTGTCGGAACTTGACAGAGTAATCGATCCGACGGTTCCGTCGTCTGCCGTAACAGTCGGAGCCGACGAACCCGGTATAGCTACCTTCATCGTTCCTGCATAGTAGAAAGCGGCATTACCGACAGTAGAGATACTTGCAGGCAACTCAACACTCTTAAGAGCATACGTATAAGCGAAAGCAAAGTTATCGATCTTCTTAAGCGAATTGCCTTCAATGATCAGAGATTCCAGATTATTGCAGTTGCCAAAAGCACCCTCGCCGATCTCCGTAACAGAGCTCGGTATGGTAATACTCTTTATATTCGAATTGTAGTAGAAAGCATACGGCGCTATGGAGGTTACCGTTGAAGGAATACTGATCGATGATACGGTCGGAGCTGCAACCAGTACCTTCTTGCCGGTCGTATAAATAACATTCCCCGTGGAACAATATGTACTGTTCCCGCTTGCAACACTGAGTGTCTTAAGAGAAGAACACTTGGCAAATACACCATTGCCGATCGACGTTACCGAAGCAGGTATCGTGACACTCTCGAGAGACGTGCAAGATGAGAATGCATAGTTACCGATACTCTGAAGTGTCGAAGGAAGGGTCAGTGTCTTGATATTATCACTATGGATAAAGCTCTCTTCGATACCGATGACGTTCTTACCGTTGATGGTGGACGGGATCGTAAAGTTCGCAGGGGCTTCACCGTCATATTGATAAACGATAACTCCGTTTGATGTGCTCCTGTAACTGAACAATGTAGTCCTTGTGGATACATAATATCCGCGCGGCTTAGAACCGCTGTAACCTGCTTCACATTCGTACCAGCAGTTATTCCCGGGATCGGAGACCAGAACATTCCTGTGGCCTGAACCGGCTCCGGGGTCTTTGTTGCCGTTACGTACCCATGCATCAAGTCCGCACTTCTCACATAGAGATACGATCATATCGCATGATGCCCAGCAGTCTCCGCCTCCGTATGTGATCATACTCGTAGCACTCGAATAGGATGCATTGTAATCGTAATTCTCCGCAGTATACTTGGTTATCGCTACAGCCTTATCATGTATCGTCATTCCCGGAGTAATGATATCGGCGATTATATTGTCCATTACGGATTCACAATAAACCGTCTGATAATTCCTTACGGTAAACTTGATATCAGTATAAGTGTTATCGGATGCGGATGTTACTCTTACTGTAGATTCTCCGGGGGAATAAGACGTCTGCACCCTGGAAGTACCTGTAGCAAGCGATATTACAGTGGTCTGGTGAGTTGCAGGCGTAACAAGACCGCTGTCACTTACCTTAACGGAATTACCGCTGATCACCCTATACGTATATCCCGAAGAAGATCCCGTCGCATTGATCTGATATTCCGTCTTATATCCCGAGGGCAGCGTCAACTGCTGTGCTGCAGACTCTGTAAGATAATAAAGATCTACACTGCTGTCAGGAACCTTTACAGATGCCGATACGACCATAGGAATGATCGTCAAGACCATCAAGACTGCCAAAACAAATGAGAATGAACGGACCTTAAGACTTTGTGTTCTATTCATGATCAACCACCTCTGATATCACCTGAGAATTCTATACTTATTCTATCACCTATCTTACTCTCATTGCTAATTCATTAATGGGACAATATCACATTTTATTGTATAATCATGACAGTCTATCGAGAGGTGTGATACTATGTCCGAGAATTCGAATTCAAAAGATCTTATATGTCCTCACTGCGGTGCTGTCAGACATATCGACAGTAATTACGAATTCATTAAATGTGAGTTCTGCGGAGCATCCGAGCGATATATCGAGTCCGATGACGTTAAGATCGAGAGACTTAAGAGCAAGACCGCTCGTGAGATCGCCTCTGAACAGGCAGCAAGACAGCAGGAGACAGAACTTCGTAAAGCCGAGATCAATAATGTTTCTGATTCGATCAAAGGCGGACTGCAGCTTATCGGCAAAGGCGAGAACATCCTCGGTCAGGGAGAGCAGATAATCAACAAAGCCGAACGCTTTATACGAAGGATCATTTTCCTTATTATCCTCGGCTTTGCAGCTATGATCGCGATCATAGTATTGTTGGTTCTGGGTATCAGAGCACTATTCTGACATAAAGATACGGGGCATCAGATCGATGCCCCGTTTATATATCACATTAATCAGCTTAATTATTGATGATATCCAGTATCCTGTTAAGATCGTCATAGTTCTTGTAGTCTATAACAAGCTTTCCTTTACCGGTATCCGAATCAGTGAGCTTGATCTTGACTCTTGAACCGAACTTCTTCTTAAGACTCGTTTCTACTTCTTTGGTACTGAGAGCTACGGCAGGATCTATCTCCTTCTTATCCTTACGCCCCTCATTCTGATGCGTCATTGCCCACTCATACTTCTTGACATATTCTTCTGCCTGTCGGACAGTCATATCCTTGGCAATGATCACATCCGCCGCCTTACGTTGATCCTCGGGATCCTTAAGGGACAGAAGTGCCTTTGCATGACCTGTACTGAGATCACCGTTACGGATAAAGTCGATCAACGATTCATCGATGTTCATCAATCTGATTGTGTTAGCTATCGTAGCTCTCGGCTTACCGAGTTTCTTTGCGAGCTGCTCCTGTGTCATCTTGTGTGTACTCAGGAGATTCTGCATTGCCATGGCTTCTTCAATGGGGTTAAGATCCTCTCTCTGAATATTCTCGATAAGAGCCTGCTCCATAGTCTGCTGATCCGTCAATTCTCTGACGATCGCAGGGATCACCTTAAGTCCTGCAATACGCGATGCTCTCCATCTTCTCTCACCTGCGACGATCCTGTATCCGGAGCCCTTCTTCTGAACGATGATCGGCTGGATAACACCATTCTCCTTTATGGATTCAGCGAGTTCTTCGAGTGCCCCTTCATCGAAGTCCTTACGGGGCTGCCCGTCATTGGGAGATATATCATTTATCTTCAACTCAACAACAGAATCATTTGTATTCTCAGGTATACCGTCAGTTGACAGTAATGCACCGAGACCTTTTCCCAAACCCTGCTTCTTAGATGCTGCCATAACTCTACCTCCAATACATAGATGGTCATCTATATTTATCTATTCTTAGTCCTGTTGATCACTTCTTTTGACAATGCTTCATATGCTTTTCCGCCCTTGGAATTCGGATCGTAATCTACGATCGCCAGACCGTGGCTCGGCGCCTCAGCCAAACGGACATTACGCGGTATCTGCGTCTTAAAGACCTTGTCACCGAAGTAGTTCTCTACCTCTTCTTTTACCTGCCTTGTCAGCTGTGTTCTTCTGTCAAACATTGTCAGTACTACACCGATGATATCCACATCGGGATTCAACTTCTTTCTTACGATATTGACTGTATCTATCAGCTGTGTCAGACCTTCGAGCGCATAGTATTCTCCCTGGATAGGAACGATCAGACCATTTGACGCTGTCAGCGCATTAATGGTAAGGATTCCAAGCGAAGGAGGGCAATCGATAAATATGTAGTCGTAATCATCAACCACATCCTTGATCGCATTCTTAAGTATCTGTTCTCTCGACATTGCTGCAACAAGTTCTACTTCAGCACCCGCAAGATTTATATTAGTAGGGCAGATATCAACATTCTTAGCAGACGAGGGAATGATCGCTTCCTTTATCGGAAGATCATTTACCATTACGTCATATGTACTGTTCTCGATCTTTCCCTTATCGACTCCAAATCCGCTTGTACCATTTCCCTGCGGATCCAGATCAATAAACAAGACTTTCTTGCGTTTTTTACCTATAAACGCCGCCAGATTCAGTGTAGTCGTTGTTTTTCCAACTCCACCCTTCTGATTTACGATCGAAATAATATTTGTCATAAGTCAGAATCCTTTCATATAATAAACTACATTAATATTATCATTCGACTATATGCATGTATATTTCATTATCTTTACATATTTCATCATGATTGTTCCACGTGGAACAAAATAACACCCGACCATGTGGTCGGGTGTTGACATAATCATAATTGTTCCACGTGGAACATTAAGATCAAGTATCGATATTCGCGAGTTTGGCATTCTCCTGAATAAATGTCTTACGAGGATCTACCTGATCTCCCATTAGGAGTGTGAATGTCTCATCGGCCGCCTGCGCGTCTGCAAGAGTAACTTTAAGGAGCTTACGGGTAGCAGGATTCATAGTAGTTTCCCAGAGCTGATCAGAACTCATCTCACCAAGACCTTTGAATCGCTGGATCAAAGGGTTGTCCCAACCTGTCTTAGCCTTGATATCTTCGATCTCTTTGTCATCGTAAGCATAATAAGCTTCCTCACCCTTATATACTTTGTAGAGCGGCGGGCAAGCTATATAAACATATCCGCCGTCAACAAGAGGTCTCAGATATCTGAAGAAGAACGTAAGAAGGAGAGTCCTGATATGAGATCCGTCGACATCGGCATCAGCCATGATGATACACTTGTGATAACGGAGTTTGTTGACGTCGAATTCATCTCCGATACCTGCACCGAGAGCCATTACGACAGGCTGAAGCTTCTCATTCGTGTATACCTTATCGATACGGGCCTTCTCAACATTGAGCATCTTACCCCACAAAGGAAGGATAGCCTGATACTTACGCTCTCTACCCTGCTTAGCGGAACCGCCGGCTGAATCACCCTCGACGATGAAGATCTCACAGAATTCCGCTTCATTAGACTGGCAATCTGCAAGCTTACCGGGAAGGGAATTATTCTCGAAAACAGTCTTACGTCTTGTCATCTCACGTGCCTTCTTTGCAGCATCACGTGCTCTGCTGGCAGACAGACACTTATCCATGATCTGCTTAGCAACATCAGGATTCTCCTCGAGGAAGGTCATCAACTTATCAGCAACAGCATTCTCGACCATAGGACGGATCTCAGCATTACCGAGCTTTGACTTAGTCTGTCCCTCGAACTGAGGATCGGGAAGTTTTACCGAGATAATAGCAGCAAGACCCTCTCTGGTATCCTCACCCTGAAGTTTGATATCGCCATCCTTAATAAACTTGTACTTCTTCGCATAATCATTAACTACTCTCGTAAGTGCAGCTCTGAAGCCCGTGAGGTGTGTTCCTCCCTCAGGTGTAGCGATGTTATTGGCATAGCAGTAAACAGTTTCCTGATATGAATCGTTATACTGCATGGCAATCTCAACATAACAGTCACCGGATCTGGTAGCAAAGTATATCGGAGCCGGATTGATGGGCTCCTTGTGTCTATTCAGATACTCAACGAAGGAAATGATACCATGCTCATAATGCAGATGCTTAGTAATTACTTCATCTCCTCTTGCATCACTCAGATCGATCGTAACTTCTTTATTAAGGAAAGCCATCTCTCTATATCTGGTGATCATTGAATCAAAATCAAACTTGATATCCGGGAAGATCGTATTGTCCGGAATAAAAGTAGTGGTCGTACCTGTATCAGAAGGATCACATTTACCGATGATCTTCAAAGGCTCAGTAGTAACGCCCTTCTCAAAACCGATCTCATAGATATTACCGTCTCGTCTTACCTGTACGGTCATCTTATCGGAAAGAGCATTAACAACGGATGCACCTACACCGTGCAAACCACCGGAAATACTATATGCTCCGCCACCGAATTTACCGCCCGCATGAAGCACCGTATGTACGACTTCTACCGTAGGAATTCCGAGCTTCGGATGGTCTCCGACCGGAATTCCGGAGCCGTTATCCTTTACCGTAACAGTGCCGTCACTATTAAGTGTCACATAAATAGTATCACATCTTCCGGCGAGTGCTTCATCAACAGAATTGGCAACTATCTCATACACCAGATGGTGCAGACCGCGAAGCGTAGTATCGCCGATATACATACCCGGACGCTTACGAACTGCCTCCAGACCTTCAAGGACCTGAATATCATCCTCATCATATGAGCTGTTGTTAGATGTATCAAATTCATCCTGACCCTCTGTAACGGAAGCTATATCGGCTTCCGTTACCGAATCTTCATTGAAGTCCTCTGTAAGAGCCCTCGGATTCTCAGCAAGATTACGAAGTTCGTCACTGTCACCGTTCTCAACAGGCTGAAAATAGATATCTACCTCACCTGTTCCGACTGCTTCCTTGTTCTCATTCTCGTCCATTTGCCTATTTACTCCTCATCTGTGCCGATAAAGACATAAATGCCTTATCTGACAATATTTGTAACAATGTTAAATCACTGATCCGGGCCGATATCGAGCGGATCCGTGTCGCCTTTGAGCCTTTTTTGAAGGACATTCACGGACAGGGGACTGACATAAGTTCTGTCTGTCGTCATTACCAACGATCTGGGTATATCGTCAGTAAGATACTGAAGACGGTTATTGTCATCTTCGGCATTGATATAATCCGTAACATTCTTCTGTGACGGAAGTACTGTCTCAAGATTCAGTACAACAGCTATATCCTTCTGTTGCAGGGAGACATCGCCTCCGATGTGAATATACATATCAGCCCTCCGTCATTAGACTGTCTCAACTGATATATTATAACATAATATGCTTATTATATATAATATAGCTTGACCGGAAATAAACTTTATTCGGCAACAATATCCCCGCCGGTAACACGGAAATACTTTATGTCCCTGTTATCTCTTGAGAAATGTGAGATCTCATCCTCGATATAGCTTCTGTCAGTACATGTTATGAAGATCTGCGCATCCGTCATATCAGATAAGAGCTTGACACGCCTGTTTACATCAAGTTCCGAGAAAACATCATCCAGAAGCAGAACCGGAGCTGTTCCGGTTATCTCCTTGATAAGGTCCAGTTCTGATAATTTAAGCGAAAGAGCAGCGGATCTTTGCTGTCCCTGGGATGAGAATGCACGCATCTGAAGGTTATTGAGCCGGATCTCGATGTCATCTCTGTGGATACCTATAGTGGATACGCCTTTCTCTATGTCATTACGACGGCATCCGCGAAGTTTGCCGAGTACATACTCAGAGAGTCTTGCCTTTAATTCGCTCTCAGAGGCCACAGGAAGCCCCTGTGTTATAAAAACGTGTCTGTTACCGTTTGCATCAAGCCATGCGTCAATAAGCTCAACAGAGCCCGTCAGAGCCGAATAAGACATCTCTATCTCTTCAGCACCGTCCGATATCTCCAGATGATGCTTACGGGTACGGTCATAGAGCAGGAGGATATAACGGTATCTCTTGATGATCATCTCCGCAGTCAGATCCGACAGAGAATAATCCCAGAAATCGAGCGCAGTATCATCAGCTTTTCCGGGATTACCGCCACATGATCGCAGATAAGCATTCTTCTGATTGATAAGCCTGTTAGTCCGTGATAAGAGATCAAAATAGACAGGGGAGAGCTTACTTATCATGGTATTAAGGAATTTACGCCTGGCAGCAGGAGCACCTTTTACTATGTTTAAGTCTTCCGGAGCGAAAATAACAGTGTTACAAATGCCCAGATAATCAGCTATCCGCTCAACTTGGATCCCATCCTGCTTAAGGATACGTCTGGAAGTGTTTCCGCTTATAAGATCCGACTTCTCAGTATAGAAACCTGCGAATATCGACGTGGAATAATCATCTTTTGTGTCCTTAAGATCAAGAGTTATCTCATATTCATCCTCACCGAGACGGATCAGGTCTCTGTCCTTTGATGTCCTGTGAGAAATGATCGTGGAACAAACATTTATCGACTCGATAAGGTTGGTCTTACCCTGCGCATTATCTCCGTAGAATATATTAACGGAAGGCCCGACATTAATATCAAGCCTTCCGTAATTTCTGAAGTTATGAAGCTTTATACTGTTGATTATCATTATCTTCTGATAGGAAGAATAAGATAAACGTACGTATTGCCTTCTGTAGGAACGATAATACAGGGACCCTGATTACCGCTGAATTCGATCCTTACATCTTCATCATCGATATTCTTCAGAGCATCTATAAGATACTTGGAATTAAAATCGATATCGATAGCATCGCCATCGATAGATACATCGATCTCCTCACGGAGAGTACCTGTCTCGGTATTAGCCGTTACAAGAAGGGTAGCATTGGAACCGGAACCCTTTGTAGCAAGTTGTACAGGGCATCTTCTCTCATCCGTCATAATGATAAGTGATGCTCTCTCTATCGCATCGAGAAGAGTCTTCCTCTTAACATTCATGATGCTCTTGGGATTCTTCTGAATGATGGAGTTAAAGTTGACAAAGGGACCGGCAAGGAGTCTCGAGATGATCCTTACGTCTCCTACATCGAAGAGCAGATTATTGGATGATGAATAGATGATGACTTCCTTATCATCATCATCTCCGTCGAAGATCTTAGCAGATTCACTAAGTGTCTTGCCGGGAATGATATAGTTCATCTCAGGGAACTCATTACCTACATCTTCTCTTCTTAAAGCCATCCTGAATCCGTCGATGGCTACCATAGTAACAGTTGTACCGTCACTTACGAGATTACAGCCTGTAAGAGACTGTCTCGTGTCATCCTTAGATACCGCGAAGATAGTATGATTGATCATGTTCTTGATTATCTTCTGGGAGATAGTGATCTTATTACCTGTCTCTATGACGGGGATCTTAGGATATGACTCGGCGGAATTGCCCTTGATATTGAATTCGGATTTACCGCTCTCGATAGTTATCTGATTCCTCTCATCCGTAACGATAGTGACCATCTCTTCAGGGAGCTTCTTAACGATCTCTCCGAAGATCCTGGAGTTGATAACAATAGAACCGTCTGACATGACGTCTGACTTGAGATCTGCCTCTATTCCGGTTTCCAGGTCGTAACCTGTAAGCTTGACCTTATCATCCTCAGCCTGAATGAGGATACCGTCAAGGATAGCTACTGTCGAATTAGTCTTAATGGCCTTCTGAACGATTGATATGGAATCTATAAGGTCTGACTTGCTGCAATTGAACTTCATTTATGGTGATTCCTTTCGATCAATGATTTTTTCCTCATATATTATACTTTAAAAAGGGCTCGGCAAAAAGTACATTTTTTAAGTATTTTTTATATCTGGTCGTCTTCGTATTATGTCCTGTAGATAGTGTAGAAAATAGTGTCCAACCCCTGTATATGCTGTTTTAACACTGTTAATTTGGTGTATATATCGTGGTTTTTGCAAGTATATAAGTGTGTCGATAGAAACATCGTTTTTTTATAAACATCCGATGAACATCAAATCTACATCAAGTTTTGAACATATGAACATTTTCTGTTCAAAGATCAATAATCAGTGATTCTCTTTTTTATATTCTCGACATCAGCCATAAGAGCATCGTTGCTGCTTACGATATTACATGAGTGAAGAACGGTTGAATGCTTCTTTCCTCCGAAGTACTGACCTATGGCATTAAGCTGTGTTCCGTTAATGTCTCTGCAAAGATACATGGCTACATTTCTGGCATTAACGACTTCCGCATTACGTACGTTGGACTTCATCTTATCAGGTGATATGTCGTAGTACTTAGATACTGCATCTATGATCATCTCGGGAGTTATAGTCTTAGTTCCTCCGGGCGATATGAGAGAAGCCAGACACTTCTTAACATCTTCAAGATCAAGATTGCCGTTAGTCAGGGCATAGTAGGATGAAACTATATTGAATGCACCGTTAAGCTCTCTTACATTCTTTGTCATATTCTCGCAGATGTAATTGATGATATCGTCACTTATGTCGATATGTTCTCTCTCGAGCTTACTGATAATGATCGCCTTACGTGTCTCGAAGTCCGGCGGCTGGATATCCATCGTCATTCCGTTCTGGAATCGGGAAGTAAGTCTGGAATCGAGCTCGGTAAGATTCTTGGGAGCCTTATCGCTTGTTATTACGATCTGCTTACCCGAATTGATAAGCGACTCGAAAGTATTGAAGAACTCCAACTGAGTTCCTTCCTTACCGATAAGAAACTGGATATCGTCGATAAGAAGAACATCCACAGTCCTGTATTTGTTACGGAAAGCCTCGTAATTCTTGTTCTTCATGCATGATACATATGCATTGGTGAATTCTTCACATGTCGTATAAAGGACATTCATCGAACGGTGATTCTCAAGGACAAAATTACCGATAGCCTTCATGAGATGTGTCTTACCGAGACCCGAATTACCCCACAGATAAAGGGGATTACGCTGCTGGGAAGCACCCGGATTATTGGCGACGGCAACAGCCGATGCATGAGCAAAACGGTTACAGTCACCGACGATAAAATTCTTGAAAGTATATTCGGAAGATATCTCGGACGAATGATCGGAAGTATTGTTTGTCTCATTTGCACGTGTAGTGCCGATAATGGTCGTCCTCAGAGCATTGACATCATCCTTAAGGATATAGTTGACCGTTACATTGGAATCGGATACGGCATTTACGGCATCGTTGATGTACTTGCTGAGATCCTTGCCTTTGACTACCGTAAGGGAATATTCGTCACGACAAGACAGAACGAGAATGCCGTTGTCATAGTGAACCTGCTCCATATTCATCAACATGGTATCATACAGAACATTGTTGATCCTGTCGTCAAATTTAAGGACATTGAGTGTTTTTTCCCAAAGGTTGCCGTCCATATGACATTCCCCCGTAATCGCGAAAATTAAGTACATAATAGCACAGAATTGCATTATAATGGTTGCGAATATGGCTAAAGGAAACAAAAAAAACCGTAAACCGGATATTCTGTTCATCATAGCGATACTGCTCCTGCTGGTCGGAGTGGCATTTCTGCTTATCGACCCCATAAAAAACTACAAACGCAAGAAGATCGTAGAGAGTATGTATAACTCCATCGAATCCCAGATAGTGCTTGAGGATACTCAGATCACTTTCATTGTTGACAGGGATGCCAATAAGGTCAACGGTGAGGAGTATGAGCTTTACGGCAATGAGGAGGAACAGGCCCAACAGCAGCAACGCATTGATGAGGAGATGGAGAATCTCCCTGATTACGTAACGCTCTACTGCATAGGAATGATCGATATAGATACTGTTGACATTCATCTGCCTGTATGGGATTCCTCATCTATCGTTGCACTCAGATACGGAGCCGGTCATTATGAGGAATCGGTAATGCCCGGTGAAGCCGGCAACTGCACGATACTTGCCCATCATATGAGAAGTGCCGGAAGCATGTTTAACAGACTCGATGAGGTAGAGATCGGAGATCTGGTTAAGATCACGGTCCAGGGCGGACATGAACTTATATACACCGTAGATCAGATAAAGATCATCGAGGCGTCGGAACTGCTTGACTATGTTAACGGAGACATAACGGACACTAAGCAGCTTACGCTTATAACCTGTACGTATGATGATACAGGCAGGAAACTGAGACTCCTTGTAATAGGACACATTATCGAGGATTGATATGATTACTTTTCCCGGAACGGCGGCTGCCGTCATAACACGTAAAGCACTCAGATTGATGGGGAAGGGAGCTACCACGTTGCCCGGCAAACTGGCGATCAGGATCTCGCCCTCAGTGATCAGAGAGAAAAGCCGCGGTAAACACATAATCACCATAACCGGAACCAACGGTAAGACTACGACGTCGCATATGATCTCCGAGATGCTCAACTATCTCGGTTATGATGTCATCAATAACATATCCGGAGCGAATCTGGCTTCAGGTATAGCTACGACACTTATCTGCGGTAAGGATGAGATGATGAAGGCAGAGGGACAGTCAAAGGGTACGATCTACGTCCTTGAGACAGACGAAGCGGCATATGCCAAGACAGCCGGAGACCTTCAGCCGGACGTAAGTGTTATTACAAACCTTTTCAGGGATCAGCTTGACCGTTACGGAGAACTGACTCATACGAGAGACTGTATCGCTGACGGTCTTGCCAAGACTTCTGCAACGGCGGTCATCAACAGTGATGATTCACTCGTGGCGTCTCTGGGTAAGGGAAGGGAAGATAAGACGGTCTACTATGGTATGGGCAAGGAGGATATGCTGAGAAACAATACTGTGTATCCTCCTAAGAAGGGCATACTGCCTGCATCGCCTGACGCCGTCTATTGCCCCGATTGTCATGTCAGATACGAATACAGATCAAGGAGCTTCGGGCATCTCGGGGACTTCAGATGTCCTTCTTGCGGTTTTGCCAGTCCGGCAAGCAGGTTTGAGGTCAGATACGATCTCGGCAGGAGTCCGTCCGATGAGGATTATCCGTTCGGGATCAGTGATTCCGTGACAGGTGAGACTTCCGATATGAAGCTCAGGATACCCGGAAGTCATAATCTGTATAACACATGTGCTGCAGTGTCTGCGGTAACGGTGATGCTCGAGAGACTCGGGACAGACAGCAAGACTGCTTTCGAGCAGGCAACTGATGCTGCAGGTCATGTCAAGGCGGCATTCGGAAGGATGGAGAAGATAGATGTCGGAGGCAAGAAACTCTGTATCCTCCTGGTCAAGAATCCCGTTGGGTTCGACAGGTCGCTGTCATTTGTCGGTGAGGCAGAGGATGCGGCAGGTCTCATGCTCCTTCTTAACAGTAATACGGCTGACGGCAAGGATGTATCGTGGATATGGGATGTCGATCTGGAGAGTAAGGCCGATTCGCTTCCCGGTTATATAAGTGTCAGCGGAGACAGATGGGGAGATATGCTCCTGCGTATAGAATATGCAGGACTTGTTTCAGCGGACAGCGGTGATATGAGCAGGGCGATGGAGATACTGAAGGCTGCACTTGATCAGTGTCCTGAAGGCAAATGCCTCTATGTCATGCCGAACTATACGGCCATGCTCTCGCTTCGGGCTGATCTTGTCAGAGAATACGGATTAAAGGAGTTCTGGAAATGAGCGAAAAGTACAAGCTTACGATCGGACATTTCTATCCTGATCTTCTCAATCTGTACGGAGATCGCGGAAATGTCCTGGCACTTTACAGAAGGGCACATCTTCGCGGGATAGATGTGTCGATCAGGGCGATATCGGTCGGAGATGACCTCGATCCGGATGAGATAGATATTGCTTTCATCGGAGGCGGACAGGACAGCGAGCAGAATATAATGAGTGATGACCTGGTCAATGTCAAAGGACCGGTCATCAAAGACATGATCGAGGACGGAAAGGTCTTTCTCTGCATATGCGGCGGATATCAGATGCTCGGTAAGTATTATAAGGAACACACCGGTAATGTGGTCGAGTGCCTGGGTGCATTGCCTCACTATACCGAAGCCAGGAGCGAGAGGTTCATCAACGATACAGTCTACCTGTTTACGACAGATGACGGCAGGGAGGTCAAGGTCGCCGGATTCGAGAATCACAGCGGCAGGACATACCTCGGAGAAGGCGAGAAGCCTTTTATGAAGGTCGTTACCGGTCACGGTAATAACGGCGAGGACGGCTATGAGGGGGCAGTATATAGGAACACTTTCTGCACTTATTCTCACGGAAGTCTCCTTCCGAAGAATCCGGTGATAACCGATATGCTCATAGAGAGGGCAATGAAGAAAAGATACGGGGAAGAGTATGTTCTTCCGCAGCTGGAGAGCACGACCGAGGATATGGCGAGGGAAGCGGTGCTCGAGTATATTGCGCACGGTAAAGAAAAAGCCCCGTGATCATAATTGTTTTTTGCTTCTTTATACTTTATAATTCAACCGTTGAAAATCAGAGGAGGTGCAATACATGGTTAAGGCTATCGTAGGTGCAAACTGGGGAGATGAAGGTAAGGGTAAGATCACGGATCTGCTTGCCAATGAGTCCGATATCGTAATCCGTTTCCAGGGAGGAGCGAATGCGGGACATACGATCATCAATGAGCACGGAAGATTTGCGCTTCATCTGATGCCGTCGGGTGTTTGCCATGAGAATATCGTCAATATCATCGGAAACGGTGTGGCACTCGATGTTAAGAAGTTCATCAAAGAGTATAACGAGATATGCGAGAGGGGCCTTAAGCCTCATATCCTCGTATCTGACAGAGCTCAGATCGTAATGCCTTATCATGTTCTTTTCGATCAGTATGAGGAGGAAAGACTCGGCGGTAAGGCTTTCGGCTCAACTAAGTCAGGTATCGCTCCGTTCTACTCCGATAAGTATGCAAAGATCGGTTTCCAGGTATGTGAGCTCTTCGATAAGGAAGCTCTGAAGGAGAAGATCGACAGAGTACTCGAGATCAAGAATGCTCTGATCGTTAATCTGTATCACAAGGAAGCTATCGATCCGGATGCGCTCTTCGAGGAAGTAGCCGGATATGCCGATATTATCAAGCCTTTCGTTGCTGATACGAATGCATTCATACACGAGGCTCTTAAGAAGGGCGGCAAGATCCTTCTCGAGGGTCAGCTCGGTTCCATGAAGGATCCCGATCACGGTATCTATCCCATGGTTACTTCTTCTTCGACTCTTGCCGGTTACGGCGCTGTCGGAGCAGGTATCCCTCCTTATGAGATCAAGGATATCATCGCAGTTACAAAGGCATATTCCTCTGCTGTCGGAGCAGGTGCCTTCGTCAGTGAGATCCTTGACGAGGCTGAGGCTACAGAGCTTCGTAACAGAGGCGGAGACAAGGGTGAGTACGGTGCTACAACGGGCCGTCCGAGAAGAGTAGGCTGGTTCGATGCCGTTGCTACAAGATACGGTTGCCGTGTTCAGGGTGCGACAGAGGTCGCTCTCACGGCGATCGACTGTCTCGGATATCTTGATGAGATCCCGGTATGTATCGGATATGAGATCGATGGTGAGGTTACTAAGGACTTTCCTAATCCCACGTTGCTCGATAAGGCTAAGCCGGTCTTCACGAAGCTTGCCGGTTGGAAGTGCGACATCAGAGGTATCACTGAATTCCATAAGCTTCCGATCGAGGCCAGAGAGTACGTAAAGTTCATTGAGAACGAGATCGGCGTACACATCTCCATCGTGTCCACAGGACCGAAGAGAGAAGAGATAATCCACAGATGATCAAAGGGCTCCGCGCGAGCCCTTTTAACTTTGTATGGTAAAAGGAGAAACAAATGGATCGAGAGATGATTCTGGTACTTGACTTTGGAGGTCAGTACAACCAGCTGATCGCCAGAAGGGTCAGAGAACTGAATGTGTATTGTGAGGTACATCCTTACAATATGCCCATCGAAAAAATAAAGGAGATGAACCCCAAGGGCATCATCTTTACGGGCGGTCCGAGCACTGTTACTGACGATGACGCACCAAAGTGCGACAAGGAGCTTTTCGAACTCGGGATCCCTGTTCTCGGCATCTGTTACGGTGCACAGCTCATGAACTATATGCTGGGCGGCAAGGTCGCCAAGGCCCCGGTAAGAGAGTATGGTCACACCGATGTTGAAGTTAACAGCAACACTACTCTCTTCAGACATGTGTCGGAGAAGACAGTCTGCTGGATGAGCCACACGATCTATATCGCGGAAGCGGCTCCCGGATTTGAAGTCACGGCAAAGACGAGCGTATGCCCTGTCGCGGCAGCTCAGAACGAGGAGAAGAAGCTCTACTGCGTTCAGTTCCACCCTGAGGTATCTCATACGGTAGAGGGTAATAAGATGCTCGAAAACTTCCTGAAGCGTGCATGTAAGTGCAGCTGCGACTGGAAGATGGATTCTTTTGTCGAGACCTCCATCCGTGAGATCCGTGAGAAGGTCGGAAACGGCAAGGTCCTCTGTGCTCTGTCGGGCGGTGTCGATTCATCCGTTGCCGCAGTTCTCCTGTCAAAGGCAGTCGGAAAGCAGCTCACATGTGTTTTCGTAGATCACGGTCTCCTTCGTAAGAACGAGGGTGATGAGGTTGAGGCAGTATTCGGTCCCGAGGGTAACTACGATCTGAACTTCATCAGGGTCAATGCCCAGCAGCGTTTCTACGATAAGCTCGCCGGAGTCGAAGAACCCGAGAGGAAGAGGAAGATCATCGGCGAAGAGTTCATAAGAGTCTTCGAGGAGGAAGCAAAGAAGATCGGTGCGGTCGATTTCCTCGTGCAGGGAACGATCTATCCCGACGTTATCGAATCCGGTCTCGGCAAGAGCGCCGTTATCAAGTCTCACCACAATGTCGGAGGACTTCCTGACTGCGTTGATTTCAAGGAGATCATTGAGCCTCTGCGCCTTTTGTTTAAGGATGAGGTCCGTAAGGCCGGCCTCGAGCTGGGTATCCCTGAGCACCTCGTTTTCCGTCAGCCGTTCCCGGGTCCGGGACTGGCTATCCGTATCATAGGTGAAGTTACGGCCGAGAAGGTAAAGCTCGTTCAGGACGCCGACCACATCTTCCGTCAGGAGATGGCACGCGCCGGATTCGACCGCAGTGCAAATCAGTATTTCGCCGCGCTCACGAACATGAGATCCGTCGGATGCATGGGTGACGAGAGAACATACGATTACGCATGTGTCCTTCGTGCGGTCACGACCACAGACTTCATGACTGCCGAGTTCGCCGAGCTCCCATGGTCCTTGATAGGACGCGTGTCCTCGAGGATCGTAAACGAGGTCAAAGGCATAAACCGCGTTATGTATGACTGCACCGGAAAACCGCCCGCGACGATAGAACTCGAATAGTCTATAAACCTTGGAAACGCCCGTGAATGGGCGTTTCTTTTTTAAGCCAACACTCGGCGAAAGATACTTTTCTTCACCGGGAAGTGCGGAAGACGCGATCCTTGAAGGAATTCGCCGGGAGAATCTGTATGTGGCATTTATTGGTGAAGAATGCGTCGGCTTTACATATATCATTCCCAAAGGCGCGTTTCACAGTTTCCCTTACCTGCACATCATCGCCGTAAAGGAAGAATACAGGAACAGGGGGATCGGTAAGGCTCTGTTGGATTATTCTGAAAGAATCGCGTATGAAATGGCAGACAAGTTTTTCCTTGTTGTCGCAGATTATAACCCGGACGCAAAGCGGTTCTATGAAAGAAACGGCTATCGGCAAGTTGGGGTAATTCCTAACCTGTACCGTCCCGGAGTCACAGAATATATGATGGAAAAAGACCTGAAAAAGTGATCAACGCTGATGGATTTTATTTCGTCAGCTATAGGTTTTCCTTGATGATGTCCACCAGGCCGCTTATTGCTTTGCTTATGTGTTTATCTTTATGTACAAATATCTGCGAGTATATAGGAAACTTGTTGCCTTTCCAATTAAGTCTTTGCAAGCTGCCGTTCTCAACTTCTTTTACGGCCGTCATATCCGGGATAAAAGCGATCCCCAATCCGTTAGCGGCAAACTTTTTAAGGATTTCCTTACTGCTCGTCTCGATTAGGATCGAAGGAGAGATGCCGCATCCCGACAGATCATCAAGGAGCATTTTTCTGAAGCTGCAGTCATGCCCTGTAAGAAGAAGCGGAACACTGCCGAGATCTTCTTCTTTTATCCTCTTTCCGATCAGCGGATGATCCTTAGCAGCATAAAAACCAAGTGATTCTTTTCTCTTATAGAGCATTGTAAGCCTGTCATCTTCGATATAAGGATTAAGTGTATAAACGAGATCGAGTTCTCCTTTTTGAAGCATATCAGGGAAAGTATCATGCTTGATAAAAACGAGCCTTATCTCTATTCCCGGAGAAGTCTCTTTGTACTTCATCAGGACTTCCGGCAAACGATCATAACAAAACGATTCCGATACTCCGAGCTTAAGTATACCTGTCGGTTCTTCCTCATCGGATACCTCCAGCCTGATCTCACGTTCGAGCTGGAGCATCTTCTCCGCGTAGGATACGAGTTTCTCTCCCTGTGAAGTAAGAACGATCGTCTTCCCGAGCCTGTCAAAGAGCTGACAGTCAAGTTCCTCCTCCAACAGTTTGATCTGAGTCGTCACAGTTGATTGAGCATACCCGAGACTGTTGGCAGCAGCAGAAAAGCTCCCAAGTTCCGCGATCTTTAAAAATGTGCTCAACTGTGTGATCGTCATTGTCCCACGTCCTGTTTATAATTCGATTTTCTTGAATTATTTTATCATTTATTTCAATTTTACAGAAGTACTTATCGGCAGTAATATGAACTTATACAGAACAATACGCAGGAGGAATGAGAGATGAACGAATTATGTAATATCATCAAGGAAACGGTAAGGCCGAACTTTCTTAACATCAGAACATCGATACAGACTTACGACAGAGACGCAATATGCGTCGGTGCACCATGCTGGAGATGGGTCTATCATGCCCTTCACTCTGCCGACAAATGGTTCATCAATCCATTTGATTATGAAGAACCTTCATTTCATCAGGAAGGAATGGATAATCCCGATAATCCGACGAGCGTCGTCTTGTCTGACGAAGATCTTTTGCGATATCTGGATTCCATAGAACGGAAGACTTTGGATTATATTGATTCCCTTACGGATGAGATGCTCTACGAGAAGCCTGAGAACTGTATATACACCAGAATGGAACTTGTATTAAGGCAGTATCGTCACCTGTCATTTCATACGGGAATGCTGAACGGTCAGACCGCCGTCAATACAGGCAGATTCCCTGTATGGGTCTCTGACATCGACAAGTATGTTGATGACGGCATCCTTTTCGGAAGATATCGAAAAGGTCACAGTACGGAAGATCCGACCCTTCAGAAATGACAGTATTATCGGAAGTTCTTCTCGAGCCAATGAGCCACGCCGTCTTCATCGTTTGGAGGGATAACACCGGTAGCATACTGCTTCAATTCTTCATCCGCATTTTGAACGGCGTAGCACTCATCCGATATCTTAAACATGTCGATATCGTTTTTTCCGTCACCGAAGGAGAATCTCCCAAACGGATCATATATGCGCATGCGAATGAGAAATCGTTCTGAGATCTTTTTCTGAAATCATTTGAACGGAACACTTGAAATCTATTTTTAATCATATTAGCCTTTTCTTAGGACGTCTGAATCTAACCTAACTCGTCAATAAGAAGGATATCTAAGATATGGATTCTATTACATACATTTCTTTAAGAGAAAAACCGGCATTGAAAGAAACTGCTGCGGAGTGGTTCCATAACAATTGGGGTGTGCCTAAGGAGGCATATTTGAAATGCATGAACGTTTGTCCTGCAGGTGAGGTAGTCAGGAGGCTTTATGAATCAGGATTACGATGAGAACATAAAACGGCTTAAGCACGAACTTGAAACCTGTGACGCAGTTCTTGTTGGTGCAGGAGCGGGTCTGTCGACGTCTGCAGGTTTTACTTACAGCGGAGAACGTTTCGAAAGATACTTCTTTGATTTCGCGAAAAAGTTCGGTATCCCGGACATATATTCCGGAGGATTTTATCCGTTCCCGGATGATGAGACACGCAGGGAGATTACGGGCTTTTCCAGAGCGTAAATTCCGCGATCAAGAAGAC
>CAMODL010000011.1:0-64794 GCA_946611435.1 uncultured Clostridia bacterium
CCGACAATACTTGGCTGGAGACGGCCCGGAAAGATAGGTCGCTGCCGGATTATATTCCTCGATAGCTCAGTCGGTAGAGCGTTCGGCTGTTAACCGAAATGTCACAGGTTCGAGTCCTGTTCGAGGAGCCAAAGGAACTGTTACTTATGTAGCAGTTCCTTTTTCTTTGCTATAATATGGGCAGCTATAGGGAAGGAGAACTGATATGAAAAGAATGCTTAAATCCACTGTCAGCCTGATCACCGCAGCCGGTCTGATGCTGTCGATGACAGCTTGTATGGATAAGGACGATGATGATCCTGCAGAGACTTCAGCAGGAATTGAAGACAATGATACTACAGAAGTTTCCGGAAATGATACCGAGGAGGTTGATCCGTCCGAGGAAGAGACAACTCATATCGAGTATGAGATACTCGCGATGAACGATACGCCCCCGCATCCGTCTTGTATGGTCACAAATCCTGACCCTGTCATCTTCCATGATACCGAGACCGGACTCGACCTCGAAGTTACTTTCTACGGTACGATAATCTACTATCTCGAGGATGAGAGCGGATTCTCCGAGGATATACGTGAGGATGTTGCTCAGAGGACTGTAGATGCTTTCGATGAATACGTGAGAAGCAATGCAGAAGGGATCAGCTATGCTGACTTTACTTCAGATTACGGATTCGTTGAAGACTTTATCGATCAGAGAGCGGCCGAGGCGGAAGGTGTTACGGAATGCTTTATGACGATCGGCGGTATCAGTCTGTCGTCTGATTCCCAGACAGCTTACGATGAAGGAAGACTATAAGATCAGAAGACCGAGATAAGAGTCAGATAGTAGTTTGCAGCTATATTAAATACATTATCAACGCCGGCGTTCATTTGAGCGACGGCGCTGTTAAATTCCAGCTCGTCGATCTTGGCCTGGACACAGTGCCTGTAGGCGTTGATCCCGTCGGCGTTCGG
This sequence comes from uncultured Clostridia bacterium, assembly GCA_946611435.1. Taxonomy (GTDB): domain Bacteria; phylum Bacillota; class Clostridia; order Saccharofermentanales; family Saccharofermentanaceae; genus Saccharofermentans. The sequence goes on from CAMODL010000011.1 coordinate 955, forward strand.
ATGCATCGTTCCGGCGCTGATACCGGGCTTCAGATCCTCGTCCTCGGCGAACGACACCGGTATGAGATAAGGATCGTCAGAGTACGCTCCGTGTCCTTCGAAAGCCTCCTCTACAGACACAAAGCAGATGTTGAGCCCGTCATCACGGCATTCGTTCACAAGCGCTTCGATCTCATCATTGAGCCAGAGAGCTGCCTCATTGATCATGGTCGATTCCCGACGGTCGAAGATCAGGCTCTCGCCCGGTTCGATCAGCTGCGGATAACCGACTACGATTATCGTAGCCTGGGGACCTGCCGCCTCTGCAATAAGATAGTACGCCTCGCGGAGCTGCGCTCTGATGCCGTCTTCGTTCCCCTCCTCGTCAGTACTGTAGAAATCATCGATAATATCGTCGTAGATACGGTCCGTGATCCCGAAGTCGAGATAAGATGTCGTCAATGCGAGCGCCGTAAGCATCTTACGGAATCCGACATCGTTGCCGCCGAGCGTCAATGTCACATAATCCGCCGGATGATCCTCGGGCAACTGATCGAAAACATCCAGCTGCGGTGCAAGCCTGAACAGATGCATGGACCCGTGCGCAAAGTATTTCCTGTACTGCCCGCCGAATTCACCGTCGCCGTCATAGAACCCCGTAACATCCTCGATCTCGGCTCCTGACGACGCCGCGAAGAACCAGTATGTTCCGCGCAGTTCGGAATTAGGCACACCGTTATGGCCGACGACCAGTTGTCCGGGCCAGGAAAGCTGCGACCTGTGAGCGATAAAGTCCGGATCGTTATTTCTGTCGTCTTCATCTGCATCCTGTCCGTAATACGGGTCAACGCCTTCTCCTGCAGAATAGGAGTCTCCGATCGAGACAACGATCCTGTAATCACTCTCATCAATATCGGGCTGTTCGTTGCCGGTCTCTTCTGATCCTTGAGTGTCATCGGTGTATGCGGGGACTGAAGCAACATTCTCGAGCTGAAGTGTTGAAGGACACATCAAATATGCACACGACACAAAAGCCGCGGTGACCTTAATTACGTTAATAAGATGTGTATTACGGTTCAACATAGATGATCCTGTCTTAAGATGATACAGATATTTTACACCATAAGAGACCGGTTCGTGTCGGCTGACTGCCGAGCCTTGAGTTTGACCTTATCGGGTGATTAAATAGTATAGGACGTAAAGCATAGGAGATTAGGCAGGCGGGTCGGGAAACAGGAGGAGACTATGACAGTTATAGACGGTAAATGGATAATGTTCGGAGTCTCTGAAGACGACCCGTGCTGCATCAAAAGTCCGGCGGAATTGACATCATTTGTTGAGCAGGTAGGATTCCTTCCTTTATTCGCAGGCAAGATAGAAGGATTCTCCCTCGAGGAACGTACTGTTGCCGGGAACTGGTGGACGGGCGATATAGCCGCAGATCCATGGGAGTGGCGGGAAATCATCGCCGAAGAAGGGAAGATCGCCTACGGGAAGTTTTTCGATCGGAAAGCAGGCTTCATATCGCGCGAATTCCTCCCGCTGTTCATCAACATGAGGCGCGACGGCTACGACTGGGACGCCGCCTGGGACGACGGGAAACTCAAATATAAAGAAAAGTGCATCATGGATCTCTACGGCCCCGCGGAATCAGCGCGAAAGGGACACAAGGGGATACTCTCATTCGAGATCAAGGATAAGGCGGGATTCGGCAAGGACGGACACAAGAACTTTGACGGGACGCTCACGGACCTTCAGATGCGGATGTACCTGTGCGTGCGTGGCTTCGGTCAGCGCGTCAACCGCGACGGCGACCCCTACGGCTGGGCAGTCGCGCGCTACGCCATGCCCGAACAGATCTGGGGATATAAGGCAGTGACCTCCTGCTACAATGAGGAACCCAAGGAGTCGGCGGCTCGCCTGATCTCCCACATGCGGCAACATTGGCCCGACGCCGACGAGAAGACTATCCGCAAAGTGCTGGGCGTGAAGAAGTAGGGCACTCGCAGTTCCGGCATGAGACAGGCTCAGGCAAAAGGTGATACAATATAACCTAAATACTACGCGTTTGTCGTCGGATATCGCAGGAGGATAGGAAGATGAGATCATCAAAAGAATTCTTTGAAAGACTTAATGAAGACGAGGCTTTTGCCGGCGAGTTTACGGCGGCTGTTCAGGCTGAGAGGGATGCCGGTGCCAAGGATTATCTGGAAGCTATGATCCCGGCTGCTGCCCGGATGGGATATGAACTTTCCGAAGAAGAGCTAACGAAGATAATGGAATCGTACCAGGAGCAGCTGACGGATGAAGAGCTCGGCAAGGTTGCAGGCGGAACATCCTGTTTCATGTCGACGGTGAGTATTACTATCATCTCCACCACGATACTGTCCTCCGTTGCCACCTCGATAATCGGAACAGAAGGGACTTTCGACGATCAGGGGCAGTCATGATCAAAGGCTCGGGGGGGATAATTAGTTCTCCATTTGCCTCTTGAGAGGTGTATCATTATCTATACATATTTTCGAAAGCAGGGATATTTATGCATATTTTGAAGAAGCTGGCTGTCACGCTCATTACTGTTGCGATGCTGTTTACGATGGTGCCCGGAGCGAAGTCGGATGCGGTGGAGTATAAGAATGAGGGTGTGGCCGATTTTGTTACGAGGCTTTACAGCGTTGTTCTCGGAAGGACCCCGGATGAGGTCGGAATGAATGACTGGTACAACAAACTGACGAGTCATGAGCAGACGGCGTCCGAGGTTGTAAGAGGATTCTTCTTCAGTCAGGAGTACCTCGACAAGGAGAAGGATAATTATTCATATATCCTGGATCTTTACAGGTGCATGCTGAACCGCGAAGGCGACCCGGCAGGGATATCTTACTGGAAGGTAAGGCTCGATGCGGGTGTCCCGAGGATCAATGTTCTGAAGGGCTTTGTCGATTCAAAGGAGTTTAATGAGCTCTGCGCGAGCTACGGGATCACAAAGGGCACTGTCGATGTCGAGACATCGTCCGAGTCATATATGAAGGTCTATGATTTTGTCGTAAGGCTCTATGAGAAGGCGCTCGGCAGATCGCCTGATTATGCAGGTCTTGTTGATTGGCAGCATAAGCTCATTACGCATGAATATACGGGCACGGATGTTGCTTACGGCTTCATCTTCAGCCCTGAGAATCTGGCTAATACTGAGGGGGATAATTCCAAGTTCGTCACTGTTCTTTACAGAGCGATCATGGGAAGAGAGCCTGATGATGCGGGTCTGGCCGATTGGGTCGGACAACTGGATAATGGAGCCGAGAAGGAAGATATCTTTGCCGGATTCGTTAACTCTTCCGAGTTCGCGGCACTGTGTGAAGAGTACGGGATCGTTAAGGGGGATTACAGATTGGGAAGGACTATTGATCCGAATAAGCCGATGATAGCGCTTACTTTCGATGACGGGCCTGCAGTCGGAACGACCAGGATCCTGGATGCTCTTGAGGCCAACGGACAGGCAGCGACTTTCTTTGTTGTAGGATCTAATGCCAGGATCTATCAGGAGACTCTCGCACGTGCAGACGAACTCGGATGCGAGATCGGTAATCATACGTATAATCATCCGAACCTGACACGCTGTACCGTATCCGAGATACAGTCGGAGATCAATTCGACCAATGACTACATCCGTTCGGCAACCGGACATAATGCGACTGTCATGAGGCCTCCTTACGGTGCCAATAACGAGACAGTGCGTCAGACTGTCGGTCTGCCCCTGATCCTCTGGAGCATCGATACAAGAGACTGGGAGACACGTAACACACAGTCAACCATCAATAATGTACTTAATTACGTAAGAGACGGAGATATCATACTTATGCATGATATCCACGCTTCTACCGTTGATGCGGCCGTTTACCTCATTCCCGAGCTCGTATCGAGAGGATATCAGCTTGTTACGGTAAGCGAGCTTGCCGAATACAGAGGCGGACTTACGGCAGGTACCAACTACTACAGCATCAGACCCTGATGAGTTATTCCCGGCACAAATACGGTTAGAAAGAGTTAAAAGATAATGGATTATTTTATTGCACCCGGACAGACACAGTATAAGGCTAATCTTCACAGTCACAGTGTCAGATCCGACGGACACACGACCCCTGAAGAGAGTGTTAAGAGACACAAGGAGCACGGCTACTCGATCCTGGCGATCACGGATCACGAGGCTCCGTGTGATCATTCGGCGCTGACGACGGATGACTTCCTGTTGATCACGGGATATGAAGCATATATCCGTCCTTCGAAGATCTGCAAGGGCAATCACTATAAGCCTGAGATCCATCTTAACCTTATCGCGAAGGAGCCGGATAATGTTAATCTCATCGGATATAACCCGGTATGCTGCAAGTACATCAACATAATCGAACAGATGAAGCTTCCGCACCCGGATAAGCTGTGGAACCGTAAATTTACGGTCGAGTATATCCAGAAGTTCATCGACTCTGCCGTGCGTAACGGTTATCTCGTATCGCTCAATCATCCCTGCTGGTCGATGCAGGCTACGGAAGAGCTCCTTCAGCTTAAGAATTACTACAGCGTTGAGATCTTCAACTACGCTTCGATGTTGGTCAGCGGGTATGCCGAGAATATGCCGGTATATGATGCGATACTCAGATCGGGTAATATGGTATACTGTCACGGGTCAGACGATAACCACAATGAGTATCCGCTCGATCATCCGTTGTCCGATTCCTTCGGCGCGTGGACTATGATCATGGCGGATAAGCTCGATTATCCGTCGGTCATCAAGGCGCTCGAGAATGGTAACTTCTACGCCAGCACCGGCCCTGAGATCAAGGTCCTGGGACGTGAAGGCAACAAGTTCCATATTGAGACATCGGATGTCAGGCGTATCACGATGCATGTGACTCCGAAGCTGTCACGTGTCGAGATGGCTCTTAAGGGGCAGACGGTCAATTCGGCTGACTTCAAGATCCCGGCGGGTGCACCCTATGTGTATTTCTCGGCGATCGCAGAGGATGGTACAAGAGCATATACGCACGCGTTCAAGGTGTGAGCCGTAAGCCGGTCCGCCGGCCGGTATGAGACGCGGGTGTGAAGCGACTATAACGGCCGTCCCCAAGGAGGTTTATGTTTAAGAAATATCTGATAGCTTTTCTGATCTCGATGGTCCCGCTCGTTGAGCTGCGTGCCGCGCTGCCTATCGCGCTTGCTTCGGGGATCCCGACACTCAATGCGTATATAGTATGCATCATCGGCAATATGCTGCCGGTACCGTTTATATTCTTTTTCGCGCGCAAAGTGCTCGAGTGGGGCGCTGATAAGAAGTATACCGCGAAGTTCTTTACGTGGTGTCTCGAGAAGGGACATCACGGCGGTGAGAAGCTCAAGGCAAAGGCGGGAAGAGGACTTTATATTGCACTCCTTCTCTTTGTAGGTATCCCGCTTCCGGGCACGGGCGCATGGACAGGCACCCTCGCTGCCAGCATCCTCGATATGGAGTTCAAGAAGAGCGTTACCGCCGTTATGTGCGGTGTCATCCTGGCGGGTATCATCATGGGTACCGGCACCAAGATCGTTATGTTCATAGCGGATCTTGTCTGATACGGAGGGACTATGCGTAAGTTTGTCGTCAGTTCTGAGCTTAACGGTGAACATGTCGTTAAGGCCGCGGGGAAAGCGTTCCCGGGGCTTAAGGCTGCCGATCTCTACAAAGCGCTCAAGCATAAGGACATAAGGATAGACGGCAAGCGAGTGTCGCAGGATACGGCAGTGTATGAAGGACAGGAAGTACAGGTGTGGCTTCCGGATGCGCTTTTCGACGGGGATGGAGACAGGATCACGGAAGGGGCGAAGGATCCCGATTATAAGATCGTTGCCGAGACGGATCATCTTCTGATCATCAACAAGCGTCAGGGACTCGCGGTTCACAGCGGAAGAAGTACCGGTGATCAGAATCTGATCGATATCTTAAGACGCGATACGGGCGATAAAGACCTTGAACTGTGCCACAGGATCGACATGAATACCGGTGGTCTCGTTATGCTCGCCAAGGGCAAGGAGGCGCTCGAAGACGCCATCAAGCTCTTCAAGCAGGATCTTCTCATCAAGCGATACAGATGTCTCGTTATCGGAAGACCGGGTGAGGGCGAGCCCGTCATCTGCGAGGATGAGGCGATAATGATGGAAGTGTCGGCATTCCTCGAGAAGACGCCGGCGGGCAATGTCTATATCCATGACGCCCAAAAGGAAGGCGATCTTCCCATTACGACGCGCTACAGAGTCCTCGAGACTTACAGGGGCGCAGGACCCGACGGATGCGATGTTTCAGAGATCGAGTGCGAGCTCGTGACGGGCCGGACACACCAGATCCGTGCACAATTTGCTCATATGGGGTATCCTATTATCGGAGACGGTAACTACGGACGTAATAAGGTCAATTCGTTCTTCAAGGCGACGGGCGGAGGAAAGGTAAGACACCAGCAGCTTTTCGCCACGACTCTTATGCTAAGGAAGATACCGTCGGATAATATACACAGCAGCTTAAGCGGGAGGAGCTTCTCCATCGTGCCGAGGTACGAGGTGGATATGACTTCCCTGAAGCGCAGGAAGGGCAGAGATAATGGCTGATAACAGACCGATCGGCATATTTGATTCCGGTATCGGAGGACTTACGGTCCTGCGGGAGATAATGGCTGCTCTGCCCGGTGAGAGCACGGTGTATTTCGGAGACAACGGACGTGCTCCTTATGGTAATAAATCTCACAGAACGATAATCCAGTATTCGCTCCAGGATATGAGCTTTCTCCTGGAGCATGACGTCAAGATGATCGTCATTGCCTGTAATACGGCGAGTACTCACGCATATAAGACTCTGGCGGCCAGCTCAAAGGTCCCGGTCGTAGAAGTAGTTTACCCCGGTGCCGAGGCGGCCGTAAATGCAACACGTAACGGCAGGATCGGTATAATCGCGACGGGTGCTACAGTAAGCTCGGGAGTGTACGAGACGGCGGTAAGACAGAAGGCTCAGGATCTGATAAACGCCGGTATCAACCGCGATGCGATGGATAATCTCTCGATCATACAGCAGGCATGCCCTCTGTTTGTCTCGCTTGCCGAAGAAGGCTGGTGGGATGATGAGATCGCGCTTCTGACTGCCGAGAGATACTTAAAGCCCGTTAAGGAATTCGGTGTAGACACACTTGTCCTCGCATGCACACACTATCCGCTCCTTGCCCGTACTATCGGGAAGGTCATGGGGCCTGATGTTAAGCTCATCAACTCCGGCATAAGTGTAGCTTCCGTCGTAAAGCGTAAACTGATCGAGAACAATATGACGAGCGACGGTTCATCTGTTACCCGCGAGTTCTATACAAGCGATGATGCCGACATGTTCGAGAATGTGGCAGCTCCTTTCCTCGGAAGAGGACTGCCGTCCGGAACACGTACCGTAACAGTAGACAGATATGACGTTAGTAAATGGGAGGAGGCAAGAGCATGAGAAGACACGTACTGCGAAGGAAAGCCGTCTGTATTGCTGCATCAGTAAGCTTAATGCTCTCTATGGCAATGATGACATCCTGTTCGTCAGGTGACTCGACAGACAAGAAGTATGATGAGCTGATCGAGGAAGCTGCGGACTATCTGGACAACGATAAGCTCAAGAAAGCGATCGGAGCTTACGAAGATGCTATCGAACTTGATCCCGACAGACCCGAAGCTTATCTGGCACTTGCCGAACTCTACGTTGACAACGATCAGTTAGAGGAAGCGGAAGATATCCTTAAAACGGGCAAAAGAAAGACAGACGACGAAGATATCATCGACTATCTCGAAGAGGTGCAGGAAATGATCGGGACTGATATCGAACCGACCGATGTTCCCACAATAACTCCGGAGATCATTATATCTGCAACGCCTACCAACAGCCCTACACCGGTCCCGACCCTGCAGGCTGATCCTGAAGAGGTCAAAGCTGCCGCTTATTCCATGTACTGGGATGTTCTTTATTACTACGGCAATCAGATCGATCGCTATGCTCAGCACTACTGCTATTCGACTGATGAGTTCATTACTGTCGATGACTTCAACGATGACGGTATTCCCGATCTGATGTTCATGGAACAGCCGGGTACGGAAGAATATGAATCCGCGAACCTGCATATATTTACCTATGACCCCGCTTCGGGCGAGGCTATCGAAGTATTAACTTACCCGGGACTTGATTTTCTTGCTGCCAGCGGCGGAGTCTATACGATCTTCTCGCTCAAGGATTCTGATGAGATCGGTATAATGAGTGCCGGCGGTGACGAGGACTGGTACATTTCCCTGTCTCTCAGGAGGATCGACAGTGCGAACGCTGACAATACAACGACAGATTCGCTTGAATATGTATCCATGCCGAATTGGGATGACAACGGAGATTATTCGACTACAACGGTAGAAGTTACGCACAATGGTCAGACATACGGTCAGGATTATTACGATAACTATGTAAATGAGCTGGCGAGCCGTGTTGACAAGATACTGCTGTCAAATGAGAGCGCTGAATACAACATGTTCGATTGGGCCACATGGGACAGCATCGCCATGACACCCGATGAGGCTCGTAACTTCCTCGAGGGAAGTCCGGAAGGCGATTATTCCGCCATATCGGGAACCTACTGGTTCAGCAGCGGTGCCGGCGGATGGGCGACGGAAATGACGATCAGATCTGACGGAACCTTCACCGGATACTATTATGATCATGACTTTGCATCCGAAGAGGACGACTACGATGCCATTATGTATATGAGTGAGTTCGAAGGAACGTTCACGGACATTCAGCAGGTTGACAGCATAACATATACAATGCAGCTCGCGACTTTGAACTTCACCAAGAGTGAGGCGGATTCACATATCGAGGATGTTGAAGGCGTAAGGACTCTTATCAGCTATGGTCTGTCGGCATATGGTCTTGATAATGCGGGACCTGTAACCGTTTATCTGCCGGGTACCCTTAAGACGGATCTTCCTGAGGAGGCACTCATGTGGTATAACTCTACGGCAGGATATGGGGATGCCGATTCCGATACCATAACGGTGAACTGCCTGTATAATATCAACGGTGAGCAGGCCTGGACACGCGAGTATTGAGATACCATGAAGGTCGAAGTCGAGATAACAACCAACGCATACGATGAGCCGTACAGGACGAGTGCCGTCTATTCGAATGACGATTCGGCCGTAAGGTTCAGATGGACACAGCTCCACGAAGGCGAGAATAAGCCTTCTGTCTATGATGCGGAGTACGACAGGACTTCAGGCAAGGCGCTGATAAGACGCAGCGGAGAAGTGTCGACCACGCTGGAATTCATAGTGGGACAGGCGAGCTTCGGCAAGGTCGAGACGGTATACGGGACGATCCCGGTGGACATCAGGACAGAGTATATCAACGTGCCTTCAGTTGTCTCTCCGGTGTTCGAGATCTGCTATAAGATGAAGAACTCGGGCAGCGATCTTATCGAAAACACTTTTTCGATAAAAATGCTCTTGCAAAAAACGCAAGCCTAATGTACAATCGTTAGGCATTATGTGAAAACAACCCCACCTTTAGCAGGATAACGGTGGCGAGTTCGTCGGAATATATTCTGACTTTATAAACGGAGGTGGAGAGAGATGGCACATCCTAAGCGTAAATGGTCGAAGGCAAGAACTTCTCGTCATAGAAGTGCGTGGAAGCTCACAATGCCCGGATTCGTTGAGTGCCCGCAGTGTCATGCTAAGATGCTCCGTCGCAAGGTCTGCAAGAATTGCGGATACCTCGACGGCAAGCAGGTAATAGCAGTCGGCGAAGAAGCTTGACGGGACCTTAAGTAAAGCTTATTTACAGGGCAGTGTCACAACGGGCACTGCCCTGTTTTTATCGAAGACACATGCCGCAAAAGGCAAAAGAAACGAGGTGAGAGATATGAGCAAACCTGTAGTCGCGATAGTGGGACGCCCTAATGTGGGAAAGTCTTCTCTGTTCAATGCGCTTTACGGCGAGCGTATCTCCATCGTTCACGATACCCCCGGTGTTACAAGAGACCGCATCTACGCGACCGCCAAGTGGCGCGAGCGCGATTTTGTCATGATCGACACGGGCGGTATCGAGCCGGAGAGTGACGATGTCATCCTTAAGGGCATGAGACTTCAGGCGGAGATCGCCATGGAGACTGCCGATGTCATCCTCTTCATGTGTGATATCAAAGCGGGACTTACGGCTGCTGATGAAGAGATCGCGGTCATGCTCCGTAAGGCAAAGCGTCCGATAGTCGTCTGTGTCAACAAGGTCGACAAAGTCGGTGAGCCGCCTGCCGAGATCTATGAGTTCTATAACCTCGGACTGGGTGAGGTCATCCCGATATCGGCTGCGCACAGGCTTGGCATAGGCGACTTGCTCGATGCCATTTTTGATAATTTTCCGCCCGAGGACGAGAGTGAACACGATGACGGCCGTATCCGTGTCGCTCTTATAGGCCGCCCTAATGCGGGCAAATCTTCACTTACCAATAAGATGGTAGGCGCCGACCGTGCGATCGTATCCGATATTGCGGGTACGACACGTGACGCCGTCGATTCTGAGGTGGATAACGAATACGGTAAGTTCACTATCGTAGACACGGCCGGAATGCGTAAGAAGAGTCGTATAGAAGATGTTATAGAGAAGTATTCCATGGTCCGTGCCCTGTCAGCGGTTGACCATGCGGATGTCTGCGTCATCCTGATAGATGCCACCGTCGGCATTACGGAACAGGATACGCGTGTCGCGGGTCTCGCACATGATTCGGGCAAAGCGGCGATCTTTGCCATCAACAAGTGGGATCTGGTCGACAAGGAGACCGGTACGCTCGAGGCCATGAAGAAGATGGTCAAGGACAGGTTCGCGTTCATGGATTACGCTCCGGTGTTGTTTATATCCGCGAAGACGGGGCAGAGAGTCGATAAGCTTTTCGCGAAGATAACGGAAGTATATGAACAGGCGTGCCGCCGTCTGACCACAGGTGTATTTAACGATATGTTGAATGAAGCTATAGCCATGGTTCCGACGCCTCAGGACAAAGGCAGACATCTTAAGATCTATTACGGAACGCAGGTGGCTACCAATCCGCCGACCTTTGCTCTCTTTGTGAACGACAAGGAATTGTCCCATTTCTCCTATGAGCGATATCTCGAGAATCAGATCCGTAAGAACTTCGGCTTCGAAGGGACACCGATCAGATTCTTCCTGCGCAACAAAAAAGGCGGAGACGATTAAGAGTCTCGCGACTTCCCTCTCTATATGATAAAATATCTTTGTGTTTTATCATCGAAAGGGGGCTTTCCTATGACTCACAGACGATCGATCAACCGGGCGGCAGGTATCCTGCTCTCCGTGGCTGTCGCAGCAGGTACGATAATTTCTCTTATTCCCGGCCGGGCGCTCATGGCAGACGGATCTGTCAAGATAAACAAGACGAATTTCCCGGATGAAGGATTCAGACAATATCTCCATGATGAATGTGATGATGACGGCGACTATGTCTTAAGTGAAGAAGAACAGCAGACTCATAACATACTCTTCATAGGCACCGAGTATGATATTGCTTCGCTGGAAGGTATCAATCTTCTGCATGAGCTTAAGGGTATCGACATCTGTAACCAGGAAAGGCTCACTTCCCTCGATCTGAGCGGCCTTACAAATCTGAAGGATATCACGATCTACCACGATGATGACCATGAAGGTAATCTCAGTTCTATAGACCTGACAGGCTGCGTATCGCCCGAATATATTTCTATAGAATTTCAGAAACTCACTTCGCTGGATATCAGCGACTGCAGTGATCTGAATTATCTGGGATTATATGGTAATTCCACTCTGACATCGATCGATGTCAGTAACAATCCTAAGATCGATTATCTTGATCTGGACGAGACATCGGTATCTTCGCTCGATGTGTCCAATCTGAAGGATCTTAAAAATCTGTATATCTGTGATACCGGAATATCATCACTTGATCTCAGTAACAATACCAAATTGGAATTACTTCACGCCTCGGGCACCAAACTGTCTTATCTGAATATCAGCGCGCTCAAAAATCTGAAAAGTCTGGCTATAGATAATACAAGTATCAAGACGATCGATATCAGTAATCAGCAGACACTTATCGATCTTTACAACGGGGTATTTGATTCGAATACAACACATGAAGACGGCGTCACGAGCTTAGTCTATGATTTCTTGATAAACGAAGAGGATTGGGATTATTATAGTCTGCGTTACTCGGACGGGACGACGATCATTACCGAGGGGGCAGAGAGCGGCATCGAAGGCTTCGTTGAGAGACTCTATACCGTAGCGCTCGGCCGTCAGTCCGATCCCGCAGGTAAGGCAGACTGGATCAACCGTGTACGTGTCGGCGGAAATACCGGCGCCGATCTGGCCCGCGGATTCCTGTTCTCGGATGAGTTCCTGAGCAAGAATATGAGCAACAGTGATTTCGTTGATGTATTGTATGCCACATTCTTTGACCGTCCGGCAGATGAGCATAAGGCGGACTGGCTCGGACTGATGGATTCAGGATGGACCAAGACACAGGTCATCGACGGATTCATAAACTCGACCGAGTGGGCAAACCTCTGTCTGACATTTGGTATCGCTTCGGGTTCTACATTCAAGCCGAATCTTACCGTGACGCCTTCTCAGGATGTCATCGACTTTGCTACACGTCTGTACACGACCTGTCTGGGTCGTAATGCCGATCAGGGAGGTCTCGATAACTGGGCGAATCAGCTGGCCAATATGCAGATCTCAGGATCGGATGCGGCGCACGGCTTCTTCTTCTCGGCTGAATTCATTAATGCCGGTCACGACAACGAGGAATATGTAACCAGACTCTATCGTACTTTCATGGGTCGTGAGCCGGATCCGGCAGGATTTGCCGACTGGGTCGGACAGCTCAACAACGGTGCCGACCGCGAATCTGTTTTCCAAGGTTTTGCAGGGTCTGCCGAGTGGGCAGGAATATGCTCCGATTACGGGATACTACGCTGATCCGTATTTTTGGGAGGTAAACTTATGTTAAACAGGAATGGTAAGATCAGAGCTTTATTATTGGCAACTGCCATCGTCTTCTCGATGATGTCTGTTCCTAACGGATCAGCCCGTGCGGCAGGCACAACTGTTAAGATCGACGAGAGCCACTTCCCTGATCAGTACTTCAGGGAATATATATCCATGAACTATGATATTGATAAGGACGGCTCGCTTTCTCCTGCGGAAAATGAAGCTGCAACTGTGCTTGACTTAGACGGCCGTACCGATATCAAGAGTCTGTCGGGAATCCGGTATCTGAAGAATCTATATAGTGTTGATGTGGCATACAGCACCATAACGGAATTAGATCTGAGCAAGAACACCGGTGTATGTATGATATATGCTCATTGCTCGTACTTGAGAAGGATCAATACTACCGGACTGTCAAAACTGGAATATCTTGATGTATCTTCCACGGAACTGTCCTATATTGATATCAGTTCTAATCCCATCTTGAAAGCAGCATATGCTACCGGTGATGTAGGCGGTGTTGATAATTGCAGTTATGACTTCAAGCTGTATTTCCCGAGGGGGATTCAGGTGATCACGGATCCCGGCCAACCCACACCTAAGATCTCGCCTACACCGGTTCCGAGTTACAGACAGGCAAATACAGCTGCAGGTGAGGTCCAGGTAGATGATAAGAATTTCCCGGATGCAGTCCTGAAGGATTATATATCGTCCGTTTTTGACAGAGATAACGATTCTGTTCTTAGTGTCAAGGAATTAAATGAAGCACAGTCTATTCGTATAATCGGGAAGGATCTTAAGTCTTTGAAGGGAATAGAACTGCTGCCACAACTGACACGTTTAGAGATCTCCACCTGTCCGCTGTCATCTGTCAATCTCAAAGTAAGCCCCAACCTTACTGATGTGTATCTCAACAACAATCAATTGAAAAAAATTGATGTATCAGGTATGACTAATCTTCGCATTCTCTCAGTGTCCGATAATTGCGAACTGTCTGAGTTGAAAGTCGGGAACACACCGCTCACATATCTTGTTTGCAGCAATACAAACCTTTCGACGCTGGATATCTCGGAATGCCCCGGACTTGCGAATTGGAAGAATATACCAAGGTCTGTGAGCGGCGGTGTAGTATCCATATCAAGCGTGGATCTGCACTTGGTTTATGATCAGACAACTACTATCGTGCAGAACGGTTCAGCGGGGCTTTCGGTTTATTTAACGGTCACTCCGACTCCGAAGCCGGTAGTAGTCAATCCCTCCTCGAATGCGGAAGGCGGCATCGAAGGGTTCGTTGAGAGACTCTATACGGTCGCACTCGGCCGTGAGTCAGATCCCTATGGTAAAGCGGATTGGATCAATCGCGTTCGTGTCGGCGGCAACACCGGCGCTGATCTCGCGAGGGGCTTCCTGTTCTCTGATGAGTTCCTTGGCAAGAACATGAGCAATTCCGATTTTGTTGATGTTCTCTATGCTACGTTCTTCAACCGTCAGGCAGATGAGCATAAGGCGGACTGGCTCGGGCTTATAGATTCCGGATGGACGAAGACGCAGGTCATCGACGGATTCATCAACTCCACGGAGTGGGCGAACCTCTGTCTGACTTTCGGCATCGCGTCAGGTTCTACGTTCAAACCGAATATCACGGTGGCACCGTCACAGGATGTTATCAACTTTGCTACACGCCTATATACGACCTGTCTGGGTCGTAATGCCGATCAGGGAGGTCTCGATAACTGGGCGAATCAGCTGGCCAATATGCAGATAAGCGGATCAGAGGCGGCTCACGGTTTCTTCTTCTCCGATGAATTCATAAATGCCGGCATCAGCGATTCTGAATATGTAATGAGACTCTATCGCACATTTATGGGGCGTGAGTATGACCAGGGCGGATACGACAACTGGATGGCGGCGTTGGCTTCCGGACAGTCCCGCGAGTTCGTCTTCCAAGGCTTTGCCGGATCCGCAGAGTGGGCCGGGATCTGTGCCGATTACGGGATCCTGAAGTGAGTGTGTGAGAAGGCGCAGAGCATAAGGTAACAGCGGCAGTCTCATTCTAATGAGGCTGCCCTTTGATGTTATAGGGGAAATGATGATCAAAAGTGGTATCATATAGTCCGATCAAAAGGAAAGAGGTATAGACAATATGGATCTTGGAAAGATCGGAATGATGCTCAATGAGATCAGTGAGGTATCGGCAAGATACAGTGATTACAGGGAAGTGGTCCCATCAAAGATAGACTATCATGAGCCGGAGAATGAGATGCAGGAAAAGGTTGCCAAGAAGTGCAGAGCCGGTGCAGGTCCGCTGATCGCGGCGGTCGGAGCAGTATTCCTGGCAGCAGGCATTTTTATGGCGGTCAAGTCAGGTCCTCTGTTTTTTGGGATCATAATCAGCCTCCTCGGTGCGGGCATACTTGTGTTCGCCGGCATGACACTTTTGAGCAGGCCGATGGTCGCAGAGTGCCGCGCAGTGTGGAAGCAGGTAAGATACACTTCCAAGAGCTCCGGAGGCAGAAGTAAGACGTACCATGTAACTGTTGTTATCGAGCATCCCGAGAAGCTTCTCTGTAAGCTCGTTCAGACCACCAAGGCCGACTACGACAGGATAGAGGAAGGCACGGAAGTCCTTCTCGTCAAGACAGGTCCTATCTATTCTGTAAGGCTCGAGGACTGACCGCTATTTCTCGATAAAACAGGGCAGTATTTCCGAACATACCTGACAATTCTTTGGCGCTCCCCAATATGACAGGCTGCGTCGGGGTTCCCGTAACTATTTTTGTTGAATATGTCGGGTGATAAACCGCCGTTTAAAGTAGCAAAATATATAGTGCTGTTTTATATGTATCAGAGCGAAAAGTATTATGTGTCATAAGGAGTTTGGTATGGCCACACAGAAGATCGAGAATATGCGCAATATCGCCATCATAGCACACGTCGACCACGGTAAGACCACGATCGTCGATTCAATGCTCAAGCAGGCGGGTATCTACAGAGAGAATCAGGAAGTTGTTGAGCAGGTAATGGACAGCAACGATCTGGAACGTGAGCGCGGTATCACGATCTTGGCCAAGAACACGGCGATCCAGTATGGCGACATCAGGATCAACGTTGTGGATACTCCCGGTCACGCCGACTTCGGTGGTGAGGTAGAGCGTGTTCTTAAGATGGTAGATGCGGTGCTTCTTGTTGTTGATTCTTTTGACGGTCCGATGCCCCAGACAAGATTCGTTCTTCGTAAGGCACTTGAGATGGGTCTTAAGCCTATCGTCTGTATCAATAAGATCGACCGTCCTGACGGAAGAGCAAGACAGGTTGTCGATATGGTTTTCGATCTGTTCATAGAACTCGGAGCTGATGACGATCAGCTTGATTTCCCCATTGTCTATTCATCAGGTAAGGTGGGAATCGCTACACTTGATCTCGAGGAATATGAGTCAGGCAAGGAGCTTGATTTCAGACCTCTCCTTGACACAGTCGTAAAATATACACCCTGCCCTGAGGGCGACCCGGATGCACCGCTTCAGCTCCTCGTATCCAATATTGATACCGATCCCTATATCGGAAGGATCGCTATCGGCAGGATCGAGCGAGGCACTATCTCCCAGAACCAGAATGTCGCAGTCGTTACATTCGGGGAAGACGGCAGCCGTAATGCCAGGGTCGTTAAGCTTCTGAGATTCCAGGGATTGTCACGTCAGGAGATACCTTCTGCTTCGATCGGCGAGATCGTTTGTGTAGCAGGTATCCCGAACATTAATATCGGCGATACTATCTGTGCTACGGATACCCCCGAGGCTATTCCGTTCGTTAATATCGATGAGCCTACCATATCCATGACATTCTCCGTCAACGACAGCCCGTTCGCCGGACAGGACGGAAAGTATGTAACATCCAGGCACTTAAGAGACAGACTCTTCAAGGAAGTCGAGACCAACGTATCGATGAGAGTTGAAGAGACTGATACCACAGAGGCATTTATCGTTAAGGGAAGAGGAGAACTTCACCTCTCTATCCTTATCGAGACTATGAGAAGAGAGGGATATGAGTTCCAGGTAAGTAAGCCTACCGTGATCATGAAGGAGATCGACGGCGTTCTCTGTGAGCCTGTTGAGGATCTTATCATCGATGTTCCCGAGGACTTCGTCGGCCCTGTTATGGAGAAGCTCGGAAGGCGTAAAGCCGAGCTCCTGAATATGCTTCCGCCCGATAAGGGATACAGCCGCCTCGAGTTCAGGATCCCGTCCCGAGGCCTTATGGGATACAGGACCGAGTTTTTGACCGACACTAAGGGCAATGGTATAATGAACAGCGTAATCAGTGGGTTTGAGCCCTTCGCAGGCGATATCGAGACACGTTCACACGGCGTCCTGGTCGCTTTCGAGAGCGGTGAAGCCATGACATACGGTCTGTTCAATGCACAGGACAGAGGAGCATTGCTTATCGGTGCGGGCACACCGGTTTACGAGGGCATGATCGTCGGCGTTAACCCCAAGCCTGAAGATATCACCGTTAATGTATGTAAGAAGAAGCACGTCACGAATATGCGTGCGGCAGGCAGCGATGATGCCATGCGTCTTACCCCTCCTCTTAATTACAGCCTTGAACAGTGTCTGGAATTCATAGAGGATGACGAGTTGTGTGAAGTCACTCCCAAGAATATCAGACTCCGTAAGAAGATACTTAATTCGGATCTGCGCGCCAAGGACAGGGCGGCCAAAAGGAAAGAGGCCGATTCCTGACAGTTCATACCGGCGCACGGACGGAAAGGACAGGGACGGATCGGATAAATGTTCTCGAGAAAACTTAAGGTAGCTTTCCGCATACTTCTGGTGCTGGTATTGCTGATCGCCTTCGGTGTGATCGGAGTCTACTTCGGGTATAATTACGTTCTGTCCCAGGAAGCCCGTCTGGATACACTCAAAGAGAATATCGCCTCGGGAGACTTCTATATCGATGAAGATACGGAAGGTGCTGTTCCGCTCGTGATCGAGACCGGTGACATGACATCGGATATTGCCGATAAGCTCTATGAGTCAGGACTCATAGACAACAAGCTTGTCTTCTCGCTGATGAGTAAGGTCAACGGATTCGACGGCACTTATCTTGCCGGAACCCACTACCTGACCCCCGGGCTTAATTATGACGAGATCATGTATGTTCTCACACTTGAACCTGAGAGTGTTGTCGTTACATTCCCTGAGGGTATTACCTATGAAGAGATTAAGGCACGCCTTCACGAGGCAGGCTTGACGTTCAATGATGAAGAGTTCGATAACTGTATGGACAGCCCGAACCTGTTTACCGACTACAGATTCGTAGCTCAGCTCGATCTGTCGGAAGAACGTGATCATGTCCTCTCGGGTTATCTGTTCCCGGATACGTATGAATTTGACGTTAATGCCAGCCCGTACTCGATAATCAACACTTTCCTTGCCAATACCAATTCGAAGCTTTACGATGAGTATTACACCAGAGCGGAAGCACTCGGGATGTCCCTCGATGAGGTCATTACCCTTGCCTCCGTAATACAGACTGAGACAGGTAACGCGCTTGATATGATGTACGTATCCGCCGTTTTCCATAACAGGATGAATTCCGAAGACGAGGGCATGCACTATCTGGCATCGGATGCGACGATCAATTTCATCCGTCAGTTGAACGGTCTCAAGCCTCATCTGGCTCTCAGTGCTTATGACTTGGAACTCGACAGTCCTTATAACACTTATACGCACCCCGGATTACCTCCGGGACCGATATGCATGCCCGGCCTCGATGCGATCCAGGCTGCGCTCTATCCTGAACCGAACTGTAACTATTACTATTTCTGTGCTTCTGCTGACGGCGGAACGGCCTTTGCTGTTACGCGTGAAGAGCATGAAGCGAACGTTGCTCAGTATATGGCGGCATGGGAAGAAGCCGATCGACAGACAGAGGAGGGCATATCATCAGAGCCTTCAGAGCCCTCTGCGCCTTCAGAGACATCCGAGGGTGAAGCCTGATGAAGAGACACGATATCGAAGTACTGAGTCCGGCAGGAGACCCCGATAAACTGCGAGCTGCCGTATGTTACGGAGCAGATGCCGTCTATATGTCCGGCAAGCAGTATGGTCTTCGATCCTTCAGCGGCAACTTTGACCACGAGCAGATGAAGGAAGGGATCGCTTACGCTCATTCTCGCGGTGTAAAGTGCTATGTAACCATGAATGTCATGGCTCTCGAGAATGACCTCAAGGATCTGAATGACGAGATAGATTTTGTTGCCAATGAGGCTCGCGCCGATGCGGTGCTGGTGTCAGATCCCGGTGTGTTCTGCAGAGTAAAAAACGTTGCCCCGGATCTTCCTATCCACATATCTACCCAGGCAAGTGTCACTAACAGTGAGGCATGTAATTTCTGGTATCGCCAGGGGGCTTCCCGTATCGTTCTTGCAAGAGAAGTATCACTCGCCCAGATCCGTGCCATGAAGCCCAAGCTTCCTTCTGATCTGGAGATAGAGTGCTTTGTTCATGGAGCCATGTGCATGGCATATTCCGGACGTTGTCTGTTGTCCAACTACTTTACCGGGCGCAGATCGAACGGCGGTGCGTGTGCCCAGCCCTGCCGCTGGGGGTATGAGATCGTCGAGGAGAAGAGACCTGACGACCGTCTGCCGGCAGAGGAGGATGAGAGAGGAACATATATCTTTAACAGTAAGGATATCTGTATGATAGATCATGTGCCCGAGATGATAGAGGCAGGCGTAACGAGTCTGAAGATCGAAGGACGCATCAAGGGTGCATACTATGCCGCGGCTGCAACTAAGGTATATAGGGAGGCTGTTGATAAGTTTTTCGAGAAAGGGACATCTTATACTTCCGATCCGCACTGGGCCGTTCTTCTCGATAAACTCGTTCATCGCGACTATGATACAGGGTTCTTCTATGACTCTCCGATGGAGGATGCCAAGATCACCTATGACAGATCCTATAATAAACCGGCGTACGTTGTTGCGGTCGTGGATTCTTTTGATGGGAAGACAGGACTCTTCAGAGCACATCAGCGTAATAAGCTCTACAAGGGCGATGTCCTTAATGTTCTGCGTCCGGACGGTTATATAGAGCCGATAAGGATCAAGGAACTCTATGACGGGAAAATGAACCCTATCGAATCCGCACCTCATCCTGAGATGGAGATCTTCTTCTCTGTTGACGGCGCCAATAATGAACTGCTTCCGCCTATGACATTCCTGAGCCGCGACGGAGATAAGGATGAGGGGATAAGACCGCAGAATTGACGTTGGGTATAGCATCGATGTACAGACAGCCTGCGAACTGATTAGTCTGCTGTTCAGCGACGAAGTTCAGAAATCTTGTATACTGTCCTGGTCGTTTCCTGTAACGGAAAAGGTGGTCGACGAATACCGCATGATAATAGAAAACTGTGACTATTCCGCAGATGATCAGCTGTTTGATTATCTTGATAACGGCATAACGGATCCGGCGGAGGATTACTTTAGTGCTATGTCATGCGTCAGTGTGCTTCAGACCAATGACTGGGGGATCTTCAACATTATCACTGATGAGATGGCTTCTTATTCCCAGGGTAAGAGTATTGAAGAGATTGCAGAGTCACTGCAGTCCAGGCTGAATCTATATATTGATGAGAATTACAGTTGACGGTGCTATCCTCAGGATTCCTGAACCGGAGCTGCCGCTTCTTCAGCAGGAGCAGCTTTCTTTTCCTCTTCGTCCATCGCTCTTCCGAGCACTACGGAGAAGTAAGACAGAACCTTCTTATCGATATCGAAAGCCTTGATGGTCTCAATGATTATGATAAATACCGTAGGTCCCAGCAGGAATCCGATCGCGCCCCAGACATACACTCCCATAGCCATTCCGAGGAGCATCATGAGAGGATGCATATGCATTGTCTTACCGAGTATTGGAGGTTCGATCAGCCGGCGGATGACGGTCATTATCGCCATGGCTACGGCGAGGATCACAATGGCAGTGAAGTTTCCGTTAAGGGCGCAGTAGATCATGACAGGGATCATGGTAGCGCTTATTCCGAGCACCGGCAGGAAGTCGATGACGCCGGTAACCAGAGCCAGGATAACGGCATAATCTACGCCCGCGAGCCTGAATGCTATCAGAGCCTCTATTGTGGTGATGATAAGGAGCAGCAGATATCCGCCGATTATCCTGAACAGAGTCAGAGACAGATTGTTAAGCAGGTTAAGCGTCTTTGTGCGGAACTTGCGGTTAGGTATATTACGCACACAGAACCTGAGGACCGCAGGACCGTCCATGATGAAATAATATCCGGAGAGGATAACGCAGATAACAACGAAGATCCAGTAAGGAAGGCTCCCTATCATCTTCCATACGGTCCCCGCCAAGCCTTTGAGCAGCTCCGGTGCATATGACAGAAGGTTAGACAGGAAGTCGTTGAGACGCGCTTCTGCGGACGCACGCATGGATTCGGTCATGAATCCGCCATTCTCAACTGACAACTTATCGAAAAGGTCCTTACCGATATTCTCAAGGTTGGCATTAGCCGCGGCATCAGACAGCGCGCTCACTCCGCGGACCAGCTGCTCTATCAGGGCGATTATGCCCGCGATGAGAAGGAGAGTGAAGATGACCAGGAGGATAACGTAGATAACGAGAGAGACCCTCTTACGGAGCTTACGTGAACGGTTATTCTTGAAGAACGTCTTGGTTATAGGGCCTGATAACGCATGGCTGGTCCTTGCGAGCAGATATCCTATAAGGAACGGCAACATGATCATCATTATCTTGGTGGCAGCCCAACATCCTGCCGTGATAAGCATGATTATCAGAATGAACTTGATCATTGCCATGACCGATGCCCGGTCGCGTATGTATCTCTCCTGATCCGTCATATGTGAGCCCCCTCGATAACAAGACCCCACAGGACGACCCATATGATAACGGCAACGATCAAGGGGGGCCGGATACCTTCTACTATGGAGCGTCGTCCCGTATCGTCATCGTCAGCCTCGGGGATCATTACCAGGTTCGAGTGCAGTCCGATGCTATATGAGTTATAGAAGTCACTGAGAAGACGCATGAAGAAGAACATCAGGACTATTCCCATGAACAGTGCAGGCAGCGACGAGTAGAAATACGTCATCTCGATATCTGAATAAGTCTGGATCGTGGTGATATCGAGTGATTCCAGATACTCACCGAAGAAGAGCTGTGTCAGCCTCATCCCCAGAAGTGAAGCAAAAGGGGCCCAGATGTTACGGCTCTTGGTCCTGACAAAAGCAAGCCAAGCGCCCATCATGAACAATGCCGGAAAATCTATCAGATTAAGGTTATATGTCGCGAAGATCAGTCCGACGATCACATATCCTATGGTCCTCTCGGTTATCTTGAAGGATGACCACACAAGTCCTCCGAAGAACAGAACGATACCTATCCCGGGGATAACAGTGTCGCTCAATATCTCATAGAGCGTGACCGGGGCGGAATCCAATTCTGTCCTGTAGAAGTAGGCAGGGAAGATCATGTCGATCCTGCGTGATGTCATGAACATGACTGTCAGATTATGAAGAGCAGTATATATCAGCATAAGTCCTATGCCTGAGAACAGTCCTGTCAGTAAAGGTCCGATGCCTGTATATTTACCTATGATCTTCTCCGAACTGCCTGATGAGAGTATTACCGTAGGGATAAGAAGTGTTGTAAGAATAACAGCCGGCATGAACACTGCGAATCCGCCTAACGATGTCATCGGCCAGCCCCATCCTGTGTTGGTGAACATTACCCTGAACCCGTAGCAGATAGCAGAAGCGACAGACAGGAGGAAGAAAGCGTATCCCCAGTCAGGGGAAGACGGTATCCTGAATGACTTCAGAAGCTTCCGGAGCTCCTCCTTAAGGTTAAGTTCCATATCAGAAGTACACCCCCAGGATATCGAGCGTCTCCATCAGCTTATCGGCCCAGAAGGGCTCGAGTGCCAGGAATACACCGGCGCCGAATGCCAGGAAAGGTCCGAAAGCAAGATAATCAGGGTCTTCGGCAAAGTGCAGCTTGGCTTTACGCAGACGTATCTCACGTCTCTTGGCCACAGGATCCTTACTTGCTCTGATCTCCTTCTCCTCGCGATAGATACGGACCTTCTTACGGATGTATAGAGGGATCGCAACAAGAAGTGCCGGTATGATCGCAGCATAGATAAGTATCACGAGTCCGTATGTCCCGCAGAGGAGACCGCACGCACCGAGAAGCTTCATATCGCCCTGTCCCATACCCTCCTTGCCGAGGAATGTCTCGCTCATGAATTCTACCAGCCAGAGGAATCCTGCACCTATCGCGGCAGCGATCAGTCTGTTAAGGAAAGGAAAATAAGCCGGAGCGTCATCCGAGAACCAGTAAGTGCCGTCGATATAGTCGCCGCATGCCGATACTATGCCGAGTATAAGCAGATAGATCGAGAACTGGTCGGGAATTATCCTGTTAAGCCTGTCTGCCATTCCGATCAGGATGATCATGGGGATGGCCAGCATGATAACGATTATGTGGATCACATGTCCTTTATCCGAGAAATCGTCAAAGCATACTGCAGCAGAGATGCCGTAGAAGGCGGCAAGGGCGAGCGCCGATATAATGCCCTCACGAAGAGGGCGCATACGCTTGGAAGGCCTGTAATCAGGGGCCTTGGGGTCAAAATCATAGTCCTGAAGCCATGCTTCGGGAAGGATATTAAACACATAAGTGAGAGCAAATCCCAGGATTGCTCCGATCAAGACGGCAAGCGTCGTTATCATCATATAGCGGGCCCGATTCCTTTGATGTTCTAAAACGTTTTATTTGTTTTTTAAGTTTAATATATGCAATTTTAATAATCAACCTAATAAAAAAGAGCAATGAATCTAATCTTTTATAAATTGACCGACTGAACGAAATAACATACAATCAAAAGGATTCTATGAGGAGGGGACGCCCCGGGCGTCGTACTGATACTATGGCAAAACTTGTTACAGCTAAGCAGCTTGAGGAGAAGATCCAGTCTCACATCAAGGCAGATACGGGTCTGGCACTCAAGCACGCAACGGCAAGAGACTATTGGACAGCACTGTCAAAGAGCGTTGTAGAGCTCTTATCCGATAACTGGCAGGCAACACTTGATGCTTACGCAGACCAGAGACAGGCATATTATTTCTCGGCTGAGTTCCTTGAGGGAAGATCACTTCTTAACAATCTCGTTAACCTCGGCATATACGATCAGGCAAAGGAGGCTCTCGCAGACTTCGGATACGATATCACGGATATCCTTGAAGAAGAGACAGATCCCGCTCTCGGTAACGGCGGTCTCGGCAGACTCGCAGCCTGCTTCCTCGATTCCTGTGCCACACTTAACCTTCCAGTTACGGGTTACGGAATCCTCTACCGCTACGGCCTGTTCCGTCAGTCGATAGAGAACGGCTTCCAGAAGGAATATCCGGATTCCTGGATGGAGAGAGGTTATCCTTTCGCTCCGGCAAGATACTACGAGAAGGTAAAGGTCCACTACAATGATATCGATGTATGGGCTATCCCTTATGACCTGCCTATCACAGGTTACGGCACAAAGAACATCAACCTGCTGAGACTCTGGAAGGCCGAGCCTGCACAGGACTTCGACTTTAATCTCTTTAATTCCCAGAGATTCGACGATGCCGTTATCGAGCGTAACAGAGTAAATGATATCTGGAGAGTCCTTTACCCGAACGATACTTCTTACGACGGTAAGGTCCTCCGTGTAAGACAGCAGTACTTCTTCGTATCTGCTTCCCTGCAGGACATCGTCCGTAAGTACAAGAGAGTACACGGCGACGATTTGAAGGATTTTGCAAAGTATAATTCCATCCAGCTCAACGACACTCACCCCGTTATCGGTATCCCCGAGCTCATGAGGATCCTGGTAGACGAGAACGGCGTCCGTTGGGAAGATGCATGGGAGATCGTTAAGGCGACCTTCGCTTATACGAATCACACCATCATGGCTGAGGCTCTCGAGAAGTGGGATATCTCCATCTTCCGTTTCCTGTTCCCCAGGATCTTCGAGATCGTCGAGGGTATCAATAATCAGTTCCGCGCTCAGATGTATGAGGCAGGGCTTTATTCCGAGCTTATCGACAAGATGAGCCCTCTCGCAGACGGTAAGGTTCAGATGGCATGGATGGCCATCTACGGATCTCACTCCGTTAACGGTGTTGCTGCTCTGCATACCGATATCCTTAAGAATGAGACACTCAAGGACTGGTATCAGATCTATCCTGAGAAGTTCTCCAACAAGACGAACGGCGTAACACCCAGAAGATGGCTCAGAACATGTAATCCCGAACTCGGTGAGCTCTTTACGGAACTCCTGGGCAGCGATAAGTGGGTAACAAAGCTCGATGAGCTTAAGAAGCTCGAGAAGTACAAGGACGATGAGGCTGTAATGAAGAGGCTTCTGGCCATCAAGCGCCATAATAAGGAGAAGCTCTCTGCTTTCCTTAAAAAGTCTCAGGGCATTGAACTTGATCCCGATTCGATCTTCGATATCCAGATCAAGAGACTGCACGAGTACAAGAGGCAGCTCCTGAACGCGCTCTATGCACTGAACCTTTACGACAGGCTCAAGGAGAACCCGAAGCTCGATATGCCTCCGGTAACGATCATCTTCGGTGCAAAGGCAGCTCCCGGTTATTTCCGAGCAAAGGCCACGATCAAGTTCATCAACGAGATAGCCAAGCTCATCGA
This sequence comes from uncultured Clostridia bacterium, assembly GCA_946611435.1. Classification (GTDB taxonomy): domain Bacteria; phylum Bacillota; class Clostridia; order Saccharofermentanales; family Saccharofermentanaceae; genus Saccharofermentans. The sequence continues at coordinate 26,734 of CAMODL010000011.1, forward strand.
TTCCGATCCTGCCATGAAGGGCAGACTCAAGGTCGTCTTCATCGAGAACTACAATGTTTCCAACGGTGAGAAGATGTTCCCCGCTGCCGATGTTTCCGAGCAGATCTCTACAGCAGGTCTCGAGGCTTCCGGTACAGGTAACATGAAGTTCATGATGAACGGTGCCGTTACTCTCGGTACGATGGACGGCGCTAATGTCGAGATCTGTGAGTCCGTCGGCAACGACAACATCTACATCTTCGGCTGTAGAGCCGGCGATATGGCTGCCACCAAGGCTTATTACAATCCTACATGGCAGTATGAGAACATCCCCGGCATAAAGAAGGCTCTTGACCGCCTGGTAGACGGCTCTTTCGATGATCAGGGAACCGGAATGTTCCGCGATCTCTATAACGGCATCCTCTACGGCACCAACTGGCAGCCCGGCGATCCGTACTACGTACTGGGTGACTTCGATGATTATCGTAAGACACGCGACAGACTCTATACGGATTACAAGGACGAGATGAAGTGGGCCAAGATGTGCTGGATCAACATCTGCAACTCCGGCAAGTTCTCATCTGACAGAACTATCAGCGAGTATGCTAAGGAGATCTGGGATATCAAGCCCTGCAAGATCTGATCAACAGTAAGATAATGGATCCCGACCCCTTCCGTCAGCAGACGGGAGGGGTTTTGTGTTGTTGTCAACCGTACAAGGAACTTGATTATAAAAGAAAACATGAATAACTGATTAGTGGGGCTTAAATTGACAGTGCCTATAAACCAAATTAGAATAACAGTATTGATGGAAACAATTATTGCATTCATGCAAAAACAAATGCGACTAATGCAAACACCACTATTCAGTTCTTTGTATGAGTAATCTTTGGCGCAGATCGTTACTTCTATTATCACTTATAGTCCTGATCTCCGGAGCAGGGATCGGGTGCTCCAAGAAAGATGAGACTGCTGCAGACGGAAGGGGCGAGAATCCGGGATACCGGCTTGAGGGCTTCTCGATCCTGAGGGATGAGGAATATGCGCCGCAGATAGTCTTTGTCGGTGAGTATGGTGACGGTTATGTTGCTGCTATCATCGGACACTCGAATAATGCGCTTAACGGCGACAACAGATCGGTAGCAAGACTTGCAGGAGACGGGACTCTGTTGAGCTATTGTGAGACAGACATACTCGGGGCACATTCATATACGACATATGACGACAGGATGCTGTGTCTGGGTCATGATGCTCTTTATGAGATCGATCCGGATACCGGTTCTTCTGCTGTAATAAAGATGTGTGAGGATGCAGTTGCAGTTTCCGGGTTTGACGGCGGGTATGCGCTTTTGTATGAAGGGCGTATAGAGATCTACAACGACGAAGATGCCCTCACACACACTATCTCAGATCCGGCTGCGACAGATTATCCGTCTTTTGCGAATCCTCTTTTCGATAGCGGAGATGGCCTGTTTCTGGTGACAGGAAATTGGGAGTCCGGCTACACATATTATTCAATTTACGATGATGACGAGAGGATCGTGAGACTTGCTGAGACTTCAAATTCGGATATTACGAATAACGGTTGTTACGGCAAATATGTAATGACCGAAGACGCAGTATATCTGGTGCATCCTGATACGGAAACTCTGGAGTTGCTTCTGGTCTGGAACAATACAGATGAGCTTCCTCCTTCGGGGTACGGCTACCGTGAGGATTATCCGGTTAGCGAGGATGCGGTAGTAAGTGTGTATACTCAGGCCGGGGAAAGTGTCGAGTTCCAGATCTATAGGTATGATCCGGATATTGATGATAGTGCTTCAGACAGAACGGTACTTGTTGTGGGCGGGTATGCCGCCGAATATGACGAATATCTGAAGCGCGCAGTGTATATGTATAACAATTCACAGGATGACTATAAAGTGGTCATCGAATCGTATGAATATGATAATTCGGATATAACAGAGGATGCTGCGGGAGTTGCGGAGTACATGAGGCTTTTCGCTTCGGGGGATGCGCCTGACCTTATCTGTGAGAATAACTTCGATTACGATTACATGGGACGTAACGGCATGGTCATCGACCTGAGTACCTATCTTGATGATTTTGGTGTGGACGAGAATCTGATCAATGCTGCCAACGGTCCTGTGTACTGTGCTTACCCGGGTTATCTGATCGGAGGTTATCTTGGCCGGAGTGATGATCCTGACATCGATCCCGATATGACATATTCGCAGATGTTCGCCCTCGGAGATAACGAGACCGGTGTGTGTGCGCAGGTTCCTGCGGTCAGCTTCGCGGATGGTATTTTTATCTATTCGATGGATGAGATAGTCAGAAATAAAACGGGGGATAGCCTTCTCTCTCTTTCTCAGTTCGAAGATATCATTCAGATCTGTACAGATTACGGACTTCCTTCGGGACGGGCAGCAGCCCTTACAAGTCTTCAGGATATTGCCCTTGGAAGATATAAGCTGATCAATTGCGGGATCCCGGGACCCGTTCAATACGCCACTATGTGCTATGAGGCCGGCGGCATCCTGATCAATGCAGGTTATCCTTCAGTTTACGGGGCTTCCCATCCTGTTGTGCCCGCTAATCCCGTTGCTATAAGCGCAGGAACCTCTTACCCTGACGCTTGCGCAGACTTCATCAGTTTCCTTTATTCTGATGAGGTTCAGTTATATGTCGTAAGCAACGGTCTGATCCCGGCCTCTGCTTCGTTCAAAGACCTGATGATCGACTGCTGGGCAGCAGGAGGTCGGTCAGACGATGGTGAGGATATCGGCACACGGTTGGCAGAACTCTTCGCATCCCCTGACGGTCAGATCCCAGATTCTGAGATCGTCTCAGGCTATACTGCTGCACTGGAATCTGCTGACTGTGTTTTAATGTATAACTTCGATCTTATGATCCTTATCGATGATGAGATATCTTCCTATTACACACTCGACAAACCTGTCGACGAGATCGCAGACTCTTTGGCTTCGCGTCTGAGCATTTATGCGGCAGAATACTACGGATAAGACGCTAAGTGCGCTTTTTAATCAATACGCATACAAAATCAGGCTTCTTTTGGGCAATTTTCACATATGACAATAGAAGTTAACTATAAATCGATAAATAACGGCTTCGGATTTTTGGGCGTAATAACAAGAAAGCAAATATTGTTTACATTCAGCAATAAAGATATTATCTATGTGTGAGGTACAACTTACCGTTTTTGTTACTCTCATAATGCTTTGCCCAGAGCATTGGAACATGGAATAAGAAGCAGGCCGTGAATGCGGGCTGTTTTTTTGTGCTCGAAAGTTCCTCCCAAAGGCTATAAACACACCCAAATGGCAATAACTCAAGCCAGGAGTGTTGTATCACCTCGCATAGATCTCAACGATCGTAACTTCAGGCCTGGCACCGATCCTCAGAGGAAGCAGGATATTGCCGACTCCTCGTGACAGGAACAGGCTTACGCCGCAGCCCTCGTAGACACCGGCGATAACCTTCTGCTTCTTCGGGAGGATGTCTTTCCTAAGGAGACTGAACTCGATACCTATCGGGGTCCTTATCTGGCCGCCGTGGATATGACCTGCGAGCATGTATTCAGGTCTCTTGCTCTCATGTAATTCGACTGCGCGTGCCTTGGCTCCTTCGACCGCCTCTGCATCATATTCGAGGGTCTTGGGAGCGACGATCGCGCCGTCCAGGAATAACTCGTCCAGATGAAGTATGTAATCGGGATTATGTCCGAGCAGTACATTCGCGATAACGGGCGAGCCGTCCTCTGTCTCGTGAGGCACAGGCGAAGGAGCGAACCAGACACGGTTCTCACGCCCTGTGTCGGGAACGCCGCAGATGGCTATTTGTCCGTCTCCGAGTCTGGACGGAAGAGTTACATAGGAGCGGCGTATATCTTTGAAGCCGCATGCTTCGATGTCTTCGGCGGGGATCATAACATCGTGATTGCCGGTAACTCCCAGGAACGGAATATCAAGTTCGCTGCAGACAGAAGAGATATGAGCCAGATATTCAACGCCGACAGAACTCTTGAGCGGATCATTGACGATATCTCCTCCGAAAAGCACCGCATCGAGGCGCTTACGCTCGTGCTCCGTCCGGATCACGTTCTCGAGCTGAGATGAAGTAAACTGACAGTATTCTGCGTGAAGATCACTGAAGAAAAGGACACGGAGATCATATTTCTCGGTTGTTACTGCATCGTTCCGGCGCATGAATACGGGGCGCCTGACAAAATTGCGGCTTTTCCCGATCGGAGCATGAAGCTCGGCATAGTCGATGACAGTGTGTCTTGTTTCCCATAATCCGCGAAGGACGGCGGCGATTATCAGTATCGTGATCAGGTCGATGACGATCAGTGTGATCAGCATGGATGTACTCATGGGAAACCTCCGTGAATAATAGGCTTTGTATTATTATAATATTATGTGATACAATCAGCAAAGAAACGGAATAACACAGGAGGGGTAATTATGCCTAAGACAGAGATCAAGTCCGAGATCGTTAAGAATATCGGTGTTCTGGCCACAAATAAGTCCGGTTGGAACAGAGAAGTTAATATCGTCAGATGGAATGACGGCAAGCCGAAGCTCGATATCAGAGATTGGGGCCCTGACCACGCTAAGGTAGGCAAGGGACTGTCCCTTAACAGCGAGGAAGTAGCTGTTCTTAAGGAGCTCCTTGCTGATTATGACCCTTACGAGTTCGAGGAGTAATATTGAGAAGCGAAGAGAGATTCGGAATTATCTATGCAGCATTGCTGCTTTTGTGGGGGACTCTGATTACAGAGCCCTTACGTATTTATACGGATTATTTCCATGAGTTCCTGTCGGAAGGCTTCGAAGCAGCGGGATTAGCGTCTGAAGGCAAAGCCGGGACACTGGCGGCTGCAGTCGGTATGACAGTCATCGCCATAATCCTTATGATCCCGTCAAGGACTCAGGTATACAGATTTGTGCCGGTTACGCTTATGACAGTTACTCTCGCGGTGTTCCTGATCAGGTGTCTCGGGGACAAGCATGTTGATAAGAGATCGGCTGCAGCACTTATGATCGCGGAGATCCTGATCGGTCTGATGCATCTTCTCAAATCGGAGACCGTGCTCCTGTGGGCAAGTGATACATGCATCTATTCACTGTCGATCTATGTGACATGCGGGTTGATGATCAAGCCCTTGAGCGACCTCGGCGGTGTGGCGGATAAGATCCTCTATGCTGCGCGCTATGTGCCTTCTGATCTGGCGGCACCGTTTGATGACGTTCTGTCTATGCCGGGGTATGTGTGGGGCATCTTTATAGGAGTGTTGCTCCTTATTCCGCAGATATACTGCGTATTTATGGGAAGGAAGGGATAAGTTATGAAGGATATCGATAACCAGATGAGTCTTTTCGAGAATACGGATGTCGATCCCGTTAAGGCGGAATACGATGAACTGGTGCGCGTAATGAACTATCATTGCGACAGATACTATAACGATGATGAGCCTGAGATATCCGACTATGAGTACGATCAGCTTAACCTTAAACTGAAGAAAATAGAGGCTGAGCATCCCGAGCTGATAAGAGACGATTCCCCCTCCAAGAGAGTCGGCTGGAAAGCGGAGAAAGGCGTGCTCGTTAAGCATAATGTGCCGATGCTGAGCCTTCAGGACGTATTCAGCAGGGAAGAGGTGGATGCCTTCGTTGAGTCGATAAGAAGCCGTGTGGGAGACGATGCGGAGTTTCTCGTAGAGACCAAGATCGACGGACTTTCCATGGCTCTTCGCTATGAGAACGGGCGGCTTGTTAAGGCTATTACCAGGGGTGACGGAATAACGGCAGGTGAGGATGTCACGATGAATGCCGGCGTCATATCCGATGTGGTCAAGGTAATGCCGGATCCTATCGAGTATATCGAGATCAGAGGCGAGGTATATATGACAAGGGCAGCATTCGCCAAGGTGAATGAGGAGGCCGAGGAGAGCGGGGAGAAGCTTTTTGCCAATCCGCGTAACTGCGCTGCCGGCACGCTCCGTCAGATCGATACCAGGATCACTAAGAAGAGAGATCTCTCACTGTTCATCTTTAATATCCAGGAGAGTCGCGGACGCACCTTTAAGACTCACGAAGAGGGATATGAATTCCTTAAGCATAATGGCGTGAAGGTCATCGATCTGTACTATAAGTGCAGGACCGCGGACGAGGTATGGGATGCGATCTGCAAGATAGGCGATGCAAGAGGTGACCTGCCCTACGATATCGACGGGGCAGTCGTTAAATTGAATGATCTGGACGCCCGTGAGGCACTCGGCAACACGATCAAGTTCCCCCGCTGGTCCATCGCATATAAGTATCCCCCGGAGGAGAAGGAGACGCGTCTTCTGAGCGTCGAAGTAAACACCGGAAGGACAGGACGCGTAACACCGGTGGCGGTATTCGAGCCCATCGGCTTGTGCGGAACACAGGTGTCCAGAGCGACACTTCATAATCAGGATTTTATCGACGAGATGGAGATCGGGATAGGTGATACCCTGGTCGTATATAAGTCGGGAGAGATCATTCCGAAGATCAAGTGCGTCAACAAGGCTAAGCGTCCTTCTGACTGGAAGCCTTATAAGATCCCGGATGTATGTCCGGTGTGCGGCCATAAGCTCGTCCGCGACGAGAATGCGGCTGACATAAGATGCATCAATCTGGCGTGCCCGGGGACCATCGTGAACCGTATCCTCAACTTTGTATCAAGGGATTCTCTTAACATCAAGGGATTCGGATTCGAGTATATCAAGGACCTCGTCGACAAGGGCTTCCTCACGGGTATAGGGGATATCTTCACGCTCAAGGATCGCCGTGACGAGCTGATCGAGCAGAAGATCTTAGGTCTGGCGAAGAATACCGACAAACTCCTGGCAGCCATCGAGGATGCGAAGAACGTGTCTGCTGACAGGGTACTGGCGGGACTCGGTATCCCGAACGTCGGCAAAGCTACGTCGAAGGAACTGATGAAGTATTTCGGATCTGTCAAGGCACTGGCGGAAGCGGACGAAGATGAGCTCGTTAAGGTCGGAGATATCGGCGAGAAGTCGGCTGTGGGGATAAGGAAGTTTTTCGATGATGAAGGCAATATAGAGCTTATCAACAGGCTCGAGAGCGCAGGAGTAACGATGGTGGCAGAGCAGGCAGAGACGGGCGTAAGCCTTCAGGGACTGTCGATCTGCATAACCGGAACGCTTCCCACCATGTCCCGTGACGAGGCTGCTTCATTGATCGAAAAGAACGGCGGCAAGGTCGTCGGATCGGTATCAAAGAAGACATCTTATCTGCTCAAAGGCGAGGCTGCCGGAAGCAAGGCATTGAAGGCTCAGGAGCTCGGTATACCGGTTATCGACGAAGAAGGACTCCTTAAGTTGATCGGAGAAGGAGAGCCATCAGATGAACAATAATATGCTTAAATCTCAGATCAGAAGCTCGGTCAGGATCTGCCGCGAGGCGCTGGAGGAAGATCAGGTCAGGAATGCCGGAAGAGTTCTTGCCGAGAACCTTACTTCGATAGAGGATGAGGAACTTGAGCAGATCCTGGCAGAGGCAAAGACGGTAGCGCTTTATTGTGCCGTCCGCGGCGAACTGCCCTGTGATGATGTGGCGGAACTGTTCTTATCTCGCGGATGTACTGTCTGTTATCCGAGAGTGCGCGGAGAAGAGATGGATTTCTATGAGGTCACGGATCGCGGATCACAGTTGACGGAAGGCTCATACGGTATACCCGAGCCTAAGCAGACATGCAGGAAGATAGATGCCGGATCTATCGACATCATGCTGGTGCCGGCCGTAGCCTACACCGAGGACGGCTCGCGCCTCGGAAGAGGGGGCGGGTATTATGACCGCTGGCTGAACTCTGCATCCTTAGCGGGAAAGATGCCTTATACTATCGGTGTGTGTTATGATTTCCAGGTATACTCCGCTCTGCCGGTCGAGAGTCACGACCACGCAGTCGATATGGTATTGTGTGTAGTAACCGAGGAGGATGATGAAGAATGAAGTACTTTATAGCCAACCTTGTCGCCCATTCGCTGGTCGTCCTGTTCCTGGTACTGCTTATGGTCCTGTTCACTAACAGGAATCACCGTAAAAAGACCAGACATTCGTTGGCTTTCTTCCTGCCGCTTCTTTTAGGCGGAGCGATCATCTACGACATGGTATTCCTGACGGCGCCGAGGTTCCTCGATCTGTCCGCAGTCATCAATCAGAACTACTATTCTTATACGGGCACTGTCGAGAAGATAGGATACTTCAATAATTACATCGTGATCGACGGCAAGACTTATTACATCAATCCGCTCCGCGATCTTCCTTCGGAGGGGACATATGTCAGGGTAAGATACTCCGGACACAGCCTCTATGCGATCGAGGTCGCACCCATCGAGCCGGCCGATGTTACAGATTCCGTTAATGAGGATGTACAGACGACGGCTCCTGAGACCGAAGCTGACGGCAACTGATCCCGGAACATTTTTGCCAAAATGTCCCACTTTGTCCCGACTTTTGCGTTCGGGGCTTTTTTATATTGATTTTCGATATGCATCCGATTCAAAATAGTATCAGAAAGAATCGTTATGTCGGAGGCAAGATCATGGGAAAGGACACAGAGATCAGACAGCGGGAAACGCGTGTTCTGCACAAGGAGGAGGCGGGCGTATATGTCATCTGCAGCGACGAAGCCCTCCTCGAGAATATCAATAGATTGTTGAAGCGCAAAGGCGTCATAGGAATTACCGATTCGGCCGGCCGTATGCACTATATGATCGATGCGCGCGATAACAAAAAGAATGCCCCGCATCAGGTCAACTCGCTGGTAGTGCCTGATGCAGGGAACATCCTGACGAGCGAACGTGCGATCAGCGAAGTGTTCGCACGCCATAATATCGATACCGGGCTGACGGGCGGGACGATCCTGTTCTTCGTCATCCGTAAGCTAATACTCGAAGGTGAGACATATCATTCCAACACCAAGCTGATCTACGCCAACGTCTGCGAGGTCTTCAATATGAGCTATGAGACCATTGAACGTGACGTCCGTTACAGCATTAATAAGAGCGACTTCAGGAAGGGAATAAGAAGTGTCGCGATAATCAAGATACTGACTGATGAGGTAAGGCAGCTGATCAGTGATCTCGCGGGGAATAATGAAGAATAAGAGCATTCAAAAACCCGCCTCGTAATGAGACGGGTCTGATCTGATCTGTTATTGAGATATCTGTTAATTACTTGTTAACGATATCCTTGAACTCCTTACCTGCCTTGAAAGCGGGGGACTTAGAAGCTGCGATCTTGATCTTCTTGCCTGTAGCAGGATTACGGCCCTCACGAGCAGCGTGCTCCTTAACAGAGAATGTACCGAAACCAACGAGAACAACCTTGTCACCTTCTGCAAGAGCTTCCTGGATGGAATCGATTGTTGCCTTCAGAGCATCTTCTGCATTCTTCTTGGAAAGTCCAGTTTTGTCTGCGATTGCACTAATAAGATCTGTTTTATTCATTGTTTTGCCTCCTTAACCCGTGTGGGCGATTTACATACAAATTATGGCTTGAAATAGCCTGTATGTCAAGCCTTTTTGCGAACTTCTCAAAGGTTTTTAATGGCGAAAAGCCTTTATTTTATTGGCATCGATCATTTATATAGTATTTTGGGTCAGGAAAGTGGTACAATCTCCTTCGTAGAACATAAAACTGATCAACATGATCTTGTTACGGAGGAATATAAAATGGTTGTTACTAAGGATACTATAATCGGTGATGTTGTAGCCGCAGACCCCGAGGTCGCTCCCGTTCTTATGGCATCGGGCCTTCACTGCCTCGGCTGTGTTCTCGCTACAGGTGAGACTATCGAGGAAGCCTGCTACGTGCACGGTATCGAAGTCGATAAGCTCGTAAGCGATATAAACGGATTCTTCGAGACAAAGGGTGAGAACAAGGCAGACGCCGAGGCTTAAGCCTTAATAGGTCGCACGCATCACGATATGGAAGGTCGTACCTTCGCCGAGAGTACTCTCAACTGAGATCTCGGCATCGTGGTGGTCGATTATCGTCTTGACGATCGACAGACCGAGACCTGTACCCTTGATATTCTGGCCGGAGTTACCGGCTCTGTAGAATCGATCGAAAATATGCGGCAACGCGTCTTCGGGAATACCGATACCGTTGTCGCTTACTGTTATATGGATCCTCTGTTCGGACATCGGCAGATCGGCATTACTTCTCCAGGCCTTTATCCTGATCAGGGCTTCTTCATTGGAATAATTGACGGCATTGGAAACAAGGTTCTCTATGACGCGCGTGAACTTACGCGGGTCAGCCTTGACGATGAGATTATCATCTTCGGGGATCTCGAGTTCTATCTTCTTGCCGGTGTTCCTCATATCGGCTTCATACATCATTACAAGCTCGTCGAGGAGCTCGGCGATCGAGAGTTCCATAAAGCTGAACTCATTGGCATTCGATTCCATTCTGGTAAGTTCGACTATGTCCGATACGATCTGTTCCATCTGATATGAACGCTTAAGGATATTGTTCAGATACATATCGCGCTGCTCCGGCTTCATATTGGGACCGGACGCTATCAGGAGTTCCGCATAACCTCTTATCGCAGTTATAGGGGTCTTAAGATCGTGAGATACGTTCGACAGGACGTTCTTACGTGCTTCTTCGTTCTCCATGAGACGACGGTTCGTATTATAAAGGTCACGGTTGATCTCGGATATGTGCTGTGTCTTCTCTTTAACGAGATATCTCAGGTGCTCCATCATCTCCTGGAAATACTTATAGCGGCGAACATACTGGGCGACTATCAATATCTCCAGACTTATGAGAGCAGCGATAAAATACTGCGAATATACGGGAATGTTATATATAGACATGCTGTCCGGATACATTCCGAGGAAACAGAAGAAAGCGGTTACTGATCCGGACAGTCCGACTACAGCATTGTTCTCGTTAATGTAGAGGAAGAGCACCTTAAAGATACATACAGAAGACGATACAAGTGTATATATCAGAGACAGGTAGAGCATCGTCCCGTCCGACAATACGCAGGAATCGGCTGCCATCAGGACAATGAGCACGATACCGATCGCCAGAGGGATAAGGTAGTCGATCCTCCAGAACTTGGAGAACTTATTGAGCTTGGAATTCCTGAAGAGCGAGGATACGAACCGATATGACAGGAATCCGAGGATTATGGACAGAGTATAGCGGAGTATGATCCTTGAGACTGAATCGACGGCAATGAATCTCGTATCGATCATGGTGTATAAGAGAAGTATTATCTGGATCGCCAGGAAGATGAAGAACAGCCTGCGGTTGCTTATCGACTTCAGCAGGATCGTTCCGGCAAGCGCCGACAGGAAGATCGCCAGCGTCTCGATTATTATCCAGACCAGAGACGTAAAGATAAGCCTGTTCTCCGTACTGGCAGTGCCGAGTGAAGGTGATATGGTGATGCCGGGGCAATAGATATCGGAGAAACTCTTGACGGCGATGATCAGTTCGATGACACCGTTCTTATCGGCTGTCAATGTGATGCTCCTGGAGCCGCAGGTGATGTCAAGTCCCGGGTCCTGATCGTCGTATCCGACCTGACCCATGTCGACTCCGTTTGCAAAGACCTCTGCAGAACCGTTAATGCCTGACAGATTAAGTCTTATGGTCTGGTAAGGCGACGGGAGGATGATCCTTGCCAGATAAGCTGCGCTTATGCGGTCTCTGCCGCCTTCCGACACCTCTATGAATTCGATGGGATTAAGAGTATTAACCTGTTCGGAATCCTCCCCCGGATCTTCCCAGCCGACCTCGGCGGAAACAGATACGTTACGGATATGCGGCATCTGAGTGTAGGTCGAATATGAGAATGAACCGTTATATATCGAATCTGCATTGACATTCGGCACCAGGATCCATCTGTCACCGATGAAGATGTCTCCTGAGGCTATGTCATCCTCCGTGATCACAAATGATTCCGTCGTTCCGTCGTAACGGATAGCAGAGTCAGTTCTGGTATTGAACGATTCGTTAAACTGGTGTATGAACAGAAGTGACACCACAAATACCATTGCGATGAGGAGCTGTGTGAGAAGTGACTCCTTCTCCAGGTCTATTGGTTTACTTATCTTCTGTCTCATATATATAAAATATCAACCCCTTAACAGAAATGCTAAGGGGTCATAGATATTACCTCATTCTGATATTCTTACTTGATGTCATCGCGAGCATTGATGCTGTTCTTGACAGGCGGATATGCGAAGGAATAACCGATACCCCATTCTGTCTTAACGAAAGTGATCTCCGGCGCGATCTTCTCCATCTTCTTACGCAGGTAGGAGATATTGACCATTACGAGATGGTTGTCGCACGGGCTGTCATCGCCCCACACGTGGCTGTAGATCCTGCTGAACGGAACGATGACATTAGGTGTCTCCGCGAGCAGTCTCAGGATATCGAACTCTCTGTTGGTCAGATGCACGGGCGAATCCTTAAGCGTAACCTCACGTGTCTTGATATTGATCTTAAGCGGCGGGAATTCCATAAGGAAGCCTTCGCTCTTCATATTACGTCTGATATGGGCGTTGATCCTCAGCGCGAGCTCGGGAAGCGAGTAAGGCTTTGTGATATAGTCATCAGCTCCGGACTGGAAGCCGGTGATCTTGTCTTCTGCCTGCTCTCTGGCGGTGAGGAAGATGATCGGAGCGCCGGAATAGACTGCGATCTTGGGCGGCAGTTCGAAAGCGCTTCCGTCAGGTAACATTACATCCAGAACGATGCAGTCAAAGCTATGAAGCTGAACCTTTTCCATTGTCTGGGCGATAGTGGTAGCGGTCACCACCTCGTATCCTTCACTCTCAAGAAATGCGCGATTGATCTCGAGGATATCGGTATCATCGTCTACAAGTAAGATCTTGTGCTGTGCCATAGATGCGGTGCCTCCTTTAATCTGTTTATGTTTTTTTGATTTTATATAACTATTATAGTTTGGAATCACTTCAAATCCAACCTTTTTTTGCTCGAAAATGTAAACATTTTGTCATCAACTCCACTTCTCCTCCGTAAGAGATGTCAAATTAGTGTAAGAAGCCCGTGCCGATATATGAGATAATAAAGCCACGGGTGATCTGATTGCCCATAATGAGAGGCGAAGAGACCGGAATGAGATACCTCGATGCGAACACTTACTACAGGCAGAGATTCGGACGGCCGATGTACAAGGCGGCCGTCAGCCTTGATGTGACCTGCCCTAACAGAGACGGTACGTGCGGCACAGACGGGTGTGCTTTTTGCTCAGAGGGCGGCTCCGGTGAGTTCGCATCTCCCGCCTCCATGTCCGTAACAGAGAGCCTTGATCTGGCGATCTCAAAGCTTCAGGCAAAGAGTAAAAAGGACATGGGCTTCATAGCATACTTCCAGAGCTTCACGAGTACATATTGTGACCCTGAGTATCTGAGATCGGCACTTAATGAGGCCATCAGCCATCCGCTGGTGGGAGCTGTTGCCATCGGGACGAGGCCGGACTGCCTTCCTGATGCTATCCTGGATGTATTGTCGGAGGCGGCCTCAAAGATACCGCTGTTTGTCGAGTTGGGACTTCAGACAGCCTCGGATAAGACGGCTGAATGGTTCGGCCGCGGATATAAGACGGAAGTCTTCGATAGAGCAGTAAAGCAGCTTAAGGCACGTGATATCAATGTGATCGCGCATGTGATCTTTTTCCTCAAGGGTGAAGGGCGTGAGGAGATGTTAGGCAGCGTGAGACATGTTGTCGACTCCGGCTGTGACGGGATCAAGATCACTTGTCTCTATATCCTCAAAGGCACAAGGATAGTTCCCGAGTGGGAGAGAGGCGAGATTGCTCTTCCTTCCATGGAGGAGTATTTTGATATTATCGAAGCGGCACTGGAAATCATACCGCCTGACATGACTGTTCACAGGATAACCGGGGACGGACCGAAGAGACTTCTTCTGGCTCCTATGTGGACAGCGAACAAGAGAGCGGTCATCAACTATATCAATCACAGGTTCGGCTGAGCCGGGGAGGGACAGCATATGAAGGAATATATCTCTTCTTACATAAGTGAGATCACCGAATATATGAACGGGAAGATGGCAGAAGACGACAGGTCAGGGATCGGGAAGGTCCTTGACGAGTTCGAGGTAAAGATAGCCTTCTTCCAGCATGAGAGACTCATACATCTTATCGTTACGGTGCTTTTCGCTCTGATGGAGATCGCGTCCATATATGTAGCCGCAGTGACACTGAACCTCGTCTCCGAGATCCTAAGCATAATGTTCCTGATCCTTCTGGTGCCTTATGTGCTGCACTACTACTTCCTCGAGAACAGCGTGCAGCATATGTATCACATGCGTGATGACATCAGGAAGGCGTTAGAGCAGCTGCCTGATACGAAGTGAGCCTGAAGTCCTTCAATGCTGCGTAGGCGAGCTCGCCTACATATGAAGAATAAGCACAATACTCGTCATAATCGGCGATATCCGTCGTGAATAAGATCTCAACCGGAATGCCGAAGCCGTCCTTGCTGTTGGCAGTCCTGACCTGGAGCGGGAATTCTGTCTTTACATGTTCCGATTCCATCAGTCTGTTCGCCAGCGCCTGCCTGTACCGGGTAAGGTTGGTGGTAGATCCGCCGTCCTCGGGTCTTATCGAAGAAGCGTCAACATAGATGGTCCTGACGACCTGTCTCTTACCTTCGGTTATCGTGTCATGATAGTTGACGAAAGCGTTGGATACAAAAGCATATGCCGGAACGGAAATGACCGTGTTATTGAAAGCCGTGATCCTGACGGAGATAAGTGAGATATCAGTTACGGATCCTTCAACATCGAGCGACGGGATCTTGACCCAGTCACCGATCTTGAGCAGACCTTCTGAAGTGATCTGCATACCTGCAACGAGGCCTAACAGAGCATCCTTGAAAACAATGGTAAGGATAGCCGTAAACGCACCGACACCGGATACGAGCACCACCGGATTCTGATTTATCAATACGGAAACAAAGATCATCGACAGGATGATAAATATAACGATCTTAACTATCTGAAGAGGTCCCTTGATCGGTCTGGATCTGGATACTTCCTTGCTGCCGTAATAGTCGATGATGATATTGATAATGACATTTATGATCGACATGAGAGCCAGGATCATACCGAGAACGGATATCCTCTCGATGAATGACTGGAACCTCGGGATCCTGAAGGCGAATGCCAGCAGGAAGAAGAAAAGCAGGAAGGATGCGCACTTGTTAGCCAGGCGGCGTGTTATGGCAATGCCGGACACCTGCTTGATAAAGTCTATCCTCGATCTCTTATGGATGAACCTGATCACAGCAACGATCACGGTATATGCGATAAGCGTTATGACCAGTACGATCGCCAGATTGATAAGTACTGACAGGAGACTTCCCAATACTCCCTTGCCGGCCTGATCTTCTATCCAGGAATCAAGTTTATCGAACATAGTAATACCCTCCGCAGGAAAAGATACTATTGTATTATAACAGGGAAAGATAAGTGTTAAAAGAAATTGTGATATTGCACAATATATACATTATATCATGCGGGGGCTTTTGTGCTAATCCGACAGAATGCACAATTAGGAACTGGCTTTCTTGGTATTTAAACGAGATTGTTACATTTGTGAGTCCATAGTATTATTAAGGTAGCTCCAGGGAATACGAAGACAGATTCTTCGGACACGGAGGCCGCCTGAATCAGACGAGCGGAGCGCAGGGTAGAACTTAAGATCCTTTGGATCGGAGGCGAAGCCGAAGAGACGAACCGAAGCACGGTAGCGATACTTGAGCAGAGGGGACACGAAGCAGAGGCTGGGAAGAGGAAGGAGATACGAGCTTAGCGATTGACGGGGTGGGTTTCCACTTACAAGTCGCAGGTTGTAACAGAATAGTTGATTCGGTATCTGATTCGCGTGCTTGTGAGATGTCACAGCCGAGAGATAGGAGCCGAGGCTCGACGGATGTTACATCGGTTCGTGCAAACCGAGTAGCCGGTGTGGTTCACGCCAGAGGTTACACAAGGGCAGACGATTTGAGAGAGATTGGTGACAAGATTGATTTAATTGACTGAAGCTCTTAACCTACGGTGAACGTAAAGCAAAAGATTAAAAGCGGTGAATGGGAGACATGAGTTGCACGGTGTGAGATTTGAGTCGCAGCAGTCAATGGTTCGTTGCGATATCAAGTGGGGCTCGTGGAGTTGGCAAAGGGCGACGTACAGTTCGAGGATGTGCTGCTCGAGAGGGCAGACGGAGATTGGGTTCGCTGGAGCTTTTCAATACAGGGGTTGCCTCCGAAGGGGTAACCCCTTTTGTATGCTGTTTTCGATAAAGAGTTATTATTGCTTCTTCATCAGTTCGGCGATATAAGGAAGGTTACGACCGGTCTCCTTGATGTCGAGACCGTAGCCCAGGAGCCAGTTATCATTGATCTCGAATCCGTAGTACTTGACGGGGATCGTCATGAGAAGCCTGTCGGGATTGAGCAGCATCGTCGCGAGAGTAATGTCACGCGGCTTCTTGGATTCCAGGTTGGATATGAGATAAGCGGTGGTGAGGCCGGTCCTGATAACATCCTCTACGATAAGTACGTGCTTGTCGGTGATATCGATATCGATGTCCTTGGTGATACGGACGACACCTGTCTTGGAAGTCGTATCCGGGATATTACCGAAGCCGATCATGTCGATCTGAATGGGAAGATCAATGGCGCGCGTCAGGTCAGAGAAAAAGTACAGTGATCCTTTGATAACGCCGACGACTATCAGTTCCTCTCCCTTATAGTCTTCCGTGATGCGCTTGCCGAGTTCTTTTATCCTCGCTGCGATGGTCTCTTCGTCATATACGATGCGCTTGATCTCAATACTGTCGTTAAGAACTTTGGACATACTTTCCTCCTGCCCGGGCAGAGCATTATCAGCCGAACTGCCTGAGTCTTTCTATCAGTTCCTGGAAATCCTTCTTATATACTATCCTGATGTTGGTGCCGGGATATAACTCCCTTACCATTCTCATTTTCTTGTTCTTCTTGGTTACGTATTTCTGATCCATCGTGGTCAGCTCGAGATACAGGTCGAACTTCGGCAGATAGAAGTCGGGGGAGAATGCCATCTTGATGTTGCCCTCGGCGTCCCACTCGATCGGGAATGTCTTGGGTTCATAGAGCCATTCGATGTTATACATATCGAGGATGCGTGCAAATTCCTCTTCGGTGGCATTCTTGAATACCGGCAGTTCGCTCTGATGGTCTATCACATTATTGCCGACTGTCTCGCTGGTTATCTTCTGTCTCAGATCGTGTTTCTCAATGAGTGAGAGGATCGCCGCCGCACATTCCTCGACGGACATCTTATCCGTGTTGAGCGACAGGTCGTAGAGCTCGGCGGAATTAAGATCCTTCTCGAAGAGCGTACTTACAAATCTCTTATGCTTACGGTCACCTATAGCGATGATCGAAGCCGCCTCATCAGTACTGATATTGAATCGTCTGGCGATCCTGGCGCAGCGAGTCTGTTCGCCGGCATATATCCTTATATTGACCGAGTCGGGAGAAGCGCCGAACAGCACACAGCCGCCGAGCCCCAGGATTATTATTCCGTTATCCGAAGCGGCCTCTGCCTCAGCTCTTAATCTGGCGATAAGAACGTCGCGGTATGTCTTGTCCGAATCGGGGATGGGGTTCAAGAAGAACTTGGCACTCTCGTTAAGCCGCTCGAGCGTTCCTTCGGTCAGTTGTCCGAAGTAGTTCTTGAGTGCATAATCTCTGGATATTATCCTGCAGCCGAGCTTCTCTGACAGATACTCGGCGAGTTCGTCTCCAAGACTACCGCTCTGTCTGGATATGGTTATTACGGCCATCAGCAGCCTCCGCGCGTTGTTCTATATAATCATTATACAATTACTTCATCTCGAAAATGATTTTAATTATATTTCAGTATTGTTAGAATAATCTTATGAGTTCATTGATCGTTTGTTTCTCACATACGGGGCATACGAAGATCATATCCGAACACATCACCGAGCGACTGGGAATAGACAGAGTTATGATCATGCCGCGGATCCCATATCCATTATCCGATGCCGAACTGGACAGACGCGTGTTGGCGGAAGTCCGTGGAGGTCTGCTTCCTGCGCTCACAGATCCCGATGTCGACATTACCGGATACGGATATGTTTTTCTGGGTTATCCGATATGGTGCGGAGAACCCGCTCCTCCCATACTGACATTTATAAACCGTAATGTGTGGTTCGGGAAAACGGTCATTCCGTTTATGACCTGCGGCGGGACTTACGGGCGGGGATTAAGTGAGATCAAGTTATTGATGAAGAACAGGGGTGCCAGTGTAACAAATGAACTGATATTGAAGGTGCCCGATAACATGACGAATGATGATGAAGCCTGTAATCTCGCCGTGGAAAAGACCGACAGGTGGCTTGATGAGATCATCCGGAGATTCGGGACAAATATAACAAAAAGAAAACCCTGATACGCTATGGGACGAATATACGGAAGTAGTGTTTGCCCTCGGCAATCAAGAGTGTGATAATCAGGATATAGTATGGGGGTGAAATAATATGATTTGCAACAGATGTGGACAGATCAACAGCAACGGAAGTTCTTTCTGTGTTAACTGCGGTGTTCCGCTGACAGAGAGTACGACAGTAAACAGCCAGACGCCGGTCGCGGGTGCGGATATACTGCAGGGGAGCAGCCGGGCGCCTGCAGGCGGTCAGATCGCCGGTGCGGCTGTGCTTCCGGGAAACAGTCAGGAACCTGCAAACTACAGACTTACTACGGATACCCGTAATTCGACTCTCGGCCCCGACCTGATCAAGCCGACATCGGGTAAGTTCTCGTATATCGTAGATCCCGACGAGAGGATCATATACATGCTCTCGAACGATCAGGCGATGAACCTTATGTCGAGCGAGGGATTCGTAGACGAGGCTGCTGTTATAACCAACAAGAGACTTTACTATAACAAGTCTGTCGGACTCATCAATAAACGTAATGTCGAGACCACTGTCGATCTGGAGGATATCACGGCAACTACACTTATATCCAGGAATCTGTACGGATATCTGATCCTGGCGGCACTGGTGTTCCTCGGTGGTCTTATACCTTACATTGCTGCGGGAGATAATATCAGATCGATAGTAGGTCTCGTATTCGGTATAGTCATGAGCATCCTGTGTATCGTATCGTTCTTCCTTACGAGGATCCGTTATTTCCGTATCCACTATGCCAGCAGTACGATATCGTTCAGCCTTAAGAAATACAGTATGGCGACTATAAGGACTTTCCAGAGGCAGATCTACTATTCCAAGGAACTCCTTAAGAATGGCAAATGATATCAGGAACTGATATGAGAAAAACAAAGCCCCGTGACCTCACGATCACGGGGCTTTTATCTGGAGCCGCTTGCGAGACTCGAACTCGCGACCTGCTGATTACAAATCAGCTGCTCTACCAACTGAGCTAAGGCGGCGTCACACGCGAAAATGATTATATTATGACCTCTCCTGATTGTCAACCTTAAATCTTGATTGTCCGTAATATAATGGAGTATACTTTTTCAACCTATATATTTAACGGAGGCGGAGGATGACACCTGAAGAAGTAAGAGTGTTTTTCGCTAATGATCACTTTGCGAATGATTGTGCCGGGATCGATATCCTGGAAGTATCCGAAGGGTACGCGAAGACAAGACTGGTGGTTAAGGATAAGCACAAGAATGCGAACAATGTCGTTATGGGCGGATGTGTATATACGCTTGCGGATTATACTTTCGCGCTGGCTGCTAACTGCGGAGATCAGAGGAGCATGACCTTAAGCTCGAATATCACGTTCAACAGTCCCGCGAGCGGTGAGGTGCTGTATGCCGAGACAGAGGAGATCAAGAACGGTCGAACGATCTGCAACTACCTCGTCCGTATCACCGATGAGAAGAACAGGACCGTCGCTACGGTGGATCTGTTGGGGTTCCGCAAGCAGTAAAGAGTGCTTTCCTCGTATTATCGATCGAAAATGCAAAATCTTTGTCGCGAAAAGCTTAAAATTTCAGATATATACACTATTATTCTGTAACTTATAGTATAATGACCATACAGGATGGTGAACGCATATGGTCAATAATATTAACACACAGTTTAAGCGCGGAACACTTGATATGATCCTTCTGGCTCTTATCGAGAACCATGAGTGTAACTACGGATATTCTATCCTTGAGGCACTCTCGACAATGGGCGGTTCCTTCTTCAGCGACCCCAAGCCCGGTACGGTATACCCTGTCCTCTACAGACTTCGTAAGGACGGATTTATTGAGATCAGCGGAACGGATCGTGACGGCGGACCTTCACGTAAGCTCTATACGGTAACCGACAAGGGCCGTCAGAAGCTCAAGGAGGACGCAGCCAACTGGAAGAAGTACAACAAGACGGTAGAAGGCTTCCTTTCCAACAAAAAGTGATCCGGCAGGACTTACAAACTCCGGGGCAGTCTCAGTAGTGGGATTGCCCCTTTTATACGCCGCAAATACCATATCGCTGTGAGGTCCCGCGTCAAGCCTGCTTATGTCCTGCTCAAATAAAAGAGGCGTCTCACTTATTTGAGACACCTCTTATCCGTTACTGGATTATCCTTCTGATCGTGAGGATCGGGTGTGAGTCGATGCTTCCGTATACAACGCCCCACCGTGCTCCTCTGGCCTCGATGACCTGACCGCCGCCGACATATACTCCGACGTGGCCGCAGTAGCCTCCGCCTGTATCCCAGCAGACGACGTCACCCGGCAGTGCATCGGCACGTGATACCTCGACGCCGCAGCTGCAGAGCGATACCGAGTAGTGCGGAAGTGGTATGCCGATAAGACCGTATGCATAGCATACAAGACCGGAACAGTCGACCGCAGAGGAAGAACATGCATTATATACATAAGGCTTACCGAGCATCGATTCACAGATGCTGACGATACTCTCGCGGTTCTGACCTGTGATAGTGGGGAGTGATGACACGTCGCCGGTCGTTCCGACGTAGGTGCCGCCACCGCCGCCACCGCCACCGCCGCCACCGCCGTTGTTGGTAACGGGCCTCGGAGTGGGCGTCGGAGTAGGGGTCGGAGGAGGAGTCTCGGTCGTATAAGACTTATAGACATATCCTGTCAGACCACTGTCCGTTGTTACGTGATACCACTTGTCCGCCGTCTCATCGGCGACCAGGTGCTGCTCATCATATAAAGTAGCTACGACCTCACTCTGGGTTGAAGGCTCGGCTCTTAGTGTCAGGCTTCCCGTATCGACCCAGACGTTCCTGTAGATCGCAGTCCATACCATCTCGACAGACAGAGTGCTCGTGAGGACATAACCCTCGAGTCCCTCATCCGTCCTGATCTTCGACCATGTATCACCGATACCGATACGCGTTACTTCCTCACCGTAATCGAGTGTCGATACGGTGATGGAGTCCATAACAGGAGTTTGCTTCAAGATGGAGCTTCCCGCCTTGATATAGTACGTTGACTCGTCCGGAGCGAAATACTGCGGATCAAGAAGCTCGATCGGCAGATCCGCCTCATCGTAGTCCTGGAATACCGTATACGCGGGAATATCATTATAGGAAACCTTCACCTCGACCGGCTCGGGCTCATACCCGTCAATATAGGACGAGCTGACCGTCTGTCCGGCCGACACATCAATAGTCTCGAATCCTTCGAGCGGAACGATACTGACCAGCTGATCATCAGGGATCCCCTGATCATCCGCATCGGGGAAGGTCGCGGCATATGCATCCCTGACTATCAGTCTCGCACTCTTACGCTGCGATGTACCGACAGGCAGGCAAACGATCGGTGCCGCCACCGAAATACACGTTATTATGGCAACTATGTACCTGTTTGTTTTCTTTGCTTTACTCATAATTATACCTATTGCAATTATAGCATCCGTACGTCAACTCTTTATGTCATTCGCTTTACAGTTAGGATTCTATAATGTCGCCGCCTGCTTTTTGTGGCAATCGGTCGGTAATTATGAGGCGCGTACAGGGCAAAGCGAGCTTCGGGCTCGGGTAACGATTCCGGTTACGATTTTTGGAAAACGTTACCGTTTCCGTTACCCGACGGCAATTTCAGGCCTTGGGTAACGATTCCGGTTACGATTCTCGAAAAACGTTACCATTTTCGTTACCCAACGTCTTTTTTCGGGCTCGGGTAACGATTTCGGTTACGATTCTCGGAAAACGTTACCGTTTCCGTTACCCAACGTCCTTTTTCGGCCCTGGGTAACGATTCCGGTTACGATTCTCGAAAAACGTTACCATTTTCGTTACCCAACGTCTTTTTTTGGGCTCGGGTAACGATTTCGGTTACGATTCTCGAAAAACGTTACCGCTTTCGTTACCCGAGGGATCTCGACATCAATCCAAGTCGTTTGATGTAACAAATGTTGTCGCGGCAGCCCAACCTGGGTTTATATAAGACAATCACCCCTGCGCCACGCGCAACAAAAGAGCGCCGCACAACGGGTGCGACGCTCTCGGTCATTCAAAGATCAAATCTCTTACTTGGCTACGACGTTGCAGATCCTGCTCTTGACGTAGATGAACTTGACGATGGAGCGGCCCTTGAGCGCGTCTTCGAGGCGGGAGTCGCCGCGGACGGCAGCCTCGACTGTTGCCTGGTCGGCATCGGCGGCCACGTTGATCTTGAAGGCGACCTTGCCGTTGAGCTGGACGGGGATCTCCACTGTGGAGAGCACGAGGGCGGACTCGTCGAACTCGGGCCAAGGCTGATTGAAGACGGAGTATTCGTTGCCGAGCTTCTCCCAGTTCTCTTCTGCGAAGTGAGGGGCGAAGGGGGAGAGGAGCAGGAGGAGCTTTTCGACGACGTAGCGCAGGAAACCTGCATTGATGTTGCCGGACTGCTGATACTTGCCGATGGCGTTCAGGAGCTCCATCATACGGGCGATGGAAGTATTGAACTGGAAGCGGTCGATGTCGGTCGTCGCACTCTTGATCGTGTAGTTCAGAGAGTAGTTCAGATCGGCCTCAGCGTCTCCTGCCTTACTGTCGGAAGCGGCGCCCGATGCTGCGACGTCCTCTACGAGACGCTCTACACGGCGGATAAACTTAACGATAGCCTGAAGTCCCTTGTCGTCCCAAGGACCGCCCTCAGTATATGCGAATCCGAAGGCGAGATATGTTCTGAAGACGTCGGAGCCGTACTTGCTTACATATTCGTCGGGTGCTACGGTGTTGCCCTTGCTCTTGCTCATCCTGTTGCCGTCGGGACCGAGGATGATGCCCTGGTGTACGAGGCTCGTGAAGGGCTCGTCGAAGTCCAGAAGACCCATGTCTCGCATGGCCTTGCAGATGAACCTGGAATACAGGAGGTGCATCGCGGCGTGCTCGGGTCCGCCGACATACTTGTCGACAGGGCACATCTTGTTGATGAGATCCTTATCGAAGATCTTTTCGGAATTCTTATTATCAGGATATCTCAGCTCATACCAAGAAGAGTCAACGAAAGTATCCATCGTGTCAGGATCCCTCTTTGCCTGGCCGCCGCACTTGGGACAGGTGCAGTTGATGAAGAAATCGCACTTGGCAAGCGGGCTCTCACCGTCTGGCGTGAATTCAACGTCGTAAGGGAGGAGGACCGGGAGATCCTTCTCGGGAACGGGTACGACGCCGCACTTCTCGCAGTGGATCATCGGGATGGGTGTGCCCCAGTAACGCTGTCTGGAGATGAGCCAGTCGCGGAGTCTGTAGTTGACCTTCTTCTCACCCATGCCGATGGAGTTCAGCTTGGCGACGATGGCATCGATGGCTTCGTGCATCTCGAGCCCGTCGAACTCGCCGGAGTTGGTGAGATAACCCTTTTTCTCACAGTAGGGCAGCTCGTCGTCGACACCCTTCTCGGACTGAACGACGCGGATGATGTCGAGGCCGTATTTCTTGGCGAACTCGAAGTCACGGGCATCGTGGGAGGGAACTGCCATTACGACACCGGTGCCGTATGCTGCGATTACATAGTCGGCTGCCCAGATCGGAACCTTGCGGCCGTTTAAGGGGTGAATGGCGTAGGCGCCTGTAAATACACCGGTCTTCTCGCGTGTTGTGGACATGCGGTCGATGTCGGTGACCTTGGATGTCTTGAGCTTATAGTCTTCGACTGCGGCTCTGCATTCGTCTGTCGTGAGCTTGTCGCAGATGTCCGACTCGGGTGCGACTACGACATAAGTTACGCCCATGAAAGTATCGGCTCTCGTGGTAAATACTTCGAGCTTAACGGGCTCGCCGTTCTCGTCCATCAGCTGCTTGCCGTCTTTTTCGACGTAGAGTGCAACCTGTGAGCCTTCGGAT
Source organism: uncultured Clostridia bacterium (assembly GCA_946611435.1). Classification (GTDB taxonomy): domain Bacteria; phylum Bacillota; class Clostridia; order Saccharofermentanales; family Saccharofermentanaceae; genus Saccharofermentans. The sequence goes on from CAMODL010000011.1 coordinate 51,134, forward strand.
CTGCCGATCCAGTTGGTCTGGATCTTCTTTGTCTTCTCGGGCCAGTCGAGGTCGGGGAGGCAGTCTAAGAGTTCCTGAGCGTAATCAGTGATCTTGAAGAACCACTGCGTCATGTGCTTGTGGATGACTTCGGATCCGCATCTCTCGCACTCACCGTCGATTACCTGCTCGTTGGCAAGGACTGTCTGACACTTGGGGCACCAGTTGACGGGTGCGTTCTTACGGTATGCGAGACCTTTCTCATAGAGCTTGATGAAGAGCCACTGATTCCACTTGTAATAATCGGGCATGCAGGTCGCGAGCTCGTAATCCCAGTCGAAAGTGGCGCCCATCTCCTTGAGCTGCTTCTCCATCGTGGCAATATTCTTGAGGGTCGAATCCTGGGGATGGATACCTGTCTTGATCGCATAGTTCTCGGCAGGAAGTCCGAATGCGTCGAATCCCATCGGATGGAAGACGTTATATCCCTGCATCCTCTTCATTCTTGACCATGAGTCAGTCAGCGAATAGTTGTACCAGTGACCGAGGTGAAGGTTGGCACCGGAAGGATAGGAGAACATCTCCAGGCAGTAAAGCTTCTTGCCTTCTTTATTCGGATCGAACTTGTAAAGTCCGCTCTCTTCCCATTTCTTTTGCCATTTACGGTCTGTTTCAACTGAATAAGACATAGTATTCACCTCTTAATAAATATAAACTCGACTATTTTATCACTTATTTTAATTATTGAAAACCTTCCGTCCGCGCTTCCCATCCTCGAAAAACCGCGCCGACCGGCGCGGCTTCATGGTATAATAAGACATCAATTTCTCACGGGAGGACATTTGCCATATGGAATATCGCATAGAACACGACTCGCTCGGCGAGATGAAGGTGCCCGCAGATAAGTACTGGGCTGCTCAGACAGAGAGGAGCCACGAGAATTTCCCGATCGGAGTAGGTATCGAGACGATGCCCGGCGAGATCATTAATGCTTTCGGTATATTGAAGAAGGCAGCAGCCATCGCCAACAACGGACTGAAGCCCGAGAAGATGACAGACGAGAAGCTTGCCGTTATCTCTCAGGCATGTGATGAGGTCATATCCGGATCTCTCAACGATCACTTCCCGCTCGTAGTTTGGCAGACGGGTTCCGGTACTCAGTCCAACATGAATACAAACGAGGTCATCGCCAATCGTGCAAACGAGATCGCAGGCAAGAAGCTCTGCCATCCGAATGACGATATCAATATGAGCCAGTCCTCCAATGACACATTCCCGACGGCTATGCACATCTCCGCCGTCATCGCTCTCGAGGATAAGCTCATCCCCGCAGCCGAGAAGCTCATTGCTACTTTTAAGAAGCTCGAGGCTGAGAACGAAGGCATCGTAAAGAGCGGACGTACTCATCTTCAGGATGCGGTTCCGATCAGCTTCTCCCAGGAGATCTCCGGCTGGAGATCGTCTCTCGAGAGGGATGTCGAACTCGTTAAGCTCGCTGCCGAGCCCCTCAAGGAATTGGCACTCGGCGGTACCGCTGTAGGTACGGGACTTAATGCTCCGAAGGGATTTGATACGAGTGTTGCAGAGCAGATCAGCAAGCTCACCGGGAAGAACTTCGTCACTGCTGCCAATAAGTTCCACGCACTCACGAGCAAGGATGAGATCGTTTTCGCTCATGGTGCCATCAAGGCTATGGCTGCCGACATGATGAAGATCGCGAACGACGTAAGGTGGCTGGCCAGCGGTCCCCGTGACGGCTTAGGCGAGATCACGATCCCCGCTAACGAGCCCGGTTCTTCCATCATGCCCGGCAAGGTAAATCCGACACAGTGCGAGGCAGTTACGATGGTTGCGGTTCAGGTCATGGGTAATGACGTTGCAGTCGGAATGGCAGCATCCCAGGGCAACTTCGAGTTGAATGTATTTATGCCTGTCGCAGCTTACAATTTCCTTCAGTCTGCAAGACTCCTGGCTGAGTCCATCGAGTCCTTCAACGACAGATGTGTTGTCGGTATCAAGGCAGACAAGGAGAAGATGCATCACTATCTTCATAACTCGCTCATGCTCGTTACGGCTCTTAATCCTTACATCGGATATGAGAATGCCGCTAAGACGAGCCACCTCGCATATGAGGAGAATATCTCGCTCAAGGAAGCCTGCGTTAAGCTCGGATTCCTGACTGCCGAGAAGTTCGACGAAGTCTTCCATCCTGAAGAGATGATCAACCAGAAGTAAGACTCGGGATCATTAACAGATAACAAAACACCACACAGGATCATGGTCTTGTGTGGTGTTTCTATCTGCATATCGCCGAGGATATCGATAACTTCTTCGGGACTTCCGGCTTCGTCGGCTTTGTTGATATAGATATCGCTCAGGGTGTAGGCAGCGTTCATCTCCATTCCGCCGTCGATACAGATCCTGCTTATGACGGCAGCCGAAGCGACCAGATGATATTGTGCATTACGGATAGGTTAATGATAACACGTGTTCACAGTTTGTTCACAATCGTTTTCGGACATCCGACAAAAAATAAACTCAAAACGAAACATGTTTGTAGTATTGAATAGTTGCTTTCTCGTTGTAATTTGAATTGGTTAATGTATAATTAAACTGTTTTACGGCAATCTACGGCGTCTGCCGGTCCGCTTATGAACGAACTGAATAGGACGTCTGTCTATATATGAGGTACTATAAATGGGTTTAGGAATGGAAATCGGTATCGATCTCGGTACCAGCAGTGTTCTTATTTACGTGCGCGGTAAAGGTGTTGTTCTTAAGGAACCTTCCGTTGTCGCAGTTAACAACAAAACAGGTAAAGTTCTTGCAGTCGGTGAATCCGCCAGCCTTATGCTCGGCCGTACACCGGGTGTTGTCGAGGCAATAAGACCTCTTCGCGAGGGTGTCATCTCTGACTTCAGAGCTACTGAAGTTATGCTCAAGGCCTTCATCGGCCGTGTGTGCAGCGGTATCAGAGCTACGTATTTCAAGCCGACTATCGTTGTATGCGTTCCTTCTGTCATCACTCCCGTCGAGCAGCAGGCAGTCGAGAATGCCTGCCGTCATGCGGGCGCGAAGGACGTTTTCCTTATAAGAGAGCCTATCGCGGCTGCCATCGGTGCAGGTATCGATATCACAAAGGCGTCCGGTTCCATGGTCGTTGATATCGGCGGCGGTACGACGGATATCTCCGTTATCTCTCTTTGTGAACCTGTTGTCGATGCGTCCCTTAAGGTAGCAGGCGACAAGTTCGATGAGGCGATCATCAAGCACGTAAGACGTAAGCATAATATCCTGATCGGTGATAAGACAGCCGAGATGCTCAAGATCCAGATCGGATGCGCATATCCCCGTGACGAGGAGCTGACACTCGACGTTCGCGGACGTAACCTGATCACGGGTCTTCCTGCGACAGTAACCGTATCTTCCACCGAGATGCTCGAGGCTCTCGAAGAACCTGTATCTTCCATCTTTGAAGCCGTACATGTTGTTCTCGAGAAGACACCTCCGGAACTTATGGCCGATATCTCACAGCGAGGTATCGTAATGACAGGAGGCGGCGCACTCCTCTATGGTCTTGACAGAATGCTCGCCACAAAGATCGGTATCGATGTATATATCGCTCAGGATCCTATCTCCTGCGTGGCTATCGGAACCGGTAAGGCCCTTGATATGATGGATAAGTTCGCTGCTCTGGGCGATCAGTGAGTACCAAGTTGGATTTGCCATAGACGCTCGTCTATATAGACGGGCGTCTATTTTTTTATGTATTTCTCTCGAAAACACTCTGACCCGGCGGCATACCCGCGTTCTCGGGGGGAGACCCTGGGTACGAGTAACGCCGCGTCATGTCTTCGCTTTGCCTCATATTAAGTTGTTGACTATCAGCATAATAAATGATAATATCCTCACGATTTGAACAGGGATCTCGCGTGAGATCCGAATACCCCGTTTTGATAGTTTCTTGAATATCTTTATCAATCCGACAAATGAGGTTTATATGACTGAAGAACAGAAAATGCTGGCGTCAAAATCGCTGGACGACCTTAAGGTAATCGCAGTCACTTTCGGTATCTATGACAGTGCTGAAGCAGACAAGAAGTCCCGTGAGGAATTGATGGCTGCCATAAGCGGTACACCTGTTTCCGAACCTGCTCCCAAGCCGCGCGCTACTAAGGCAAAGAAGGCAAAAGCCGAGAAGGCTGAGAAGTCTGAGAAAGCTTCAGTGGACGACAAGGCTGCCGAAGAGACTCCCGCCGAGGCAGAAGTGAAGCCCGCTCCCAAGAAGCGCGGACGCCCGAAGAAGGCAGAAGCCGCTGCCGTTGTCGAAGAAACAAAGGAAGAAGTTAAGTCTTCCGAGAATGCTTCCGAAGCAGCAGATGTAGCACCCGAGAAGAAGCCTGCCAAGAAGAGCAGGAAGACTTCTTCGAAGAAGGTTGACAAGGAAGAGACAAGTTCTGCCGATGCAGGAGTAGCTCCCGCAGAAGTTCCTGCGGATGCTGAGGCAAAGGAAGAAACAGCTAAGGAAGAGAAGGCTGACAAGAAGAATAAGCCCGGCCGCGGACGTAAGAAGAGAAATGCGGCTGAGTCAGAGAAGACAGACAATGCGGAAGCTGCTGCACCTGAAGAAACGGCTGCTTCCGAAGATACGAAGCCTGCCGAAGAGAAGCCTGCGGGTGAAGCACAGGCACAGCCTTCGAGATCCAAGAAGAGAAGGATATCCTTCGGCCCTTCACAGGAGACCAAGCAGATCGCGATCGAGGAAGGTGAGGAGACCGCTGTTGAAGCACCGCCGCCGACACCTGAGATCCAGTACACCGAGATCGAGGGAGTACTCTCTATCGGCGGACAGGACAGGAATGATTTCTGCGGTTTTGTACATCGTAATAACTATCTGCCCGGAGAGGACGATGCATATGTTCCCGGTCAGATGATCAAGAGAATGGGCCTTCGTAAAGGCGACTACATCAAGGGACTCGTTGCTCCCCCTCGCGGTAAGGACAAGTACGCTCCGCTTCGTAAGGTCATTTCCGTTAACGGTGTTGAGATCCCCGAGGACTCTGATTATGACATCATCCGTAAGAGACCGAAGTTCGAGCATCTGACAGCGATCTATCCTGATCAGAGACTTACACTCGAGACCGGTGCCGAGGATCTGTCGTGCAGGATTATCGATCTGTTCTGCCCTATCGGCAAGGGACAGAGAGGTATGATCGTATCGCCGCCTAAGGCAGGTAAGACTATCCTTATGCAGAAGATCGCCAATGCGATCACGGCCAACAATCCCGACTGCAAGGTCATCGTGCTCCTGATAGATGAGCGTCCGGAGGAAGTTACCGATATGCAGCGTTCCATCAAGGGTGAAGTTGCATATTCGACCTTCGATAAGAGACCTGAGAATCACGTCAGGATCACTGAACTTGTTCTCGAGAGAGCAATGAGACTCGTTGAGATGGGTCAGGATGTCGTTATCCTGCTCGACTCGATGACGCGACTTGCAAGAGCATATAACCTTACGATCAACCCTACCGGAAGGACTTTGTCCGGTGGTCTTGATCCGGGATCGCTCTACGGACCGAAGAGATTCTTCGGTGCAGCCCGTAATATCGAATTCGGCGGAAGCCTGACCATTATCGCCACGGCTCTTATCGAGACGGGATCGAGAATGGATGAGGTTATTTTCGAGGAGTTCAAGGGAACGGGTAACATGGAAGTCGTGCTCGACAGGAAGCTCGCCGACAGACGTGTATATCCTGCCATCGCAGTCGACAAGTCAGGTACCAGAAGAGAAGATCTGCTCCTGACTCCCGAGGAGATGGAATCGATCTGGCTCACCAGAAAGGCGATCGCCGAGGTCGACACCATCGCTGCGACGGAGGCAGTCATCAATTACATGAAGAGGACCCAGAGCAATGCATCATTTGTATTGTCGGCCAAAAAATCCTTTTCGGTTAATTGACAACCGCTGACAAATCGAGTAATATACCAAAGTTACTAATAGATCCGGTATGGCATACGTGCAAAGAAGTACGCGCTGTATCTTTGATTGAGAGGTGAAATGAATGAAGAGCGACATCCATCCTAAGACTTACGTTGCAACAGTCAGATGTGCTTGCGGTGAGACATTCGAGACAATTTCCACGAAGGAAGAGCTTCGTGTTGATATCTGCTCCAAATGCCACCCTTTCTACACAGGCAAGCAGAAGCTGGTTGATACAGGCGGACGTGTAGATAAGTTCAATAAGAGAATGGGAAGAGCATAATTCCCGATTGATTATGCAGATTAAGAAGAGCTGTCTCGGAAGGGGCAGCTTTTTTTGTGGGGTGAACGGATGAGTGGTGCAACCTCTTTCCCATTCCCCGGGAAACGACAATGAAACGACAATAAAAACACCCTCATTCGTTGTCGTTTGTTTGTCGATTGGCTTTATAGATGTACTTTTTAGGGATTCGACAACAAAACGACAATGAAAATACCCTTTTCCATTGTCGTTTCATTGTCGCGGATCCCGTGGAGATATTTATCTTCGTTGTCCGGAGAGTCCCTAAATATGCGTTTTTGTCCCGATAATGTCCGTATTGGCTTGATAGAATTCAGTTGTAGTTATCTATTGTGGAGTAAACATAATTATAATATAATTATACGGAGGAGTCCTAATGACCTTTGAATGGGATGAGAACAAGAACATCATCAACATTAGGAAGCATGGGATAGACTTTAAGGAGGCATGTACTGTTTTCTACGATAATAATGCAGTATTGTTTGACGATCCTGATCATTCAATACAAGAAAGCAGGTTCCTGATAATAGGAATGAGCAGAACAGCAAGTGTGCTTACAGTCTGTCATTGTTACAGGGGAACAGATGATGTGATAAGGATCATATCAGCGCGTGAGGCAACGAGGCAGGAAACTGATTATTACGTGCAGTTTGGTGGTGACTTATGAGAGACAATTATGATATCAAGAATCTGAATCCGAGAAAGAACCCGTATGCCGATAAGCTTAAGCGACAGGTTACTATGAATCTTCGGGTTACAACCATTGACTATTTTAAGAGCATGGCTGAAGAAACCGGTATCCCCTATCAGGTTCTCATTGATCTCTATCTCGATGATTGCGTAAAAAAGGGGATTAAGCCGGATCTCAATTGGAAGGAGCCTGCCTGAGAAGTGTGCGCCGGCAGCCCGACTCGGCAGCCCGACGGACTTTTGTCCCAATAATGGCTATGGGTATTTGTTACACTGGAATTCAGTTGTATAGAAGCAGATTATATCCCGATTACTGTTGGATTGAGACGCATACTTTTATTGTTCTGCTGATCGATGTTCGGATATGAAGAAGGTTTCTATGGTTGTTTATGAATTGCTGTATTAGTTATTGATGATCGGCAGAGAACTCATTTGGATATGGATATAATTCGCCTTCTGTGATAAGTGTTTGCTTTATGAAACACAGGGAGGTGATCAATACGGATGGGGACCATATACGGATATATCCGGGTAAGCAGCCGTGATCAGAATGAAGATCGTCAACTGATCGCGATGGCAAATGCCGGAGTCCCGACGAGGAATCTGTATATTGATAAACAATCCGGGAAGGACTTTGACAGGCCTGCCTATAAGCGTATGGTCGGAAGGATCAAGAGCGGCGATCTTCTATACATCAAGAGCATCGACAGACTCGGTCGTGACTATGAGGAGATCCAGAATCAGTGGCGCATTCTGACCAAGGAAAAGGGTGTCGATATCTGTGTAATCGACATGCCGCTTCTCGACACAAGGAGAGGTAAGGACCTGATCGGAACTTTCCTGAGTGATATCGTGCTGCAGGTCTTGTCTTTCGTCGCGGAGAACGAGCGAGCCAATATCCGGCAAAGACAGGCTGAGGGCATAGCAGCCGCGAGGACCAAGGGGATAAGGTTCGGAAGGCCGCCTGATCCTTTGCCGGACTGCTTTCCTGAATTCTATGAGAAATGGAGATCAGGGAAAATGTCCGGATCGGATGCTGCTAAGGCGTGCCGAATGCCGACATCAAGTTTTTACTACAAAGCGAAGCTCTATGAGCATTCCAAAAAAGTCTAAGGCTATTACAGAAATGTCTACCTTCCTGTAATAGCCTTAATTGTTTTATCTCCTATATAATATCACAATTTTCGGGGCCATTTTGCCCATGTTTTCCCCATTCCAAAAAGTAGACTTTTTTATACACCTTCCTGAAGTAGCCGGCCAGGGGGCCGGGCATGTCGGAGAAGCAGGTTAAATCCAAACAGAGAGTTGCTGACCATGGCGAGGTGTTTACTGCCGAGCGCGAAGTAAATGCCATGCTGGACCTTGTTAAGGATGAGACTGAGCGGATCGACTCAAGGTTCCTGGAGCCTGCGTGCGGCGAGGGAGCTTTCCTCAAGGAGATCCTAAGACGTAAGCTTGCCGTGGTAAAAAGGCAGTACGGGAAGAGTCCCTTTGATTATGAGAGGTATTCCGTTCTTGCCGTGACGAGTATATACGGTGTCGACATTCTGGAGGACAATGCTGAGATCTGCCGCCGGAATCTTTATGACATCTGGAACGACGAGTACACCCGTTGTGCCAAAGATCAGGCGAACGATCCCTGCAGAGAGACCGTCAGATTCATACTCCGTAAAAACATACTTTGCGGGGATGCTCTTACCATGCAAAAAAACGACGGCACTCCGATAGTTTTCGCTGAGTGGAATCTCGTTACCGGCAATCAGATCAAGCGGCGCGATTATGAGCTGTCGGAATTATTGGACGGTCACGAAAAGCAGATGAGCATCTTCATGATCGGCTGGGAATATGACGAAGAGATCAATGCCTACATACCTTCTCCGAAGAAGGAGTATCCCTTGACTGATTACAGGAGGCTCTCCGAATATGACTAACTTAGCATCATCCTACAATCCGGATGTCCTCTCGTGCATCGCGAATCTCTCCAACGACGAGGTGTTCACTCCACCGGAAGTCGCGAATGCGATGCTCGACATGTTGCCGCAGGAACTCTTCTCTGATCCGAACACGACCTTCCTGGATCCTGCAACAAAGTCGGGAGTTTTTCTCCGTGAAATAGCGAAAAGGTTGATCGCAGGACTCGAAGACAAGATCCCCGACCTACAGGAGCGGCTTGACCATATCTTTCATAAGCAGCTCTACGGGATAGCGATCACAGAGCTGACAAGTCTGCTGTCGCGGAGGAGTCTGTATTGCTCGAAATATCCGAACAGCGTTTATTCGGTGTCGACCTTTGATGATGTTCAGGGGAATGTCAGATTCAAGAATATAATGCACCGCTGGAAAGACGGTAAGTGCGTTTACTGTGGTGTAAACAAAACAGAGGGTACATATGAACGAGACGGTTTAGAAGAACATGCATATGAATTTATACACAACACTTGTCCTAAGGAGATTTTTGATATGAAGTTTGATGTAATTATTGGCAATCCCCCGTATCAGTTGAGCACGGGGCAAGGACAATCACAGGCTATGCCTATTTATCATAAATTTATTGAGCAAGCGATCAAACTCAATCCAAGATATCTAATTATGATTACACCTTCTCGTTGGTTCACGGGTGGAATGGGACTAGATTCATTCCGCAGAAAAATGCTTGACGATAAGCATATGAAGAAAATCGTCGATTATTCTATGTCTACTGATTGCTTTCCTGGAGTGGATATTGCAGGTGGCGTAAACTATTTTCTTTGGGATCGTTCATATGATGGAGATTGCGAGTATACATACATTGATAATGGAACTTCAACCACATTAACTCGCCAGCTCAATGAATATAGCGTTCTCGTAAGGAACAATAAGAGCTTAAATATAATTCGTAAAGCAATGAGTCTTAATGAAGATAGTATATCAAGCCTTATGTCTTCGCTTGGACCATTTGGACTTGGCACGGCAGAAAGAGGCAGTAAGAGCGTTCGGAATGGTTATAAGTTGCTGTCGAGTGAAGGATATTCTTATATTGAAAAGAATAAAGTTTCGACCGGAACGGAGTATATCGATAAGTGGAAAGTAATTATCGGCAAAGCAACCTCGGCTGGGGCAGCAACTGCATCAAAAGCTGACGGAAAACGAAAAGTCATTGCCACTTTATCTTTGTTGGAACCTAATGCTGTTTGTACTTTTTCATATTTTGTAGGAGGAGCATTTGAAAGCAAAGATGAAGCGATTAATTGCGAAGCTTATTTCGCTACAAAGTTTGTTCGCTTCTTATTGTTGCAGACATTGTCATCTATCAACATTTCAAAGGACAGATTTCAATTTGTTCCTATCCAGGATTTTTCCCGAAAATGGACAGACGATGAACTCTATTCAAAATACAAACTTTCCGATGATGAAATTGATTTAATCGAATCTATGATTAAACCCATGGATTTAACAGGAGACGATGACGATGTCTGATGCAAACTTCTTTCCACAGCGCCCCATCTCTCACCCCATGATCTACGCCTACGAGGATACCAATCCTCAGTATGAGGGGATGCTCAAAGTCGGCTATACTTCTGTTGATGTCGATAAGCGTGTTGCTCAGCAGTATCCGACTAAGAGGCCGGACGGGAGCGTGCCGTATCGGATCGTTCTGCGTGAGTCGGCGATGTATCCTGATGGGACTCATTTCAGGGATACGGATGTCCATCGTGTGTTGAAGAAGAAGGCTGTTCCCGGGATGGGCGGCGAATGGTTCAAGTGTACAGTCGATGATGTTAAGGCTGCAATTGTTGCGGTCAGGAAAGGAATCGATAATGTTGAGAATCGCACGCAGACTTTCGTTATGAGGCCCGAGCAGGAAGATGCTGTTAAGAGAACGATTGATTATTACCATTCTGCCGAGGAAGAGGGCGGCGGAAGGATACCGAAGTTCCTTTGGAATGCGAAGATGAGATTCGGCAAGACTTTCGCTTCTTATCAGCTCGCGAAGAAGATGGGGCTGTCCAAGGTTCTGATACTCACATTCAAGCCGGCGGTTCAGAAGGCATGGCGCGAGGACCTGATGACTCATGTGGATTTTGAAGGATGGCAGTTCATATCGCGTGATCCCAATAACCTGAAGGACACGCTTGATAATCAGTATCAGCGCGCGGATAAGAAAAGGCCAATCGTCTGCTTCGGATCTTTCCAGGATTTCCTGGGAGTAAATAAGGCGACAGGCGGGATCAAGGCGAATAATGAGTGGGTGCACGCGACGAATTGGGATCTGGTTATTTTCGATGAGTATCACTTCGGAGCGTGGAAGGAAAGTGCGAAACAGCTTTTCGAGGCGGATGAGGATACATACGAAGATGACCTCAGTAAATACGACCGCGGCAATGCCTACGATGAGACCTGGCTCCCGATCACGACGAGATACTATCTCTATCTGTCGGGCACGCCTTTCCGTGCGTTGAATTCGGGTGAGTTTATCGAGGAGCAGATCTATAACTGGACTTATTCGGACGAGCAGCGGGCAAAAGAAATCTGGGTCGGTGAAGATAATCCTTATGAAGCTCTGCCGCGAATGGTAATGCTTACTTATAAGATCCCGGACAGCATACAGCAGATAGCTAAGCAGGGGGAGTTTGACGAGTTTGACCTGAACGTGTTCTTCTCGACAGAGGGCGAGGGGGCCGATGCGCGGTTCAAGTATGAAGACTATGTTCAGAAGTGGCTTGATCTGATCAGAGGATCGTATCTTGCAACTTCAGTGGATGAGCTAAAGCAAGGCGCCGAGAAGCCGCCTATGCCTTTCTCGGATGTCAGGCTTCTTAATGTACTGAATCATACGCTGTGGTTCATGCCCAAGGTGTCGTCGTGCCACGCGATGTATAACCTGCTTCGGCAGAGACAAAACTCTTTCTTTGATGACTATGAGGTCATCGTCTGTGCCGGTACTCAGGCGGGGGTCGGCGTTAAGGCGCTTGAACCTGTTCAAAAGGCGATGAAGGATCCTCTCTCATCGAAAACAATTACCCTATCCTGCGGCAAGCTGATGACCGGCGTTACGGTAAAGCCCTGGACAGGCATCCTTATGCTCTGTAACCTCAAGAGCCCCGAGACATATTTCCAGGCCGCTTTCAGAGTTCAAAGTCCATGGACGGTCACTGACGACAGCGGCAAGAAAAAGATCATCAAGCGTGAGTGCTACGTCTTCGACTTCGCTCTCGACCGAGCACTGAAGCAGATCTCCGATTACAGTTGTCGACTCAGTGTGGAGGAAAGTAATCCCGAGAAAAAGGTCGGCGAGTTCATCAACTTCCTGCCTGTCCTGGCATACGACGGCAGCTCCATGCGCCAGGTCAACGCGGCTGAGATCCTTGACATCGCCATGGCAGGAACATCCGCTACGCTGCTTGCCAAGAGGTGGGAGTCGGCCTTGCTTGTTAATGTTGACAATGACACTCTCCGCCGCCTGATGAATAATCAGGAGGCCATGGATGCGCTCATGAGGATCGAGGGCTTCAGAAGTCTTAACACCGAGATCGAAACGATCATCAACAAGTCTGAATCGGTCAAGAAGGCGAAGAAAGAGAATACGGATATGACTCCCAAGGAGAAGAAGGAGATATCCGAGGAAGAGAAAGAATACAAATCCCTTCGCAAAAAGATACAGGAGAAGCTCATCAAGTTCGCGACCCGCGTCCCCGTATTCATGTACCTTACCGATTACCGCGAATACAGCCTCAAGGAAGTGATCACGCAGTTGGAGCCTGATCTTTTCCATAAAGTAACCGGCCTCAATGTAAAGGACTTTGAACTTCTCGTATCACTCAATGTCTTCAACGAAGCTCTTATGAATGATGCGGTATATAAGTTTAAGCGATACGAAGATGCCAGCCTTATCTACACGGGCATTGATCGTCATGCAGGCGAGAACATAGGTCTGTTCAGTACTGTCATCTCCAAGGAGGATTACGACAGGATGCGCGGTGTGCTTATCGAGTCCATGAGTGTAGACGACGACTTCTATGCGGGAATGGCAATGCCTTCGGAGACAGTGATCGATTCCTCTTCAGATGATGAACCCGATTACGTGATCAAGACTCCGGTTAAAAAGGAAAAGCCGTCCGGCCGCAAGCCTCTGGTTGCCGATCATGTGCCGATGGCCTCATTAGGCCCGACATACCGGCCCTCCTATGTACCGCCGACAGCCGCAAAGCCTGTGGCTCAGAAACAAACTGTTTCCAAGTTTGACGTTTCTTCAGTCAAGGTCGGTTCTACGGTTAAGCACAAAGCGTTCGGCGAAGGGACAGTAGTCAAGATCAACGGCAACTACATAGAGGTGTCATTCCCGGAATTCGGCAGCAAGCCGAAGCAGTTCCAGTTCCCGGGTGCGTTCACGGGAGGGTTCCTGCAGATCTGAGGGGACGCTCGCAGGTGCGGCACTCTGCTCAGACAGTCCTCGACGTCGCATTTGCGACGTCTGCGGAACTCGCCGCACCAAACATGCTCGCGCCTGCGAAGAGCACGCGACAGGCTGGCGGCAGGCGCTTCCCGCGAGGATGTTTTCCAAGGCTTTGCGGGCTCTGCTGAATGGGCGCTTATCTGCGCAGACTACGGGATAATCAAGTGAGACTATTGCAGATCCCTATTTACCCGAATTGTTAACCACCGTGGGTAAGGAACCATGTAAAAACCTGCGAATTTACCCGGATTGTTAACCACCGTGGGTAAGGAACCGTG
>CAMODL010000012.1:0-64042 GCA_946611435.1 uncultured Clostridia bacterium
GGAATCAGTCCTTATACTCGTTTTAAACCGTCCAACAAAGTGGGTTCACTTCAATCTCCGACGGGCCTTGAATATATCCGATTTGTTCTATTTACAGCGGCAGATCCTTTCTGGTAAAGTACTCGCTGCCTGTGATGTAACAGATCAGGCCTACTACGACGAGGATGAACATCTTATATATGAAATCCGTTCCGCCGTTAAGGATATCCACTACATCAAACAGTGATATGATCGATACATAGTTGAAAGTATTAAGATCGTTCATACGAATGATGGACGGAAGCACGGGCGACCCGAAGAGACCCAGCATGGTAGCCACAAGGAAGAACATATTGAGACCTCCTCCGACAGCCATCGCGTTCTTGCTTCGATTGAAGAAGCAGGAAGCCAGGAAAGAGATGCCGCTCATGGCGAACATAACGAGGAAAGCATCAAGGTTGATAAAGAGAAGCTTCGGAATGTCCAGATCGGTATTAACATCGGCGATATTAAAGCAGATCACACTTGTTATTGTTGTCAGAATAAACATAACAAGGAGGGAGCCTGCCAGATATACTGCCTGAGTAAAGGCGATAGTCCTGCGTTTAGTGGAAGTAGAGAGAATGTAGGCCATGGATCCGGAATCTACCTGTCCAGAGATAAGAGCATTCGAGGCCATGATCATGTAGATGATAGGAAGAAGAAGACCTGCCATCTTGAAGAAGATGGAGCCTACGAGAATACCGTAAAGATCCATCTGACCGATCTCGTCAATCGCGTCGCTTACTTCTTCGGGAAGCTGGGAGAGCAGGCTTTGAGGTATGGTCGCGGCCAGTTCTTCTTTGATGCCTTCTTCAGTCTCGTCTGCCGTCATATTATCCAGGCGGTATTCGAGCTCGCTCCTGTATTCAACGATCGCTGATTCGGCTATATTTTTAACATGGGCATAATCCGTATAGCCGAATTCCGCATACTGCTCATCCGTTATTCCGTAGCCGGATAATTCCTCCATCATCTTGGCATTGTTCTCTTCCGAGACAAAATGTCCTGCCAGGAATTCTGCTGCTGTATCCATAACGTATTTCTCTCGAATATCATTATGAAGATCGCTCGTAAGAGTGGCGAGAACAGTCTCATATCTCGGTGCTTCTTCTCCGATGGACAGGTAGTAGTCGTCAAACATATAGCTCCCGTCTTCCTGCATCGGATTAAGAGTCGCGAAGATAACACCCTTTATCGTGTCAGCTTCTTCAGAATCCTCTTCGTATCCGAGCTTGGTCAGGAGGGCAGGCACATACTCCTCGGAAAGACTTCCGGCAGCTGCAGCATAAGCAGCCTGACTTGCAGTAGCCGTTGCCTCGTCCTCTGCCATGCCGCTCGTCATAAGCTCAGTTAAGTTCTCCTGATAAGCGCTTGTGTATTTCTCCTCGAAAAACTCCATCGCGTCATTTGCTGTTCTGTAATAAGACAGGGAAGTATCCTCGATCTTGGCCTTAACCTCTGTCTCTACGACCGTACCGTGTATTGCTTCTCTCGTCATACTGAGCTTACCGTTACCTGCGATCAGCATTACGCTGGCAAGCATAAAGCAAACGGCGCCGGTTATGATGATCCACATGATTCCGTTAGCCTTGCATGACTGCTTAAATAGTGATTTACTGAACATTTTCCTTACTCTCCTTCTGCTGTGCGATTATCTCGTTGAAATGACGCTCCAGATCATAGACGACCTCAGATATGAACTTGATCTCAAAGCCCGTCAGATCCTTAAGCATCTGAGGCAGCTCCTCGCGGGTTACTCCGACTGTCAGCTGATTATACTGAGCCTGATCACGGGTGATGTTGTATCTGCCGTTCTTAAAGCGCTTATAATCTGCTTCCGTCATGAATTCGATCTTAAATTCCTTGACCGGGCGCTTATGGATCTTCTCGATATCCGCGATGTCTATTATGTGTCCGTTGCTTATCATGGCAACGCGGTCGCATGTGGTCTCGAGTTCGTTGAACATGTGACTGCTCATAAATATCGTCTTGCCCTTTTGGTGCTCTTCTTTGATTATCTCGAGGAAGCTGTCTCGCATCAGCGGGTCAAGACCTGTCGTAGGCTCGTCCAGGATGATTATCGCCGGATCCGCCATCAGAGCTGCCACCAGAGCCGTTTTTTGTTTCATGCCTTTACTCATGCGCTTGAGTGATGCGCTGGGATCCAGCTGAAGTCTTTGTACCAACTCGTCGGCATAGGACATATCTTTAAGTCCCAGGAAGGCCGCCTGGCTCTTTAGGAATTCCGTTCCGGTCTTTAAGTCGGGGAAAGCTATCTCGCCTGCGACATAACCGATATTCTTAATATATTCGCTGGAGTGCTCCCAGGCCGTAAGACCGTTTACCTTGGCGCATCCGGATGTGGGCTTGAGAAATCCCATGATATTACGGATCGTCGTGGTCTTGCCGGAACCGTTGGTGCCTACGTAACCCATCATCTCGCCTTCGCCGATGGTCATATTCAGGTCGAAGATCCCGCGGCCGTCACCGTAGTCCTTGGTGAGTCCCTGAAGTTCGATTACATTCTTCATCCTGCAAAAGCACCTCCGTATTCTTTGTCTTCCTTGTAGTAGCTCATGAAGTAGTCCTCGAGAGTCTCTTTTCGATGATGAAGCCCCGTGATCTTATACTGCGCCAGGGCGCCTACTACCTGATTGATATATTTGTCATCCGTAACGAGGCGCAGTCTGTTCTTGGAATCGTTCGAGTCTATTATCTCGAGATAGTCACAGCCTTTGGCGAATTCCTGAAAGCTCCTATAGCTGTCCGAGTCATCGAAAGTGACCTCGTACTCTTTACGGGTGGCGTGTTTCAAGTCGTCTGCCACGAAGTCTGAGACGATGCGTCCGTCCTTTATGATGGCGATCCTGTCGCAGGTGGCATCGACCTCGGAAAAAATATGGCTTGACAGCAAGATTGTCTTGCCCCGGCTCTTCTCCTCTTTGACATAGTCGATAAATCTCTGCTGCATCTCCGGATCCAGACCGCTCGTGGGCTCGTCCATAATGAGGACATCCGGGTCGTTCATAAATGCTGTAACGACAGCCAGTTTACGCTTGACACCAAGGCTCATCCTCTTTGTCTCACCGGACGGATCCAGCTCGAAAATATCCAGCAGCTTTTTAAGGTGACTGTCGTCCTTACAGTGCTGCATATCCATCATCATCCTTAAGAATTCGTGACCCGTAAGTCCTGCGGGCAGGGCGATCTCGCCGGGGATATAGCCCACATTCTGAAGGATCTGATGATAGTTGCTGAAGGTCTCCTTACCGAAGACCTTCGTGTTGCCGGAATCAGGCTTGGAGAAGCCCATCAGATGTCTGATGGTTGTGGATTTACCGGCTCCGTTAGGACCTAAGAAACCGAATACCTCGCCTTTTCCGACGTGGAACGAAACATCAAAGACGCCGCGACCGAAGCCGTAATCCTTGGTCAGATCGCTTACCTCAATGATCTTTGAGTCCATTTGTCATACCTCCCATTCTTTATCGATCCGGTCAGGTCTCTGATTCCGGATGATCTTTACGGTAAAAAGTGCGACCGAGAAGCTTAATGCCGCCTCGGCCAGTAGCTCGATGCCGAGCATGACGGTGAGAAATCTCGCGCTGCTGTCCGGCAGATAGATCAGGACCACACCGAAGATGCAGGAGATGACAGCCAGCAGCATGATGACCGGCCAGGATCTTATCCCGAACCTCCTCGAGTCAACGGCGATCCTGATCTTGAAGAGCCCTTCGGCAAAGATCGTTATGCCCAAAGCCGTTGTCATAAAGCTGATAGCCGCATTCGTGTGATTTAAGATCAGAATGCCGATGATGATCGAGAGAATTCCGAACTCCATGTCGAACTGGAAAGCCAGCCGGAAGAGATCCTTGGAGTAATATCCGATCAGCTTTATGATGCCGAAAAGTATCATCACCGTTCCGACACAACCGGCGATCGTCCTGACGGACAAGTCGGGGAAGATGATCATCAGACCGCCCAGAAAAGCGAATATGATCGAGATAACTATATATCCGATCTTGGCTGTTCTCATGGGCAGAATAGATCTCATTTAACCTTCACCTCGCTTCCTTTTACAACCGAAAGGATAGCAAAGTGAGAGATGTGCTTGAATATGCAAAAACGGGCCCGTGTCCAAGATTTGGGCAAAAGGGGGTGAAATGCCTAAATAGTATGGGGGTGTTGAACTAAGTGAGCGGGATTCCCGGTAGAGTTCTCTATATACAGGGAAATGTTCCGGAGAACTTCAGTGTGAGACCGTCAGTTTAGCGCTCGGTGCTCTTTCTGATCGCCGACTCGGTGATGCCGCCGTAGAGCTCCCAGAAGCGGGCGAATCTTGATCTGATATCGTCGGTCATGCCTTCTCTCATCCACTTGATTATCATGCCGAAGCACTGGCAGACGGTGGCCGATACGATTATCTCCTTGTCTTCGTCCTTGACCTTTATATCTTTACAGAGCATATCGAAATGTTCGGTTATCAGGTGCATGAGGATCTTCCACAGGTAGTCTTCATAGACGTCGCGGCTTATGGAATTATAGATGTGAAGGACCGCCCTCCTGTGCTCCAATGCGAAGTCCACGGTCGCCGCCAGACAGTCCTCGATGCTGTCAAATGTCCTGTATTCCGATGTTATCTTGGTGGCATCATCCGTGATCATTTCCTCGAGAAGAGAAGGGATATCGTGATAATGATAATAGAAAGAATTCCGGTTGATCCCGCAGTCCTCGACGATATCCTTGACGGTTATGGACGATAACGGCTTCTGGTCCAGCAGTTTAAGAAATGAGCTCTTGATAGCTGTCTCGGTGAATGACGACATGACCTAAATAGCAGATGGCATGATGCTCATCTATTTCCCTCTCTGATTATTTATTCATGTACATTATAACAATTGATGACTTGTGCTGCATATTTTATAATGCAAAGTACCGTCGGTGCTCCGTAAAAGGAGGTAAAAGGGAACCGGGTGTAAATCCCGGACAGCCCCCGCTACTGTTATTGCTTATGCGGTCTCATATCCATTGGGTGCTTTTGCAGCATCTGAGAAGGGAGGCCCGCTTAAAGGCATAAGCCAGGAAACCTGCCGATGAGTCTTATTTATCGTGCTTCGGCTGCGGTGGGCGGTCGGACCGGAGGATTTATTATGAAGAAGAGAATTGCAAGTCTTATTCTTGCCGTCTCTATGATCGGTTGCGCTTTCTGCGCATGTTCAAAGAGCGACAAGGATTCCGATTCCGTAGAGAAGATCGTAAGCTTATCTCCTACAGTAACCGAGATCGTTTATGCGATCGGCGGCGGAGACAAGATAGTCGGTGTCACTTCCTACGACAACTACCCGGAGGATGTCTTCAACAAGACGGTCGTCGGCGACACGACGGATCCTGACGTAGAAGCGATCATCGCTCTCGAGCCGGATGTTGTTTTCGCTTCGGTATTCCTTTCCGAAGATGCTCAGAATGCCCTGAAGGATGCCGGACTTGATGTCGTAGTAGTAGAGGACGGTGCAAATGTAGAGGAAATGATCGCACATATCCAGACCATCGCAGACAAGATCGGCATGAGCGATGAGGGCGAGGCCCTGTCTATGAGTCTGTCTGACAGAGTATCGGAAGTCGTTAATTCTGTTTCTGATTCTGACGTAAGTGTCTACTATGTAGTAGGATACGGCGAATACGGCGATTATACTGCCGGTGCAGGAACGTTTGTCGATAATCTCATCACTTTGGCAGGTGCCGTTAATGCAGGTGCTATAGCAGATGGTTGGAGCATCTCTCAGGAGGCCATCCTCGAGGCAGATCCCGATTATCTCCTTATCCCCTCATGGGCAACGGATATCACTTCCCTGGAGCCTTATGCTTCGCTTACGGCAGTAGCTGAGGGCAGGGTCATTACTGTAGATGAGAATATTTTCGACAGACAGGGACCTCGTAATATCGATGCCATCGAACTGATCCAGGGACTTGTAAACGATTATGTCGATGCAGAAGCCGCAGACGCAGCCTGATAGATATAGTGACAGGATAGTTCTTAAGGTGACAGTAGCTGCCATCGTGCTTTTATGTGCGATGGCAGTTTCCTGTTGTCTGGGAAGCGCACATATCAGCATAGGCGAAGTGATCAAATACTTTACAGGAAGGAAAGATGAGCTAAGTCGTACGACAGTGGTTATCCTTCAGCGTATCAGACTTCCGCGCGTAGCGATGGGAGCGTTGGTCGGAGGAGCACTGGCGACGGTCGGAGCGGTGATGCAGGGCATTTTCCGTAATCCGATGGCCGATCCTTCCGTCCTGGGAATATCTTCGGGAAGCGCTCTCGGAGCAGCAATAGCTATAATCTGCGGCCTCGACGGTGCCATCATCGGAGGAACATTTACCGGAACATACATAGGCGCCATGATAGGCGCGGCATTCACCTGGTTCATGGTCTTCGTGATCGCCCAGCAGAGCGGTGAATACGACATGAATTCCACACTCCTGGCGGGCATAGCCATATCTTCGATCATGAGTGCACTGATAACTGTTCTCATGACCTTCCATCGCGAAAACATGGAGCGGATCTACATGTGGATGCTCGGATCCCTCTCGAACTCGTCCGCATCTGAAGTAACGATAATGCTGATAGCCGACATCGTCTGTGTGTCTCTGCTATTCATGCTGGCACCACGGATCGATGTCCTCAAGCTCGGACGGGAGACGGCACTGACGTTGGGAGTCAAGAGCTCGACAACGATGGGAATAGTCCTTTGCCTGTCTTCGATCCTTCTTGCATGTTGTGTATCAGCCACCGGCATCATCGGATTTGTAGGTTTGATCATCCCTCACATCGTTGAATTCTTCGGTGCCCACAAGATGCGTTCCAAGCTTATCCTCAGCTTCCTGGTCGGAGCCGTTTTCCTCGTGATATGTGACGCCTTCGCGAAGACTGTCGTATCACCGGGCGAGATGTCGATCGGAGCTTTGACGAGCCTTATAGGTGCACCATATTTCCTCTGGCTCCTGATGAAGAACCGGATAGTGAAGAGGGGAGGCGGCAAAGCAGCATGAGTGACCTTGTGATCAGGATCAAGGACCTGACAGTCGCCTTCGGCGCAAAGAAAGCGCTCGATAATGTGAGTGTCACCTTCGAGCCCGGAAAGATATACTGCATTCTCGGGCCCAACGGCTGCGGCAAGTCGACTCTCGTCAAGAACATCATCCATCAGTATTCCCAGGGCGGCGAGATAGCCTATGTCGCTCAGGAGACATACGGCAGCATTGCTCTCCCGCTCCTTGACTATGTGTCACTCGGCCGCTATGACAGGAGCAAGTTCTTCTCAGGCATCAGCGCCACAGATCGTGAGCTTGTCGGTGACGCCATCAGGACCATGGATCTTACCGGCATGGAGTCACAGATCTTCGACACGCTCAGCGGCGGCGAGAAACAGCGTGCCATGGTCGCCCGTGCGCTCGCTCAGGATACCGGCTGGTTCATTCTCGACGAACCGACCTCCAGCCTCGACGTCAAGCATGTGCGCATGATAACCGACATGATCCGCGATCTCGCATCGCGCGGCCGGTCCGTCATAATCGTTCTTCACGACCTGAATGCCGCTTCCGGCGTGGCCGACCGCTTCATAATGATGAAGTCCGGCCGCATCGTCGCCAACGTCGACACGCTCGACCGCGACCTGTTGACCGACGTCTACGACACGCCGTTCGTGACCGCAGTAACCGAGGACGGGCGCACGGTGTGGATGCCGGAGTGAGGTTTTTTCGAGCGGGGATTACACAAATCGTTACCCACCGTGGGTAAGGAAAGAGGTAAATACACGCGGATTTACACGAATCGTTACCCACGGTGGTGAAGAAACCGGGTAAAAAGCCGCGGATTTACACGATCTGTTACCCACCGTGGGTAAGGAAAGAGGTAAAAACCCGCGAATTTACACGAATCGTTACCCACGGTGGTGAAGGAACCGGGTAAAAAGCCGCGAATTTACACGAACTGTTACCCACCGTGGGTAAGGAAAGAGGTAAAATAAAACCTCAGGAGTTGTGCCTGAGGTTTTGTGATCATTCGTAATCGTCATCCCGCTTTTTGAACAGTCCTGAGAACAGACCGTCGACCTTGTCGTCTTCCTCTTCATAGAGTGACTTATCGTAAGAGTGAGCGGAAGGCGTAAATGACGTGTCTGCTCCGTAAGGCTCTGCGGGCTTGGAGGTGCCTCCGACAATATATGGAGGCGTAGGCGCGGGTGATGAACCGGCCGAGCCATACGGCGACGTGGAACTGTTTGCCCCATAGGGCGTGGAAGGCATGGACGGGGTTACGGGCGTGGAGCCGCTGTCAGACGAACCGTAACTTGAGACAGGAGGATCCGGGATCTCGTTTACGCCATAAGGCGAAGATGGGGCCGAGGTGCCCGTGTCATAGGGTGACACGCCGTAGGGGGTCGATATGGGGAAGGCCGTACCCGCGGCAGCCTCGTCTTTGCGACGGTTGATGGCCTTGATCACCTTTACGACAATGAAGACTGCTATGAATGCGAAGAAGAAACAGAATCCTGCCAATAGAAGCTTCAGTGCAAACGGGAATTTGACATAATTCAGATTGTCGGTGAATTCATTGAAGGAATCGGTAAGATCGACATCAGGTCCCTGATTTATGTCGAGCAGTCTGGCATAGAGGTCAACGTCGAATTCCTCGATCTTGGAGTCGGGGATCGAACTGTCGATCTTGTCGCCGGCTATGATCTCATAATACCAGTCCTCGGAGTCTATTATCTCCGTATTTGTCGAGTAAACGACAAGGATGTGGTACTCGTCGTCGAACATGTCGTTGTAAAGATCGATTGCATACTGCTCGATGTCATAGTAGGGTCCGTCGAGGTAGAGATCAGGATCGTTCGTGTATGATCTTCCGTCCTGCCAGACACGGTTGTCTATCGTGACGACGGCTGCCGATACGCCGGATTTGTCGAGGAGGTCATCCATGGCGAGTTCGAGTTCTGAGGTGTCACCGAGGATGTTGGCGTTGTCCTCTATGTACGTGCCGGCATCGTATTTGTCCGTTGAGATCTTCTCGTTATCGACGTTGCCGAATATCAATGCGAGTCCGATGAATACGGGAAGGATAAACGGGAGCATGAATATGATGAGGCAACCTTTGAGGCAGCCGGCAGCTGTATTCGGGATAGCGCCGGGGCCGGAGGTGCCGCCTGTTATCTGATCGCGGATAGCTTCGCGTGTCAGCCCGTCAGCAAAGGAGCTGCGGCGTTCGTAGCGACTGCTCCTGCCGCTGTAAGAAGACTTGCTCGAATAAGACGAACTCTTATGGCTTGATGAACTGCGTGAAACGGAGGAGCTGTGATGGCTCGATCCGCTGTGGTGTGAATGGGATCCGCCGTGATGAGATCCTCCTCCGACCGAATGTGGCATTTATGCTTTCCTCCCCTTATTACGTGTAACCAATAATACCACTGATATAGCAGTGACTACAACGATGGTAACGGCAAGTCCGCCCTCGGGGCCGAAGGTACCGCCCGTCCAGAGATCGACTGCAGAAGAATCGGAGGTGGCGCGGCTGGTAATGAATGATACACCGCCGGAATTACCGCTGACCTCGAGACCCAGGATGTTGCCCTGTGTCAGGTTCCACATCGTGTGTGCCGCGCACAGTGTCCAGATCTTTTCGGTTCGAAGTGCTATCAGCGCGAAAAGGACCGATATCAGGACCAGATTGACCAGCGCCAGCGGCGTGAAGCCCGGATTAAGTCCGTGGAACAGGCAGAATAAGAGGGAAGATACGGCAACCGCAGGGATGAGACCGAAGCGGGCTGCCGTACGCGACATCATATAGCCGCGGAACATGATCTCCTCGGTGGCGCCCTGCGGGAACCACATAAAGAAATATGTCAGGAGCAACGGGATATCGGAACTCTTGATACCGGTGTCCGTGATCTCGATGTTGCCGGTGGCGATGAGGATCAGGAAGACCATTCCCATCATGCCAAGGCCGAGAGGGATGCCTGCCAGGTAGTGAAGGATGGACTTCGAATCTATGGGAAGGCCGATCGTCGACAGGCTGCGGCGCTCGACATATTTAACGTGCAAAACGTAGACGGCGATTATGAGGATATAGCCGATGCCCATCGATATCAGGAATGACGGCGTACTCATGAATACTCCGATGATCGCTTCCGAGGATTCGAGGACATCGTCCACGGTAGCGACGTCCTTGAGGCTCATGAGGATCTTTGTGAGGCCGGAGCCGCCGGTCAGGAAGAGGGGCGGCAGGAGAGCGAGCATCTGGAAGATGGCGAGCAGTCCGAGAGGACGGAGGAGCTGACCTGAGATGAAGGCGCCTGCGGGGATGAAACGCTTGGGTTTGTAGCCGAAGATGCATGCCTTGGGACGGAAGGCGGCGCGGCGGTGGGCGCGGGCTTCCAGCGCGGCTGAACGCCGGAGGTCCTTGTCGGTGGACGAGGTGACCGTGACGGTGAACTTTTCGAGAGAAAGCATCCGGATCGTAACGTAGATGCATACTGCCGTCAGCATCAGGGTGATAAGGCCGCTTACTGAGGCGTTGATGAGGTCTGCGCCGGATACTCCGGTGAGCAGCGCTCCGGTTCCGAGGAACTGGCCGTACAGCGGCATCATGTAGTAGAAACGGTCAAAGCTCTCCGCACTCTGCATACAGGTGACGCAGAGAACGATGAATACCAGGAATATCGGCAGGAACGTGGTCTGCGCGGAGACGACGGAATGATTCATTACCGAGATCATGACGGTCAGGGAAGCCACAAACAGAGCCATGGTTGCCATTAGGATGAATGTCGGCAGTGCACCGGGACGATACATTCCGATTATGAAGAGCGGGATCATGAGGACAGCCGCAGGAATAAGTGTCTTGATCCAGACGGCGGTGACGTGTCCGAAGACTATGGTGCTGCGTTTGACCGGCGTCATGAGGATCCCTGCGAAGGTCCCCTGTTCCTTGGCGGATGATATCGCCGTCGTTCCCGAACTCATGGCAGCGTACAGGATCACGATGAAGAACAGCAAAGGTATCAGACCGGTGGCGGCAGTGGTGAAGCCGTTGTCAGATCGCTCCTTGCCGGATGGTAAGACTGAATCGGTATCGGTGAATACCGGTGAGTTGACGGCGATCGACACACCGGAAGTCTTGAGAAGATAGTTCTGATATCCGTCCAGGCATTTCTCGACAAAGGTATCCCGCCGGTCCTTGTTGTCCAGACTGTTGATGGGATAGAAGGTGCGGACATCTATGCGCTCTTCTTCATTGCCGGGGGGCGGGAAGACGACGGTCAGGAATGCATGCTTGTCTTCCATCCATTCGTTGAACTGCGCTATGTCGAAGACATATTCATGTTCGCGGTAGTAGAACTTGTAGGATGTATCCGTCTCATCGATGTATTCCATCCACGTCTCGGGGGCGTTTACGATAATGACCCTGGTCGGCTGGTATCTGTGCCAGTAGTAAGTCATCCACCACCAGTAGTACATTCCGATTATCGAACTTAAGAGAGCAAGGCCGAAGCACAGCATCGCGAGCCCGGTCGCAGTTGATGCTCCGGTGCCTTTGCCGCCGCTCTTCCTGAGCGAATTACGTACGATGGCCTTGTATTGTCTCATTTGTCAGTTCTCCGTATGGTATTGACTGTATAGTTTGAAGAACGCCTCTTCGAAGGTGGCGCTCCCGGTCAGCTTGCACAGCTCATCCGAAGTGCCGCTCTCTACGATCTGTCCGTCCACCAGTATGCCGATGTTGTCACACAGCTGCTCGGCCAGTGAGAAGATATGCGTCGACAGGATTATCGCGCGTCCCTGATCCTTCAGTTCGAGCAGATAGTCCGTTACCTGCTTGGATGTCAGGATATCAAGTCCGTTCGTCGGCTCATCGAAAATAATGACCGGCGGTTCATGTATTAGGCTGATAGCAATCGAGATCTTCTGCTTCATACCGGTCGACAGCTCGACGATCCTCTTGTCGGCGAACGGCATTATACCGAACCTGTCAAATGCCTGCTTCCTTCTTGTGTCGATCTCGTCTTCGGGGAGATCGTAAAGCGCATAGAAAAGGTCGTAGAGCCTGTTCGGCGTCGACAGCGGATCGAGCTTGACCTCGGTTGTCAGGAAGCCGATCTTGCTGTGTATCTTAAGCGGGTCCTTGAGTGTATCTGTCCCGCAGACGGTTATCGATCCTTCCGTAGGCTTAAGGAGCGTGGCCGTCATCTGCATGAGCGTTGTCTTGCCGGCACCGTTCGGACCCAGCAAGCCGTAGATCGTTCCGGGCTCGACCTTGAAGCTGACGTTCCTGACGACCATCTTATCGCCGGTGTATCTCTTACTGACGTTCCTGACCTCAATCATTTTTATTCTCCTCCGCGAAAAGCTTAATGCACTTACGGAATCCGATGATCAATACCAAAAGGTCGACCATTATCACTTCGGCGAAGTGCTTCCACTTGAATGTTGACAGATATATCGTCTTGATGAGAGCGGTCGCATTGTGGACCGGAAGCATATATTCCAGTCCCATCGGGCGGCCGTATGCGAACAGCTGGATGAAGAAATCGACCAGCAGGAGCAGCAGCGGGATCTGCATATTGGCGATTATGTCCTGATACTTGTTAAGAGACAGGCACACATATGTACAGAGCAGTGTCATGACGGCAGCGGTAAGCGGTATCGTGATAACAAGGCAGATGAGCTGGACCGGCGTCAGGAGCATGCCGAACGGCAGCAGTGACATGGAATCGTTGCTCCGGTTGAGCCATGAAGACATAAACAGGAAGAAGAAAGTAATTAGTCCTGATATTGATACGAGACCTATCGTGGCAAGCGCCTTACCGCCTAATATCGCGGCAGGCTTGACAGGCGTCATCTTAAGCTTGGCGAGGAATCCTCTGTTCTTCTCCTGAGCGATCATATCGCCGGTTAACGAATAGACGCAATAATACATGAGAAGTGTGAGGATGCCCGGAACGACTCTGGCGGCCATATAGTTGGCACTGGCTCTGTGGTTCATTACATAAGTTATGGGATTATAACTGTCAACGTCATAGGTCGATGCGATCTTTTCTCCGTATTCTCCGCCTAACGTGTCAGGCAGGGAGGAGATATAAGGCGATATTACATTCTCCTTAAGACTCTCGGCGTTGACACTGTTTATGTAGTCTGTTCCGGAATAGAATACCGCGAGGAAAGCATGTCCTTTATAGTTCACATCTCCCTGATCTATGTGCTGATAGAAGACCTCGACATCCTCATCGAAGTCAGAGCCGACATAGTCACCGTCCCATGTTCCGAAGACCATCAGGAGTTCACCGTGCTTTACCCTCGAGTAGAAGTAGTCTTCATCCTTGAGCAGATCCGTGTCGTCCCATGTCTCGTACTCATAACGGAATGAATTGGTCACCTTGTTATCGTAATCTCTGAAGCTGTCGGGGCTGTTGACGACTATGACCTTCTGAGTGCCGAAGCTGCCGGTGGACATATATTTGATCAGCTTGGGGAAGATGTTGATCGCGAACACCATAATGGCTGCCGGGATCAGGAATATCGCAGCGGTCTTTTGCCAGTTGGTGAGTATCTTGCCGATCTCCCATTTGATGATGGTCAATAAATGTCTCAAGCCTGATCCCTCTCACTCTTATATGTACTCTATATTACAGATTATAAGTTGTTGATAACAATCTTTAGTTAAGAAAAATATAAGAAATGTTAAAGACAGGATCATGCGAGACGCGTGACCAGAGTTACTTCAAAATTGCCGTCTTTTATATCGGCATAGATATCTCCGTTCATCAGTGTCATGAGTTTTTTACAGATGAATAATCCGAGTCCGTTTCCCTTTATTCCTGTTGCGTTCGCACCTCTGTGGAAGCTCTCGAAGATCTCGGGCAGATCCTTTTTCGCCAGGGTGCATCCTGAGTTATAAACGGTTATCAGTTCATAACCGTCGACGAGGCTGAATCTTATGCCTATGATCCTGCCGTCACCGTATTTGATCGCATTCTCTATAAGGTTCTGAATGCATTCTGCCAGTCGGTCCGGATCACATGACAGAAGACAGTCGTTATACTGTTCGATCTTGAATTCGGTTCCGGTAAGCGCGAGCTGCGGAGCATATCTGTCGCAGATCTTATTTATGATCCTGCTCAGGAATTCCTCGGATCCTTTTACTTCAAAAGTCATGAAGTCCTGGCTTGCTGCCTTTGTGATCTCATTGATGAAGTTCTCGATCTCATCGGCCCGTTTGTTGATGCTTCCGGCTACGGACTGTTTTTTCTCTTCGTCTTTGTAGAGCCCCTTCGAGAGCGCTTCCGCATTGAGCTTGATGGCGGACAGAGGAGTCTTTATATCATGTGAGAGTGACAGGAGCAGGAGCTTCCTGTCCTTCTGCATCGTGATCTCTTTCTGACGGCTGTCCTCGATATTCTCGCGGAGCATATTGACGCCCCAGGTGAACTTTCCGAAGAAACGGCTCTTCTCTTCCGGCAACGGAACGGCGAGATTGCCCTTTGCCAATTCCTGCGGGACATCGCTTATCCTGCCGAACGGCGTGATGATGTGGTGCTTAATGTATAGAAGATAGGCTATCGTTACAACGAACAGAACACCCATCGCGATATTGATCATAACAAAGCCTCTATCATTATCCTCGACAGTATATTCGACCCTGTAAAGCCTGTCCGCAGCCTCAACGATAAGATAATGTTCATCGGCGGTGTAGAGGGGACCGTCTTCTTCCGTATAGACACCTGTAAGATGCGGGTAGTCGGAAAGATCATAACTTCCGTTCTCTTCTATGTCATCAGCGAGTCTCTTCGCTTCGACGCGGTACTCACCGTCGTCGTTGAGCTTAGTCTTCCACAGATAAAGATCAAGTCCACCCGCTATCAGGATGAAGATGATGATTACCGTGATCAACAATCTTCTGAATGCTCTCATACGAATTTATACCCCACGCCCCAGACGGTGAGCAGGCGCTTCGCATTCTTAGGATCATCCCCGAGCTTCTGCCTGAGACGGTTGATGTGAACATGCAGCGTCTGTATCTCCGAGTCGCTGTCGGATCCCCAAACGGTATTAAAGAGAAATTCTTTTTTGAGTGCTTTGCCATGATTCTCGATAAGAAGGCTCAGAAGATCGAATTCTTTGGAGGGGAGTTCGACCGGATTACCGTCGATCACGGCTGTTCTGTCAACGAGATTGAGCGTCACTCCGCTCGCGGAGATGATATCCTGCTGATACCTGCGCTTGAAGATGCCCTTTATCTTGGCGATCAGGACATCTATATCGTAGGGCTTCTCTATATAATCGTCTGCTCCCAAGTCGAAGCCGTTGATCTTATCTTCCTTATCTGTCCTGGCGCTCACTATTAGGATAGGAGTATCGGCGATCTCTCTGAGTCTGCTGCATACTGCAAAACCGTTGACATCAGGCAGGTTGATATCGAGTATGACGAGCTTGGCTCCATACTTCTCATAAAGTTCTATGGCGCGGTCGCCGCTGTCGACATTAGTTACAACGTAACCTTCTTCACGAAGAAAATCCGTGATGAGTTCAGCCAGTTCCTTGTCGTCTTCAACTATCAAGATATCGATCATAGATATGCACCACCTGATAATATTGTTCCACTTTTCGATATAACAGTCAAAAGTGCAATTAGTATTCCCGCGTAAAAACGGCGCCGCAATGAGCGACGCCGCATCGGAGGATTACCATCCCTGTTCCATCAACCAGTTATTGAGTTCCCGCTCTCTTGACCTGATGTCGCCGGACGATTTATCGTAGTGTCCCATCTCTTTCTCGCCGACGATGTTTCCGTCTACGAGATAGAGCACTCTGCTGCACTTGGCAGCGACCTTAGGGTCGTGTGTTACGCACATGATCGTTGTACCGTCGCCATTGAGAGACAGAAGTTCTTCCATTACCTCGTCAGAGCTGGAGCGGTTGAGTGAACCGGTCGGCTCATCAGCGAAAATGATCTTCGGAGAATTGATCATGCTCCTGCAGATGCAGGCTCTCTGAAGCTGACCGCCGCTGACTTCATTGATGTCGTTCGTGCTGACATCGTCGATGCCGAGTCTCTTCATCAGGGCCCTGCCTCGCTCGGCACTTGCCTTGCGGCTCTCTTTGTTTTTCTTGGACTTGACTGCCGGCAGGATGATGTTATCGAGAATAGACAGATTCTTCATCATGTACATCTGTTGGAAGATGAAGCCCATATCATCAAGTCTTACTCTCGACATAGCCTTGTTACGGAGCTTGGAGATATTCTTTCCGTCGAAGATGACCTCACCCGCCGTTACCTTGTCCATTCCGGATGCGCAGTAGAGAAGAGTACTCTTGCCGGAGCCTGACGGTCCCATTATGGCGACCATCTCACCTTCATAGATCGTAAGATCGACATTCTTAAGTACATTGTTCTGTCTTTTATTAACTATATAAGTCTTGCAAAGTCCTTTTGTCTGTAAAACCGTATTCATGTTCTTTCCTCCTTTTTATTCGATGCTTGCCGTATCGGAAGCCTTGATGGTTCTTGTGTATGTTGCAGTCAGGAATGCAGAGATGATCGTTGCAGCTATCAGGATCGCAGGTTGCAGGAGATACATCTCAACAGTGTTGTACGTGCACTCGACGGAACTGACATCTCCTATCATTGAGCAGACAAGGTTCATTCCGAATTCGCTGAGCGGCTTGACTGCAAGAAATGACAGGAAGCTCGCTGCGACGGCAGTGATCACGAATCTTATCGTGTGCTGAGCAATAATGCTGAAGTTCGATATGCCGACTGCCTTCATGAGTGCGATCTCACTCTTCTCTCGTGAGATGAAGGATCTCTCCATCAGTACAACGACCATCGCAGTGACCATAACCGTAAGTATGAGCGTCAATACTCTGAGTGATTCCAATGTGTCTCCGATACCGGTGTTGAGACTGATGAACTCTGAAGTAGAGTAGATCTTGTTTGTATCAAAAAGATCCTTAAGCTTCTCGATGTTGTCCGAGAGCTGTTTCTGAGTCAGATCGTCTGTAAACTTAACCTGTATACCCATGCATCCGTTCTTAGGGACATCAGTCAGGTCAAAATGGTCACAGAATCTGACACCGGGGGATGCAAAAGACGAGTATTTGCCGGTAATGATAAAGCTCCTGTACTCATCTCCGAGTTTGATGGAGAGGGTGTCACCGATGTCTACATCTAACATCTTCATAACAGAACTTGTTACCGCTATCTCATCGGGTTTGCTCGGAGCCGTTCCCTCATCATAGGAGAAAGTATTGTCGAAGTGACCCTCCTGGAATTCGGCTAAGACGTTAAGATGCTCGCCTTCATAAGTGGCATCTGTGCTGTTGATCATGGTTACGGCAACTCTCGCCGGCATTCCGTTATCTTCCAGGCGCTGTTCGATGTCATCGAGTACCGTAATGTAGCCGTCATCTTCTATTATGACGTCTCCCATTGTCTCGGTATCCATTATCGTCGCATCAGATTCAACGATGGAGAATAAAGGATGCAACTTGTCATCTCTGAGAGTCCTTGACCAGGACGCCATTATCGACGTCATGAGCATGCCGAGAGCGATTATGACAGTGATCATGATATATCTTTTCGGTGCGCTTGCTACATCGTTCATGGCAAGGAATCCGGTCGATGAGCCGCGGGAACGGCTTAAGTGCATAACACTCTTCTTTTTGAACCTCTCGCCGGTCTGGCCGTTCCTGACTGCATCGATCGGAGATAGCTTCTTGATCTTTGATGTGCTGTTGTAACAGAACAGCATGATAATGGCGACAACAAATACCGTACTGATAAACCCGATGTATGTCGTATCTCCACCCTCGAGTACCAGATTCATGGAAATAGTCTTGAGCATATAGTTAGCCAGAGGGATCGAGATCAGGAAGCCTATGATCGCCCCCACTATGGCGATGGCAAAGTACTTAACGATATATAGGCGTCTGATGGAAGGATTTGTTATTCCGACCGCCTTCATTACACCGATCTCGCGGAATTCCTCACTGATCGTAAAGCCTGTTGTAAAGCGAAGAACAACAAAGGCTGTGATCATAAGAAGGATGCTTACTATCATCAGGATGTATGCAGTGACCATATCCAGCAGATACATTGTCTTTGCTTCTTCGGGGGTATATGTTGAGACATCCGAATAGTCTTCAAGGATATCCATTACGGCTGGGAGATCATCAGTTTTGATGAAGAAGATATCTGTGGACACCACATCATCATAAATGTGCATATCGGGCGAAGCATCCAGATAGCGATAATCTTCTCTGTTAATCAGCAGATACGGTGAAGATCCCATAGATGTCGGGAGCATTGCTCCCTTAAAGTAACCGGCATATTCAAGTGTTATCTCGGTGTTCTCGACCTTAATAGTTACTTCATCGCCTTTTTTGATATCGAGTCCGTCGAGAAAGACGGTTGTGGAATAAAATTTTCCCTTCTCAACCTCTGTGATCTTTTTGTTATCTTCATCGAAAAAGTTCATGATCATATCTTCATCAGACATCAAATAAGCCGGATTGATAAAGGTATCGAGCTTCTCACCGTGAAGGCTGAAGGACTTGGAACTCATTATCATCAGGAGATCAAGCTTTTTGATCTCCGTAACAGAAGGCTCAGCCGCTACCCGGTTATAGGCTTCACTGCCTTCATTCATATTTACTTCGATATCAGGGACATTCGATATCTCATAGAAATGATCCACACCATTTGTGACTGCAACGATATTGTTGATACTTGCCGAAGCGAATGTCGAGCAGATGATCACGAACAGCAGGATGATGACGTTCATCGTCTTCTTGCGTTTAAGGTCTTTTTTAAGGATCCTCCAAAACATAGATCGCGCTCCTTTCCTGAGCATACTTTACTTTGTGATGCCATTAGACCATATCAATTCTTAACAAGTCTTTAACTGGCGGTCAGTCGGGGGTAAAACAGGCGTATACACCTGCAACTTGGTAGCATTTTGGTAGCGTTTTGGTTTCACTGAAGTCCGGGAATGCCTGAAAAATAAGGATTTGTTCGTGCAACACCCAAAAGCAGTTTGAAATAGAAGACAATAAATATCTTATTTTTCTCATTCGTTTGCATCAGGATGTCATATTAAAAACAACGTTCAAAGCATTGGAAATAGAGGGTTATTATTAAAAACATGTCACATATGTCACATCAAAAATGTCACTTTACAAGCATTTACTATTCTCATAGACTTACAAAAAAAGAAAGGAGCAAAACTCGTTGTTCGGGGAGAAAATCAAACAGTATCGTGAAAACAATAGTTATTCACAACGTGATCTGGCAGAGATTCTCGGTGTGAGTATACGCACTGTTGTCAGGTGGGAACAGGACAAGTCAAAACCAAATCCGGAAGATGTTAAAAGAATAGCTTCATTGATGGGTATTTCTGAGGAAGAATTGCTGAATGATTCCAAAGATTCAGGCATCAATTTAGTTAGAGCAAAGAAACAGAGCACTATAGAGAAGATCTCGGATGGAGTTGATAACCTAAGGATAAGGTTCACTTTGTAATAACTGCGCCAAGCACTAATACAAGCGGATCTTTCACGTTACACACAAGTTAATGTACGTTTATTAAGTACGGGAGGGCAGGATGTTGCCGGAATGCAGCCTCCTGTCTGTATATATAAAGAGACGGGAAATGAAATCCAAAGCTATAGTTCTTTTGCTATTAACAATATCTTCACTGTTCCTGATCGGTTGTTCAAAACAACCGGATGAGTATTCTGATGGTGATAAGTGCTATAGTTCACGATCAGTTATCATAGAAGACTGCGATGGTATCCGGAGAGTAGAATATACCGGAGAAAAGTACTACCTGTTTACAGATTATTATGATATTGATGAGAATACAGGAGATATTGTTGACAGGGTTTCATGTTATACAGTCGATCAGGGAAAGAACCTGAACAAGATCATAACTCTCGAAAAAGATGATATTATCGACATTTGCATTACCGGCAATGATGACATAGCAGTTCTTACACGAGATGAGATAGGATGTGTCGACCCGGAAAGCGGAGAATACTCAGTCATTACGTCAGAACTGCCTGAAGAAGTGAGATACGCTAACGGACATGTTCTGTTCAGGTGTGACGATCAACTGGCACTCATTATGGATGGAAAAGTTTTTCTTTATGATGAAGACGGCACAATGATATCTTCTGTCGAGAATGATCTTCTTACCGGGATCGTGCCTGATAACGGATTTTATGGTGATAGTGAGAGCGCGTATCTTGCATTGGATAAGAACGGCAAGATCGATTATTATCTTATATCCTGGGAAGATCACAGGGCAGACAAGATAACAGATTCTGATGAGTTGAGTTTGGATTATACAGCTGCGTGTCAGGGGATTCCGTATTGTGTTGATCCGACAACTTGTGACGTATATGAGATCGATCTTGATAGGTGTGAAGCAGATCTATATGCATCAGGCAATAATATGCTGATACCTCCGACAAATGACGGATTCTCCGGTTATGGAGATATGAGGATAGCCGATCAGGATCATATAGTATCGATACGAAACATCGATTCTGATTGTGAAGTTGTGTTTATCGAAGCAGATCCTGACCTGTCGTTATCGGGCAGAGAGATAATAAAGGTCGGATGTACAGATATAATAAATGCACCGTCTATCAAGCAGGCAGTCTATCTCTATAACTGTTCACAGGAAGAGTATTTGGCTGTAATAGAAGAATATGAGATCGATTATTCGGATCCGACTCAGAGTATCCTCGAACTGACAGCGAGCTTCAATAGCGGTAATGCTCCGGATATCTATTGTGGGAACTATTTTGATTATGATTCCTGGGGAAGAGCAGGTATGGTTATTGATATCGCACCGTATATCCAAGCTGATGACGGGATCCTTGGCAGTGTTGTCTCGTCATGGACTGATAAAGACGGAAAATGTTATAGCGTCTTCGCATCATTCTCGCTATCGGGATTCTTTACGACTTCTGAATATTACGGATCAAATGATCTGTCGATAGATGCTATCCCGGATCCCGGGGAAGGACATAGCATATATGGTGGAGGTATTACAGCAGATAACCTGGCATATTACACGATATTGGGAGAATTGCAACGAAGCAATGATCGTGAGATTTCTGCTGAGGACATGACAAGAATCTTGGAATATGCAATTTCATATGGTGTACCCCCGAGTGGAAATGTTAATTATATCGGATTCAGGAACATCGCAGATGGTGATGTAATGCTTGTAGGCGGTTCTCCATGGGGAGCAGATGAGTTTATCTCACTCGATGAACAGGTACAGGGGCACATCGTGTTTGTCGGCTATCCTTCTATTGATGGTTCAAGTCATATTATCAATCCCAACAGCAGAGTCGCCATTTCTTCGGAAAGTCAGAATCAACAGGCATGTATAGACTTGGTAAGGATACTTTTCGATGATGAGATCCAGGAGCAGTGTTTACTTAATCCCAATTGCGGGATTCCGGTAGTAGAACACATATTGGAAGACTACATGGAGGAAAAGATGATCGAAGACGATCTGGCTCCGGATAGTGTCCAAGCGTATATAGATTATGCAGATTCGGGTGATCAGGTCATTCTATTGGATAACGGCTTGTACGATATTGTCGTTCAGGAGGTTGACAGTTACTACATTAGCGATATTCCTATCGAACAGATAGCAGAGTCGCTCGCATCAAGGATCGATCTGTATGTTAAGGAGAATCGATAGATGCGTTGACTGATTGGATCAAAAGCAGCGCTTTGAAATCATTGAGGCAAGAATAGTTAGTAAACCATCATTCTATAAGTATTATAATAAGGGGGGCACATCATGAAGATGACTATAAAAAGGATAATAAGTGTGTTTATAACACTGATATCAGTGGTTGCTATCATTAATTATCCGAATGACTCATTGGCATATATTCCGAGTTCATGGTTGTTCTGAATAGGAGATGAATATGCGATTTAGGCATTTACGAGGCATAATTATTGCATTGATGGCAACGGCAGGCATGCTTGCGGTTGCCTCATGCACATCATCGGAAAAGGAACCCGAAGCCGATTTCCGGGTAGGTCCGTATTATGATTATTCTGCCAATGAAGTGTCTATTACAAAAGAAGGATATGAAGTCAGTTCAAGATCCGTTGTTTTCGGCAAGGATTATTATGTAGTACTTGGGATCGGGTACAACGATGAGATCATGGAAGCAGAAGACCGCTGGTATGACAGTTTTGGTAAGCCGGAATTTAAGGTTCTGCCGACAGATAATGAAGGGAATATCTGTGTTCCTCTTAAGGAGTTGTACTTCTTTTCTTATGAAGGTGAACTGATAAATGAGGTCGATCTGGATGAGGTTCAGGGATACTCCCGTGAGATCCCGTGTATAACCATTGATAATGATGATCATGTTCACGCAGTCGTGTGCAATGGTGAGATAGAAACAGGAGAGCTGTTTTACTACGATCTCTCTTTCGATGGTTCAGGAGAGTTGATCGGGAAAACTGATATCGGATTCGACCGGCATGTTGATGTGAATCGTGCATTCTATTCGGATGACGGTGATGTTTATTACTATTGCAATGATAACGAGACATATAGCGGGGTCTTATATGCCATGTCCTCGTCGGGAGAATTGTTGTCAAAGTCTGAGTGCCCGATAGTGGTTGGATCGTTCGTTGAATATGATGATGAGGATTATATCGTAGGCTCGGTATATAACGAGGAGGACTTCAGTTCAACAGCGTGCATGATCCGTGTGGATCATGTTCTTGAGAACGACCTGACACCGGATATGATGCTTCCGGATATCTTTCTTGAAGCCAGCGGTGTAAAAGCTATTGATAACAGATTATTACTCTGGACTCCGCCGTATCTTTATAGCTATGATCCGACTACAGAGGAACAGGAGACTATGATGGACGACACTACGTCAGATTGTCCGTGTACACCATACTATTTCACTGCAATGCCAGACGGCGAGATTGTATTCTTCGGTTTTGACGGCCTGTTCCCGGATCCGTATCTGGTCCGGGCTGTTCCTACCGACAGGGATCCTCACGAAGGACGCGAGAAACTGGTCATTGCCGGTGTCGGTATCAACAACGATCCGATAATACTCAATATGGTGAAGACGTTCAATATGGAGAATGATGAGTATTATTTTGAGATTGATGATTATACGATGAGTGACGGCGGTGAAGTTGATTATGACGATCCGATGAAAGTGTATACCGATTTCTGGGAAGATATCAGGTATTTGCATCTCTCGGATGATACCCCGGACGTTATCGTTGATATCTATAATACGCTGCCGTTCAGCGAGATAGCCGACAGTGAACACCTGGTCGATCTGTCACAGTATATAGAAAATGATAGTGAAGATCAGTTCCTTCCATGGTATTCCGAATACTATGATGACGCGAGATATACAGCCTTCCTTGCATATCAGATAGATATGCTGGCGATAGACTCTTCATCAGTATCTGTGGATGATCTTGATCGATTGGATTACGATCAGTATGAACAGGTTGCGTTGAATGCAGGATTTAACGGATTATCGGTCATCGGCAGCAATAAGACGGAATTCCTCGCATATATGGTCCAGATGCGGATAGATGATTTTTATGATATCAGGTCCGGTGAAGTAAGATTTGATTCCGAAGAGTTTACGAGGCTTATCCAATGGGTAAACGATAACTATAATGACAATGAGAATTATGCAAATTCATTAGGGAACGGTGCATTTGCCAGACAGACATCGATAGTGGATGCGGACCAGATCTCATATGATGTAGATATGGTCAGCAGCACGAATGTCTCATATGTCGGATATCCTTCTTATGATCAGGATCTCATAGTTGCCGTTCCACGGTATTCTTTTGCAATAACAGGCGCAAGCGATCATCCGGATGCTGCCTGGGAGCTTATCTCTTTGGGATATAGCAGTAAGTATCAGTCGGTATTCTCCAGGGTATGCTTTCCCGTGAATCCGGAAGCAGAAGAGCAGCGCAGAGAAACGCAGTTTGATCAGATAAATGAATCATCATTACGGGAGTCATATCGTGAAAAGATGAATGACATAGTTGATTCTGTAAACTGTGTTTATTCAGTTAACAATGAGTTGCATGACATCATTACAGAAGAATCAAGCGCTTACTTTTATGGCAATGTCAGCTTGGAGGTAGTTATCGACAGGATCCAGAACAGAGCCAACCTTGTGATGGAGGAAAATTATACGTAAAATATGATTATGAGAACCCGATCGATAATAGTAATAATGGTTTTGGGAATTATACTTTGCTCATGCAGTTCCGAAGAGACATCGGCGGATTCTACGACGGGTCAAGGAACCTGGAAGATGTATGCTCGGTGATAGCATCGAGGGCGCAGCTGTATATTGATGAGAAGAAGTGATAGTAAGTATCAGTTCTAAATACAGTAAAACCTTTAAGGTTACACTGATCAAAAGGATATTAACGAAGTAATCTCCATAAC
Source organism: uncultured Clostridia bacterium (assembly GCA_946611435.1). GTDB lineage: Bacteria > Bacillota > Clostridia > Saccharofermentanales > Saccharofermentanaceae > Saccharofermentans. Next base: position 24,564 of record CAMODL010000012.1, read on the forward strand.
TGAGAACAGGGTCAATAATATGCTCGAGGAACGAGGCTTGTAGAGTAAATGAGTGCAAGAGTGATTCTTTCCAAGGTATAGACCCGGGTTGATTATCAACTTCCAAGCTCAAGCTCTGCGCCCACTTGACAAAATGCCTGCGACTCTGCATAATAGTCAAGCACGCGGTGCCATAGCCAAGCGGTAAGGCCAAGGTCTGCAAAACCTTTATTCCCCGGTTCAAATCCGGGTGGCACCTCCAGATCGCAGAAGGATCGTCCGGATGATTTGAGACGGTCCTTTTGTTTTGTCTGTTATATGCTTCTGCTTTGATGTAAAATAGGAACTCGAGAAGTTTATATCAAATGAGGTAATCCGATGGATGACAAGATAAAGCAGATATTGAAGAGATATGATGAGCTGGCAGGGCTGATACTTGACCAGAAAGTGGATGAGTTCGCTGACAAGATCGGACAGAAGCCTGAAGGAACTGACGACGAGACTTTCGAGGAATATCTGCAGAGGATGGCTGCGGAGGAGACGGAAGAGCAGACGAGGATCATGGAGAATGAGCCAAATGAATTGCTCGATGGGAAGAATATGTACGAGTTCTTCGCTCAGATGAACGCTGACGAACTGACGGAAGTACTCGTTTATGCGGCTGAAGAACTCGATCGCGGTGTGCCGGACAGTGTGTCGGAAGCGCTCGCCAAGTCTCCTGCGGCGGATCAGGTTAAGCAGTTCGCGTATAAGACGATAAATGATGCGGCCTGGACAGACGAAGAATTGGGTGATGAGGATGAGATCTTCGAGATGCAGTTCCAGAAGGCGAAGGCTGCACTGGCTGTTCTGGCCAGAATGGGAGATGACAGTATGGTCGAGCCCGTTATCGACCGGTTCATGAGCTATCCCATGACACGTGACTTTGTGGCGGATGCGATCGCCGAGTATGTTCAGGCATTCCCTGACACGACTGTGCCGATCATCACGGCTCATCTTGATGAGCACGAGGATGAGGGTCTTACGGGACCGTGTGAGGATCTGGTTATCATTCTGACGCGCATCGGTAAGGAGGAGAAGTCTGAGGAGATCTACGGTGCCTTGAGGCGTGCGTTCAGATATATGAAGAACAAGATCTACGCCGTTATCTGCCTTGCTGATTACGGCGATGACCGTGCGGTACCGATGATGAAGAGTTACATCAACAGACACCAGACGACGATCGAGCGTGACCTTTTCTATGAGATGATGTCGGCTATACAAAAGCTCGGAGGAGATATCGAGGATATCTCGGATCCGTTCGGAGATTTTCAGAAGAAGTACGATAACGGCAACGGATGATCAAGAGAGGCCGATAGTGGAAAGAGACATTAGAGAACCTGAAGCGATATTACTCCTTGAGAGGCTGGAAGACCTGGCGTATTCCGACAGGTTTCTGTTCGGGCAACAGAATGCCGGCCATATCGGGATAACGATAACTGCCAAGGACGGAACACAGTCTGATATCAGGAATCTGACCGGACGTCATCCGGGGATAGTAGGAATAGATACTCTGAGCCTGACAGGATATGAGGGTAATAGGGAAGATCTGGTCAAGACGGTTAAGAATCTGAACAGACAGGGAGTTGTGATCACGCTGTCTTCGCACATGCCTAACTTTTCTTTGGGCGGCGACAACTTCTTCGATTACTCCCCGAATATCACGGACGGTAATGTGGGGGCGAGGATAATGCCCGGAGGCGATCTTAATCCGAAGTACAGACGGTTCCTCGATATGATCGCCGACTTCGCGGGCGAATGTGTCGACCTGTCCGGCAACAGGATCCCCATGATCTTCAGACCGTTCCACGAGGATTCAGGAAGCTGGTTCTGGTGGGGAGAGGGGCATCTGTCTTCTGCGGATTATGTGGATCTGTTCCGTTATACGATTGACTATCTTCGTGACGAACGCGGAATAAGGAATTTCCTTTACGCCTATTCACCTAACGGAATGATCGACAGTCCGGAGACATTTATGCGTAAATACCCGGGTGATAACTATGTCGACATAATGGGGATGGATGTCTATAACGATAAGCCGAAGAAGGGCGATAAGTTCTTTGAGAATACCATCAGGTCAATGAGGAACATAGCGGTCTGTGCAATGGATCACGGAAAGATATGTGCGCTTACGGAGATAGGTCTTCGCACCCTCGATTCGGCCAAGGACGGTTATTACGAAGGTCTGGCGCCTGAGGGTAACAGAGTCAAGGATTGGTATACCACGTTCCTCAAGTACCTTAAGGAAGGTGGTAGCGATCTGATGTGTGCATACGTGTTGACATGGTCGAACTTCTCGGACACCCAATTCTGGGTGCCGTACAGGACAAAGGACTTTGTTCATGAGATGTGTGATGATTTCATTTCTTTCGCGAATGATCCCGATATCGTGATGGCACCGAAGATTGACAGTTCCGATTCTCTGACATAAGATTATAGATGTTCATGCAGGATTAACTCAGTTGGTAGAGTGTCAGCTTCCCAAGCTGAATGCCGCGGGTTCGAGCCCCGTATCCTGCTCCATGCGAGTGCTTGCGAATAGCCGGTTTTTCCGCAAATGCCTAAGCGACGGGCGTTTGCGGTTTTATTTTTGCCAAAAATCCCGGGCAAAAAAGTGCAAAAGCAGTTGGAAGTGGACTTTGTGGTAAACAGGGTGAAGGCCCCGGCGGGTAACGGAAGCGGTAACGTTTTCCAAGAATCGTAACCGGAATCGTTACCCGAGGCCGAAAAAGGACGTTGGGTAACGAAAGTGGTAACGTTTTTCGAGAATCGTAACTCCGGAATCGTTACCCAAGGCTGAAAAACGTCTCTTGGTTACGGAAATGGTAACGAATAATAAAAATCGTAACCGAAATCGTTACCCAAGGCTGAAAATCCCCGTCGGGTAACGAAAATGGTAACGATTTTCGAGAATCGTAGCCGGAATCGTTACCCGAGGCTGAAAAACGTCTCTTGGTTACGGAAATGGTAACGAAAAATAAAAACCGTAACCGGAATCGTTACCCGAGGCCGAAAAAGGACGGGAATGACAGGTACTATATCCAGTCAGCGCTTAACATTGCAGATCCTGAGAAGAAGAAACAGGAAATAGCGTCACTGCTCAGGATACCTGATTCTTTCAAAAAAATAGTTGTTGTGCGAGATCACATTGGCCGATGGCTTTACCATTAATCCTGAAGAGATCAAATATCCTACATATGACCATGATCTTATGAAGATTATCAGAGAGGAAAGCGCACCTTTCTTCAATGGAGATAAAACCGTTGATGAGTGTGTTGAGATCATTCAGAGCAGGGCTTCTGTCTTAATAGCAGAAAGATAGCCGGGAACAACGATCTATACTACTACTTATTTGATCTTGGCGGCGCCGGAGTTCCGGATAGTGATGTTGAGCCACTGATGCCCCGCAACTGTGGAAGTTACTATTTCGATTCACAAATTTACAAAAAACTCTTGACAAGGGAAGGGTTCCGCGATAGTATACTTGAGCACTTGAGACGCGGGATTAACTCAGTGGTAGAGTGTCACCTTGCCAAGGTGAAAGTCGCGAGTTCGAATCTCGTATCCCGCTCCACTTATAAACTCCGAAGCGATCGCGCTTCGGAGTTTTTTTATCGTTTCATATGTTGTTATGGCTCCGTTGAACTTCCTGCCGAGTAGTCCTTGAAAAGCCTTTTATTTTATCCTGAATAGTGATAAAATTAGAATGATTCTAAAAGAATGGAGGACATTACAGTGGCTGAGATTAATGTAAATGTTGATAATTTTGAAGAAGTGGTCCTTAAGTCTGAACTTCCCGTGCTGGTCGATTTCTGGGCTCCCTGGTGCGCTCCGTGTAAGATGCTCGGCCCCTCGATCGCAGCCGTTGCCGACAGCTACGAAGGCAAGATAGCAGTTGCCAAAGTAAACGTCGATGACAATGCTCCGCTGGCTATCGAGTATGGTGTTGAGGGCATTCCCGCAGTCAAGCTCTTCAAGAACGGAGAGGTCGTTGATCAGTTCGTCGGACTTCGCCCGCAGAAGGCGATCGAGCAGTTCGTAGACGCGAATCTCTGAGAGCCGGTTAAGATCTGAAGTCAGGGATCATCTCGTCGCCTATGGAGCCGCGATCCTGGATAAATACACGGTCGAGGTCGGGCAGGATGAGTTCGAGGTGCCGGACAGCCGCATCGTAATAGTCGGCCGATATCGTTCTCTTAAGGTAGGACGGGGCCGATCCGGGCAGTGAAGGCATCAGAGTATACTGTGACATCAGGCTTATATAGACATTGGTACCGAAGTGCTCGGCTATGTAGTCGAGCACTTTCTTTGTGTCGAAAAGCTTCCCGGGCAGCATCAGGTGCCTTATCACCATACCGCGAAGCAAGAGACCGTCTTCGCCGAGAACGGCCGGTCCGGTCTGCCTGTACATCTCGTCCAGCGCTTCGCATGCCCGCTCAAAATAATCTGCTGCATGACATGTCTCCAGGGACAGTGAAGATGAGAAGAACTTAAGATCCGGCATGTAGATATCGACCAGTCCGTCCAGGATCTTCAGCGTCTCAGGCAGATCGTAGCCGCCGGTGTTGACGATAACCGGGATGGAAAGTCCGTTCGCGCGTGCGAGCTCCAGTGCCTTCGCGATCGACGGAGCGAAGTGCATGGGAGTGACCAGATCGATGTTGTGTGCACCCTGTTCCTGAAGACTGACAAACAGATCGGCAAGCCGATCGACGCTCACCTCATGTGAGGCCTTTACATGCCCGTGCGAGATGTCGTAGTTCTGACAGAAGATGCATCTGAGGGAACACCCTTCGAAGAAGACCGCACCGCAGCCCCGACTGCCGCTTAATACCGGTTCTTCACCGTGATGGAGCATGGAAAGATTGACAGAAGGAATGCATCCGGCGCCGCATATGCCGGATCTCCCTTCCTGTGTCCTGTCTGCACCGCATCTGCGCGGACAGAGTGTGCAATGTCTGTACAGATCAAGTAACTCGTTATCATCCATGTCCTGATTATACGCAACTTATCCAAAAAAGGGGGCTGTATCGACAGTAAATACTGTTTTATTTACCTTGTAAGAATAAGCAGCAGTAAAACATGTAAATGATAGAATCATAATGCGGGGTAAGAGAGGATGGTCAAGTCAATGTTTGACGGCTTACATGAAGAATGCGGCGTATTCGGCATATACGGCAGCGATGCAGATCAGACTTCATCGCTGGTATATTATGGCCTTTATGCTCTTCAGCACAGAGGGCAGGAGAGCGCAGGTATTGCCATTAACGATAACGGCTCCATCAGCTGTTACAAGGAAATGGGACTTGTAAGTGATGTATTCACGGGGGATAAACTCGCGGGCCTTAAGGGTGATATGGCAATAGGGCATGTAAGGTATTCGACCACAGGCGGAAGCGTAAGAGAGAATGCCCAGCCTCTTGTTAACAGGTATGTAAAGGGAACATTGTCGATCGCTCATAACGGTAATCTCACTAACTGTATATCATTAAGACGCAGACTCGAAGACGAGGGTGCGATCTTCCATACGACCGTCGATTCTGAGGTCATAGCTTATCTTCTTGCCAAGGTGAGATCGGGTGTGCCTTCGGTAGAGGCAGCCGTCAAAGAGGTTATGGGGATGATCGAAGGAGGCTATGCTCTCCTCGTCATGAGCCCGAGGAAACTGATCGCCTGCCGCGACCCATACGGACTTAAGCCTCTTGTAATGGGGCGGATCGGCGATGCGGTCGTGTTCGCATCGGAGACATGTGCCCTTAACGCGGCAGGAGCCGAGTATGTACGTGATGTAGAGCCCGGTGAGATCATCATAGTCGACCGTGACGGTATAAGATGTGACCATGTAGAGAAGCGTAAGTGCGCCAAGTGCGTTTTCGAATATATATATTTTGCAAGGCCTGACAGTGTGATGGACGGCATAAGTGTATATGAGTCGAGGATCAGGGCGGGAAGGCTTCTGGCGAGGCAGCATCCGGTAGAAGCGGATATCGTTATCGGAGTGCCTGAATCCGGCCTTGATGCCGCCTTAGGTTACAGCCTTGAGTCGGGGATCCCTTATGTAAAAGGATTTGTGAAGAATAATTATATAGGCAGGACATTCATCAAGCCGTCACAGGCACTAAGGCAACAGGCGGTAAGGATCAAGCTCAATCCTATCGAGTCGGCCGTAAAGGGGAAGAGGGTCATCATGATCGATGATTCGATCGTCCGAGGAACGACCATTGCCGGTATCGTCAGGATGCTCAGAAATGCCGGCGCTACAGAGGTCCATGTCAGGATATCATCTCCGCCGTTTATGCATCCCTGTTATTACGGAACAGACGTACCGTCCTGCAGTTCGCTGATCGCATGTCAGCATACTATTCCCGAGATATCTGATATTATCGGAGCCGATTCATTGGGTTATCTCGAGGTCGGATCTCTCGGACAGATGCTGGATGAAGAAGGGCACAAGTTCTGTGATGCATGCTTCACCGGAAACTATCCGAATATCGAGACCGGGATCGACTTGATGGAGACTGATGCGTCGGATTTGGAAAAATAAGGCGTTGTGCTACAATTCAAAGTGACGGTTACGGAGGTCGTCTCAAGTGAGCGGTAAAGGAAAAGGAAAGAAAAGAAGCAAGCGTAAGCTCATATTCAAGCTGATACTGGTATTTGCAGCACTGGCTCTTCTTGCGCTCGACGCATATCTTCTCGACCGCCATATCAAGATCCAGAAGTCCAAGATAATACATGAAGCGACGATCGAATGCGGGGACGATATCTCGCTCGACCTGTTCTTTACGGAGGTCTTCCCGAAGACACATTTCGTCACTGATGTAGATGCCATAGACACGACTGTCCCGGCATCTTATGAACTTACCATCAGGATATGGAAGTTCGATGAGAAAGTCGTTCTCAATATAGTTGACACAACTCCGCCGACAGGCGTGGCAGTGCCTCAGTATACATATACGGAATGGCTGCCGCCTGCAGAGGACTGCATCACCGATGCTTATGACATGCACGGAGTCTCGATCGAATACTACGATGAAGAGCCTGATATCAGCACAGGCGGCGAGACACTTGTACCTGTTAAGCTTACGGACAACTATGGTAACTTTACCATCGTTCATGTTCCTTTCTATCTGACGGATGACCACACGGCGCCTGTCATAAGCGGCACTCACGATCTGGAATACTATATCGGTGATCCTATCTCCTACAGAGACGGTGTTACGGTCAGCGATGATTATGACGATTCTCCGGAGTTGTCGATCGATACGAGTAATGTCGTCTTGGACGAGGACGGAACTTATCCGATCTACTATACGGCTACTGATGAATACGGCAATACCAATACCGTAACGGCATATATCACTCTAACGACCAAGCCGGAGGGTTATGTCCGTGAAGAAGAGATATATGCGATGGCGCAGGAAGTATTGGACGAGATAACAACGGATGATATGAGCGACGTCGAGAAGGCGATGAAGATCTTCTGGTGGGCACGTAACTACATCCACTATGTCGGCGATTCCATCAAGACACACTGGACTGCCGGTGCCAATGAAGGCTTTACCACTTTGAGAGGTGACTGCTATACATACTATGCCTGCTGCAGGGCATTGCTCGATGTCGCCGGCATCCCGAATCTCACGGTGCACCGTAATCCTGCCTATAATTCACAGCACTTCTGGAATCTCGTATATCTTGACGGGGCATGGTATCACTGCGATGCGACACCGTCATCGAGCCATGACGGCTACTGGTTCATGAGAACCGACGATGAACTGGACGGTTCTCACAGATTCGATCCTGTTGCTGATGAGCTTCCCGACAGGGCTACGGAATCAGTTCAGAGGTATCTGAACTTCTATAACTTCACTTATACACCTCCGGAGGATGAGGCCTGATGAGCATCGGTGTTATCGGAGGATTGGGACCGATGGCAACGGTCGTATACATGAAGAAGGTCGTGAGTATGACCGATGCTTCGCGTGACCAGGACCATCCGGACATGATCGTATTCAGCTCGCCTTCGGTTCCCGACAGGACAGCTTATATCCTTGGTGAGTCTTCCGATTCTCCGTTGCCTGCCATGCTTGAGATGGCTTCAAAGCTCGATGCGGCCGGAGTCGATGTAATAGCTGTTCCGTGCATTACCGCCAGGTATTTCAATTCAGAGATAGGCGGCAGTGTCGGCATTCCCGTGATACACGGTGTAGAAGGAACGGCTTCATATCTTAAGCGTAACGGGTATTCGCGTGTGGGCATCATGGCAACATCCGGCAGTATCAGGAGCGGTGTTATATCATCTGTCCTTGAGTCTTACGGAATAGAAGCTGTTATCCCGGACGATGAAGGACAGAAAACGGTAACATCCCTGATCTATGACAGTGTCAAGTGCGGCAAGCCCGCTGATATGGATGCGCTTCATAAGGTGAGAGATGAACTGATGTCTAGAGGCGCACAGATCTGCCTGCTCGGGTGTACCGAGCTGTCGGTCATTTCCGACAGTTGTGATATCGGAGACGGTTTTTTTGATATACTCGATATGCTGGCGGCACAGTCAGTGGTCATGGGCGGAGGAAGGCTCCGCGAAGAATATCAGTATCTGGTGGAATAAATGCAGCAACGTAATGTTTTGGAGTATCTGGAGAGTACGGTCACACGCTTTCCCGACAAGGTAGCTTATGAGGACGAATTCGGCGGCCTGACGTTCGGTCAGGTCTATCAAAGCAGCAGGGCAATAGGTTCTTTTATTGCTTCGAGCGGCATATACGGGCAGCCTGTGGTCATATTCATGCGTAAATCTCCGGAGGCAGTCGCCGCGTTCTTCGGAACGGTATACGGCGGATGCTATTATGTTCCGATCGATGAAGAGATGCCGAGGATGAGGATCGAGCTGATCCTTAAGTCGCTTAACTCGCCGCTTATGATCGTTGACGGTGAGACGGAAGAGAAGGCGCGTGAGTTTGTTTTCGACGGGAAGATAGCTCGTTATGACGAGATCTCGACCGGCGCCATAGATGAAGTGCTCCTGTCTGATATAAGAAGACGCCAGATAGATACGGATCCCATCTATATCGTATTTACGTCAGGCTCGACGGGTATCCCCAAGGGAGTTGTCGCCTGCCACAGGAGCGTTATCGACTATATCGAGAACCTCTCGGCCGTCCTTAAGATCGATGAGGATACCAGATTCGGTAACCAGAGCCCTTTCTATTTTGACGCCTGTCTTAAGGAGCTCTATCCGACGATCAAGTTCGGAGCGTCGACGGTCATCGTTCCAAGACAGCTCTTTATGTTCCCGATAAAACTCGTTGAATTCCTGAATGAGAAGAAGATCAACACGGTCTGCTGGGTAGTATCGGCACTGTCGATGATATCCGCCTTTGGTGTACTTGATAAGACCGTTCCGGAGTATTTAAGGACGATCGCCTTCGGAAGCGAAGTCTTCCATATCAAGCAGTTCAACCGCTGGAGAGCGGCGCTCCCGGGGGCAAGGTTCATCAACCTTTACGGCCCCACGGAGGCTACCGGCATGAGCTGCTGGTACGAGGTGGACAGGCAGTTCGTCGAAGGGGATGTCATACCGATAGGAAGGCCCTTCGAGAATACGGAGATCATCCTGCTTGACGGAGACGATAAGCGCGCCGATGAGGGCGAGATCTGTATCAGAGGCACATGTGTTACTCTCGGATACTATAACGATCCTGACAGAACGGCGGAGGCCTTCGTTCAGAATCCTCTGAATCCTTACTATCCCGAGTTCATTTACAGGACCGGCGACATCGGCCGTCTGAACGAGCGCGGCGAACTCGTATTCGTATCGCGTAAGGACTATCAGATCAAGCATATGGGTCATCGTATCGAATTGGGTGAGATCGAAGCGAATGTCAACAGTCTGGACGGGATCTATTCCTCCTGCGCCGTGTACGATAAGGAGAAAGACAGGATCGGTCTTTATTACACCGGAACGCTCGAAGAGAAGGCGCTCGGAGCGATCCTTAAGGAGAAGATCCCGAGGTATATGCTCCCCAATAAGACCGTAAGGCTCGATAGGATGCCTCTTACTCCCAACGGCAAGATCGACAGGAAACTTATAGGTGAACTTAAATAAAGTGATATACTGAATCGTGTGAGCATACTCGAAAGGCGGTTTATATATGGAAGAATTAATGGATATACTGACGGAGCTTCATCCCGATGTTGATTACGATACATGTACGACCCTGGTCGATGACAGGATCATCGATTCGTTCGATATCATTTCCATAATCTCGGAAGTGGCCGCCAGGCTTGACGTCCAGATCCCGGCCGAGGAGATCATCCCTGAGAATTTTAACTCCGCCAAGTCCCTGTGGGAGCTCATCGAGAGACTGGAGAACGAGTAAAGCATGCTGTTTACCTCATACGGTTTTATAGCATTTATCGCGATACTGTTTGTCGTTTACTATATTGTCCCGAAGAAGTGGCAATGGCCGCTACTGCTTATGGCAAGCGGCGTTTTCTATTGGATAGCCGATCCGAGATATTTGATATTCATCTTCGTCACATCCCTGAGTGCATGGGGATGCGGCGTTCTGATGGCGAGGATAAACGACGGGCAGGCATTGTATCTTAAGGAACATGCCGACACCGTCACCAAAGACGAGAAGAAAGCCCTTAAGGCTAAGAATAAGAAGCGCAAGTGGCACATCCTGCTCGCCTGCCTGATCCTTAACATCGGCATTCTTGCCGTCACGAAGTATACCGACTTCGTCATCGACAATATCAATAATGCTTTCCACTCGGGACTTCACAAAGTAGATCTGATCATCCCGATGGGCATATCCTTCTACACGTTCCAGACTATGAGCTATATCATCGACGCATACAGAGGCACGGTCACGCCTGAGCGTAACCCTTTTAAGCTCGCGCTGTTTACGTCTTTCTTCCCGCAGCTCGTACAGGGACCGATCAACCGTTATGGGGATCTGTCCAAGACGCTCTATGAGCCGCACCGGTTCAGCGAAAAGGTCTTTTCGATGGGACTTATGCGTATCCTCTGGGGCTACTTCAAAAAAGTCGTCGTCGCAGACCGCATGATCACGGCGGTCACGATGCTCGTCTCGGATACCGACACTTATACGGGCGCATATGTGTTCGTTGCGATGTTCTTCTACGCTTTCGAGCTGTATTGCGACTTCACGGGCGGCATCGACATCACCATCGGTATCGCTCAGGCGCTCGGCATAACGATGAAAGAGAACTTCAACCTTCCTTACTTCTCCAAAGACATCAAGGAATACTGGAACCGCTGGCACATCTCCATGGGTTCGTGGTTCACGGACTATATCTTCTATCCGCTGTCGGTAAGCCCGCGCATGCTCAAGCTCTCCAAGTGGTCGAGAGAACACCTGGGAAAAGTCATCGGCAAGCGCGTGACAGTCTACCTCGCGGCATTTATCGTATGGTTTACGACAGGTCTCTGGCATGGCGCGGCCTGGAACTTCATCGTCTGGGGCCTTATGAACTTCGTCGTCATCATGATCTCACAGGAGCTCGCGCCCCTGTATTCGAAGTTCCACAAGAAGTTCGGCTTCAAGGGTAAGTCGTGGTATACGGTCTTCGAGATAATAAGGACCATCTTCCTGATGAGCCTTATCAGGATGTTCGACTGCTACCGTAATGTCCCCATGACGTTTAAGATGGTCGGAACGATGTTCACCCGTTTCAGGTTGAAGATCTTCACGGACGGAAGTCTCCTGAAGCTCGGCCTTACAAAATATGACTATATCGTGCTGGCAGTCGCGCTCATAGTGATCCTGTCCGTGAGCATCTTTAAGTATAACAGGGGCGAAGTCAGGACTAAGCTCTATGAGAAGCCGTGGCTGTGGTACGGCGCCATGTCCGCGCTCTTTATCGTTATAATCGTCTTCGGTGCATATGGCATCGGATACGATTCGACACAGTTTATCTATAACCAGTTCTGAGGAGAGGAGAGAGCATGACAAAGAAGAGAGCATTCATCATAGTCTTCTATCTGGTGCTGACAGTCGCAGTACTGTGGTTCGTCCAGCGTCTTGTCATGCCCAAATATCAGTACGGTATCGTCGAGGGCGCCATGGCGGCCGAATACTATGAAGCCGACGAGCCTCACGAAGTCATCTTCGTCGGAGACTGTGAAGTCTATGAAGCGATATCGCCGGTCACTCTCTATGAGGAATACGGCATATCAAGTTACATAAGAGGCAGCGCTCAGCAACTCGTCTGGCAGTCCTATTATCTGCTCGAAGATGCGCTGCGGTATGAGACCCCCAAGGTAGTTGTATTTAACGTCCTGGCACTTAAGTACGATGAGCCTCAGAGTGAGACATATAACCGCATGACCATAGACGGAATGCGCTTATCACCCTCCAAGATCGGCATTATCGAAGAGTCGATGACGCCGGACGAGAAGATGATCGAATATATCTTCCCGATCCTCCGCTACCATTCGAGATGGAGCGAGCTCGATCAGGACGACTGGGACTACCTCTGGGACAGGGACCGTGTCACCCATAACGGCTACTATATGCGAGTCGATATTAAGCCCGAGGCCGAATTCCCCGAACCACCGCTTCTGACCGACTATTCGCTCGGAGACAATGCAATGTACTGGCTCGGCAGGATGGCGGACCTCTGCGCCGAGAACGATATCGAACTCGTTCTCATCAAGTCGCCGATCAAGTTCCCGTTCTGGTACGATCAGTGGGATCAGCAGGTAAGCGCCTTTGCGCGTTCACGCGGTCTTACATACATCAACTTTATCGATGCCCGTGACGACATGGGGCTGGATATGACACGTGACACCTACGATGCCGGCCTTCACCTGAACCTGACAGGTGCCGAGAAATTCGCGCGGTACCTTGGAGCGATACTCGACGAGTCCTACGATCTGACGGATTATCGTGAGGTGCCTGAAGTCGCGGCCGAATGGGAAGACATCTGTGAAGCCTACCACGCCATGGCAGCCGCTCAGTATCAGGAACTCATCGAATACGGCTACCTCCGTAACTGGGGAAGTGCCGCGGTCGAAATGGGCCGCCCCTGATCCTCTGTTTTATGGTATATATAATAAGGTAATGAATTCAAGGAGAAGATGATTATGCGCAAGTTCATCAGTATATTAACAGCAGGTATCATCCTGACGGCAGGTCTTGCAGCCTGTTCTTCGAGCGACAGCGACAGTTCCGATCCCGTCGTCTTATCCGGCGGTCAGACTGAAGTATCAGGGCAGGGAGGATCGTCAGACGGTGAGGATCAGAATGTGACACCCGGAGAAGCAGGCATGTTTGATTTTGTCTATAACGGCGTAGTCGTAACGCCCGGCACCAGCCCCTTCGACGTTGTGGATCAGCTTGGTGACTACAGCCTTTTCGAGTCGGAATCATGCGCCTATCAGGGCACGGATCGCGTCTATACATACAGTTCGTTCATCATCAGGAGCTCGCCGGACAAGAACGGCAACGACGTGATCGTCTCCATCGAACTCAAGGACGACACCGTCGAGACCACGAACGGTCTTTATATCGGCAACTCTTCATCGGATGTCATCAGTGCCTGCGGAGATGCCGACACGGAGATGCCCGGCGGCCTCGAATACACGTCCGGCTCCGTCACGCTCTCCTTCATAATCGCCGACGATGCGGTCACTGCGATCAACTATACTTACATTAACGAGTGAGAATAGAGGAGAATAACGGCGAATTCTGTCGATTTAAGGGGTATTTTTAATATTTTTATCGAAAACGCTTGACTTAACGTGTCCCGGCAAGTATTATGCTAGGGCACGTTAAATGTTATTAAAAGAAAAAGGAGTACATCATCATGAGCTCATATGTAGCAAAGCCCTCTGATATTGAGAGAAAGTGGCTCGTAATCGATGCTTCCGGAAAGACACTCGGTCGTCTTTCCACAGAAGTTGCAAAGCTTCTGCGCGGCAAGCACAAGCCCACTTACACACCTTTCGTAGACACAGGTGATTATGTAATCGTAGTTAACGCTTCCGAGATGGTACTGACAGGTAAGAAACTTGATCAGAAGTTCTATCGTCATCATTCCGGATATGCAGGAGGCCTCAAGGAGGTTTCTTACAGGAATCTTATGAACAACAATCCTGAGAAGGCACTGGAGCTTGCCGTTAAGGGCATGCTTCCCAAGAACTCTCTCGGCCGCCAGATGTTCAAGAAGCTCAAGGTCTATGCAGGTCCTGAGCACGACCATCAGGCACAGAAGCCGGAAGTTTACACATTTGAAGGTTAATCGGGAGGAGTAACGCAATATGGCTAAGAAAGCTAACAAGGTATATTTTTACGGCACAGGCCGCAGGAAGAACGCAGTTGCCTGCGTGCGTCTTGTTCCCGGAACAGGTAAGATCACGATCAACGACAGAGACATCGACGACTACTTCGGTCTCGACACTCTGAAGCTCATCGTTAACCAGCCTTTCGCTGCAACAGCAACTGAAGGTAAGTTCGACGTAATCGCCAAGGCTATCGGCGGCGGTATCTCCGGTCAGGCCGGTGCTATCCGTCACGGCATCTCCCGCGCCCTCGTTGAGGCAGACGCAGATGCTTACAAGGCAACACTCAAGGCAGCAGGCCTTCTCACACGTGATGCCCGCATGAAGGAGAGAAAGAAGTACGGCTTGAAGAAGGCTCGTAAGGCTTCCCAGTTCTCCAAGCGTTGATCGATCACTCGACTCAATCAGCAACCGAAGACTCCGCGGCTCCTGCTGCGGAGTTTTTTTTCGGGCGCGAGCGGGAAAGTGATTATCATATCGGGGGATATTCGGGCGAATTGGCCAATATAGGCATAAATGGGGGCGGGAGGTCCCTTTATTTTGTAACATAATTGTATTTTTAATGTGGCGGTTTACTTTTTAATGTTCTAAAATATATTGCGTCCTAAGGGACATAATGCATGCATTGCGTGAGAACGCATGTGAATAGATCTGAATTTTGGAGGATGTTGAAATGTCACGAGTTTACAATTTTTCGGCCGGACCTTCCGTTCTGCCTGAGGTAGTGCTCAAGCAGGCGGCTGACGAGATGCTCGATTATCAGGGATCGGGTATGAGCGTAATGGAGATGAGCCATCGATCTAAGGTTTATGACGATATCATCAAGACAGCCGAGAAGGACTTGAGAGACCTGATGAATATCCCCGATAACTATAAGGTACTCTTCCTGCAGGGCGGTGCTTCACAGCAGTTCGCAGCTGTTCCCATGAACCTGATGAAGAACGGCGTTGCCGATTACATCATCACCGGCCAGTGGGCAAAGAAAGCATGGAAGGAAGCTCAGAAGTACGGAAAGGCTAATGCCATTGCTTCTTCTGAGGATAAGACTTTCTCTTATATTCCGGATTGCTCTGACCTGCCGATCAGCGAGGATGCAGATTATGTTTATATCTGCCACAACAATACGATCTACGGTACAGCATTTAAGACACTGCCGAATACAAAGGGCAAGCTTCTTGTTGCAGATATGTCTTCCGATATCCTGTCCCAGCCTGTTAATGTATCTGACTACGGTCTGATCTACTTCGGCGTTCAGAAGAACGTCGGTCCTGCAGGTGTCGTTGTTGTCATCATCAGAGAGGATCTCATCAGAGACGATCTTCCCGAGTATGTTCCTACGATGCTCAAGTATAAGACACAGGCTGATGCCGATTCACTCTACAATACTCCGCCTTGCTACGGTATCTATATCTGCGGACTTGTATTTAAGTGGGTCAAGTCCATGGGCGGACTCGAGGGCATGAAGGCTCACAATGAGAAGAAGGCTGCTATCCTTTATGATTTCCTGGACAGCTCCAAGATGTTCCACGGTACTGTTGTTAAGGAAGACAGATCGCTCATGAACGTTCCTTTCGTTACAGACAGCGATGAGCTGAATGCCAAGTTCATCAAGGAGGCTACTGAGGCCGGCTTCGTTAACCTCAAGGGTCACAGAAGTGTCGGCGGCATGAGAGCTTCCATCTACAATGCCATGCCGATCGAGGGCGTCGAAAAGCTCGTTGCCTTCATGAAGAAGTTCGAAGAAGAGAATTCTTAAGGAGTAATGAAGATGACAAAGGTTAGTTGCTTAAATCCGATCGCCAAGTGCGGTCTTGACAGGCTCGGTGAGGGCTATGAGATCACTGAGGATTTTGCTTCCTGCGATGCCGCTCTCGTAAGAAGTGCGGTCATGCATGAGATGGAGCTTCCCGAGTCGCTCCTCGCTGTTGCAAGAGCAGGCGCAGGCGTCAACAACATCCCGCTCGACAAGTGCGCCGAGAAGGGTATCGTAGTATTCAATACTCCCGGTGCCAACGCCAACGGCGTTAAGGAACTTGTTCTTGCAGGTATGCTCCTGGCTTCCCGCGGCATCATCGACGGTGCCTCATGGGTAAAGGAGAACGCCGATATGGAAGGTCTTGCAAAGGCTGCAGAGAAGCAGAAGAAGCAGTATGCCGGAACAGAGATCGCCGGTAAGAAGCTCGGTGTTATCGGTCTCGGCGCCATCGGTGCCAAGGTCGCCAATGCCGCTGTTACTCTCGGCATGGAAGTCTACGGATATGATCCCTATGTCTCCATCGCTGCAGCATGGAATATCTCCAGAGCCGTTAAGCACATCGAGAATGTTGAAGATATCTATGCAGAGTGCGACTATATCACGATCCACGTACCGCTCCTTGATTCTACAAAGGGCATGATCAATGATGATGCTATCTCCAAGATGAAGGACGGCGTCATCTTCCTGAACTTCGCCAGAGATACGCTGGTCGACGAGGAGGCAATGGTCAAGGCTGTTGCATCCGGCAAGGTAAGACGTTATGTATCGGACTTCCCGAACAACACCGTTGCAGGCAAGGAGAACATCATCGTTCTGCCTCACCTCGGTGCTTCCACAGAGGAGTCTGAGGACAACTGTGCCATGATGGCTGCTGACGAGCTGAAAGACTTTATCGAGAACGGTAATATCTCTCACTCTGTTAACTATCCGGCATGCGGTGCGGGTATCTGCGCTGCTGAGGGCAGGATCACTGTTTGCCATAAGAACATCCCGAACATGCTCACAAGGTTCACGGGTGTCTTCGCTCAGGCCGGTATCAATGTATCTGACATGGTCAGCAAGTCCAGAGGAGATTACGCTTACACGATCCTTGATCTCGGTGCCAAGGCAACAGATGAGATGGTCGCTACTATCGCTGCCATCGACGGTGTTCTTAAGGTCCGCGTGATCCGCTGAGGTTTAAAAAGCCCCCGGAATACGTTATAATCCAAGTGTTATCGTACTAATGACAGGAGGTGTCTCGTTATGGCCCTTTTCGACAATAAAGCAAAGATAATAGCCGGGTTCCAGAAGAACATCGATGATAAGGACAGAGCTATCAGAAGCTATTATGATCAGATCGGCAGACTCTACTATGGTCAGTACACGGATATGAATGTGGATGTGACCAAGGAGATCAACCAGAGGTGCGAGAACATCACGAACCTTAAGAAGGACATAGAAGACCTTGAGATCAAGATCCTCTATGAGAAAGGCCTCAAGAGGTGCCCCGTCTGCAGAACGGAGAATAATCTGGAATATGATTTCTGCTTCAGATGCGGATCGAAGTTTGATGCTACTGCAACAGCGGCTGCAGTCGGATCTGTTCCCGAAGCGGCTCCTGTCGAGCCCGTTGTACCTGCTCCTCAACCTGCTCCGGCAACCCCTGTTGCTCCTGTAGAGGAGGCTGAGGCTTCAGCTGCGACGACACCTGCCGAAGATGCGCGAGATAACGGAACTGAGGCATCAGAGGAAGCCTGAACACTGCCACATATTATGACATAATGATACTGCTCGTTTTATACAAAAAGACGGGCAGTATTTTTCTGTATTCATTTACAGACAATTAATAAATAATGATTTACAATTATAGTAAGACAGTGGTAACCGCGAGGAGCGGGGATCTCCGTCTTAGAAGTTTATTACGGAAGGATGTGATTTTATGAAGATCACCACACAGGGAAACGGGATTAAGATCGGCCAGAGACTTGAAGGCAAGATCATCAGCAAGATGAGCAAGTTCGACAAGTATTTCGGAGACGAAGGCAGCTTCAATGTGCGCATCAGACCCGAGGGTAACCTTATGGGAGTAGAGGTAACACTGAAGTTGAATGACAAGATCCTGAGAGCCGAGGCCCGTGATGAGGAAATCCTTACTGCAGTAGACAAGACTGTTGATAAGCTCGAATCTCAGATCCGTCGACAGAAGACCAAGCTTCTTAAGAAGAAGAAGGACTATCCGCAGATCGTATCCTACCTCGAAGAGGAGACAGATTTTGATTATGAGGTAGAGAGAGACAATCAGATCATCAGAAGGAAGACATTTACTCTCCGTCCGATGACATCCGAAGATGCTATCCTCCAGATGGAGATGCTCGGACACAACTTCCTGGTATATCTCGATTCCGATACGGATTCCGTCTGCGTAGTATATCGCCGTAAGGACGGCAACTACGGTCTGCTCGAGCCGGAGTACTGATATCATCGGCTAAGTCCCATATTAAGTGAACCTACAGGGGTCGTCTCTTTATGAGACGACCTCTTTTTGTCTTCGCGGGATCTGCGGTCAGGTTGCGTGCCTGCGCCTTACAACAACCTCGGCGAGATATACGACTGCGAGCACTCCCGTAAGGAGCAACAGGAGTCCGACAAGATAGAGCTTGTCTCCGGTGATGTCCGACACCCACTTCAAGGGTGAGTCGTCAGTCGGAGTCATAAGAAACATATAATTGACGTCCATCTTCCTGTCGAGCAGCCAAATGAAAGGAACGATCGCTCCGAGAAATGCATAAGAAAACCAGAAGTGAGACATCTTCACCTCGGCGCGTCCGGACTTCATGAGCAGCAGCGGTATCAGGACTTCCAGTGTATGCGTAAAGAAGCACATAACAGGGAGCCAGCTTAAGATCGGACGGTAATTCCAGTCGGGGAATAGCAGTGCTCCCAAGGCGCCCGGAAGGATAAGAACAGCCGATATCTCCGAGAAGAACAACACAAGGCGGCTGCTCTTTTTGCCGAACGCGGCCGGGAGATTTACAAATATCCCCAGATTACAAAGGTGAAGAGGCAGTGCATCGCGGATCTGCCAACCCTGATGAACGAGGATCACATCCTGAGTTATCTCGAGGACGAACAGCAGGACTGCGAGAACTCTGATCAGATACAGACGTCGGGCTTCAATAAGGCGAGACGATAATGTCAGTGTCATGAAGACAGCCGACGTTATGATCAGAAGTGCGATCAGATGCTGTGCGCCAAAATGCTCCCACTGATCCATTACTCTGTCTCCGGTATCTCTATCCTGTTATAGTCTTCTAATCCGTCTGTTATATGTGATGCGATGATCAGAGTGCGCCCGCCACGACGCTCTTCTATATAGCGGAGGACGTCCCGGCGCGCATTATCGTCAAGCCCCGTGAACGGCTCATCCATAATGAGTATATCCGAGTCTGACAGACATGCTCTGACGATCGCGACACGGCGCTTCATTCCGCCGGAGAAGGTCGATACGGGAGCATTCATATCTATATCGGGGATCAGCTCTTTAAGGTCGGCCCGGATCTGAGCGACTTCGGGTGCCGGGCGGATCAGTGAGATATTACGCTCGGCCGTAAGATTCTCGAGGAGCCTGTCTTCCTGGAAAACGACGCCGCAGTTCATCGTGACGCCGGATAAGACTACGGTCCCGCTGTCGGGAGTAACAAGTCCCATCAGGATGTGAAGCAAGGTCGTCTTTCCGATGCCCGAACGGCCGGTCAGGACTGTCTTGCTGCCGTCCTCGAAGACCGCATTGAAGTTCGTGAGAACCTGCTTGCCGTCATAAGTCTTGCTGATATCATTGACTTCGATCTTCACAAGGCTTTCCTCCTTTGTGATGAAGCGCCGGTCGAGCGGTTAAGGATAAGGGTCAGAACAGCGATGATAAGCTTCTCGAAAACAAACGATAAGATTACCGCGGCCACCGTCCATGCGAGCATGTCGGCCGTTGCCAGGCTGATCTTGGAGCGGTACATACCGTTGCCGAGTGAATCCTGCGTCTGATCGATCAGTTCAGCCGCTATCCCGCTCTTCCAGGCCATACCGGCTGCGATCGAGACAGCGCTTAAGAGAAAAGGCTTAAGATGGGGAAGATATATCGCGCGCAGTCTGTCGGACCATGAGATACGGAAGATGTTCGCCATCTCCAGGATCTTGTTGTCGGTGCTCTTAAGGCCCTCGAGAACATTTAGGTAGATCATGGGGAAGACGACCAGGGCGCTTATCACAGTCGCGACGTCGGGACCTGACCACAGCAGCACCATAATGATGAAGCTGACAACGGGGATGGCCTTAAGGACTGTGACGGCAGGGGCGAAGAACTCTTCGATGAGCTTGAATCTGTAGGACAGGCAAGCGAGTATGAATGCAGATCCTGCTCCGTACAAAAAGCCCCACGCGATCCTGGAAGCGGTGGCGAGCACCGCCTTCCGGAAGGCATGGGTCTTGATAAGTTTTGTCAGTGCCCTGAATGTATCAACAGGGCCCGCGATAATGATCTTGTTATCTATCCGAACAGCAGCGAGCTGCCAGATAACAAGCCAGATCGTGATTATTATTATCAGGCGAAGCCATCTTTTAACCGACGAAGTAGAAATCATCGCCCGGGAGACTGCCGCCTACAGAGGTCGGATCCTGGTCGAAGAGCACGCTCAGATAACCTGACAGCGAACTCTTCATCTCTTCGCCTGTGATGCAGACTATATTACAGTTGGGAATAGCAGCCACAGCTACGGGAGCAGCTCCTACGATTCCGGCCTCTACAGTGAGATCTGCGACAGCCTCGAGATCAGCAGATGTAGCTTCTACGGAACGGGCGTGGTCTTCGAGGAACTGAGCGACATTTCCTTCGTGCTCCTCAAGGAACTCATTGCGGACTACCGTAACACCTGTTACCATCCTGGACCCGTCAGATGTCTTATCCCATTCGTCAGAGAGTGAGAAAACCGGGGAGACGGCTTCGTTCTGGCTGCATGCGACTGTAACGAAAGGCTGCGGCAGAACGGCGATGATGTCGGGATCTTCTGCAAGAAGGGCAGCGATCTCGGTCGCTTCGGATCTGAAGTCAAGTTCGTAATCCTCGATGCCGTTAGCTTCCATAATGTATCTGATAGCATATTCGGGGGTGTTGCCCTGACCTGTAGTAACGATAGTCTTGCCTTCGAGGTCGGAAGGTGAAGCTATGGAAGCATCTCCCGTCACACAGTAGAGGACACCGAGTGTATTGATATCGATAACGGAGATTGCACCGTCTGTATTCTTGTAGAGCTTAGCTGCCAGATTGGCGGGGATAAGTGCGATATCGACATTGCCGGCATTAAGGCTTGCGGCAATCTCGGAAGGATCCGTGGCCATCGTAAGATCGTACTTTCCCTCGATACCGTCGGTGACACCGTCGTTTGTCATTCCGAGGACGCCGATAGTTGTCGGCCCTTTGAGGGCTCCGATCCTGACAGTGATGTCATCGGCCTTATCCTTATCATCCTTCTTGGAACATCTGCAGGCGAATCCGGCGACCATGACCGCAGCCATAAGCATTGCAATAAACTTCTTCATATTAAAAACCTCTTTCTAACTTGAATCAAGCAATCACATTGTAGTCTTATCAGCTCGAAAATACCATATGCATAATGCCTATTGTGACATAAAGGAGGATGCTATAACGGGTGAAGAAAACGAATTGCAAAGGACATATGTATGAAAGTAAACCACGTAAGAGCAAGTAGGAATATCAGGAGGTGTGGACAGCTTATTTATTGAAGGCGGCAGGGCATGTGAAGTGAACCCACTTTGTTGGACGATTTAAATTGAGTATAAGGACTGATTCCTTGCCTGGCAAGGAGTCAGTCCTTTCAGTTTGACCTGAATTCTCTCGTTGTTGTAGTACTCAATGTATTCTTCCATAGCCTTCTGAAGCTGTTCCAAGGTCTTGAATTCATATTCGTGACCCGAGGCCGGAAAAAGATGTCGGGTAACGAAAGTGGTAACGTTTTCAAAAAATCGTAACCAGAATCGTTACCCAAGGCTGAAAAGCGCCTCTTGGTTACGGAAATGGTAACGAAAAATAAAAAACGTAACCGAAATCGTTACCCGAGGCCGAAAAATGACGTCGGGTAACGAAAGTGGTAACGTTTTTCAAGAAGCGTAACCGAAATCGTTACCCGAGGCCGATAATCCCCGTCGGGTAACGGAAATGGTAACGTTTTTCGAGAATCGTAACCCGAATCGTTACCCAAGGCTGAAAAACGCCGCTTGGTAACGGAAATGGTAACGAAAAATAAAAACCTTAACCGGGTGTTGCCGGTGTTGCTTTACGCACATGGATCTCGTCCGATGGGACAGTCAGCGGTCTTCTACGATGAGGAGGATCGCGTCATCGGCGGCGGCATAATTACGCTGCCTGAGCACTGATATCACTTTTCCTTGACGTATCCATGTCCCGCGGTTATAATATGCACGTTATGCCACGCACGAAAGGGGTGAGATGAAAATGTCTGAGATCAGAGTTAAGGAGAATGAGACCCTTGACAGTGCGTTGCGTCGTTTCAAGCGTTCATGCGCCAGATCCGGTGTCCTTGCGGAAGTCCGTAAGAGAGAGCACTACGAGAAGCCTTCTGTTCGTCGTAAGAAGAAGTCAGAAGCGGCAAGAAAGCGCAAGAGGTAATTATTAACCCGTATAATCGAAGAAGGTGTTTCCGTTCGGGAAACACCTTCTTTTTGTTGTTGTGTTTTGTGGTGACAGACCTTCTTAATCCGTCGGGGCTTCCCCGGAAAACAAAAGCTGCATCAGATGATGATGCAGCCCTTGTTCTTACACTTACGGCAGACCCGAAGCGCGTATCAGCTCTCGAAAGCCTGCTTTAAATCGGCAATAATATCGTCGATATGCTCGGTTCCGATCGACAGACGGATGGTGTTAGGCTTGATGCCCTGTTCTGCAAGCTCTTCTTCGCTGTCCTCGGAGTGAGTCGTTGAAGCCGGATGGATAGCGAGCGACTTAACATCTGCTACATTAGCGAGGAGTGAGAAGAGATTGAGCTTGTCAATGAATGTCTGAGCCTCAGCGGCACCGCCCTTGATCTCGAAGGTGAAGATGGATCCGCCGCCGTTGGGGTAGTACTTGGCGTACAGAGCCTGCTGCTTGGGATCCGTTGAAAGTGAGGGATGGTTGACCTTCTCGACCTCGGGACGTGATGCCAGGAACTGAGCTACCTTAAGAGCATTCTCCACATGGCGCTCTACACGAAGAGACAGTGTCTCAAGTCCCTGAAGGAATACGAAAGCATGAACGGGGGAGAGTGTTGAGCCCGTATCACGGAGCAGGATAGCTCTGATATATGTAACATATGCAGCGGCTCCTACGTCGCGTGCGAAGCTTACGCCGTGATAGCTGACATTGTTCTCTGTGAGCCAGGAGTGCTTGCCGCTTGCGATCCAGTCGAACTTACCGGAATCAACGATAACACCGCCGATAGTCGTTCCGTGACCGCCGATGAACTTTGTGGCGGAATGAACTACGATATCTGCACCGTACTCGATAGGTCTTACGAGGTAAGGAGTAGCGAAAGTATTATCAACGATGAGCGGAACCTTGTGAGCGTGAGCGATCTTGGCAATAGCCTCGATATCGACTACTTCGGAATTAGGATTGCCGAGTGTCTCGATGATAACTGCTGATGTGTTGTCACGGAAAGCTGCTTCTACAGCGGCCTCGTCGAACGGATCAACGAAAGTAGTCTCAATACCGTAATCAGGAAGCGTGTGCTTCAGGAGATTGAATGTGCCGCCGTAGATGTTGTTAGCCGCTACGACGTGGTTGCCTGCGTGAGCGGCTGCCTGGATCGCATAGGTTATGGCTGCTGCGCCGGAGCTGACTGCCAATGCTGCAACGCCTCCCTCGAGTGCTGCGATCCTCTCCTCGAAGACGCCCTGTGTAGGATTTGTAAGTCTTCCGTAGATGTTACCTGCATCGCGAAGACCGAATCTGTCAGCTGCGTGCTTGGAGTTGTGGAAAACGTAAGAAGATGTCAGATAGATCGGAACTGCTCTTGCATCTGTAGAGGGATCCGGATTCTCCTGTCCTGCGTGAAGCTGGATAGTCTCGAACTTGTAGTTGTTGTTGTAAGTGTAAGCCATTGTTTTGTACCTCTTTTCTTTGGTATCGTCGGGGCTCTTGGTGCTCCGTTTGATTTATGAGTCGATTGTAAGGCCCTTGAGTGCAACGTGCCATATTCAAAGGTCGATACTGGGTTATAGGCTGCGGCTATAACAGAAGGCGGAGGTTATTTTCGAAAAAGCCTATTGACAACATAAATAGGTGTACTTAAAATAATCCTATAAAAACCGTAGGCATTGTAGGAAATACAAGCATCAAGTCCGACGGCTATATCAGGAGGATATTAAAATGGCAGTATATCAGAAGATTACAGATCTTATCGGCGGCACACCTATCCTTAAGCTCAACAACTACAGCTCCAAGCATAATCTGGGCGCTAACGTTTTTGCAAAGCTCGAGTACTTTAACCCGGCAGGAAGCGTTAAGGACAGGATCGCCAAGGCAATGATCGACGATGCAGAGGCAAAGGGTCTTCTTAAGCCCGGCGCTACGATCATCGAGCCTACTTCCGGTAACACGGGTATCGGTCTGGCAGCCGTAGCAGCAGCAAGAGGATACAGGATCATCCTCACAATGCCTGAGACGATGAGCGTAGAGAGAAGAAACCTCCTTAAGGCATACGGCGCGGAACTCGTACTCACAGACGGTTCCAAGGGAATGAAGGGTGCCATCGCCAAGGCAGACGAACTTGCAGCTCAGACTGAGGGAAGCTTCATCCCCAGCCAGTTCACGAACCCTGCTAACCCTGCTATCCACAAGGCAACAACAGGTCCCGAGATCTGGGAAGACCTCGAGGGCAAGGTAGATGTATTCGTTGCAGGTATCGGTACAGGCGGAACGATCACCGGTGTAGGTGAGTTCCTGAAGAGCAAGAATCCCGACCTTAAGGTTATCGCTGTAGAGCCTGCAGGCTCTCCTGTCCTCTCCAAGGGTCAGGCAGGTCCCCATAAGATCCAGGGAATCGGTGCCGGCTTCGTACCGGATACACTTAACACGGATGTTTATGACGAGGTCATCGCAGTTGAGAATGAGGATGCTTTCGCTACAGGCCGCGAGCTTGCACGTAAGGAAGGTCTCCTTGTAGGTATCTCCGCAGGCGCAGCTGTATGGGCCGCAACACAGATTGCCAAGAGACCTGAGTTCGCAGGCAAGAACATCGTTGCTCTCCTGCCTGATACAGGTGACAGATATCTGTCAACACCTATGTTCTCCGAGAACTGATAAGCAAACATATTGTGAAGATACTCGAAAGCCTGTCGCTTCAGATGCGGCAGGCTTTTTTGTGTGTCGGCGTTCCCGTGAGCAACAAAAAAGCCTGAGCTTCAATGCTCAGGCCGGAGGTATTCAGATCATATAGTCATTGGCGAAATGTTCCGCCGCCTGGTCGACGATGTCCTGCAAAGTGATGCTGTCGAGGTAGTCGTTGATGACCTTGTTGAGACCTGCCCAGACGGGAAGTGTGGGACAGTCGGCGCTTCGGCTACATGTGTTCCTGCCGTCGGATATGATGCAGTTGACGATCTCGAGACTGCCCTCGGTCAGACGCAGGATCTCACCGACAGTGATGTGCGCCGGATCCTTGCCGAGCATGTAGCCGCCCTGGAATCCGCGGTTGGTCAGGAGAATGTCTGACCTGGTGAGGATGGGAACGATCTGTTCGAGGTATTTCTTGGAAATATCCTGGCGCTCGGCGATCGTCTTGAGTGCTATATATCCTTCGCCTCTGTGATCGGCAAGATCGACGAGCATGCGAAGCGCGTAGCGACCTTTGGTGGAGATCTTCATAATATCGACCTTTCGTAAAGAGATGTTCCTATAATACTACTGATTTTGTAGGCTTTCAAGAAGATCAAGCATTTAAGGCATTTGATTTTTGTTATTCAGACTAAGATCGGTCAGTTGACACCATCGCGTGAGTCCTTTATATTATGTAAAAACCTATCAAACTCGTAGGACTTCGGTACCGTCCGGGGACGAACGAGGCGCGGAGGGGCGACTATGACCATACAGCAGATGCATTATGCTATCGTAATATCGGAGACGGGTTCACTTAATAAGGCGTCGGAGGTGCTCTATGTGGCACAGCCTTCTCTGACGGGTGCCATCAAGGAGCTCGAGAAGGAGCTCGGCATCAAGATATTCAACCGCACCGGCCGCGGCACTACTCTCACAAACGACGGTGAAGAATTCATAAGATATGCGCGTCAGGTCTACGGACAGTATGAGAATATGATGGCCAAGTACGGCTTCGGCGGCAACATCAAGAAGAAGTTCGGCGTGTCGGCCCAGCACTATTCTTTTGCAGTCAAGGCTTTCGTCGAGATGGTAAGCCACTATGGTACCGATAATTATGAATTCGCGATCAGAGAGACAGAGACACGTAATGTTATCTCGGATGTAGCCGGCACCAGATCCGAGATCGGTATCCTTTATCTCAGTGACTTCAACCGCAAGGCTATCCTTAAGCTGCTTGCGGGCAACAATCTTGAGTTCAGGCCGCTCACAAACTGCAGCGCATTTGTATATATCAGCAAGACTCATCCGCTCGCGGGAAACAAGTCTATAACGCTCAAGGAGCTCGAGCCGTATCCGAACCTGTCGTTCGAACAGGGCGATTCAAGCTCGTTCTACTATGCCGAAGAGATCCTGAGTACGAATGAGTACCCCAGGACGATCAAGGCCTGTGACAGAGCCACCATGCTTAACCTTATGGTCGGACTTAACGGCTATACTCTCTGCTCGGGTATCATCTGTGAGGAGCTTAACGGTGATGATTACACTGCGATACCTTTCGAGCCTGATGAAGAGAACAAGAACAGCAATATGGAGATCGGTTATATCATGCGTAAAGACACTTCCCTGTCCGACCTCGCACAGACCTACCTCGATGAGATAAGCAAGTATCTGAATAACGTATCAAACTGAGATAAAAACGACATTATCTGTTATCATATACTCGAAAAAGTTATAAGGGAGACAGATAATGGCAGACACGATAAAATGCCCGAACTGCAGTGCGAACCTGATCTTCGACGCTGATCTGCAGAAGTTGACCTGCGATTATTGCGGTGCTTCATTTCTTCCCACGGATCCTGCCATAACGGACCAGTCGCTTGCCAGGTTCTCCGAAGACAAGGTTACGGGAACCGATTCGGTCATAGCGAATAAGAATGTCCTGAGATCCGGGATCGATCTCGGAGAAGAAGCGACGGCAGCAGAAGAAGCCTATGACCGCGGCATGGCCGATGAGCCGGAGACAGAATATGATGATATCGAGAACGCGCAGGAACTGATCTGCAACAGCTGCGGTGCCGTAGTCGTGGCTGACCGTAATACCAGCGCTTCGTATTGTGCGTTCTGCGGATCGCCGGCACTTGTATCGCAGAGACTGTCCAGCAGTTTCAGACCCAAGTACATCATTCCTTTTACATACGGACGCAATGTGGCCGAGCAGAAGTTCCTCAACTGGTGCAAGGGGGGACGTAAGACTCCGTTCGGATTCACATCGGCAAAGAATATCTCCAAGATGATCGGCCTTTATGTCCCATTCTGGCTTTTCGATATAGACGGTGAGATGAATATGGGCGCGACGGGTACGGTAAGGCACGTTGTGACGACAGGCAGCAAGACTGTGACGACTACCGAGTATTTTGACGTAACAAGGCAGGGAAAGTACAGCTGGAAGAAGATACCTCTCGATGCCGAGACCAGGATCGACGATGATCTGATGGAGGCTGTAGAGCCTTATGACTACAGTGAGCTGATACCGTATAATCCTGCGTATCTTCCGGGATTCTTCGCTGACAGGTTCGACAGGAATGCCGATGATCTTAAGGCGAGGATCAGGAAGAGGGCAGAGGAATACATGGATGAAGAGTTCAAGAAGTCGACCGACAAGTATACCGAAGTGAGGATCAAGGAAAGACACAACACTTTTACCGATCCCACAGCGGACTATGCGCTCATGCCCGTGTGGTTCCTGCACTACAAGTATCTCGGAAAAGACTATGAGTTCGCCATGAACGGACAGACAGGAGAAGTAGCGGGTATCGTGCCTGTCAGCCGCCTCAAGAAGATACTGTTCTTCTTCCTTGTTCTTGGCGCGACTGCCGTGATCATGAGACTGATCGTCGGACTTATACTGGGAGGTATGGTCGGATGAGCAAGAAGAGCATAGCGGTCAAGCGGACCAAAGACTACAAGAAGAGCATAATGGCCGAACTCAACGCTGTATCGATCGGTCTGATCTCGCTTATGGTGGCGATCATCATACTGTGTACCGGAATCTATATCCTGATGAATACGCACGCGGATAAGTATGTATTTGTCAACGATGAGGCAAAGATATTTACGCCCGAAGAGATCAGGACCATCAAACGCAATGCTCAGAGACTCAGCGATGACAAGGATATCAATGTAGTGATATTTACGACAAAACATAACGGCTTCGGCTACTCGGATGATAATGATGATTATGCGAGGGTCGCTTCCGATATGTATAAGAGTGAGTGTATTGATTCCTCCTTCAGGGATAATTCGGGTATAGTCATTATGATCGACCTGACTGAAGACGCACCGGGAAGAAGATTCTTCTGGATCTACACATACGGCACTGCTTACTTTACTTTGGATGATGATGAATGTAATTCCATCTTCGGGCGATATAGACGCGATCTGACGGAAGAACGGTATTCGAGGACAGTCAATAATATCCTGGACGATCTTGACGGGTACAACTGGCACGGCGGAGGCGTAATCTTCACTTACTTCTTAAGCCTTGTTGTTCCGCTGGCAGCAGCCTTTGTCCTGACGATCCTTTTCTTCAGGAAGAATAAGCTCGACAAGCGTCCGGACACTGCTCACTACAGACAGGGATTCGTTAATCTCGGAACTTCAGATAAGTTCAGGAACCGCACCGTGACCGTTACTTATTCGAGCAGCGGCGGCGGTCACGGCGGAGGCGGCGGAGGCGGCCACAGCGGCGGAGGCGGCGGTCACTTCTGATCTGCCGGGGGTATATCGTTTTCGCCCGGGAATGGTGTATAATTTCCGGGTAATAAGGAATCGGAGGACAGGTATTGTTAAGTCTGGTCGTCCCCGCGTATAAGGAAGGGGAACACATCTACGAGAATCTGATCGCGATAAACGGAGCGCTGCTGTCGATCGGCGAGCCCTATGAGATCATACCCGTAAATGACGGAAGCCCGGATAACACCGGCAGCGAGATAATGCGCGCAGGTGAGGACATAGCATCCGTTAAGCCGGTCTCTTATGATGTTAACCGGGGCAAGGGCGGTGCCATTATCGAGGGAATATCTCATGCTGAAGGCGATGTCATCGGATTCATAGATGCCGACCTGGATATCGATCCCGACCACGTGCCCGATTATCTTAAGGCAATGCGCGACAGCGGCTGCGACATAGTTCTCGGCAGCAAGATGCACAAGGATTCCAAGTTAGTCTATCCGTTTGCCAGAAGGGTATTCTCGAGATGCTACTATATCATGCTCAAGGTGCTTTTCGGGCTTAAGTGCCATGACACACAGACAGGTATCAAGCTCTATCGCGGCGAGCTCATCAAGTCCGTCGCAGGCAAGCTCAGAACGCGCGGCTATGCATTCGATATAGAGATACTGGCATTGTGCTCGAGGCAGAAAGCTTCACTTAAGGAGATGCCGGTCAGGATAGATTTCAAGCGCGGAGAGTCCTTCGGAAGGATCCGTTTCAGGGATATATGGAAGATGTTTACCGACACGATCGGGATATGGTGGAATCTGCGGGTGCGTAAAAAGTACGATTGATATAAAATGTTCTTATGAAATGTGTAATCCTTGCAGGGGGTAAAGGCGAGAGGCTGTGGCCGTTATCGCGAAGGAACTGCCCCAAACAGTTTATCAGGATCCGAGGCAATCACTCGCTGTTCCAGGAGACGGTAGCGCGGAACCTTTCTTTCTGCGACGAATTCATAATCGTCACGGGAGAAGAACACAAGGATATCGTAGAGAATCAGATGAAGGCTTTCAGAGGCGCATCCTACAGGTGTATCTACGAGGCTCTGCCCAGAAGGACGACTGCGTCCATCGTTCTGGCTCTCCTTGACCTTCAGCCTTCAGAATATGTATTTGTCGTAGCTTCCGACCATCTTATCGAGTCGGGTGATCACTACAAGGATTCGATATTGCTCGCCAAGGAGTATGCCGCATCCGGGGCTGTCGCACTTATGGGAATAGAAGATAAGAATCCCAGCAGCGCTTACGGCTACCTGACCGGTGTCGGCGAGGACGGTTCATGTGAGGCCTTTATCGAAAAGCCTGCGGACATATCTTCCCTCAAGGCATCAGCTCCCGTCTACAGGAATCTCGGGATGCTCATCTTCCAGACAGGCACCTTCATAAACGAGATGCGCAGGATCAATCCCGGGATACTGACCCAGTGCCGTAAGGCATACGGCAGACGAGTCGAGGCTCCGGGTTGCACGATATACAGAAGCGAAGTCCTGAGCACGATAGAATCCGTCTCCGTCGAGAGATGCCTTCTCGAGAATACCGGGAAGATCAGGATGGTCCGCGCAGGCTACGGATGGGATGAGATAACGAGCCTCGAAGATCTTGACAAGACTGAATTCAAGACGACGGGACTTACCATATACAATAACTGCAATAATGTATCGGCCGTCAACGACTCGCCTTCTCAGGTCGTAGTCATGAACGGCCTCGAGGACGTCCTTCTGGTAAATACCGACGACGCGATATATGTAGGTAAGCGAGGCGAATCCGGCGAACTCAAGAAGATCATCAAGGATAATCCGGAACTTGCCGCCTACAGTGAGAAGAGCAGGATCGCCTATCGTCCGTGGGGATACTATATCCAGCTCGAGGAAGGATTCTCGCACCACATACGGACGGTACACTTAAGTACCGGTAAGACGATCTACGAGCATGCACACCGCAACAGGACCGAGAATTGGACGGTATTATCCGGAGAAGTCGTGATCGTGATAAACGGTAAGAGCAGCAAAGCCGGTCCCGGCGACAGCTTCCATCTGGCTCCGGGAGTCAGGCATCAGGTCTCTAACATAGGAACCGAAGAAGCCGTTATCGTCGATATCTCCGTCGGCGAACATCTGCATGAGGAAGAGAGGCTTCCGAGGAATCCCGAGTCACATGATGTAAGCGAGAGCCAGCTCGGGGTATTGCCGGAGTCCTTCGTTAAGCTGCGTCCGGCTTTCAGGGATTATCTCTGGGGCGGCAGTAAACTGCGCGACAAGTACAACATGGAATGCGACTATGAGAAGATCGCCGAGGCATGGCTGTTGTCAGCTCACCCGGCGGGCAGGAGCATAGTCGCCGGAGGCAGGCATGAAGGTATGGATCTTGCACGTTATATCGATACTGTCGGCAAGGCAGTCCTCGGCTGGAAGTGTGAGCCGCTTCAGGCCTTCCCGCTTCTGATGAAGCTGATCGATGCGAGGGAGGACCTGTCTGTACAAGTCCACCCGGATGACGATTATGCTCTGTCGAAAGAGAACGAATACGGCAAGAATGAGATGTGGTATGTCGTTGAATCCGAACCGGGAGCCGGTCTTTACGTAGGTTTCAATAAGGATGTGACGCGCGAGGAAGTAAAGCGACGGGTAGAAGATAATACCATCATGGAGATCATGAACTTCTATCCGACCAAGCCGGGAGACGTTTTCTATATTCCTGCCGGGACCGTTCATGCCATCGGAGCAGGCAATCTCATATGCGAGATACAGCAGAGCAGTAATGTTACATACAGGCTCTATGACTTCGACAGAGCGGATAAGTTCGGCAATAAGCGAGAGCTTCATGTTGAGAAGGCTCTCGAGGTCATCAACTACGGTAAGTACGAACTGCCGAAGGATGCGATAGATAATGCGGACGAGGACGGACAGATGAGAACGGTCTGCCGCTGCAAGTATTTCGAGAGCTCGGTTTATGATGTGACAGGTCCCGTAACCGTTGAATTAAGCGACAGTGTCTTTATGGCATTTGCCGTGGTAAGAGGAAGCGGCCGCGTCAGGCGCGGAGATACCGAGGCAGAGCTGAAGGCCGGTGAGACGATCTTCGTTCCGGCGGGTTCCGACAAGCTCATTCTGGACGGTAAGATGACTGTCCTTTCTTGCCACATATAATATATAATTATTATTTAGATGCTTTTTGTGCCCAATGATGTTAAACTTAACAGAATCTGTTATAAGGAGGAATGAGCCTTAATGTATACGAGAGTTCTTAGGGGCTGGCTCAAACACTGGGACTTCATACTGTTAGATCTCTTGTGTCTCGGCGGAGGCTTCGCGCTGGGATTCTACAGTTATATCAATCCCTCACAGTCGGATCTTCTCAGACACTACCTCTATCTCTGGCTCTTCCTGTCCGGTGTCGATCTCGCATCTGCCGTAATGTTCAATACCTTCAAGAATGTATTGAAGCGCGGCTATTATCTCGAATTCATTGCCACGGTCAAGCACGTTATCATCATGATGGCGGCGATGGCAGTGTTCCTCTTCGTAATGAAGACCGGTACCACGTATTCGCGTGTATTCACCCTTCTCATGATGGGTTCGTATGCGATATTCTCATACATAACAAGAGTCTTCTATAAGCGTTATCTGATGAGCCTTAAGGGCGGCAGACGTGTCATGATGGTCATCACGACCAGAAATCGTGCTGCCGAGATAATGCAGAGGCTCATATCCTCCAACCACGGATCATTTACTTATTCGGGTATCGGGCTTGTTGACGGAGACAGTTCCGATGTAGGGACCAGATACAATACCATTGAGGTCCTGACGGTCGGTGATGACATTCCGGAATTCCTGTGCCGCCATCTGGTAGATGAACTGTTTGTAGCAATCCCCGGAGAGAGACATCAGGGAAGATATGTTGATATGTTCAGCAATATGGGTATTCCTGTCCACAGTGTTCTCGACTTCACGGCAACCGAGAAGAAGGACGGAAGACAGAGGATAATGGAGAAGGTCGGAGGGTATCCTGTCCTTACGACGACTGCCAACACCGCGGCGCTGTACCAGGTTATAGCAAAGAGGGTTTTCGATATAATAGGTTCCATCGTCGGAATCCTTCTTACGGTGATACTCACCATAATCCTGGGTCCCATTATCTATATCAAATCTCCGGGTCCGATCTTCTATTCGCAGAAGCGCGTCGGTAAGAACGGCCGTGTCTTCAAGATGTACAAGTTCAGGAGTATGTATCCTGATGCAGATGAGCGTAAGGACGAGCTGCTTGCCGAGAATACCATCAAGGATGACATGATGTTCAAGCTCGATTTTGACCCTCGTGTTATCGGCAACCGCAAGACTCCTGACGGCAAGATGAAGACCGGTATCGGTGCATTCATAAGGCGCACGAGCATAGACGAATTCCCGCAGTTCTTTAATGTCCTGCGCGGCGATATGAGTCTTGTCGGAACAAGACCCCCGACGGTCGACGAATACAAGAAATACAAACTGCATCACAGGGCGCGTCTGTCCATCAAGCCCGGCATCACCGGACTCTGGCAGATCAGCGGCCGTTCCGATATCAAGGACTTCGAGGAAGTCGTCAATCTTGACAAGGAATATATCAACAACTGGAATATGGGTCTGGACATCAAGATCATTCTCAGAACGGTAAAGCAGATCTTTACGGGAAGGGGTGCAAGATGAATACTCGTAAGTTTTATGTTAAGGTGATCAGTCTGCTGATGGTCATTGCCATACTTCCTTCTTCCGTCCTGGCCGAGCCTTCCGACGAGACCGGCGATCCTACGGAAGAGACCGGCACAAGTGCCGAGGATGAGGCAAATAACAGCACCACCGGTAACTACTACTATGTACTTAACGGAGACGGCACATACAGCATTGTCTACGGTGAACCTGCTCCCGTGGAGAACGATCCGACGTTCACACCCGACACCGAAGGGCTTGGAGGCTTTGTTGCGCGCCTTTATACGACTGTGCTGTCCCGTGAAGCTGAGCAGGCAGGTTATGAAGACTGGTGCAGCAAGCTGTCGCGCGGCGAGATGAACGGACGCGAAGTCGCCGAAGGGTTCTTCGAGAGTCAGGAATTCCTGAATAAGACACTTAGCAACGAGGAATACCTCACGATACTCTACAGACTCTTTTTCAACCGTGAGCCTGATCCGGAAGGTATCGCCACATGGACTGCCAAGCTCGAAGAGGGGGTATCACGCACCGATATCAGAACGGGATTCTACGATTCCGCAGAGTGGGCGAATACTTGTTTGGCTTACGGCATAAAGTCCGGTGGCAACGGAACAGCCACCGAGATCCCTGATCCCACCGAGGGCATGATCACATTCGTTAAGGCGCTATATTCGGAGTGCCTTGGAAGAGAAGTGGATGACTGGGGACTCAACCAGTGGACACACGAGCTTGCCGCCCAGACAATGACAGGCAAGCAGGTCGCATACGGATTCTTCTTCAGCCAGGAATTCCTGAAGAAGGCCGACGAGATGACCCCCGAAGAGCTGATCACGGTCTTCTATACCGTTTTCCTCGATCGTACTCCCGACGAGTACGGAATGAGTTACTGGAAGGACAAACTGTCATGGGGTATCGGCGTCGAAGGACTGTTCACGGGATTTGCCGACTCATCCGAGTTTAAGACCAAATGCGCCAACTACGGCGTAATCTGCGGCGAGCATATAGACGTGGGCAGTGTGGAATTCGACAGCGACTTTATCGAATTCGCCTCCTGGGGCTCCATCAGAACGGGCATCGAGAGACTCGACTCCGTTACGAATCTGTATCCTCATAACTTCTATACACAATATGACGTAAAGTCTGCCACAACGACATCTCAGGTCGTTTACATATCCGAGCGTGAGATCAAGGTCATCGAGAAATTCGCCGCCTCTCACTTCCAGCCCAGCTGGACGCCCGGTCAGAAAGTCGCTTACACCCTCTGGTGGATCCACATGAACGTCCGCTACGCCAACTCCTCCGCCGCATGGTCTGCCATCGGCGGTGCAGGCTACGCCGAGGCGGTATTCGAGCGTCGTGCAGGCCAGTGCGCCCAGTACAACGGCGCTCTGATCGAGATGATGTGCTGGCTCGGTTACGATGCCAACATGATCCTCGGATCCCGCGGCCGCAGCGGCGGCGTCGGCGCCCAGCACTTCTGGGGCGAGGTCACCATCGACGGCCAGGTCTACGTAATGGAATCCGGCAACTACGGCGACTACCCCTACTGGCTCTACTTCTGCGCTCTCTACAGCGAGACCTCCAAGTACATCAAGAATACAGTGTTGATGGGGTGAGGGGCGAGTGGGGTATTATGTCTCACTCAGGTCCTCGCCGCTCCGCGGCTGCGTAATCGTTCGACACAATCCCCCACTCGCCTTCGAGTAGCACGCCGACAGGCTGTGCGGCCGGCGAGAGGGTGCGCGGAAGATACTCGCGCCTGCGAACTGTAGCCGGAAGAATGTGCGAGTCCCACTCGCCTGTGTACTTTGTTCGCTTGCTGAATGATGCGGGAACTGCCAATAAACGGCTTAAGTCTCCGGCTCTGAAGTCTGTACCCGGGAGTGGGGCGATGACTTCTTTATGTCTTTGTTGTTGAAGAAGACGATCAGGATGTAGATCGCGCAGACTGTCCAGACGATAGGCTCACAAACGGCGATGCCCGTGTAGCCCAGCTTCTTGGCAAGCCAGCCGGCGGTGAAGACCTTCAGGAGGAGTTCCATAAGACTTGCGACGATCGGGGCGAGCTTTGAGCCGACGCCCTGGAGAGTGCTCCTCGTGATCAGAACGACTGCGAGAACGTAGTAGAACGGCAGGTCGACCTTGAGATAGAAGGTCGCGGTGTCGATTATGTCGCTGTTGGATGATCCGGAGATGAGCCTTACCATGAGACCGCCA
Organism: uncultured Clostridia bacterium; assembly: GCA_946611435.1. GTDB lineage: Bacteria > Bacillota > Clostridia > Saccharofermentanales > Saccharofermentanaceae > Saccharofermentans. The sequence goes on from CAMODL010000012.1 coordinate 60,691, forward strand.
AGGGTGTAGATGAAGATGATCAGGACTGAAGCTATGGCGAAGGAGCAGAAGAGGGTCTTCTTGAGGCCTTCGCGGATGCGGTCGAACTTGCCGGCTCCGTAGTTCTGTCCGGCGAAAGTAGCCATTGCAGTTGCCATTGTTCCGACCATCATCATGCAGAGCTCGGAGATCTTACGTGCAGTTGTGTGAGCAGCGATCGTGTCCTCGCCGAAGCCGTTGATTGCACGCTGGAGGACGACTGTTCCGACGTTGACGACCGTGAACATCATCGCGAATGATATGCCGGCCGAGAACAGATCTGAGATCATCGTACGCGATAATACCGTGTCTTCGCGGCTGAAGTGCAGCTCGGGGACCTTGAGGAGAATGTAGATAAGGCAGATCGTTGAGGAAAGTGCCTGGGAAAGAGCTGTAGCAATGGCAGCACCGGGCAGTCCCTTATCGAGACCGTAGACGAACAGAAGGTCGAGCACGATGTTGGTCATGACCGATATCATCAGGAAGTACAGCGGAGCCCTGGAATTGCCGATGGCTCGGAGCATTCCGGAAAGCACATTATAAGCGAACGGCAGTACGATGAGCGCCAGAAGGATTTGAGCATAACTGTACGCACTGTCGAAGATCGAATCCGGTGTATTGAGGAGCTTCATAAGCGGGCGAAGCGACAGGCAGCCCGCGATCGTGAGCAGAACAGCCCACACGATGGCGATCGCGAGGGTGTTAAAGACTGCTTTTTTGAGTTCTTTGGGTTTGCCTGCACCGAAGTATTTGGATATTACGATCGAGAATCCGTTGCCCATGCCGAATGCCAGTGAGTTAAAAAGTCCATAGATGATCGATACGGATCCTATGGCGGACAGCGCGTCATCGCCGAGCTTGTGGCCGATGATGGCAACGTCGGTGAGATTGTAGAATTGCTGAAAAATGTTGCTCAGGTAAACGGGTACGGCAAACAGGAGGATGACCTTGAGAGGATCACCTATAGTAAGATCTGTTGTTGCCTTTTTTCTCAGACTCTTTGTCGAACCATTTAGGGACATACTTCGCCTCCGTCCTTTATTATGACGATATAAAATCAGCCGTTTTATATAAACTCATATATCTTGATAAAAACCGATATATGTTGAAAATAAAGGCTTTGTAAGAATATCTACTTCGATAAAAACCTATATAAACTCATATATTTACCAGAAGAATGGTACACCTCGTGGTACACAAGAACAATTAAACCTGAAGTTCCAATACAGTTTTTAAGGCCGAGTAACATCGGTCTTTTATTATGGGCGAAAGTATATTTATTAATAATACCGGAGCAGATCCGAGAATACATATAAGGAGATTATTACTATGAAGAAGTTAAACATGTTTCAGACGTTCGATTTTGCTAACTGGCAGAAGGGCAAGAAGTTTATGATCCAGAGTGCAAAGTACAATGAGAAAAAAGGCTGTGTAAGTTTGGATGTAGTCATTGTAGAAGATGCAACAGATTATGGAGATCCGACTATCAGCAATATCTATGAGAAGTTTAAGGTGCATTGTGTTACTGATGTTGATGAAGAAGATGTTGATAAGTATTCCAGTAAAGAAATGATTATCTTCAAGCGAATTGGTAAGTGTACTGTCTGGGGCGATTATGCAACTAATCTCAGTGTTGAAGCAGAAGTAGAGGTAGTAACATGATCGTAAGCAAGAGAAGGCATTTACGAAGACTTTATCTTGCCATGTTAATTGTGGGGGCACTCTTATTAGTGAGTGCCTTCGCATTTAATAAATATAGTCTTCATATAAGTATCATCGATGATATATGTGTTTACAGCATGATTGGAGAAGCTGTCATAATTACAAGTGAATTGTTGATTAAGATATTTGTACATAAAGGTCTTAAAAACTACATTAGTGACAGGTTGTTATTGTTATCAATAGAGGATAATTTGCTGTCGATCGGTGCATATATCCGTAAAGTAGATAATGCATTTGCTGAGTTACCAAGTATAAGGATTCGTAACAATACTATAAAGATCAAACTTGATAATCTGCGTGTACGTACAATTATAGAAAGATACTTGAATTCATTTAGTACAGCATTACCAGACAGATATGTTGTTGAGGATTATTATATTACGCCTAACAATAATGAAGTTGTTATTACTTATGAAGATATAAAAACATACAAGGCGGAATGTTATTCAATATCAGAGTATATAAAAATGATTCGATCATTAAAGCCGATTGAGTTGTATTTTGATCGTAAGCATGTGGTAAACATTAATGATTATCCTCATTATTTGATTAGCGGAGCAAGTGGATCCGGCAAGTCTTATCTTGCAAATGAGATAGTCATTCAGGCAATAGTAAAAGAATGGGATATTGTTATATGTGATATTAAGCGTTCTTATGGTCTCTATCGGGCCTACAGTGATTATGTGTATGAGATAGATGATATTATCGATAGACTTCACTCTGTTGAATCTGAGATGAATCTGAGGATGGAAAAGTTACAACCTATTTTAGATAAGAATCCGCAAGCACTTGCTATTGATATTGGATATAAACCGATGCTTGTTGTTATTGAGGAATATATATCATTATTATCGTCGGTTGATAAAAAGCAAAAGGAAGAACTTGAGAGAGTAGTTAAGAATATCAGTGTGCTTGCAAGACAGAGTAACATCCATTTGATGATCGTGATGCAATCTGCTGGCACAGAGAATATAAATGCAACAACAAGATCTAATTTGACAAAGGTGTTATTAGGTAATGCACAATCGAACATAATCACTGCGACTTTTGGAACGGGTGTAGATGTGCCGCATGTTAAGATGAATAAAGGCCAAGGTCTTATCCAATTAGATCGGATAACTATGCTGAGAGTGCCTATGATAACCAATGTAGATGATTTTAATGCTGAGTTTTCCGAGATGCCGAAGGCTGATCTCGGAAAAGACGGAAACTAATAAAAGTATGTATATTTGTATATCTATATTTTTGTTTACTTTTAAGAATCAGAATATATAATCATATTAATATGGGTGTCATTTTGCATAATCATTCCTTATCATTCCTTATCATTCCTTATCATTCCTTATCATTGCAAAATGAGTATATTGTATATCAATATACTAACAAGCAAGAGCAATCGAAAAGGTAAAAGATTGCAACAAGACATCTGAAGAAGATATAAGAATATAAGCAAGAATGAAAGGTAAATGAGTGATGAAAAAATGTTCTCTTTTATGATCTCGCACAGTCGTCATAAATGTGTAAAGCATAAGATTTGGTAATAGCCAAACTTTCGTCACGAGGTAAATGAAAATGAAGAGAAAAGAAATTTTAATTGCGGTTACAGCACTGG
>CAMODL010000013.1:0-60050 GCA_946611435.1 uncultured Clostridia bacterium
ACCTCCGTTATTTATTCGTTCAATACGAACGTGCAGATATTATATCTGCAGGAGGAATGGCACGGTGTTTCCGACGAAAGTGGCGCAACAATTGCCGATTTTGGTGGCGCAAGAATTAGCGCCGAGCTGGCGCTAAAGAAGCGCCGTATTCAGACGATGCCGTAGTCTACGTGATTAAAGGCGACAGCTATCGCGGAAAGAACTTGGAGACGTACTCCATAACCACTGCGGCAGCAAAGAACAAATAAACAAAATCTATTATCAGCTGATGTGTTGGTTATTTTTATCTGACTGATATTGGCGATTTTTGTCCGACGCGGGAGTGGTTAAATATGCCCGACGCTAACAACTTAGAGTAAGTAGCTTTGTTTACTGTCCATTCTGCAACTTATTAAGCTTGTTATTCAGCTCTTTATTCTGACTGACTAGTTTATTGTAAGCAAAGGACATACGTGATAAGCGCCATTCAAGGCTTTTATACGTATCATCTACTCTATAGCGGTTAAGTTTATGGATAAGCTTATTGTGACTATATGGTGCAATATTGAGATCACCAAGTCCCAGACTTCTCTTTATTCCGGAAAACAGTGAACGATATACCGTATCTCTATATTCATCATTATGGTTGGTTGATTCTGAGATTGCATTCTGCAGATGCTTAAGAATAATCTCCGGAGAGAATTCATCATGCGTAATTGCTCGACTATCATATCCGATGGATGCATAGAATGCTTTAACTTTGGGATTCCATACAAGACCGACACATGGGGTACCGACAGAATATGCCAGAATATTGGCATGAAGCCTGCAGGCGATCATTCCGCTGCACCCGCTTATGGACTGCATGAGATCTCTTGTACTGTTATTATGAATTATCTTTTCAGTTGGGATACATTGTTCGATGCACATCTTTGCCAAAAATGCTTCATCAACATGTGTTCCTGTAGTCATTAATCTGTAATCATACCCATTCTTTTTAAGCAATTCGATCAACGCTTTTATCGTTGAGACATAATCCTTCTCGGTAAAAGGGATCTTGTTACTCTTAAAAGAGGCGCCTCTAATTACAAATATATTGATCAATCGGTCTGAAACAGATACTGACCGTTTTATATCAAAAATCTCTCCGGAAAAAACTGCCGGATCAGATACTAGATCTATACTGATATCGGTTCCTTCTGTATACCAACGCAAATCATCTAAATTGTCTCTTGTTGTAATTTGTATGATGTTTGATTCTTGAATTGCTTTCTTGAGTCTTAGACAATGCTGATTGTTGTAATCAGCTTTCTCTATTCCAATTGATGAGAAGATTATCGGGGCATCGGTATGCTTCTTTATTATTTCCAACGTTTTTGCAGTCCTGGGAGCGAAACCGTCCACTGAGTAGTTAAAAATAGGTGCTCCACCGAAAACTATAAGGTCAGCTTCTTTAATGCAATTGATCGTTATTTCTTCCTGATAATCACTCTGAAGATCAAGATAGCGTCTGTTTATCGTGTTCAAGTCCCTGTGGACAATAGAATAATTCTTTATCCTAAGATTAGATAGAACAGTCTGGATTATGGACTCGGCACAAATGCCTATAATGATATCACCAAGATTGTCAGCTGTATTGTGTGTTAATAATAATATGCTGTACTTATTGTTGGCATGTGGCATCAAAATTACCGTCCTCTCATTGTGTCCACACCTTAAAGGCTGTAGGACAATAATATCATTTCTATCAGATTGTATCTATATAGTCTAAATCTTCATTCTCTCGCGTTGAACCATAAACCTTACTCAGGTAGCTGAATCTGATGGCCGTATTTCCTGCGTTCATAAATTATCAAACTGATGATCCCAAGTGTTCCGAGAATAGTCATTATGCATCCGATCTTAAATCCCGGGCATTCATATCTCAACTCTATATCGTGATGACCGGGGGTCAGTTCAACACCAATGAACGAGATATTGATATCATTCATTATGTCAGTCTTTTTACCGTCTACATAGACCGACCAACCGCCGTTGTTGATAATGCTAAGGAAGAGAATACCACCATCACTGTCAACGAATCCCGTAACCTTGTCAGAACCCATCTCGGTGGTAATGAATCTGTTGTCAACAAGTTTAGCAGCCTGTTCATCAAAATCCGATTGAGAGACCGCAAAAAGCTCAATAGAATCAAGTTTATAAGTTCCAACGTTCTTGAACTTGATTTTTATTTTATTGGGACTCGCCACATAGTATCCGAAGTGTCCCAGATAATCGTCAAAATTAGTAGCTTGAGGAGCTGACCCATAATTGTTCTTTATTGTACAGCCATTGCTTCCGCAACTAATGTTAACAACATATGATGAGTTATCTTCATATCCAAGATGTTTAAGATTAAAAGATAATCTGTCGAAAGCGGAGATTTGATCACCTAATTCCATTTCTTGTAACATCTTGATAGTGTTAGGGATCCTGTAGAATCCTGACAGGTAAATATACAGTTCTGATTCACATGCAGATTCGAATGATAATTCAATGTATGCATTCTTTTCTGTTACCCTAAGTGTATCTCCGTTAAGTTCTAATCCGCTTGTGCTTGAAATATCATAGGGAATAGTTACAGTATTCAGTACGATATCATCTGCGTCAATAAATTCGCCAATGCCATCATAATCATCAGGAACTACCGCAGCCTGCATCAGTATCTGTTCTCGTTCAAGATAAGAGTATGACATATAATCAGAATATGAGATAACATAGGGAAATACATATCCTAATCCAACATCGTGAGAATTCTCCATAACCATAGTATCATCACGCAGACCTATCGATTCATAACCATAAGGGGCATTATCCACCTTGCGTTGATCCCTCGCGAGATAGTATTGGGTACCAAACAGGAAACTCAGGCGGCTTCTTCCGGCATTATTACTGTTTCTGGTTCGCGTGCTGTTGTTGATACCGACAGTTGAGTCGAATTCGAATATTGCCGGATCAATAAAGGATGAATAAGAGAATACAGAAGGAACATCGGAATATATGCTTTCGTTTGCTGCTGTATTGTAGGATTCTGTTGTATCACGCTCAGGGTTAATAGTTACTCCTTCGGCATACTCGACTCTATAGAAATCATCATCAATCGCTGAATCAAAATCTGCCAATAATGATTTTCCGTATTGTCTATACGACAACCTATTTATACGGTGATCCTGTAGATTTGTGGTAATGTTGGGGGAATAGTAGACAAAGATTCCGATTGAAAGATTGATCGCTACAAGGATAACAAAACTATTTTTACGCACCTTTTTCCGGATTACAGAGTCGGGGACTATCAGCAGAGTACTTGTAATGGCAGCAAAGAACATGGTAATAACACATATGTAGAATGATCCGCGGCTGATAACCGACGCTGCAATTCCTGCCAATACCAGATCGATCATGGTTATTCCATATAGAACAGCTGTTGTTAGAAGGTATTTCTTGATTTGATTGCTGGATGATCGTTCAAAATGCTCGAATGTCGTAATACCGGCCCAGGAATAAAAAAACACCATACCGTAGCACCATCTTCCAACAGCATAGTTCATTCCGTTGAATATAGTGTTAATGATCGGAAAAAATAGAAAGACAGCACATATCAGGAACATAGTGATAGGCAATCGACACTTTTTATTCTTAAAGCATACCACCATAGCCGGTATCATAGCGAAGAAAAAACCACCAATGCATACTGCAGAGTAGTGTCCGAAAATCTCATAATTGGAGATAAATCCTGGAATATAGGCTAAGGTTGTCTTAAGTTTAGGGAGAATCTTGTAATCAATTTCTTCTCCCTTTCCAGCTTGGAGGATTGCCAGTAAACCAGGGACTAAAGCTATACCGGACAGAAACACAGATGTTATCGCGCGAGAAACATATCTTGCTATGTACATGGCGAAGGTTTTGAATGATTTGCCATCGTAGTGTATAACGTATCCTGTTATCAAGTACACCACAACAAGTATTCCACTCATGTAGGAAAAGTAAACACTCGTCAATAGAGACAATGCGACAGAAAAGATAAATAGAAGAGACTTTCTTTCTTTCTCAATCTTCTCAACTCCCCAAATTATCAGCGGGAATATCACCATTTGAGTAAGAAATTGGGTCTGAGCTATAGCACGTAGTCCCCAGGATGAAAATGCGTAACTTATACCGCCAATGAGTGACAAGGATTTGGAGTGTTTCTGATATCTGAGAAAAGATATCATCACAAGTCCGGCACAATATAACTTGAGGAACTCAGTTATTGAATATCCCAATTCAAGTTGGTCAAATGGGAAGAGAATAGTTACATAGTTAAATGGATCAAAAATAATGAACCCTAAGTTATAGAGTGTATCGTTCCCGATCCCTATGCTCCATGACCAGAAATCGAATCGGCCGTGCAATACAAAATTCTTAACAGATCTGCGTAGACACACTAGAAACGGATAGATTTGATTAAAAGAATCAGTATTCTTAAGCATTGATTTATCGGCAAGTATAAGCCACGAGAATGAAACTAATCCAACCAAAACAAAGAGTAACGTATATATTATGTAAACGTTCTCGCGTATTTTTCCAAGTCTTTTGATAGTTGTATTCGTCATCTCTTATCGTACATCCTCTTATAGTAATTCTGATACTCGCCCGAGATGATATCCTTCCACCACTTCTGATTGTTTAGGTACCAGTCGATGGTCATCTTGATGCCGTCCTCGAACTTTGTCTCGGGAAGCCATCCGAGCTCGTTATGGATCTTCGTAGGATCGATAGCGTAACGCATGTCATGTCCCTTACGGTCCGTAACATATGTGATAAGGCTCTCGGGCTTGCCGAGCTCCTTGCAGATGAGCTTTACGATGTCGATATTACGCTTCTCGTTATGTCCGCCGACGTTATAGACTTCACCGATCGTTCCGTTATGGATGATGAGGTCGATAGCCTTGCAGTGATCCTTGACGTAGAGCCAGTCACGTACGTTGAGACCCTCGCCGTAAACGGGGAGAGGCTTATCGTTAAGTGCATTGGCGATCATGAGCGGGATCAGCTTCTCGGGGAAGTGATAGGGGCCGTAGTTGTTGGAACAGCGACTGATGGTAACGGGAAGTCCGTATGTCCTGTAGTATGCCAGTACCAGAAGATCTGCTGAAGCCTTGGAAGAACTGTAGGGTGAACTGGTGTGAAGAGGTGTTGTCTCCGTGAAGAACAGGTCGGGACGATCAAGCGGCAGATCACCGTAAACTTCATCGGTCGAGACCTGGTGATATCTGATGTTGCCGTATTTCCTGCAGGCATCCATCAGGACGGATGTTCCGATGATATTAGTCTCCAGGAAGATCTGGGGATTCTCGATCGAACGGTCTACATGCGACTCGGCCGCAAAGTTTACGACCACATCAGGCTTCTCATCCTCGAAGATCTTCTCGATCGCGGGACGGTCACATATATCGACCTTATAGAACTTGAAGTTCGGGTTATCCATAACGGGTTCGAGTGTCGACAGATTACCTGCATAGGTAAGCTTATCAAGACAGATGATCCTGTAATCCGGATACTTCTCGAGCATATGGAAAACAAAGTTCGAACCTATGAATCCTGCTCCGCCTGTAACTATAACGTTCATTTATTCCACCTCTTCTTAAGATCTCTTATCCATGTAGATCAGCTTGTCATTGGCGACTCTCATAAGATGCTCGCCGTATGGAGACTTACCGTACATATTCGCGGCCTCGATCAGCTGATCCTTTGTTATCCAGTGTGAATGATATGCGATCTCCTCGGGAGCCGAGATTATCACACCCTGACGGTTCTGTACCGTCTGAACGAAAGTCGATGCTTCCATGAGCCCGTCCATCGTTCCCGTATCGAGCCATGCGAATCCTCTTCCGAGTATCTGAACCTTGAGATTGCCTTCTTCGAGGTACATCTTATTGAGATCTGTTATCTCCAGTTCTCCTCTTGCAGAAGGCTTGACCTTCTTGGCCATCTCGACGACGCGGTTATCATAGAAATAAAGACCTGTAACGCAGTAATTGGACTTAGGCTCCTTAGGCTTCTCCTCGAGTGATATCGCATTCCCGTTGGAATCGAACTCGACGATGCCGAACTGCGTCGGATCCTTGACATAATAAGCGAAAACAGTGGCCTGTCCCTTCTTGGCATTGATAACTGCCTCAGACAGGTTGCTGCTGAAGTAACCGCCGTAGAAGATATTGTCACCTAATACCAGTGCGCAGGAGTCGTCTCCTATGAAGTCCTCACCGATAAGGAACGACTGTGCGAGTCCGTCAGGTGAAGGCTGGACGGCATACTGGAAATTGACTCCGATCGAAGACCCGTCTCCCAGGAGTGTCTGGAATCTGTGGATATCAGTCGGGGTGGAGATGATCAGAATATCCCTGATACCTGCGAGCATGAGAGTCGACAGGGGATAATAGATCATCGGCTTATCATAGATGGGCAGCAGCTGCTTGGATGTGACCTTGGTCAGCGGGTACAGTCTGGTGCCGGATCCACCGGCAAGTATGATTCCCTTCATGGATTAACCTCCGAATCGGATAATAAGTGGGATGCTGACGGGATATGCTTCTTCCGTGCAACAACGAGTTAATGATACACCAAAACATTTAAATAATAAATGTAAAAGACTATACAATATGACCACCCCGCCAACCTGTCTGTTTTATTCATTATGTGATATCATCAATTGGAAATGAACGGATCTTAGGGTCCGTATCTGAGAAGGAGATTTGAGATGATTCCGTTTAACAAAGCATCCGTTACCGACAAGGAGATAGAGTACGTTGTCGATGCCATGAAGAACAGCAAGCTGTCCGGCGACGGCAAATATACGATGAAGGTCTACGAAGAGTTCAAGAAGAGATTCGGCATAGAGAATATGCTCCTGACGACTTCAGGAACTACTGCTCTCGAGATGGCGGCCATTCTTGCAGATATCAATCCGGGAGACGAGGTTATTGTTCCTTCGTTTACTTTCTCTTCCACAGCGAATGCCTTTATGTTACGAGGTGCAAAGCCGGTCTTCTGTGATATCAGGAAAGACACGATGAATATGGATGAGACCCTTGTCGAGAGTCTTATCACTCCAAAGACAAAGGCAATCTATACAGTTGATTATGCGGGCGTCCCTTGCGAGATGGATGCCATAAACGAGATTGCCAAAAAGCATAATGTTATGGTTATCGAGGATGCTGCTCAGGCAGTCGGTTCGACATATAAGGGACGTGTTGCAGGAACACTTGCCACATTCGGTTGCTACAGCTTCCATGAGACAAAGAACTATGTTATGGGCGAAGGCGGCGGAATCGTCATCAATGATCCTGCCTATATGGACCGTGCCGAGATCATCCGTGAGAAGGGAACCAACAGACGTCAGGTCCTCAAGGGTATGGTCGACAAGTACACTTGGCACGATATCGGTTCTTCATTCCTTCCTTCTGATCTGCTCGCTGCTCTCCTCTATGCTCAGATGGAAAGATATGACGAGATCATGGGAAAGCGCGTGAACGTATGGAACGTCTACCATGAGAATCTCAAGGAACTCGAGGATAAGGAGCTCTTAAGAAGATCGATCGTTCCGGAGAATGTCGTACACAACGGTCATATGTATAACATCATCCTTCCTACGGATGAAGTCAGGACAGATCTTGTAAACAAGCTTAAGGAGCAGGGCATCTATGCATATATCTGCTACGTGCCTCTTCATTCCTCGCCTATGGGTCAGAGCATCGGTTACAAGCCCGAGACATGTCCCGTAACAGAGGACTACGGTGAGAGAGTATTGAGACTTCCTCTTTATGCCGATATGACAACAGAAGATGCACTTCAGGTAGTAGAGGCAGTTAAGACTGTTCTCATGAGATGATCGGGAGGTCTATATGATCAGACTTGGTATCCTCGGATGTTCGGAGATAGCTTTCAGAAGATTCATGCCTGCGGCTCAGAACGTGGAAGGCCTTAAGGTCGTTGCCGTTGCCGAGCAGTATGATAAGACTAAGATCGCACCCTTCTGCGAGACCTACGGGATCGAAGGGATGGAGAGCTTTGATGAATTGATCGCCCGCGACGATATAGATGCGATCTATGTTCCTCAGCCGCCCGCCTTCCACTATATGTGGGCTAAGAAGGCACTCGAGGCCGGAAAGCATGTTCTTATCGAGAAGCCCTCGACTACCTCTCTGTCTGATTCGAAGGATCTGGTCGATCTCGCAAGGAGCAAGGGCCTTGCTCTTCATGAGAATTATATGTTCCAGTATCATTCCCAGATATCGAAGATCAAGGAGATGATCGATTCCGGCGTGATCGGAGATATCAGGCTTTATTCTGCCCAGTTCGGATTCCCGATGAGGAGCAGCAATGACTTCAGATACAGTAAGAAGCTCGGAGGCGGAGCGCTTCTCGATGCCGGCGGATACACCATTAAACTTGCTACGCTGTATCTCGGAGATACGATCAGTGTTGACGCGGCTAAGCTTAATGATCTCGACGGATTCGAGGTCGATATGTACGGCAATGCCAGACTTATTAACAACGACGGAGTAGTATTCAATGTTGCTTTCGGTATGGACTGCGGTTACCGTTGCAGTCTCGAGGCATGGGGAAGTATCGGAAGACTCTACACCAACAGGATCTTCACCGCTCCCGACGGTTATGAGCCTGTCGTCTATATCGAGACGAATGAAGGGACGAAGGAAGTCAAGCTTGAGGCTGACTCTCATTTCACCACTTCGATAAGAGAATTTATTGCAGAGATATCTGATGCCGATAAGAGAGGGAAGATGTATGACGGGATCCTGCTTCAGGCAAGTCTCGTAGAGAAGGTCGCGGAGTTAGGGACAAAATGAGTTTTATCTTCGATGCACTGACATCCTGGAAGATGACAGAAGGTAACGTCACTTCCACCGAAGAGATACTTGAATGGGTAGATAAGAGGAATAAGACCCTCGAGGTCGATATTCGTAAGATCCCTTACAAGTATGACGGATTCTGGTTCTATGACGAAGAAGAGGGAGTTATCCGTAACAGGAACAATTCATTCTTTAAGCTCGCCGGATACAGGGTGGAGGATTATGACGGAAGCGTCATCGAACAACCGGTCATCCTTCAGGACGAGATAGGATACCTCGGTATCATCGTCAAGAAGATAGACGGCGTTCTCAATTTCCTTATGCAGGCCAAGATCGAGCCGGGCAATGTCAACTGCATCCAGATATCACCCACGATACAGGCGACCAGAAGCAATTTCACGAGGAAACACGGAGGTGCAGCGCCGGCATTCCTCGAATATTTCAAGAATGCGACATCGTACGACATTATCGTTGATCAGATACAATCCGAGCAGTCATCGAGATTCCTGAAGAAGCGTAACCGCAACATAATGATAGACATCGGAGATGCCGATATCGAAGTGCCGGACAGCCACAGATGGATGACTCTCGGTCAGATCAAGAAGCTCATGACATATGACAATCTCGTCAATATGGATACAAGGACAGTCCTCTCGTGCATGCCGTTCTCATTCGACAATGTTGACGAGGATGAGATCCCGGCTATCAAGGAATTGTTCAGTGATAAAGCGTTCTTCGAGTCGGTCTTCGCTCAGGATAAGAACGAACTGCATCGGGTATTCAATAAGATCAACGACTTCAAGATGTACCGTGATGTTAAAGCGGGCTTTGTTCCGCTTAAGTCACTCGAGAAGTGGGACTTCAAGGACGAAGAGATAGTCTGTAAGTACGACTACGATTTTAAGATCGTATATTGCAGCATCGCCATCGAGGGGCGCGAAGTAAGACAGTGGGAACAGCCGCTTGTTGAGGCGATCGGAATGGCTGTATTCGGTCTCTATACCAAGGTCATAGACGGCAAGAGAAAGTTCCTTGTTAAGCTCAAGCATGAGATAGGATGCTTCGATGAAGTGGAGCTGGGACCTGTCGTTCAGATGGAGCCGAGTAATCCGATGAATAAGCTCGATGATATCGAGAAGGGCTTTATGGACAGATATGCCAAGGGAGAAGGCGTCATCAAGAATGTTATCCTCTCCGAAGAGGGCGGACGCTTCTATCATGAGCAGAATCATAACGTTATAATCGATCTGAAAGAAGACTTGGGGCAGTTGCCTCCCGAATATATGTGGGTCGATTATTCCACACTGAACTATATGGTCCAGTTCAATAACGTGTTGAACATACAGCTCAGGAATCTGCTGTCGCTGCTGGATATCTGAGGAAGTGACCTGACACTTATGGAGACCAAAAAAGACATCAAGACAATGATCTTCCTTCATCTGCTGCTGGCATTCTATTCGCTTGCGGCTGTGTGTTCCAAGATAGCGAGCGGATCGTCATTCCTGTCGCCGAAGTTTATAGTCTTTTACGGAGCTCTGCTCTTTATACTCTTCGGTTATGCGATCGCCTGGCAGCAGATCCTTAAGAGGATCCCGCTTATCACGGCATTTGCCAACAAGGCCGTAACGGTAATATGGGGACTGCTGTGGGGGCTGGTCCTTTTCGATGAGGATATCTCGATCATGAAGATAGTCGGTTCAGTTGTCATAACCATGGGCGTTATAACGGTGGTGAAGTCAGATGCCGAGTAGAGTGTTGTTTACATTGCTTTTCCTCGTGTCTGTCTTCGTATCGTCTGTGTCACAGATCATACTTAAGAACAGTGCCAATAAGGAACACGGATCTGCGATCAAGGAGTATCTGAATCTTCAGATCATAGGAGCATATTCGCTGTTCTTCCTGTCGACGTTAATGACCGTCTTCTCGTATAAAGGCGTTCCTCTCTCGATGGGCCCGATACTCGAGACTACCGGATATATCTGGGTGTCGGTCCTGGGATACATATTCCTTAAGGAGAAGATCTCTAAGCAGAAGTTGTGCGGCCTTATCATGATAATCGCAGGAATCATTATTTGTTTCGGAGGATAAGCTATGAATGACAGCAGGATATATTTGAGACCTATTACTGAAGCGGATACTCCCGATATCGTCAGATGGCGTAATTCCGAGATCGTAAGACAATACTTTATAACTCAGGCGGACTTTACTCCCGAGAGCCATATGTACTGGTTTAATAACTATATCAAGACGGGCAAAGCTGTTCAGTTCATGATCGTTACCCGCGATGACAACAAGCCGATAGGATCCGTTTACATCAAGGATCTCGATAACGAGCATAAAAAAGGAGAGTATGGTATCTTTATCGGTGAAGGATCCTATCTCGGTAAGGGGTACGGAAGCGAAGCGGCGCGGCTGATGCTCGAATATGCTTTCCGGACAATGAAGCTTCACAGAGTATATCTGCGTGCATTCACCGATAATGAACGTGCGGTCGGGAGCTATAAGAAGGTCGGATTCGAAGTTGAAGGGATCCTGCGCGATGATGTTTGTATCAGAGGCAGATTCAGGGATATCACTTGGATGGCTGCCATTAATCCGGCTGACTGACAGGAGGAGAAGATGAAGATATCATTTGTTATTCCGTGCTACAGATCGTCTAAGACGATAAGAACGGTCGTAGATGAGATAAAGGACAAGATGGCGACGATGCCGTCCTATGAATATGAAGTTATCCTGGTAAATGACTGTTCTCCGGATAATACTTTCGAGGTGATAAGAGAGATCTGTGCTGAGAACTCTAATGTTATCGGGATCGATCATACAAGGAACTTCGGACAGCACGCCGCTCTTATGGCAGGTTATCACTATGTGTCGGGTGATGTCATCGTCTGCATGGATGATGACGGTCAGACACCTGCGAATGAAGTGGATAAGCTGCTTGCCAAGATCGATGAAGGATATGATGTAGTCTATGCCAAGTATGAGCATAAACAGCATTCGATCTTCCGTAACATCGGCAGTGTCTTCAATAAAAAGCTGACAGAGGTAATGCTCGAGGCACCGAAGGAACTTTATATCTCCAGTTATTTTGCCGCCAGGAGATTCATCATCGATGAAGTTCTTCGTTATAAGAACGCATATCCTTATGTTATCGGTCTTATCTTAAGAGCTACTAAGAATATCTGTAATGTTCCGGTATCTCACCGCGAGCGCCTTGAAGGTAAGTCGGGATATTCACTTCGTAAGCTTATCGCTCTGTGGGTAAACGGCTTTACTTCTTTCTCCGTAATCCCTTTGAGGATCGCGACATATACCGGATCGCTCGTAGCTTTTGCCGGTTTTATCTATGCTATCGTTACGATAATCCGTAAGCTTATGGATCCTGATATTCCTGTAGGTTGGAGCTCGACCTTCTCGACGATCCTTATCATCGGAGGCTTCATACTTTTAGTCCTTGGTATGATCGGTGAGTATGTCGGAAGGATCTATATCAGCCTGAATAATTCACCTCAATACGTTATCAGGAGCGTTATCAACTATAACGAGGATCCGAAGGCCGGAGAATAATCAAATCTTTTTGTCGAAAATGTCAAAATACAGCCCTTTGTGAAGGGTATTTTGTCGTGCAAATCTACAAAATCCTTCCCCGAAATGATATAATTGATGTATTATTATAACTTTAATTCGGATATCGAATGTGGCTCGTTACTACATTTATGAGGTGGAGGTGCAGTATGAGATGTTCAATGTGTGGGTTTATTTTTGGAACGCGATTAATAGCGATTAACACAAAGAAAGTAGTCAAGAGAATTGGGATTATTGTATCAATTCTTCTTATAGCATCTGTTGTACTATTAGGGTACGCCTTCCCGACGAATGCTGCTAGTTATGTTAATGTCAGTGTTGTCGATTTTGGAGCAAATGGCAAAGACAAGAGGGACGATTCTGCGGCATTTAAATCGGCTATGCTTAAAGCATTGGATCTTTCCAGCGGACAGACGCTTAAAGTTACCATTCCTGTTGGGACTTATTATCTGGCAGAGGATATCCCGGTATTCTCGAATACAACTATAATTGCAACAGGTGCGACCATCATATCCACTTATAATGAGACCGGACCAATGATACACGGTGCACATACCACTTCTTCTAACGCGACCAGTTCGTCTTACACTCTTTGTTCAACTGAGACCGTTGAGTGTAAAACGCATGGTGGTTATTCCCAAACACAAAATGTCACTATAGATGGTGGAGTATGGGATAGAGGTTCAAGCATAACATCTGTATCTACTACAGTAATGTCGTTCAGACATGCCAAGAATATCACAATCAAGAATTGTACGATACAGAACTCTACAGATCATATGATCAATATCAGTGGAGTAGATACAGCTAACATCTCAAATATAACATTTAAGAATCAACTTGAACACGATAATGTAGCTGATGAGACTTTCTGGGGAAATTACACTCAGGGAGATCCGACAAGGTTCAATTCGTTAGAAGCAGTTCATACAGATTACACTAATTCAGAAGGCGAGAAATCACCTCGTGCCAAACCTTGGGATAATACACCTTGCAAGAACATAACTGTTGAGAATTGTACATTCCAAGATGTATATTCTTGTATAGGGACCCACCACAAAGCAAATGGGAAACGCGGAGACGGATTCATAATCAGGAATAATAAGTTTATTCGAGTCAAGTTTACCAGTATATTCTTGTGTTCCTTCGATAATGCTGTTATTAGTAATAACCAATCGAATTCTAACAGTTTTGCCCGTATAGATGATTCAAGAGTCATTATGACTAATAATTCGTTGACTAATTATCGCTGGAGCAGGATAAAAAATGACGATCAGTGTTACGAAGGACTATACATAATAGGCGGTTCTACCGTTACGATCACTGGGTTTAGTATCTCCGGATGTGACCGAAGCGGAATTCTCGGTACATCAAGTAAGATTACCCTTAAGGGAGTGTCCGGATATGACACTATTTCCGGCTGTTCCATACATGGTATCTGTTTAAAGAATTGTAATGCAACAATATCGGATTATCATATCAGCAATACCGGGGCTACGGCCGTTAAATGTGACGGCGGGTCAGTTGTTACCTTAAGCAATTGTGCTATAGCAGGAGTTGCTGATGGAGCATCAGGCATACATGCCGATGGAGATAATACAAAGTTGACTGTTACTAATAACACAATAGGAGGGTCAAATTCAGCTGATAGGATCGGTGCGTCCGGAATTAGAGGATCAGGCGGAGCCACGCTCATAGCAAAGAATAACACGATCCGAAACGCGATAGAATACGGTATTAACTGTATAAACAGCAAAGTTACAGCAACTGATAACACCATTTCTGATACGGGTAAAGCAGGAATCAGTGTGAACTATACCTCATCTGCGATCTCGATCGTTGGCAATAACATCACTAATACAGGAACAAATGGTATGTATTTGTTCCATCTTGATAATGTTTCCGTCCAGCAAAACTCTGTGGATAAATGCGGACAGCAGGGGATGCTGATTGAACAGTGCAATGCTGAGATAAGCGGTAATACGATTGGTGTCAGTAATAGCTCAACAAGCAATTCTACTGCAAATTCCGGTATTAGAGTTATTAGCTCGAGTGCAAGTATTGCAGATAATACTATAAGAAATGTTGGAGAAAATGCGATTCTCTCCACAGACAGTCCGACTCTCAGAATAACTAATAATACTTTGAACAGAGCGGGACGATCCGGTATCAGCATCAAAAACTCGTCCGATTCAATTATCTCGAACAATACTATTTCAGGAATTCAAATGCATGGAATAGCTGTTGAAAACAGTAATAATACATCACTATTATCCAATCAACTTAGATCGATTGAGCGTAATGGTACTAGTATATATGGCTCGAATAACTGTGTAGTTACAGACAATGATGTTGAAAGTAATGGACATGCCTTGCTTGTAAATGGTGGATCCCAGAACGCAGTACTAAACGATAATACCCTTGCCACCACAAATCCGAGTAGTGGTAGAGATCTGAGGGTGGCTGATACATCAACTGCAACAACAACAAATGGGAACCGGCTTGGGAATAATCTTCTGTCAATAGATAAAACAACAGGCGCATCGTATAACGAGACAGTAGCAACTCCTACTCCCACTCCTTTTCCTGTAGTATCTTCTGATGAAAGTGGTATTGAAGGCTTTGTCGAGAGGCTTTATACGGTTGCTCTCGGACGTGCATCTGACCCTTACGGCAAAGCTGACTGGATCAATCGTGTTCGTGTCGGCGGCAATACCGGTGCTGACCTGGCAAGAGGCTTCCTTTTCTCTGACGAGTTCCTGAGCAAGAATATGAGCAATTCTGATTTTGTAGATGTGCTTTATGCTACTTTCTTTAATCGTCCCGCAGATGAACATAAGTCTGACTGGTTAGGACTTATGGATTCCGGCTGGACCAAGACACAGGTTATAGACGGTTTTATCAATTCTACTGAGTGGGCGAATCTCTGCCTGACCTTTGGTATAGCTTCGGGATCGACCTTTAAGCCGAATATTACGGTCGAGCCTTCACAAGGCGTTATTGACTTCGCGACAAGGCTTTATACGACCTGTCTTGGAAGAGATGCCGATCAGGGAGGCTTGAATGACTGGTCTAATCAGCTTGCAAATATGCAGATAAGCGGATCGGAGGCTGCGCACGGATTCTTCTTCTCCGAAGAATTCAATAATGCCGGAATATCCGATTCCGAGTATGTCATGAGGCTCTACCGCACCTTTATGGGGCGCGAGTATGACCAAGGCGGATATGATAACTGGATGGCAGCTCTCGCATCCGGACGATCCCGTGAATTCGTTTTCCAAGGCTTTGCAGGATCTGCTGAGTGGGCAGGCATCTGCGCGGATTACGGAATACTGAAGTAAGAATCCTTTGAATTGAAAAAGCGGCGCCGAGATTTGTTTCTCGGCGTCCTTTTATGCAAGAAATTGCATTGGAACTTAATCCCCGCATTGTGATTCATTAATTATATAGTCGCAAAATATGTGATATAATCAATGTGAACAGTCGCAAAATATGTGATATGCATAGTTGAAAGTGAAGAGGGAAACTGTAATGGATAATTATGTAATCAGCAAAAAAATATCAGGGCAGTCTGTCAGGACGCTTCGTGAGAAGTTAAAAATGACACAAAAAGAATTTGCAGATCTGACATGTTCGTCTAAGAGGACAGTTGAGAATTGGGAGAGTAAGAAAGAACCTTTGTCCGGACCGATCGTAACTCTGATCGAGTTGTTCATGCGTAAGCCGGTGTTGGTAAACTATATGAGAATACCTCCCAGAACAACAACTATGCGTCTGTATTATATGTACAATGAGATGGTATGTACCGTTATCGATGTAAATGAGATGAATAGAAGCATCACAATCAGAAACTATATAGATAATCCTCTGTTTAGGGCCTTCGGTGTGAATACTCAACCCGACTACGATGATTATGAAGAGTTTCTGAAGTCGCGGTGTTTTCCGGAATCCAGAGATAAGATGAAGATCGAGTTGGAGCGGTTGGGAATCCCCTTTTATGACCCTATCCTTATTATCGAGAAGACGCAGGGACGTGTCGAGGGTGATAATTTCAGCATTAAGATCGAGAGGTGATCAATTATATGATCGAATTCACTGACGTTCTTAAATATGATACAGGGAGAAGGTCGTCTAAAGGTAACCAGTTTAAGTTCAGATTAGACGATCGTTGGTATAAGGCAGACTATCTTGGTTATGAAGGTCTGGCTGAATATGTTGTATCTGAATTACTTGCTTTGTCGAGTCTTGATGACAGTGAATATACTCGATATGGGCTTGAGCAGATCAAATATAAAAATGTGGTATTCAACGGATGTGTAAGTAAAGATTTTGCAGGACAATGGAATCTAATATCGTTGGAGAGGTTGTTCAAGAATGTATATGGACAGAGTTTAAACCGGATCATCTTCACGATAGCTGACCACAAAGAGCGACTGAAGACTATGGTCGATCTGGTCGAGCGAGCTACATCCATAAAAGGGGTTGGCATATATATGAATAAGATGCTGACAATAGATGCCATCTTTCTTAATGAAGATCGCCATACCCATAATATCGCGATAATGACCGATGGAACAGAATATAAGCTGGCTCCGATTTTCGACAATGGCGCGGCACTCCTATCGGATACGAGAATTGACTATCCTCTTACGGATGATACTTACAGCTTGATCAATGACGTGAAGCCTAAGACATTTTGCGATAGTTTTACGGAGCAGCTGGAGATATCTGAGAGCTTATATGGCCACAATATTCGTTTTGAATATGGATATAACGAAGTAGAGGACATAATTAACAAGGCAACGATCTACGATGAGCAGATCCGCAAGCGTGTGATAGATGTGATAATGGAGACTAGGCGCAGATACAGCTATCTTTTCGGATGAAGAGCGAGGCGCACTCCTGCTTGCCGCCCCTCGCTTTACATCCTTACGTGACTTACGTTCATCAGGATCATCGGTCTCCTTCTCGTTCTCTCGAAGAGGAGACCTCTGATATTCTCGCGGAAAGCGCGGGTGGCGATCTCCGCTTCGATGTTGCCGTGCTTACGGACGTTGCTGTTGAGGAGCATCAGAGCACGTGCACCGCACTCTTTGTGGATATCATCCTTCTCATCATCCTCAATGAATCCGAGAGACGTTACTGACGGTATACAGGCCAGTTCTCCGTTTTTATCGTTGATGACAAAAGATATGGAAACACAGCCGTCCTCGCCCATCAGCCGGCGGTCGGCGAGAACTCTGGTGCCTGCATCGACTACACCTGAACCGTCGATAAGAACGGGACTGGCGGGAACATGGTCGGTGATCGCAGCGAAGCTCCCATTCACGGACAGTACGTCACCGTTATTCATTATGAAGATGTTCTCACGCGGCATACCGAGCGACTGTGCCAGTTCGGCATGTCTGTAGAGCATGCGGTATTCGCCGTGA
This sequence comes from uncultured Clostridia bacterium, assembly GCA_946611435.1. Lineage (GTDB taxonomy): Bacteria > Bacillota > Clostridia > Saccharofermentanales > Saccharofermentanaceae > Saccharofermentans. Next base: position 17,888 of record CAMODL010000013.1, read on the forward strand.
ACAGGCACGAAGTATTTGGGTTTGATAAGCGTGTGAAGAAGGCTTATCTCATTCCTGTATGCGTGACCGGAGACGTGAACCTCCGCGAGCGACTCGTATATGACGTGCGCACCGCGCTTAAAGAGCTCGTTGATAACCTTGTAGATAGGCTTCTCGTTGCCCGGGATAGGGTGAGCGGATATTATGACCGTATCGCCTTCCTGGATCTCGACGGATTTGTGCGAAGCGAAGGCCATCCTTGACAGCGCACTCATAGGCTCCGCCTGGCTTCCGGTCGTCAGTACGACGATCTCTTTGTCTTCGTATTTGTCAATGTCGTTGATGTCGATCAGCGTGTCCGGCTTGCGGTCGATATATCCGAGTGAATCAGCGATCCTGAACACTTCCACCATGCTTCGACCCGACAGACATACGTGTCTGTTATATTTCTCTGCAGCGGTGAAGATCTGCTGCATCCTGTGTACATGGCTCGAAAAAGTCGCGACGATAATGCGTCCCTCCGCATTCTGGAAGATCCTCTGGAAGGATTCTCCCACCTGCATCTCTGAAGGGGAGAAACCGTCCTTCTCGATATTCGTGCTCTCACACATGAACAGGAGAACGCCTTCTTTGCCGTATTCACCGAACCTGGCAAGGTCGATAACATGGCCGTTGATCGGAGTGTAGTCGACCTTAAAATCACCGGAGTGGATTATCGTTCCGACAGGCGTTCTTATAGCAATGGCATAACTGTCCGCGATGCTGTGATTGACCCGGATGAACTCAATGTTGAAGCAGTTGCCCATGGGGACTGTGTCGCCGCTCCTGAAGGCCTGAAGATCGATACCCTTGAGACTGATATTCTTGTCCTTGAGCTTAGAACGTACGAGCTCGATGGTGAGCTTGCCGCCGTAAACGGGACATTTGAATTCGCTCAGGAAATAGGGGAGGGATCCGATATGGTCCTCGTGTCCGTGAGTGAGGATGATACCCCTGAGCTTATTGATGTTGTTCCTGATATATGAGAAGTCCTGGATGACCGCATCGACACCGGGCATATTCTCCTCGGCGAAAGCCATTCCGACATCGATAATTATCAGGTCGTTCCCGTATTCGATCGCGGTCATATTCTTGCCTATCTCCTGAAGTCCTCCGAGCGGGATGATCTTCAGTGAATTGGCGGGTTTCTTATTCTTTGCCATAATGTGTTTACTCCAAACTGTTTGTTGTTAATTTACGATATAAACGTCTGCGGACGTTGTTGATCTGGCCTCACCGTCATCGGCATAGATGTCGATGTGCGCACCGTTTACGCCGGAGCCCCTGTCCTCGACAGTGTAATATCCGTCACCGCCCAACGGGTCGTTGGCGATATAGATCGTCGTTCCGGCAGGGAATATGCTCCAGTCGGCTGCAACGGTCCTGCCTTCCGAGCAGGTCGTTCCTGTTGCCGTCGAAGTGCTGTACGTTCCGTCACCTAAGGGCTGCGGTCCGTAGAAAGTGATATGACATGTGCCGTAATATGTCATTCCGTCAATGCTCTGAGCACTCGGATTCGATGCTGCCGTAGTTGTGGTCGTCGCCTCTGTCGGAGCGGCTGTGGTCGTTGTTGCCGCCGTAGTTGCTGCAGTCGTTGTTGTTGCTGCCGTTGTCTGCGGAGGTGTCGTAGTCGTCAGGCTCTGAAGGATGTAATTCCCGTTATAGGTCTTGTACCATCCGTTACTGGTGGACGCTATAACATCGATCTTATCTCCTGCCTTGAGCGTCCTGACCAGATCGTACTCTGTTCCGGGACCGGTCCTCAGATTGACTTCGCTTGCAGCGTACACCTCTGCATACATAGGGGTCTCGGTAATGCCTGCGGTTGTCTCCGCTGTAGTAGTTGTTGCTACAGTTGTTGTTTCTGTCGCTTCGGTCTGCGAGGTCGTCCCGGTTGTCTGCTCGGATGAGGTATCTGTATCCGATGTCTGATCGATAGTCTCTGTTGTGGATCCGTCGGTCGTACCGGTCGTCTCGTTCTCACTCTCGAAAGGCGGTTCTCCGATGCCGTCAGTCGTTGTTGAAGTTAAGTTTGCATCCGTATCAGACGTATCCGCGATCGTCGTTGTTGTCGTCGTGTCTGCAGAAGAAGTATCGGCCAGCATCGACTCGAGCCTGCTCGCACGCGCTTCGCGGTTGGCACGGCTCTGGGCCTCCATAACATTGACTACCCCTACGGTAGCGAGGGTGCAGATCAGTATTATGGAAATGACACTGACGGCGATCTTGATGCGCTCGCCGGTGATCTTATCGTTTGTAGACAGGTCGATAAACTTCAATCAACTGACTCCTTTAAGATATCAATGCGCAAATTTTACCAAATATATTATATCACAAATACAGTAATTAAAGGGGTTTACGGCATAGCGATAGTGTCGATAAGCACGACTTGATACACACCAAAACTTAAGCATTGTGCTCAAGGATCGGGTCAAAACGACAGATGATGAGCGTAGATTATCCTCGAGAGATCACTTGATATAGTCGAGTATCCCGAGTATGAAATAAACATCCAGACCGATACAGAGGACAAGGATAAGAATGCAGACAAGGTAAACAATGCGTCTGCCGGAAGCGGCACTTCGCCCTTCCTGTCGATATGATCGCTCCATACCCCTTTTGCCCATATCGCGCCCCTCGCCTGTGATACTGTGGTATCTTTGATTATAGAGGCGGACAATATTTCATGCCTAACACCACCGTGACAAATATTTTACAAAAAGAGAGACGGTCAGGCGGTTTGCAAAAAGGCTCGGACTACTTTATACTTTCCGTGTATGTTTAAATAAATAATATATGGGAGAACAATATGAGAGTTTCCAAGATGTTTATGGCTACACAGCGTGAGATCCCGGCGGATGCGGAGATCCCGTCGCATCAATTGATGCTTCGCGCAGGACTTATGCGCAAGTGTGCTTCAGGAATATATTCCTATATGCCTCTGGGCTGGAAGGCCTATCGTAAGGTCGAGAACGTTATCCGCGAGGAGATGGATGCTGCAGGCGCACAGGAACTGATAATGCCGGCGCTTCTGACAGCCGAGACATATCAGGCTTCAGGAAGATGGGAGAGATTCGGTCCCGAGATGTTCAGACTGACAGACAGAAGCGGAAGGCCTTTCTGCCTCGGACCTACTCACGAGGAGCCTTTCACGGAGGCAGTAAGAGATACTGTCAGATCTTATAAGCAGCTGCCTGTTACTCTCTATCAGATACAGCATAAATACAGAGATGAGAAGAGACCGAGATTCGGTGTCATGAGATCGAGAGAGTTCGTCATGAAGGACGCTTATTCTTTCGATATGGATGAAGAGGGTCTCGATAAGTCCTATAAGACTATGTACGATGCATACCGTAAGATATTCGACAGACTCGGGCTTAACTACACGATCGTCGATGCCGACTCAGGCGCTATGGGCGGTTCAGGTTCACAGGAATTCATGGTAAAGAGCCCGGTAGGTGAAGACGGTATCGCTTATTGTGATGCATGCGGCTATGCTGCCAATGAAGAGAAGGCATCCTGTGGTGTCCCCGAGGCTGTTGAGGCAGACCTCCTCGAGATCGAGAAGATCCATACACCGGATGTTAAGACGATCGAGGAACTTATGCAGTTCATGAACGCCGATCCTTCCGCATTCGTTAAGACTATCCTCTACAATATCGACGGCAAGATCGTTGCTGTTATGGTAAGAGGCGACCGCGAGATCAACGAGACAAAACTCGGCAATCTCTTTGATGCCATCGAGATCAACCTGGCTGCCTTCGAAGACGTTGAGCGCATCACAGGCGCCAAGGTCGGATTCGCAGGCCCCGTGGGACTTAAGGAGAAGATCGAGATCATCTGCGATAACGAAGTAAGCTCCATGAAGAACTTTATCGTAGGCGCGAACGAGAGCGATTATCACCTCAAGAACGTTAATATCGGACGCGACTTCGAGCCCGATCGTATCTGTGATATCAGGAATGCCGTAGAGGGCGATCCCTGCCCGAGATGCGGCAAGCCCCTTGCCATGGCAAGAGGTATCGAGGTCGGTCACATCTTTAAGCTCGGAACAAAGTATTCCGATGCACTCCACTGCGTATACCTTGATAAGGACGGTAAGGAGAAGACCATGATCATGGGATGCTACGGTATCGGTGTATCAAGAACACTTGCAGCCGTTATCGAGCAGTACCACGATGACGACGGAATCATCTGGCCTGTAGAGTGCGCTCCGTATAAGGCCATCATCATACCTACCAAGGTTACCGATGAAGAGAATATGGCTCTGGCAGAAGATATCTATAAGCGTCTTACCGATGCAGGCATCGAAGTCCTTATCGACGACAGAAACGAGCGCCCCGGCGTTAAGTTCAAGGATGCTGATCTTATCGGTATCCCGTTCCGTATCACTGTCGGAAGAAGAGCTGGCGAAGGTATCGTAGAGATCAAGAAGCGAGCCGGAGGAGAGACCTCTGAGGTAACGGCAGACGAAGCGATCAAGGCAGCGATCGAATTGAAGTAATTTTGTCCGGATCGGCGGGGAGGCAGAGTATGGCAAAGACAAGAGTTATGGCAGCAGTATTAGCGGCAGCATTTGTTATCGGTGCAGCTCTGCCTGTTCAGCTCAGCGCCGGGCAGACTAGCGAAGAGTCTTCCGAGCGGATCCGTTCGGAACGTTGGAGCGGTCACAAGGGTGAGTCGCTCGGAGACTCTGAGACTCATATCCTGAGAGACTTCAATGTTCTCAGTTATCTTGCCGATTATACGCAGATCAATATGATCACTTATAACGGCAAGCCTGTCGTATTGAGCATCGAAGGAAACTCGCTCCATCTGTCTTGTGACGGATGCAGTTCATCGAGCCTTACTGTTGTTAATTACAATACGGGATGGACTGTCGACGAGGCATCCGGGACTACTTCGGTGGCGATAGATCTGACAGGCGATCTCGAATATCTTGATCTGTGCTATGTCAAAGCCAAGTTCACGATCGACAATATCGAGCAGGTCCAGACGGATATTCTTATCACATCTGACGATAAGGGGAGCCTCAGGTTTGTCAAATCTCCTATCTATGACTTCAATGTCGAGAGGTGCAGTGAATGCTGGACTGATGATCAGTCGCTTGCCGAGTGCCTCGAACCCATGAACGATATAGAGTGTGATGCTCCCGAGGTAATAAGGATCGCAGAGGAGATCACGGCCGGTATGACGGATGATTGGAGCAAGTCTTTCGCGATATATGATTATGTGATCCATACCTTCGCTTATGACTATGTTCAGCTGGATGATGTTGATCATGTTTATCAGGATGATGCAGTGACACTCTTGAGACGTAAGATCGCTATCTGTGAGGGCATCGCCAATGTCTATGTTGCTCTCTGCAGAGCTGTCGGCGTTCCCGCCACAGTATCTTACGGCATCGGGGAAGATGTTCAGCAGATCCTTAATAACCGTAACCTTCAGACATATAACGAGTGGCCGAACCACGCGTGGGCAATGGTCTGCCTTGGCGGCGAATGGTACATTGTCGATCCCACGTGGGATGATTTCAACCAGTTTATCGGCGACTCCATCGAGACAGGACGACGTATCGACGATGATCCAACCTATGATTACTATCTCGTTCCGGTCGAGATATTCTCATTCAGCCACAAGATCTGTGATGCTGACACGCGCCACGGTATCGAGACATCCGGTAACGCAGGCGAATCTGCCCGTTATGAGATCTCGCGTGACGGTGTTATGACAGTCTTCGGAAGCGGTAAGCTCGAGATCCCGGAGTTTGTTAACGGTTATTGGAAGGTTGTTTTCGATGAGAGTTCGACAATTACGGCGATAGGCGAGAAGTGCTTCGTTGACAGAGATCTTCTGACAGTGGTCATCCTTCCGGATACAGTGACGGAGCTTTGTCATGGAGCGTTCAACACGTGTGAGGACCTGGAATACATCTATCTGCCTGAGGGCCTTCAGATAATCGGCTCGGAGTGCTTCGACTTCTGTGATGAGCTGGCGTACGTCTATGTGCCGGATTCCGTGACGGAGATCGGCGAATGGGCATTCGATGATTGTCCGAGACTTGTCATCAGCATCCCCGCGCGTTTCTCAGGCTTTGACTACGACAACTACGTTAAGTGCCTTGAGATAATCGAGAGGCAGTAAGACTGCTCCATAAACAGCTGTGTCGGCAGGTATCTCGGCCAATCGGGATACCTGCTTTTTTACGGCGTGTTGCCTCAACGCTTTGCTTTGGATCGGGAACAGACTTTACGGCGTGACCTTTACGATCGTAAGACCCACATCCGTGAACACGATCTCGCCGAGGGAGGCGATGAGATCTGTGTTGTCGTTGCCGTAGCAGTATTTCTCCAGATCACCGATGACGACATATTCGACGTCGTACTCCGTGAATACGGCCTGCATGATCGCACGTATCGCGCCTTCGACGGAGGCCTGATCATTGGGATCGAGATCATAGGTGCAACCGTAAAGGTCGAGCTTGGACTGGATGTTACTCTTGAACTCGTTGAGCGCGGCCTCGTAAGAATCATCGTAGTATTCGTCAAAGAGCTCGCTCGGGGTCTTGTCGTCTCTGACGCCGTTGACATAGTCATCGTTGGCACGCGCCCATGCGATCTCCTCTGCGCGGGAATGGATGGAAGCGGCATCATAATTGAGGCTGTATACATCGCGAACGGCGTTCGTTCTGGGATCGAGAACATCCCATACGCTGTGGTCAGGGTCGTCGATCAGAAGATCCTGCTCCTTGTCGACTATTCCGTGGAATCGCCACAGCCACTCGTGAACGAGCCATCCTCTTACGGTCGGCAGACCTGTGTAAGCTGAGATCATGTTGTAGTCGGTGTAGCTGTCGCCGCATGCTTCCATGATAACGTGATAGCCGGAGACCTCGCTGTTGAACCAGTCGATGGCGTTACGGTAGGAGAGCATGTTTACACCCTCGATATGGTCAAGCCATGGGCTGTGATATGTGTCGAGATATTTGGTGCCGTCGAGCGTGATGAATTCGGAGTTGCCGTCCTCGAGTCCGCAGCGCTGGTCGAGTGATTCGTATGAATAGTGTGCAGGGACGAGAAGAAGGATACAGAAAAAGATCGCGCAGGCGTAGGACCCGTTGCTGTATTCGCCCTTTTTGCTGACCAGCCAGAAGAGTCTGACAACAGCATAAGCGACGCTCATCGACAGGATTATGAAGGCTGCATAGCAGAACTTGAACATGGTGTTGGCTCTGAGGTAGCCGCCTGTATAGATGTCTCTTACATAGAAGATCTCGGGAGCGATGATGAGGAGGAAGCCGACGGCGACCATGCCGCAGACGAAGAAGTCGATGATGTTACGCTCGGCGAGGAAGTTGGAGATAGGGTTGGTGCCCCTCTCGCCGATAACAGCCTCGGAAGTGTTGCGGTTCTTCTTGCGCTTACGTGCGACAGAGAGGTATTCGTAGTTCTTGCTGACCATAGTGATGATAAAGAACGTGATACAGATTATCGCATGTGTTCCCCAGAGGATATAGAGCTGATAGATCGGAGTGTTGTTCTTAACCTTGCCCAGTGCATTCGATATCATATCGAAATGGTAATTGAACGGCAGAGCCGTGAGTGTCGATACGGTAAAGATGAAGCTCATTCCGGCACTTACCTTGGTGAGGGCACAGGGCGTTGCAACGACGCAGGCATAAGCGAAGACCAGAACGAGCGCCTGAAGCAGGAAGTGAACGACGGGCGATGAGCCGACTGCCAGATAGACACCGAGGATACCGGCAATAGTGGCACCGAAGCCTATGACGCCGGCGATAGTACTGAACCTGGAGGAGTATCTGGTGTGGTACACAAGGAGTGTCATCGACGAGAATATGAAGTATATAAGGAAGTCCCAGTAGTTGGTCATCTGAGCACAGCCGAGAAGTACGGCTATGGTGATAAGTTCAACGTTGATGAAGGTCTTGTATGCTGTCGTAAGTGTTCCGTTCTTGGGCGAGAAATTCGAGAACGATATGCTTGAAGTATAGGTGCTGTCGGCAGTCACTATCTTACGGGTGATCATTGCGATGCAGACCGCCATAATGAGCAGGACAACCATGGTGGATACGACATGTGCATGAAGGTCGCCTACAAGATACGAATAGAACGGGAATTCTTCTATCGTGTAATCTCCGCCACCCTTGGCTGTCTCGGCGGTGTCGGGATTGTAGCCGATATATCTCGTGCTGTCGGGATAGAAGAAGTAGTACTCGGGATCGTTATATGAGTTCCTTCCGACATCGAAGCCCATCTTATCGAAAAGCTTCAGGAATCTGTGACCGAAGCTGTCCTCATCGTAGAAGAACGAATGCGAGTTACCGAAGATCATGACGGTGAAGCCTGCGAGGATACCGCAGACCTGAGTCATCACCTTGCCGCATCTGAGGCCGAATTCTCTGGCGCTGTCGATCAGCATGCAACCGATGGAGTAGGCCATCGTGAAGGGAATGGCTATAGCCGAGCACATGGCCAGATTATAACCGACGCCGGTCTTGACGTTGCTAAGCTTTATCAGGAAAGCATAGAGATACTGACCGAAATAGTAGTAGTTGATCGATTTACCGGACAGCCACATATCGGATGCCGGGAGCTTGGAGTTACGGAGCATGGACATAATGAAGCCGTAATCCATGAACTTCTCCTGTCCGTTGATCATCGGGCCGTAACCCTTGAAGTAGCAGAGTACAACGAAGATGACGGCGAAGACTGTCTGCTCGCCGACTGCCCGATAGAAAGTCCCGGGTGTCTTAAGTCTCTCAATGAGATTGTCACGGAGCGGCTTGACACCATAGGAGACGGCGGCTATGGCCACAAGAGCGATGATGATGCAGAGAAGATTAAACCGGAAGATCTTTATGTAGGACAGTGTCCAGACAATAAGACCCGCAAGTATCAGTCCCAGAGGCTGCGACAGGAAGAATCCTCCGCTCCCGTTTGTCTTAAACAGCCAGGCTGACAGAGGATATGCGGCAATGCCTATGAGCATGAGCGTCATAAACCAGAGGACGATCGGAGAAGTCTCAGATACGCCCATAAGGATCGATCCGGTTATGAAGAGGATCACAACGGGGATCAGTATCAGAAAGAACTTCCAGGGATTGGCAAAAAGGCTGTCATTGCCTGCGGGCTTACGCCTCGGCGCCGTTTTGTTCTTGCCCTTGCCTGTTACATCCGGCCGTCTAACTTGATGCGGGTTGTTATTCGTATAAGTCTTCATTCCTATCCCTCTTTATAGTGATCATATTAATTCATGCTATCGGTGTTACGATCGATTTGTCTTCTTCATCGGCTGCTTCGGTTGCTTCGGCGCTTCTGATCAGTTCGGTGCATACCCTGTTCGCTATCTGAACGACATGCTCCATCCTGTTGACCGGCTTGTCATCGGTATTGTTCTCATAAAGACCGTCAGCGCAGACGAACAGACCTTCGAGCGGATTAAGAAGATCCTCTCTCGGGTAGATGTCTGCGCAGGCATATCTGATCTTGGTGAGGCGCCAGGCTTTGACGTCGGCCTTCTTGATCATGGGGTAGAGCTTACGGAATGCGGCGAAATAGTTCTCCATAATATCACTGTCAGATGCTACCCACAGATTATCGGTAATAGAACAGTTGCCTACCAGATATACGACGTTACCGCCATAGTTACGCTGTCCGAAACAGTTCGAATGATTGATTATCCTGTTGAAGGGCAGGGACTCTGAAGTCTTCTGGTAATACACTTCAGAGTGCTGGCGCTTCAACACCGTCATAAGACTGATACACGCCGAATACGTGATATTCATGAGCTGGTCTCTGGTATTGAGAGGGATCGGCAGATTATGACTGACATTGACGAAAGCCCTGCATGAGCCCGTATATATAACATAGTCGCACTCGACTGTGTTACGAGCAGAATTGCTAAGGATACATGTGACCTTATAGCGGCGGCCGTTATCGACATTATCGCCATCGGTTTCCAAGATATCCGTTACCGTCGAAGAATAATGAATCTGTCCGCCGTTATCGGTGATATCCTGGATCAGGCTGTTTATAAGTCCGGAGAATCCGTCGTTCAGGTAGCCGAGCTTTTTACGCGAAGCTTTACCGTACCACAGCGAATCAAACCACTCGAGCTTGCCGTCCATTCCTTCCTCTTTGATGAGAGACAGTAATGCTTTATCTGTCTTACGGATGTGGTGGGGAAGGAGTTCAAGGTACTCCTTTCCTATACGGGTCGATGCCATAAGACCGCCGGCATAAGTGAGCTCCTCAACAATGTGCACGTCAAATCCGGCCTTAGCCAGACGCATGCCGCACACGAGACCGGAGAGCCCCGCGCCGATAATACAGATCTTACGCTTGGAATCTGCCTGTTCCGTCATCGCTCTATCTTCCTGGCCTCCATATAGAAGCGCTTCTCGAATGCTTCACCCATCGAAAAGGTCTTGCGGGGGAAGACTCCGTCTTTAACGATAGTGTCGAAGAACGTGAACTTGGATACGGAATCGAGCAGGATACCGCATCGGTCCCCTTCAGAAGCTATCTTACGGACTGAATCTTCGCCGTGTATATAATCGCAGCTGATCGTCTTATCGGATGCGATGATGTTATCGATAAGGATCTGTACAGACCCGACTGCCAACGAATGAGGCGACTCAGGGATAGAGATAACAGTATCTTCCTCGGGCGTCTTGCCGGTAACGATAAAGCTCTGCATGCCTGCCACGGCTTCTTTGCCTGCCTTGCTGCCCTTGAAGAAGCCAAGTGCGGTCTCAATGAACTTATCTCTTTCCATGCCGAATACTACTCTGTGGATCGGCTCGAAGTCGATGCCCTTGTCGTGTATATTGACCGCTTCGGCGAGTGCGAAACGCGCCGGATGGTCGATCCTCTCCTCATCGGTCAGATCCTTCTTGATATTGTCCCAGTGAGCCTTGGCTGATGCGAGAGAATGGTTTCCGTCACCAACAGCGAAAAGCATACCGTCAGCCGAAGCTGCCTTAAGTGCCGTGAGAGCATTGACGATCCCGTTGCCGGTCTCGGATCCTGCTGCTACATAGTAACCTGTGATGTGCCCCGAGCCCTGCATGAGGTCGGTATCGTAAACAGGCTTTGCGCCGGAACTGATCACACTGTCCCAAGCCCTGCCGATGACCGTATCGTCAGGATCGTCCATGAGGAGCATGATGTGAGGAACTTCCACCTGTGCATTAGCTCTGATCCTTACGCGTGGCGGGATCCTGCTCAATACTGTTCCTTCGGTCGCACGGATGGCAGCCTTATTGCCGGGCTCATAGTTATACTGTTCGAGATCCACGGCAAGCATAATGCCTTTGCGGGTAGGGTGAAGAGGTGTGCTCCTGTCTAAGATGACAAATCCCTCGAGCGGTGCACCCCATACTCCGTCATTAAGATAACCGTTGATGTTATCCGCGATCGATGCGAGCTTCTCGCTCTCGGCATCCGTGCCGAGCCAAACCTCGGGCAGCACTATACGAAGTGTTGAGGGAGCGTCTCCGACGATCTCATCAGCCTTGTTCCAGTACTCCGGTTCAGAGGTGTACTGATCACAGGCGATAACTGCCCATTTGCTCAGGTCGGTCCCCTCTCGCGGTAAAAGTATGTCTGCTGCAGCTATTGCCGCATCCTTATATATCTTCATTCCAGCGGGCTCCTTTATATTACGTTATAGATAAAGCAAGAGATATTTTATCACGGTTTTGCTCATATAAAAAGGTAAAGGGATGGTTCTTCAGACAGATGACCATGAACCAATGATAGTGAACATGAGCATCAAGACTATCCGGAAGAATCAAAGAGATTAATGATCTGTTTACCGTGAGGCAGATTTATATTATCATTATTGTGTACGATTAATAACACACTTGTCAGATCCGTCTTATGATGAAGGACTGGCTGTAAGATGTTTGTTGAAGGGGGATGCGCGATATATGGGTAATTCGGAGAAATCCAAACAGAAGATCTTGCTGATATATGATTACTTTCTTAAGCAGGTTAATCCTTTTGATGAGACTACTGCCGTGTCGATGCCTGAGATAATCAATTATCTGTGTGATGTGACGGGACAGTCTTTCGAGCGTAAATCGGTATATTCCGATATAGCCAGGATCAACGAATTCATGGTATCGACCGGGAACGTTGATGTCGGAGACGAGTGGATCTACCTGTCGACCGGACGCAAGTACCTGAGACAGGAGCTTAAGTATGAGTTGAGCCTTGATGAAGCGAGGCTTATAGTCGATGCTATCAGTACGACGCCGTTCGTCGAGACTGATCTGTGCCTGAACATCAAGCAGATGTATCCGTCCTACTTCAAGAACGGATATAAATCCCTCATCAAGCATGACAGCACCATCAATCAAAGGACCAAGTTCCTCCTTAACAATATCAGGACATGTATTGAAGAACGCTGCGTTCTCTGTTTCCGTTACGGGTATAAGTTCGCGGGCGGATTCAGAGCCTGCTCGGACAAGGTTACTTCACCCCTGGCACTTGACTGGGAAGACGGCAACTATTATCTGATCGCAGTTGATAATGATGCTTATGCGACTAATGGTGACCGTGAGAAGTCAATAAGACGCTATAGGATCGACAGAGTGGATACGCGCAGCCAAAAGGTCGGCAAAAAAGCTGATTATCTCGGATTCAGAGATGAGAAAGACCGTATCCTTGATAAGTATCTGAGATCTTCAGTCAATGCTTTTGCATCACAGGACGTCCGTGTGATAACCATGAAGATCGACTGTGTTGATGAGAAGACGCTGATGCGTGCTTTTAATGCTTTCGCTGACGGAGTGAATGTTAAGAGCATCATCGAAGATAAATCATCGAGCGGTTTTGTCAGGTTTACCTTCGAGGCGGGGATAGTGCCGACGCTCTTTACACAACTGTTCCGCCTGTCTACTTTTGACGGTGTGCGCGTGGAGATAGAGGACAAGGAAGTAGAAGCGCAATTCAAGGAATACCTGACAAGAGCGCTCGGATAAATTGCATTATTAGCGCCAAAGATTTATAATCCACAAAGTTTATAACTTCCTTAAAGGAGACAAGATATGCAGCCACTCGGTTTGAATGAGATCAGAGAGAGATACCTGTCGTTCTTCGAGTCAAAGGGACATTTAAGATTACCGTCCTTCTCACTCGTGCCTAAGAACGACCCTTCGATATTGCTTATCAATGCGGGCATGACCCCGATGAAGCCTTACTTCACGGGCGCCGAGACTCCGCCGTGCAAGAGAGTAACGACTTGCCAGAAGTGTATCAGGACACCTGACATCGAGAACGTCGGTCATACTTCCAGACATGGAACATACTTCGAGATGATCGGTAATTTCTCGTTCGGAGATTACTTCAAGGAGGAGGTCATCCCGTGGGCATGGGAGTTCCTGACGCAGGTGCTCGAGATGCCGGAAGAGAAGCTCTATCCTTCCGTATACATCGAAGACGATGAGGCATATGAGATCTGGAATAAGAAGGTCGGCGTTCCTGCAGAGCGTATCGTAAGGCTCGGTAAGGAAGATAACTTCTGGGAGCATGGAACAGGTCCGTGCGGGCCCTGCTCCGAGATCTATTTCGACAGAGGTATCGAGCACGGCTGCGGCAAGCCCGATTGTGCTCCCGGTTGCGACTGCGACAGATTCGTTGAGATCTGGAACCTCGTTTTCTCACAGTTCAATCGTGAGGAGGACGGATCTTATACTCCTCTTAAGCAGAAGAATATCGATACCGGCGGCGGACTCGAGAGATTCGCCTGCGTTATGCAGGGGGTTGAGAACCTTTTCGAGGTTGATACGGTACGTCGTATCCTTGATACGGTCTGCGCCAAGGCCGGAAAGACATATGGTGCTTCGGATAAGGATGATGTCGGTATCCGTGTTATTACTGACCATATGAGAGCATCTACCATGATGATCTCCGACGGCGTTCTTCCTTCAAATGAAGGCCGTGGCTATGTATTGAGAAGACTCATGAGAAGAGCAGCCAGGTTCGGCAAGCTCCTCGGCATCGAGGGCAAGTTCCTTGCAGATATCGCCGAGGTGGTTATCGAACAGAACAAGGATGCTTATCCCGAACTCGTTCAGAAGTACGACATGATCATGACCGTAATCAACAATGAAGAGGATGCTTTCCTCCGTACCGTAGAGGCCGGAACGAGTATTCTTAACGACATGATCGAGAGTGCCAAGGCAGCAGGTTCTGCGACTCTGTCAGGCGAGGATGCATTTAAGCTCCATGATACATACGGTTTCCCTCTCGATCTCACCAAGGAGATCGCTGCAGATGCCGGCCTTACTGTAGATGAAGAAGGCTTTAAGACCGCCATGAAGGAGCAGAAGGACCGTGCACGTAAGGCCACCAAGGAGAACGTTTCCAATACTGCCTGGGCAGGTCACAGACTCCCCGAGGAACTCCTCGCTGATACTTCTGCAACAGAGTTCGTCGGTTACGAGACACTGACTACAGAGGCTAAGATCCTCTATATCCTGAAGGAAGATGAAGAAGGCGCATATGTCATCGTGCCTGAGGCTTTCGAAGGGGATAAGGTAGTCATCATTACAGATAAGACTTCGCTCTATGCCACGATGGGCGGCCAGGTACACGATATCGGAACTATCGGAAACGGTAACTTCGATTCAGAAGTAAACAGCGTAGACAAGGATACGGCAGGCAAGTATCTCCATTCCGTTACCGTTACAAAGGGTATCGTGAAGGTCGGTGATATCGCTACTACGACGACCGACAAGAGTGTCAGGATGTCCATCGCACGTAATCATACTGCTACACATATCCTGCAGGGGGCTCTGAGGAGAGTCCTCGGAACTCATGTAGAGCAGGCCGGTTCCTATGTTGCTTCTGACAGACTGAGATTCGACTTCACGCATTTCCAGGCAATGAGCGAGGATGAGATCGCCCGCGTTGAGGCCATCGTCAATGAGCAGATCTTAAATGACCTGCCCGTTATCACTCGTGTAATGACTCTTGATGAGGCTCGTAAGCTCGGCGCTATCGCTCTCTTCGGTGAGAAGTACGGTGAGACAGTCCGTGTCGTATCCGTAGGTGACGTCGAGGATCCGTTCGATCTCGAGTTCTGCGGCGGTACTCATGTTGCAAGTTCCGGACAGATCGGTCAGTTCCGTATCGTTTCCGAGGCGGGTATCGCTTCCGGAACACGTCGTATCGAAGCCGTTACGGGCCTTAAGTGCTATGAGATGAGCCGCGAGGATCGTGCATTGATCTCAGAGACAGCTTCAGCTCTCAAGGTAGCAAGGGATCAGATACCTGCCAAGGTCGTATCTCTTACAAAGGAGATCAAGGAGCTTCACAAGACTATTTCCGATATTGAGAAGAGCCAGGCAGGCGACTTCGCAGGCGAGGCAATAAAGGCAGCCGAGGATATCGGCGGTATCAAGGCTGTTATCGTAAAGGCTCCCGTTGCCGATGCGGCTGCACTTCGTGATACGGCCGATAAGATCAGAGACAGTCTGGATAACGGCGTTGTATTCCTGGCAGCTGAGGCTGACGGTAAGGTCCTCTTCACGGCAATGGCTTCCAAGTCCGCTGTCGCAAAGGGCGTTCACTGCGGTAACATCATCAAGGAAGCAGCCCGCGTTGCAGGCGGCGGCGGTGGCGGACGTCCCGACATGGCTCAGGCCGGCGGTAAGGATGTGACCAAGATCGATGATGCACTTGCTGCTGCCAAGTCTGTATTGGCAAGTCAGCTCGGATGATATCTGTAAAGTGAGGTTATGACCATGTGCTTATTCTGTGACATAATCGACGGCAAGATCCCGTCGACAAAGGTATATGAAGATGAGAAGGTTCTTTGCTTCAGGGACATCAACCCGGTCGCACCGACACATGTCCTCGTCGTTCCCAAGAAGCATTTTGACGACATAATCGATGTCTCAGCTGCTGCTGACGGTGCCGAGTATCTGGATGCATGTGCAAAGGCAATTGCCAAGGTCGCCGAGATCGAGGGCTTGGGTAACGGTTTCCGCGTGATCAACAACTGCGGCGAAGATGGCGGACAGACAGTCAGACATCTGCATTTCCACGTCATCGGTGGACTCAAGCTCACGGAGAAGATGATTTGAACGAACACCTGAACAAGCTCGAACGTCGCGCACTCGCCTATCTGGGATTCAGGGGCGAGGCGGATCGCGAGCAGACAGAGATGATACGTAAAGCTATTGCGGACACGCGACGATTCGCGCGCCCGCAATTTGTTTACCGGTATTTCGCGCTGGTCGACAAAGGTGACCGTCTCGAGACTGATATCGAGATCGGCTATCCGTCGCTTCAGAATATGCTGAGGAAAGGGAACTCTGAGAGCATATGCATCCTCGTATCCACTCTCGGGCCGGGGATCGACAATCGTCTGGAGAAGCTCCGTCAGACCGATATGCCGGCGATGGTGCTGATGGACGCCTGTGCAAATTCCCTCATCGAAGAGGAGACGGATGCCTTCCAGGAACGTCTGGGCCTTCAGTCGAGTACGTTTCGCTATGCTCCCGGCTATGGCGACGTGCCGCTCAGCCTCCAGAGACAGATCTTCGATCTGATGCCTGAGATAGCCGGCATCGGGATCAAACTCGATGATTCCTGCCTGATGCATCCGATGAAATCGATGACGGGGATAATAGGGTTCCGCGCTTAGAGCACGGCGGCAGGCGGTACAGGGGCACAGTATGCTATCGGGGTGTCAACAGAATAAGTGAATAATAACCGATTCTGTTGACAGGCGTCATGAGACTGCACTCTGCATTGGGACTAGTTGGGACATTTTGGACCAATTGTCCCAGTATGTTCCTTTTTCGATATAGAAGTGGATTTACTGTTTAATTCCAGTTCTCACGGTGTTAGTATGATGACAAAAATAAAGTGAGATCATACCATGAAAGACTACAAAGAATTTGTTGTCAGGAGGCTCCGCTTCCTTGACGATCTGATCGCCGTTACCAAAAATAATCTGAAGAACGCTCCGCCCGGAAGATTATTGGTAAGAAACAGAAACGGAAAGCCGCAATACTACCACTTGGATAGTAGTGCATCAGTCTATGACAAGTACATTAGTGCGACTGACGAACCGCTGATCAGAGCCCTGGCTCAAAAGGAGTACGAGTTAAAGGTGCTAGAGTGTGCCGACTTGGAGCGTAAGGCACTGTTAGCCTATGCGGTGGGGCTGGGAATATCCGTGGATGATGTGTATTCCAAAGTACTGTCTGATGACAACAGTATTCGCATAGGTATGCTTCCCGAGAATGCATATCTTCTGATGCCCGAGAGCAAAAGATGTTTGATAACGCCCCCTACGAGACTTGCACCGGATGACCTTTACGTGAAGGAGTGGTCAGAGTTCAAGTATACGAGCCTTCCCGTAAATGACGACGAGAAAGTTTTTCGAACAGAAAGGGGAGAGATGGTCCGATCGAAGTCGGAACTGATAATCGCTAATTCTTTATTCTCTTTTGGGGTACCGTATCGATATGAGTGTCCTCTTATTCTGGGGCCGGATATTACAGTCTATCCTGACTTTACGCCTCTCAATGTCCGTCTTCGTAAAGAGTACTATTGGGAGCATTTGGGGTTGCTTTCCGATCCCGAGTATCTTGAGAAGTCAGTGCGGAAACTCAATCGATATGAGAATGCCGGTTATTATCCCGGCGATCGGCTCCTTATTACTCGTGAGACCGCTCAGAATCCACTTAGTACAGAATCCGTTAAGGGGATAATACGGCGATATTTGTTGTGAATCGTCCTCTATTGGATACTCCGTCAACAGATCAGATGTGATCTTGAATGTTCTGTTGCTCGAAAAGCCTTCGGATCACCAGAAATGCCGGCTGAGAGTTATTTCTGTTGACGGTATTGGCGTGTCTGTCAACAGAATAAACGATAATTGTGCATTTCTGTTGACGATTTGTGGGTGCCTGTCAACAGAATTGCCAGTTCAGAGTTGAATCTGTTGACTTTTCTATGCTTACAAGTACGGTCTGTCAACAGAATGAGCTATACCAGCGAGTTTCTGTTGACAATATTGGAATAATTGACAACAGATTCACAGGCAGAGAGCAAATTCTGTTGATGGCATGGGTGTACTTGTCAACAGAAATGCTTTTAAACAGCAGAATCTGTTGACGATCATGGCCTGCATGTCAACAGAATCACTAGAAGAAGGTAATATCTGTTGACAGTAACGAGTTGTCTGTCAACTGTAATGCTGATAGTGAGCTCAATCTGTTATATTTGTCTAACAGATTGAGATTGCTTGGTAAAGCACTCCCGAAAACTATTGACGGCACAGATATGTGCCGCTGTTGGAGGTGCATTATGGAAACAGGTGAAAGCATACGTTGCCTAAAGTGTGGTGCTGAGATGGTCAGTATATTCCTGATGCAGCTCAAGACTTTTTTCTCGGTCTTTTGGATGGAGTTGCTTATGTAATACCTTCAGATTAATTGAGGTCCAATATGAAGTTATTTTATCGGTTTATAGCTACCCTTCTTATCATAGCATTTTCTTTCACCCTAATCACTTCTGATTTGTCGGCAGATCAGTCCGCCCAGTCAAACCAGGGCGTATCTAACGATCAGTATGTTGAACTAATGTAAAATTGCTTCTTCGGCAGGGCATCGGATCCTGAGTCGACGGCATTAGTTTGCATGATTGATTATCTTCTCGAAAATGATACACTTACTCTATGGCAAAACGTGATCTCAAAGAAATAATAGGTAAGGAATGGCTTGTCTTTGACGGCGGCTTCGGATCTATGCTCCAAGCCCGTGGGATGAGGACGGGCGAGAATTCCGCCAATATGAATATTAAGGCTCCGGACATCGTTACCGATATCCACGCCGAGTATCTCGCAGCCGGATCTATGTGCGTGACGACGAATACCTTCGGAGCGGACAGGCTGCACATTACCGAGGACAGCGAATTCGCGCTGGAAGAAGTCATAGAAGCTGCGTGCGATAATGCACGCGCTGCCTGCGAGAGAGCCGGTAAAGATGCCTACGTCTTCTACGATATGGCCCCGACCGGAAGGCTCCTTAAGCCCCTGGGGGATATGGAATTCGATGAGGCATATGATGTTTTCGCTCAGCAGATAAGGATCGCTTCCGCGACCGGTAAGATCGACGGTGTCATAATCGAGACCTTCAGTGACCTATACGAGATGAAGGCTGCGGTCCTGGCAGTCAAGGAGAACTGCGATCTGCCCGTCATCTCTTCGGTGACTTTCTCCGAGAACGGCAAGATGCTCACCGGCGCATCCCCCATACAGGTCGTTACCGTACTTGAAGGGCTGGGAGTCGATATGCTCGCAGTCAACTGTTCGCTGGGGCCCAAGGAACTTATGCCAATGATCGATGAGATGCTCAAATATGCGCGTAAGCCCCTGCTTGTCCAGCCGAATGCCGGACTTCCGAAGTTCGACGGCAAGAATACAATCTATGATATCGATCCGGATGAGTTCGCATCTTATCTGGCACAGATGATGGATAACGGTATCAGCGGCTTCGGCGGCTGCTGCGGAACGACACCGGCACATATCGCGGCTGCAGTCGCACAGTCTGTGACGCATAAGTTCAATTACAGTCCCGCAGAGGAACAGACTCGTGTCACGGGCACGATCAGCTGTGTCGAGATCGGCAAGCGCGTGAAGCGATGCGGCGAGAGACTCAATCCGACAGGTAAGAAAAAGATGAAGGCCGCGCTCCTCGAGGGCAGGCTCTACGATATAGTAAATGAAGGACTCGACCAGGTCGAAGCAGGTGCGGATGTCCTTGATGTCAATGTCGGTGTTCCCGGCATCGACGAGACGGCCGTAATGACTGATCTCGTCATGCAGCTCCAGGAAGTCATCGATATCCCGCTTCAGATCGACAGCTCCAATCCGGAGACGCTCGAGCGGGCATGCCGTATCTATAACGGCGTCCCGCTCATCAATTCCGTCAACGGCAAAAAGGAAGTAATGGATGCCGTTTTCCCGATCGTTGCCAAATACGGCGGCGTTGTTCTGGGACTTTGTATCGATGAAGACGGCATTCCGCCGACGGCTGAACAGAGATTCGCGATCGCTCAGAGGATCGTCGATGAGGCGGCCAAATATGGTATCTCATCCAAGAGGATCGTTATCGATTCACTGGTTCTGACCGCCAGTGCCCAGCAGAAAGAAGTCATCGAGACCGTCCGCTGCGTCGGCATGGTCACCGAGAAACTCGGTTGTGCGACAGCTCTCGGACTGTCAAACGTATCTTTCGGCCTGCCGAACCGACCCCTGATCAATAAGACATTCCTGGTCATGGCAATGTATGCCGGCCTGAAGCTTCCTATCCTTAACCCGCTCGACCGCGACCTGATGGGTGCGATCGACGCCTTTGAGGTATTGAATAACAGTGATGTTAATGCGGAGGATTATATCTCCAGACACGTAAATGATGTCGTCGGTAAGGCTGCGGCTCCGGCCGCCGCTCCTGCACCTTCGGCGGAAGGCGGAACGCCGGATGATATGCCCGAAGATGCGAGCGAACTGTTCAAGGCGATCGTCAAGGGACAGAAGCATCAGGCAGTTGATGCAGTTAAGACCATGAGCGGTATAGAGCCACTTGAGATCGTCTCATATCATCTGATACCGGCACTCGATAAGGTCGGCCGCGACTATGACAAGGGAAAGATCTTCCTGCCGCAGCTGATGATGTCGGCGGAGACCAGTAAGCTTGTTTTCGATGAGATAAAGAGCAGGCTCGGAAGCGGCGATACGGGAGAGAAGAAGGGGCCGGTCGTCATAGCGACGGTCGAGAACGATGTCCACGACATCGGCAAGAATATAGTAAAAGTAGTCCTCGAGAGCTACGGCTTCGAGGTCATCGATCTCGGCAAGGACGTCAAGTCGGCGGTCATCTGCGATGCGGTTAAAGAGAACAACCCTATCGCTGTCGGTCTGTCCGCGCTCATGACGACCACCGTGGTATCCATGCAGAACACGATAACCGCACTGCGAGAAGAGGGACTTGATGTCCCCGTATTGTGCGGAGGAGCCGTCGTTACGGCCGATGTTACAAAGCAGGTCGGAGGCGACTATTACTGCAAGGACGCGATGGAGACCGTCAGAGTCTGCGAGCAGCTTAACGAGAACAGAAAGAAGTAAGATAAGAATGGCAAGACAACGTAACAAGAGACACATACCCGAGAGAATGGAGGTCTGCCACGAGAGATGGTTCGACGCTCCCGTCCTGAACAAAGGCAACTGGAGAGCCGCGTGTTCTTTCCCCGAAGACGCAGAGGTCTACCTTGAGATCGGCTGCGGCAAGGGTAAGTTCTGCACCGAGACCGCCATGGCTAACCCGGACGTGCTCTATATCGCGCTTGAACGCGACAGCTCTGTCATCCTCTCGGCCATCGAAAAGGCTCACGCCCTCGAGATCCCTAATCTCTTCTTCGTCAACGCCGACGCGCAGATGCTCGAGAACTTTTTCGACACGGATGAGATCGACCGCATCTACATCAACTTCTGCGATCCGTGGACCCGCCGACGCAAGCCTAAGAGGCGCCTGACCTACCGCGATTTCCTCACCAAGTACAAGACAATGCTCAAAAAGGGCGGCCAGATCCGCTTCAAGACTGACAACGATGAGCTCTTTGAATTCTCAGTGGGTGAATTCACGGACTGTGGCTGGGCCCTCAGCGAGATAACGCGTGATCTCCATAATAGCGAGTGGGACGCAGATAACATCCGCACCGAATTCGAGCAGAAGTTCGCCGACCAGGGCATCCCGATCAAGCGCCTCGTGGCCACATCGAACTCCTGACAGCGGCATTTACGTTCCTGCAGGTCGTTTTATGCCGTAAAATGTCGTCAAGTTTGAAAATCGTTTGACGGGCTATTGTTGAGATTGACAACAAAAAAACTCAAAAAGTCATTTTTTACAGTTATTTTTGGCGTTGCTCTTTGTTGTAAACGATTGCCGTCTGTTGTAGAATTCAATAGGTGCGTTGCACACAATTTACAGTAATCTCCCCTTATGTGGGGCATTTAGGAGGAATTCAATATGGCAGTTAAAGTTGCGATTAACGGTTTTGGTCGTATCGGTCGTCTCGCTTTCAGACAGATGTTCGGTGCTGAGGGTTACGAGGTTGTTGCTATCAACGATCTTACAAAGCCTTCCATGCTCGCTCACCTTCTCAAGTATGACACAGCACAGGGCGGATATGCCGGTGTTATCGGTGAGAATAAGCACACAGTAACATCCGACGACGAGGCTAACACAATCACAGTTGACGGCAAGACACTTCAGATCTACAAGGAAGCTGACGCTAACAATCTCCCTTGGGGTGAGCTCGGTGTAGACGTAGTTCTCGAGTGCACAGGTTTCTATACATCCAAGGATAAGGCTCAGGCTCATATCAACGCAGGCGCTAAGAAGGTTGTTATCTCCGCTCCTGCAGGCAATGACCTCCCTACAATCGTTTACAATGTTAACCACACAACACTTACACCTGATGACAAGATCATCTCTGCTGCTTCCTGCACAACGAACTGCCTTGCTCCTATGACAAAGGCTCTCAATGATTATGCTCCTATCCAGAGCGGTATCATGACAACAGTTCACGCTTACACAGGTGACCAGATGATCCTCGACGGCCCTCAGAGAAAGGGTGACCTCCAGAGAGCTCGTGCCGGTGCTGCTAACATCGTACCTAACTCCACAGGTGCTGCTAAGGCTATCGGTCTTGTTATCCCTGAGCTCAACGGCAAGCTCATCGGTGCTGCTCAGAGAGTTCCTACATTCACAGGTTCCACAACTATCCTTCACGCTGTTGTTAAGGGTGAGGCTACAGTTGAGGGCATCAACGCTGCTATGAAGGCTGCTCAGACAGAGTCCTTCGGCTACACAGAGGAGAAGCTCGTTTCTTCCGATATCATCGGTATGAAGTTCGGTTCCCTCTTCGATGCAAACCAGACAATGGTTTCCAAGATGGACGACGGCAACTCTCTCGTACAGGTTGTTTCCTGGTACGACAACGAGAATTCTTACACATCTCAGATGGTAAGAACAATCAAGTACTTCGCAGAGCTCGGCTAATAGCTGACTTAAGATGTATCCACAGAGCCGCTCCTTATGGGGCGGCTCTTTTTGTGGGGCGCACGAATTGTGGTACAATCAACTCCGTATGACTGAGAATGGAATCCGGCGCCGCGTGGCGGCTTTTATAAAGAAAGAATCGGTGCTGTGCATAGCGATGGTCTGTGCGCTGGTGTCGCTTTTTGTCGCGGACTGGACGCCGGGGGATCTGAACGGATATATCAAGTGGAAGACCCTGTGTGTGCTCGCGTCGCTGATGATGGTCGTGGCGGGATTCAAGGAGAACGGAGTCTTCAATCAGGCGGCCGCTAAGCTGACCAGGTCGAGCCGGCGGTCGACAGGGTTTAACGGAGCGAACTTTTTGGTGCTGTCGCTAGTTTTGTTACCCTTTTTCGCTGCGATGATAATTACGAATGATGTTGCGTTGCTGACCTTCGTGCCGCTTGGGCTTTATACGCTTGAGCGTGTGAATATGAGCAACCTGGCGATCAGAGTGACCATTTTGCAGGCTATTGCCGCGAATCTGGGGTCGATGCTGACACCGTTCGGCAATCCTCATAATCTTGAGTGCTTCATACATTATGATATTCCCGTTAAGGACTTCTTCGGGACTACGCTGATGTTCTTCATCCTGAGTCTGGCGTTGCTGACGCTTGCATCGATCATAGTGGCTCACAATGCCGTAGCGGATGCGATCGTTTATGAAGTGGGCAGTTCTTCGATGAAGGCGGCCGGGGGTGAGCATGAGCCCGTAAAGACGCTTAATATCGTATATTCGGTCTTGGCGCTTATAGCGTTGCTTACTGTTTTTAATGTTATTCCCTGGTATGCGGTCTCCATGGCAGTGATCGCGCTGGTCGTGCTGATTGTCGACAGGAAGCTTTTTGCAAAGGTTGACTGGTGCCTTCTCCTGACATTTGTGTGCTTCTTCATCTTCTCGGGCAATCTCAGCTCGATCGATGCGGTGCGTGATTCTATCGAGAAACTCACAGAGAAGAACACGTTCATCACAGGTGCGCTCACTTCGCAGGTCATCAGTAATGTCCCTGCCACGATCCTGCTCGAGCCATTTACGAATGACTGGCGTGCGCTCATGATCGGCACGGATGTAGGAGGTCTTGGAACGCCTATCGCCTCGATGGCTAATCTCATCGCGATCAAGGCTTACATGAAGCAGAAGGACAGCAAGCCGGGGCGGTTTATGGCAGAGTTCCTGATCATCGAGTTTGTTTTTTTCGCCATATATGTCGGATATTCGGGCCTGATAGGGCTTTATTGATAAAGGGTGACCACTATGCGTAAGATAATAGATGCTCATTGTCATATATATCCTTCCAAGATCGCCGAACGGGCGGTCGAGGGGATAAGGGATTTCTATCAGCTGGGGGATACTTTCAGCGTCGGCGACAATGACGGCACGGCAGAGACACTGCTTAAGATCGGAGCCCGGAACGGTGTCGTTCACTATCTGTGTCACTCGGTCGCGACTGTTCCTGCTCAGGTCAGATCCATAAACGAGTTCATCGCGGGCGAGCAGGCTGCTCATCCTGATCTTATCACTGGATTCGGTACGCTCCATCCTGACAGTGATGATATCGGGGCTGACCTTGAACATCTGATCGGAAGCGGGCTTAAAGGCGTAAAACTCCATCCCGACTTTCAGCAGTTCGCACTGGATGAGGATAGGGGATATAAGCTGGGCGAGATCATAGAGGCGGCCGGGATCCCGGTTCTCCTTCACTGCGGTGACAGACGTTATGAGAGGTCCAACCCTGCCCAGCTCAAAAAGTTCATAGAGGCTTTCCCGAACCTGACGATCATCGGCGCTCATCTGGCCGGCTGGAAATACTGGGAGGAGGCCGCCGGGATCTTCCCTGGGACACCGAACCTCTACCTTGACAGTTGCTCCAGCCTGGCATGGCTTGATCGCGGGAAGGCTCGTGATATCATACGTATGTACGGCGCAGACAGAGTCATGTTCGGAACGGATTATCCGATGTGGAACATGGCGGAGGAGATCGGTCGCGTTGAGGCACTCGGACTGACTGAAGAGGAAGAGGATCAGATCTTCTTCGGGACTGCCGCGAAGCTCCTTAATATCGGGAAGAGGACAGACTATAAATGATCACACTGACCACGCATTCAGTCGAAGAGACAGCAGAATTAGGCAGAAGGCTCGGGGAGAGGCTCAAGGCCGGTGATGTCGTGGCACTCGACGGAGACCTTGGTGCCGGAAAGACTGCCATGACGGGCGGCATTGCAAGAGGCATGGGAATAAAGGGACGCATATCGAGTCCTACTTTTACGATCGTGAATGAGTACCCCGGGGAGCTGACACTATATCATTTTGATACATACCGACTCGCAGACGAAGAGGATTTTATCGCCGGCGGCCTGGATGAGTATCTGGGAATGGGTGGCGTTTGTGTTATAGAATGGAGTAATATTATTGACGGATTGCTTCCCGATGATACGATAAGGATAGAGATCACCGGGACAGGCGACGTGCGGAACATCAAGATCGATGCGCCCGAGCGGATCGAGTCGGCCTTGAGTTAAGAACAGGATAAGGGAGATACGATCAGATGCTGATACTGGCGTGTGATACCAGCAATACTACATGTTGTGCGGGCGTCTATGATGACGGTCGCGAGATCGCTTATGAAGTCAGCTTCGAGATGAGGACTCATTCGGAGACTTTTATGCCGCTGCTTCACAGAGTGATGGAAAAGGCAGGGATAAGGCATTCTGATCTGGATGCTTATGCGATCTGTGTAGGTCCCGGGTCTTTTACCGGCATAAGGATCGGTCTGTCGGCAGTAAAGGGAATGAGTGCGGCCTCGGGTGTTCCCTGTATCGCGGTGTCTTCGACGGAGGCACTGGCCAGGAGCGTGACGAATGTTGTTCACCCGGAGGAGAGGACCATACTTGTGCCGGCATTCGATGCGAGAAATAAGAGAGTTTTCGCCGGGGTATACAGTAATCATGACTACGAGGTCAGGATAGAGGAAGGGGCGTATGCCGCAGATGATCTCGCGGATAAGATCGCTCTGTTGCCTGATGTGATGAAGAGTAAGCTGATCGTTCTCGGAAGCGGGGCCGAGGCGATGAAGGAGGCGCTCTCCGGTAAGCTCGGCATCAATGCCGACTATGCCGCAGGAGCAATGATAATGCCCGTCGGTATCGATGCGGCTGCGAGAGCGGCAGTAGAGAAGACCCGCGGGACAGCCATACAGGATGCGGCTGCGATCAAAGCATCTTACTGCGCAGTATCCTCGGCAGAAAGGTACAGGAAACCCGTATGATCAGAAGAGCGGTTATCGAAGACGTAGGAGCGATCATGACGCTGGAGAAGAGCTGCCTCAGGCATCCTTGGGAAGAAGCAGCTATCAGGAATCTCATCGAGTCCGACCGACAGATGGCGCTGGTCGATGAACGCGACGGTAAGGTCGTCGGATATATCGGTTTCTCGTGGGTCGAAGATGAGAGCGAGATCGGCAACATCTGTGTTGATAATAACTACAGGAGACGCAAGATAGCGACCGGGCTTCTTGAAGAGACAGAGCGCGAGGTCGCCTTTGCAGGTGCCAATAATCTTTACCTGGAAGTAGAGGATTGTAATGTCGCCGCCATGTCTTTGTACAAGAAGTGCGGCTTCATAAAGTTCATGTCCAGGAAAGACTATTACGGCCCAGGAAGGAATGCGGAATTGTACTGTAAAAACCTCAAGGAATTCAATTGTGAAATATCAACATAATAGGCTGTCATGCCTCTTATCGTTTTAAGTTAAAAAGTCGAAAATGCTTTGCACCCTATCCTTGTTCATTGACTTGATATATGAAGGTAAATATACTTATCTCGGTTAATGTTATTACGCATGCATACTATCATGGAGGCATGAGATGATCGAAGGCAAAGTTGTTTTTCAGTGTGAAGAGAATCTGACCCTGGCGTCAGTTGCGGGATTCGTTCAGAAGTCCTCTCAGTACAGAAGCACGGTATACCTCATTATCAACGGACGCAGAGCTAATGCCAAGAGCATGCTCGGTGTAATGTCTCTGGGGATCGAGAACGGTTCCGAGATCGAGATCAATGCTGACGGTGACGATGCCGAGTCGGCAGTTAAGGAACTTTCCGCCTATCTTAATGACCCCAAAGTTTGATACAATGATCGCATGAACGGGAATACGTTTGATGCGAGATTAGATACAGTACCTGTAAGTCCCGGAGTTTACCTGATGAAGGATGCTTCGGGATCTGTTATCTATGTCGGAAAAGCCAAGAGACTCCGGAACAGATTGACGTCATACTTCGGAGGGAGGCCTATAGGTAGCCCCAAGGTCGCCGCGATGGTATCGAACGTTGCCGATTACGAGTATGTAGTCGTCGGAAGCGAGTCCGAAGCACTCCTGCTCGAAGCTAATCTCATCAAGCGATATAAGCCCAAGTATAATATCCTTCTGCGTGACGATAAGGGATATCCTTATGTCTGCATTACTCTTAATGAAGAATACCCGCGTGTCTTCAAGGCGTTCAGACCCGATCCGAAGGCGCGTAAGGCGGGGGCGCTCTACTTCGGCCCCTATATGAATTCGGACCTTTATCACACACTTAAGGCGATAGGCGACATCTTCCCGCTCAAGCGCTGTTCCAAGGTCCTCCCCCGTGACATAGGTAAGGAGAGACCGTGCCTTAATGCCCACATCGGCAAGTGCATGGCGCCATGCAGCGGCAGGGTAAGTGCATCGGAATACAGAAAGATGATCGGTCAGATCGTGCTGTTTTTCGAAGGGCAGTATAACGGTATCGAGAAGGAGCTCAAAGAGGAGATGGCACAGGCGGCCGAAGCACTCGACTTCGAGCGGGCAGCAGTGTTGAGAGACCGGCTAGCGGCCCTCGACGGTATTCGCGGGAACCAGCGTGTGTTCATGGACACGGACCGTGACGCGGATGCTATCGGTATCTACTCCGAAGCGGGCGAGACCGCAGTGCGTAAATTGGAGCTCAGAGGCGGCAGGATAGTCGGATCTTCAACATACTTCATGAAGGGCGATTCGATATCGAAGGCAGAGGCTGTGACGAACTTCATTACCCAGTACTATGAGGATGCGCCGACGATACCGCCCACGATACTTATCCCGGATATTGCATCTTCTGACGATGCGGACGATCTGAATACGGAATCCGTGACAGAGGGACTGTCACAGTTCCTTCGCGAACATTGCGGTCACAGCGTGAAGGTCCATATCCCGGTCAGAGGTGAGATGAGTGCGCTTCAGAAGCTTGCTGACAATAATGCGCGCGAGATGATGGTAAGAAGGATACTCAGGGGCGGCGGTGCAGGTGCAGATCCGACAGCCGCGCTCCGGATACTCGAAGAACTTCTCGGTGCCGAAGAAGGAAGTATCGATCGCGTGGAATCCTACGATATATCGAACCTCGGAAATGACGATATCTGTTCCGGAATGGTCGTCTTCAAGGGCGGCAAGCCTGACAAAGCGTCCTACCGACTCTTCAAGATGAAGCAGGTCGTAACTCAGGACGATTTTGCCTCGATGAGAGAGACGCTCACACGAAGGTTCGCCCACAATGCCGACGACGGTTTTGCATATCCGTCACTTATCCTGGTGGACGGCGGTAAGGGACAGTTATCTGCCGTTGCATCAGTTGTTGATGAACTGGCAGGTGATAAGGGTATATACTTAGCGGGAATGGTCAAGAACGACAGGCACAGGACGTCGGGGATCGTCTTCCGCGACGGTCGCGAGATACGCCTCGACGGAGAGGAGCCCTCGGACCGTGACGTTGTCCTTCTCAGGTTCCTGAGCGCCGTTCAGAACGAGGTGCACAGGTTCGCGATAACCTATCAGCGTAAGCTGTCCGGCAAACGTAATATACGTTACCGTCTCGAGAACATC
Organism: uncultured Clostridia bacterium; assembly: GCA_946611435.1. Lineage (GTDB taxonomy): Bacteria > Bacillota > Clostridia > Saccharofermentanales > Saccharofermentanaceae > Saccharofermentans. The sequence continues at coordinate 46,931 of CAMODL010000013.1, forward strand.
CGCGGTATCGGGCCGGCTAAGCGCCGCGCTCTTCTCGCGGGATTCGGCACGGTAAAGGCGGTCGAGGAAGCATCTGTTGATGACCTCGAGAAGATCAACGGTATAAGCCGCGCGGATGCGGTAAATATCTACGGATATTTTCATCCGCAGGAGGAGTAAAGATGGCTATATTTGCTATGGCTGATCTCCATCTGGCACTGTCCAACCCCGAGAAGACCATGGAGGAATTCGGCAGCGGTTGGACGGACTATATGGAGCTGATCAAGAAGAACTGGGAGGAGACGGTACGTCCTGACGACACCGTCCTGATGCCCGGTGATTCTTCATGGGCCATGTATATCGAGAAGGCTCACGAAGACTTCGAGTTTATCAACTCTCTTCCCGGACATAAACTGATCGGCCGCGGCAATCACGACTACTGGTGGACTACGGTCAGTAAGCTCGAAAAGTACTGTGCCGGCGAAGGCTTCGATACCATATCGTTCATCCGTAACAACGCCATAGTGATCGAGGACTCTGTCGTAACGGGAACCCGCGGATGGAAGCTCCCTTATGAGTCCGGATTCAGTGCGGAGGACAGGAAGATCTTCGATCGTGAGGTCATAAGACTCGGGCTGTGTCTCAAGGAAGTCGACAAGGCGGATCCCGAGCATAAGCTCCGCCATATCGTGATGCTCCACTATCCTCCGCTTACGCGTAAATGCATGTCATCCGACTTCTCGAAGCTTCTTGAAGACAGCAACACTGATATATGTGTCTACGGACATCTTCACGGATTCTCACATTCGAATGCCTTTGAGGGACGGAAAGATGACGGGACAGTCGTGGAATACAGATGTGTCGCAGCAGATTTTTTGCGCTTCAAACCCTTGAAAATATAGGCTTTACGGGGTGTTGGCAAAAGTTTTTTGTTGCCACATAGCGCTTTATAATATATAATGTATTCGTTGAGAGCCCTCAGGCCCGAAGGATATCTTCGGCAGTGGGCTTTTTGTATCTCGTATGAAGTTGAGGTATCTATGGCTTACAGTATGACAGGCTTCGGCCGCGGGGAGATCATCAAAGACACAAGAAGGTATACGGTCGAGATAAAGTCCGTTAACAGCCGATTCTGTGATATCAATATCAGAATGCCCCGTATCTTGAGTTTTGCCGACAGCCGGGTACGTAAGAGGATCACCGATGGTCTGGTAAGAGGTAAAGTAGATGTCTTTATCAATTTCGACGATTCTGATAACAGCACTGCGGAAGTGATCCTTAATGAGGGTCTTGCCGGAGCTTATTTTGAAGCTGTTGCGAAGATCTCGGGCATCACGGGTGCGGATAATGATCTGACCGCAGGAAGGCTCTCTTCCTTCCCCGATGTCCTTACGATCCGTCAGAAGAATCTCGACGAAGACACTATGGGTGACGAACTCATCGAATGTGTAGATGCCGCTATCGACGGTATGCTCCAGATGCGTGCCGTAGAGGGCAGCAACCTGGCATCGGATATCATCGGCAAGGTCTCTGAACTCGAGAGGATCAGAGATGAGATCGCGCAGAAGGCACCCGAGGTAGTTGCCGATTACCGTACGAGACTCTCTCAGAGGATCGATGAGCTTCTCGAAGGCGATAAGAGAGCTTTCTACGATGAGAGCAGACTCGCTGCCGAGGTAGCGGTCTTCGCCGATAAGTGCGCCATCGACGAGGAACTGAAGAGACTTATCAGCCACTTCGGTCAGGCAAGGAATATCCTCGCATCCAAGGGAGCGGTAGGCAAGAAGATGGACTTCCTCGTTCAGGAGATCAATCGTGAAGTCAATACGATCGGCTCTAAGGCCAATTGTATAGATATAACCAACAGGGTGCTTCAGATGAAGAACCTTGTTGAAGAGATCAGAGAGCAGATCCAGAATCTGGTCTGATCAGGGAGGCAGTCGGTTATGAGATATATCGATATCGGTTTCGGGAACCTGGCGGCAGCTGACAGAGTACTCTGTGTGGCATCCGCAGACTCATCTCCGATACGACGTGTCATATCCGAGGCCAAGGACAGGAGCATGTTGGTTGATGCATGTGCCGGCAGGAAATGCAGAAGTGTTCTCGTGATGGACAGTGATCACATCGTCACAAGTTCACTCGACGTTTCCGAGATACAGAACAAACTGGAGGGCGCATCATGAACTGTTCGGGAGGGCTCCTCATATCGATCTCCGGTCCGTCCGGAGTCGGCAAGAATACGGTGATAACCGAAGTGAGGAAGCAGTTCCCGGACTTCAGGCATTCCGTATCGGTGACCACCAGGAAGCCGAGGACCATAGATGCCGAAGGCAATCTCGAGCAGGAGGGGGTCCACTACTTCTTCAGGTCGAGAGATGAGTTCCTTCAGATGGCGGGAATGGGAGAGATACTCGAATACGATGAGTTCGCCGGGAATCTCTACGGGACCCCGTCAGGACCGCTCAAGGAGATGGTGGATAAAGGGCAGAACGTGCTCCTGGATCTCACGATCGCAGGCAGCCTGGCACTTAAGGAGAAGTTCGGTGACGAGGCCGTGACGGTATTCCTGGCTCCTCCTTCGCTTACCGCTCTCAGAGAACGGCTCGAAGGCCGCGGCAGTGAGCCCCCTGAGGTGATCGAGAGACGACTTAAGCAGGCAGAGGTCGAGCTTAAGAAGGCCGACAGATTTGACTACATCGTAGTCAATGACGATCTCGATGAGGCTGTTGCCAGAATCGAGGACATAATAAGGAGCTTCGGGGTCGACCCCGATACTTCGGACGAATAAGATATCGATTGTCCTTCGGGACATGTCAGATAGTAAAGAACAGAAGAACAAAGAACAAAAAGAAAGAAGGAATTAAAGATGTTAGTTGATCCGCCTATTGAACAGATGCTCCCCAAGACAGCATGTGCTTATGAGCTTGCAGTTCTCGTAAGCCAGAGAGCATGCCAGCTGGTTGACGGTGCTCAGCCTATGGTACCCGAGTCTGCTGCGAACATGGTATCTCTCGCTTGCCGTGAGGTCGCTCAGGGTAAGGTAGTTGTTGTTCCCGGAGATCACACCAAGGAGATGGTTGTTCCCAAGACAAAGGAAGCCCGTGAGGCTGAGAAGGCTGCTCAGAAGCAGAGAGAAGAGCAGGAGAGCTACAAGAGATTCACTGCCGCAGTAGATGAGCAGGTTGCAGAAGAGCAGCCCGCTGAGGCTCAGGAGATCGTTTTCGAGACTGTTGAGGCAGGGCAGGATCAGGCAGAAGATGCCGAGTACGAGGATGAAGAGGCTGTAGCCGAGTCATCCGACGAGGAGTGAGGTGCGGAGAATGCCTGTTGAGAAGACAATGGAAAAGATCGTATCCCTTGCCAAGGTAAGAGGATTCGTATATCCCGGTTCCGATATCTATGGCGGTCTTGCCAATGCGTGGGACTTCGGTCCTCTTGGCGTACAGCTTAAGAACAATGTCAAGGCTGCATGGTGGAAGAAGTTTGTACAGGAGAATCCCTACAATGTAGGTGTTGACTGTGCCATCCTGATGAACCCTCAGGTATGGGTAGCATCCGGACACGTAGGCGGCTTCTCCGATCCCCTGATCGACTGTAAGCAGTGCAAGGCCCGTCAGAGAGCCGATAAGATCGTTGAGGACTTTAATGCTGCCAATGGTATCAACGATGTTCCCGTAGAGGGAATGAGCGAAGACGAGATGGTCGCTTACATCAAGGAGAAGAATATTCCCTGTCCCGTATGCGGCGGTCACAATTTTACGGATATCAGGAAGTTCAACCTGATGTTCAAGACATTCATGGGCGTTACCGAAGATGCCAAGAATGAGGTCTACTTAAGACCTGAGACAGCACAGGGTATCTTCGTTAACTTTAATAACGTTCAGCGTTCATCGCGTAAGAAGATCCCGTTCGGTATCTGCCAGATCGGTAAGGCTTTCCGTAACGAGATCACACCCGGTAACTTCATCTTCAGGACAAGAGAGTTCGAGCAGATGGAGCTGGAGTTCTTCTGCGAGCCCGGCACGGACCTTGAGTGGTTCGATTACTGGAAGAACTATTGTCATGACTGGCTCAAGGGCTTAGGTCTTAAGGACGATGAGCTCCGTACGAGAGATCACGCCAAGGAAGAGCTGGCATTCTATTCAAAGGCTACAACGGACTTCGAGTTCCTCTTCCCGTTTGGTTGGGGTGAGCTCTGGGGCGTAGCTGACAGAACGGATTACGATCTGAAGCAGCATATGGAATTCTCCAAGCAGGATCTGTCCTACTTCGATCCCGCTAAGAACGAGAAGTATGTTCCTTACGTTATCGAGCCTTCGCTCGGTGCGGACAGAGTAACTCTCGCATTCCTGTGCGCGGCATACGATGAGGAGGAACTCGAAGGCGGCGATACAAGAACCGTTATGAGGTTCCATCCGTTCCTCGCTCCGATCAAGATCGGCGTCCTGCCCCTGTCTGCCAAGCTGTCCGACAAGGCTATGGATATCTATTCCACACTGTCCAAGAAGTATATGTGCGAGTTCGACGACAAGCAGTCGATCGGTAAGCGCTACAGAAGACAGGACGAGATCGGTACACCTTACTGCGTCGTTTACGATTTTGATTCCGAGAACGACGGATGCGTAACGATCCGAGAGAGAGATACCATGAAGAACGTCGAGTTCGAACCCGGTAATGTAAGATTCCCGATCGATAAGCTGGGAGAGTTTTTCGAGGGAAAATTTGAATTCTGATTCTTAAAAGACCTGAATCGTTAAGGCAAAGGTCTTTTGAATAAACAAACACTATAACGAAAGGCGGGCATTAAGATGGCAACAAAGTATGTTTATCTGTTTTCCGAAGGCAACGGAAAGATGCGTGAACTCCTCGGCGGTAAGGGTGCGAACCTCGCTGAGATGACAAACCTCGGGTTACCTGTTCCTCAGGGCTTCACTATCACGACAGAGGCGTGTACGAAGTATTATGAGGACGGCAGGCAGATCAATGACGAGATCTTTGCACAGATAATGGAGTATATCGGCAAACTCGAGGAGATTACAGGCAAGAAATTCGGTGATCTTGAGAACCCGCTTCTCGTATCCGTACGTTCCGGTGCCAGAGCGTCGATGCCCGGTATGATGGATACTATCCTTAACCTGGGTCTTAATGAGGACGTTGTCGGTGTTATCGCCAAGAAGTCCGGTAACCCCAGATGGGCATGGGACTGCTACAGAAGATTCATCCAGATGTATTCCGATGTAGTTATGGAAGTCGGTAAGAAGTATTTCGAGGAGCTGATCGACAAGATGAAGGCTTCCCGTAAGGTTACACAGGATGTCGATCTGACAGCAGGTGACCTTCAGGAACTCGCCAATCAGTTCAAGGCCGAGTACAAGGCTAAGATCGGTGAGGACTTCCCGAGTGATCCTAAGGTTCAGCTTATGGGTGCCATCAAGGCGGTATTCCGTTCTTGGGATAACCCCAGAGCTAACATCTACAGAAGAGACAACGATATCCCTTATTCATGGGGTACGGCTGTTAACGTTCAGTCCATGGCCTTCGGTAACATGGGTGATGACTGCGGTACCGGTGTTGCTTTCACAAGAGATCCCGCTACGGGTAATAAGGGCCTCTTCGGTGAATTCCTTACAAATGCCCAGGGTGAAGATGTTGTTGCCGGCGTAAGAACACCTATGCATATTTCCGAGATGGAGCAGAAGTTCCCCGGCGCTTTCAAGCAGTTCACGGATGTTTGCTCTATCCTTGAGAATCACTACAGAGACATGCAGGACATGGAGTTTACGGTAGAAGCCGGTAAGCTCTACATGCTCCAGACAAGAAACGGTAAGAGAACGGCACAGGCAGCCATGAAGATCGCCTGTGATCTCGTTGACGAAGGTATGAGGACACCTGCCGAGGCAGTTGCCATGATCGATCCCCGTAACCTCGATACACTTTTGCACCCTCAGTTTGATCCCGCTGCCCTGAAGGCTGCAGAGGCTATCGGAAAGGGACTCGGCGCTTCTCCGGGAGCTGCCTGCGGTAAGATCGTATTTACTGCAGAGGATGCTGTTGAATGGGCTTCAAGAGGCGAAAAGGTTATCCTTGTAAGACTCGAGACATCTCCTGAGGATATCTCCGGAATGAAGTCTGCTGAGGGTATCCTGACAGTAAGAGGCGGTATGACATCCCACGCTGCAGTAGTAGCAAGAGGTATGGGTGAGTGCTGCGTATCCGGTTGCGGCGAGATCGCAATGGATGAGGAGCACAAGAGATTCACACTCGCTGGCAAGGAGTTCCACGAGGGCGACATCATCTCTCTCGACGGTTCAACAGGTAACATCTATGACGGAGCTATCCCTCAGGTAGATGCTGATCCCAACAACGGTTACTTCGGCCGCATCATGGCTTGGGCTGATGAGTTCAAGAGAATGGGCGTACGTACAAATGCTGATACACCCGCAGATGCCAAGAAGGCACGTGAGCTCGGTGCCGAGGGCATCGGTCTTTGCCGTACAGAGCACATGTTCTTCGGTGAGGGCAGAATCGATGCATTCCGTGAGATGATCTGTTCCGAGACAGTTGAGGAGAGAGAGGAAGCTCTCGACGTCATCCTGCCTATGCAGCAGAGCGACTTCGAGGCTCTTTATGAGGCTCTCGAGGGTTATCCCGTTACCATACGTTTCCTGGATCCCCCGCTCCACGAGTTCGTTCCCACAACTGAGATCGAGATCGAGAAGCTCGCTAACAAGAAGCATAAGACAGTAGCTGACATCAAGAACATCATCTCTTCTCTGCACGAGTTCAACCCGATGATGGGTCACAGAGGATGCCGTCTCTCAGTCACATATCCTGAGATTGCAAAGATGCAGACAAAGGCCGTTATCCGTGCTGCCATCAACGTTAAGGCTAAGCACCCTGACTGGAATATCGAGCCTGAGATCATGATCCCTCTCGTAGGTGATGTTAAGGAGCTTAAGTTCGTTAAGGATATCGTCGTTGCAACAGCTGACGAGGAGATCAAGAGCGCAGGTTCCGACATCAAGTACGAAGTAGGTACAATGATCGAGATCCCGAGAGCTGCTCTCACAGCTGACGAGATCGCTAAGAACGCTGACTTCTTCTGCTTCGGTACTAACGACCTTACACAGATGACATTCGGCTTCTCAAGAGACGACGCAGGCAAGTTCCTCGATGCTTACTACGATATGAAGATCTTCGAGGCTGATCCGTTTGCAAAGCTCGATCAGACAGGTGTCGGCAAGCTCATGAAGATGGCTATCGACTTGGGCAAGCCCGTTAATCCGAACCTCCACATCGGTATCTGTGGCGAGCACGGCGGTGATCCTTCATCCGTTGAGTTCTGCGATGCTATCGGTCTGGATTACGTATCCTGTTCTCCTTTCCGCGTGCCGATCGCAAGACTTGCTGCTGCACAGGCTGCTATAAACAACAAGAGCAAGTAAGAAAGAATCGTAAGACATATTACTTGATGACTATCATGGTTACCAAGGAACATGTCAATCGGTACTTTGCCATGAATCCGCAGTACAAAAAGGTAAACGGATTCAAGGAAATGCGAATAGATATTTACATCTAAGTGATAACCCCGGAGCATGAAGCTCCGGGGTTGTTTACTGTTTTGATAAGACTAAATGGGTACTATAAGATTATTACATGAGATATCATGTCGCAATAAATGTCGCAGTAAATGTCGTAATAAACAAGGAACTGCTAATGGATGAAAATAGAGACATATGAGTTTTTGTTATGCAGAGATTAATGATGAAATAACACCTGTCAATGTTAGTGTTTACACTGATACTAAGATAGGTTTTGATAATTATTCGGGGGCAAGCTTTTCGATAGCAAGGCAGCCGTTGAGGCCGTTGCTCTGACGTTCGATGCAGATTGTGTTGGGGTACGACAGAGGGTATCCGCGAACCATATTGTATAATAGTTGTGCGATAGATATCGATCCTATCGACCAAGCAGAATGCAGTAATGAGGAAATCAGATGAAGGTTGTGGTCTTTAACGGAAGCCCCAGAATAGGGAACACATATACAGTAACAAAGGTTTTCATGGATGAACTGGCAAAATGCGGAGAGCTGGAATTGTCGGAATTCTCATTCCCGAAGGATCTGCCGGAGTTCTGTATCGGATGTCAGAATTGCCTTCGGGGGCCGAGAGAGAACTGTCCTCATAAGACCTATGTTGATCCGATATACGAAGCGGTCATGGAGGCTGATGCGCTGGTTTTCGCTACACCGCATTATGGGGCTTCATGTATGCCGGGAAGTATGAAGACATTGTTTGATCATCTGGCATTCATGGAGATGACGATCGCTCCTCGTAAAGAGATCTTTCAAAAGAAAGCATTTATCCTTACGACGGGTTCTGCCTCAAAGCAGAATATCAGGATAATGAAGAGCTGTCTGACCAATTGGGGCGTTAACAGGGTCAGATCTTTTGGGATCAAGATGTATACGAATAAGTGGGATAAGATTCCCGACAAGCGTCGTATGAGGTTAGAAAGAACTATTCGTAAAAGGGCAAGAAGATTCTATCATCTGAAAAAGAGATCGCCATCAATAAAAACAAGAATGAAGTTCCTCATAAACAGATCTGTTATCAGTAGATTTATGCATGAGGGGAACTACCCGTACGATTATTGGAAAGATAACGGTTATTTTAAGAAGATGCCGTTATAATGGATTAGTAAACGGATGGAGCTATAAGGTATGAAGAACTTTCTTTTCGATCTGGATATGACACTGCTCGACTTTCATGCATCTGAGCATATTGCTCTCGAAATGGTGATCAAGGCGCACGGGCTTACGTATACAGAAGATATCTATGACTACTTTAAGACGCTCAACAAGTCCCTGTGGCTTAAGCTCGAGAAGGGGATCATTACCAGAGCGGAGTTGTTCACGATAAGGTTCACGGAAATCATAGGCAGGTGCGGCGGGGATCCGTCGCTTATCGATCCTATGGAAATGAACAACGAATTCATCCATACGATGTCCTGCAACGGAGTCCCGATGGACGGTGCGCTCGACTTTCTGCGGAAGGTCAAAGAGGAGATAAAGGATTCCCGTGTATATATCCTCTCGAACGGCGCCACGGTGAATGCCATGGGACGGATAAAGTCAACCGGGCTCGACCGGTATATCGACGGAGTCTATATAAGCGAGGACCTCGGAGTCAACAAGCCTGCAAAAGAGTTTTTCGACATATGTCTCGATAAGATCGGTGAGGCGAAGGAGACCTGTATCATGATCGGTGATTCACTGACATCCGATATGAAGGGCGCGCAGAATGCAGAGCTTACGTCAGTCTGGTTTATGCCTGCCGGCGATATCGCGGGAGCGATCGAGGAATATGATATAGACTATACCGCCTCGGACTTCGATGAACTGTTCGATGTCCTGAGTTCCTGGATCCATAACTGACACACTTTACCAATCTTCGGAGTGAGCCTGGCAGCATATTATTTCCCGTGTCCGATCCTCAATACGTGGATTAATGGCACTTGACTTGTAGTTAAGATCAATGCAATCATTAATCAACAGGAGGTGAGTTCTATGTGTGATTCATTAACGGAAAGAGACGGTGAATTTCATTCATCTCAGGTGGTATCATTTGACCTTTCAGATTCTTCTGCCGTATTGTCAATTCAACTATAACCTATACCGTAAACTGGAATTCCGGTGGAAGTGATGGGAGAGCAACGGGTAGTTTTACACTATATTATTGAAATGAAACGACTTGTTTTATCTGCGGTAGTCTTGTTTCTTCTTTTATCTGCAACATCTTGTTCAAAACGAGATGTTGACAGTGGAGAGCGGGATAATTGTGCCTATCCGGTTGATACGACCTGTTACGCTTCTCAAGTTATATCTCTCCCGGACAGATCATCTGTTATTGGGGCTGATCTACTTGAGGACGATTATTATATTTTTCTATCTGTGTTGAGTGAAGATTATTCGGAGAGATCTAGCCGGTTACTGATAATAGATGACGGGATCATCGAGAAAGAATATGAACTTAATACCGAAGCATACGATGTTTGTCTGTTGGATGATAAAACGGCTGTTGTATCAACGGGTTCAGATTGTGTCTTATTTGATATAGAAACTAATGAGGTAATCAGACAGCTTGATGTATCTTGTGATGCATACTATAGATATGATCAGACTATAGTTTCCTGCGACGATAGTTTTATTATTGCGTATGATGGGTTCATTGCAAGATTTGATTCAGAAGGAGATCTCCTGAACACGATTACATCACCAAAAATCTATGATGTGATCGGGTATAGTGACGAAAACATTCTGATGGATTATCTTAATCCGGCAGTCTATCATGTTGATTGGAATGCGGGCAGTGTTGACTATGCATCTGCCCTTTTTGCCGAGTCCGGAGAATATGTGGGTTATCACCTGTCCGGAGAACAATTGTTAAGCGTTGTTTCTCACGATCTGTTTAATGTGGATCTCAGTGACTGTTCCAAAACTTTGTCTGTTTCAGGATATAACACTTTGTTCTATCCCGGGAAGCCCGGAAGTAATGATATGAAGTTCATCTCGATCGATTCTAATCATTATGCTGTACTATACAATGAAAACGGTAATAATGAAGAACTGGCGATAGTTGAGCCGGATCCGGAACTTGACCTGAACAGCAGGGAGCAGATCGTAGTGGGCGGCATGGGGTTTAGAAATGATCCTTATTTCGAGAGTATCAGATACAGTTATAATTCTTCACAGAACGACTATCTGGTCGTAACACGCGATTATGGAGATTATCAGGGGGCGGATGAACCAATGCAGGAGTTTCAGTTAAGAATACTCCGGGATATCAGCAACGGGGAAGCACCGGATATCTTTTATGGGACCATGTTTGACTATAATTACCTGGGACGGAATGGGATGGTTATCGATATGATGCCCCTTATCTCAAACGATCTGAATACGGACATTGATGACATACAGCCATTTATCAGAGATCAGCTCGTAAATGATGACGGGACATGTTTCCGAATGATCGCGGGATACTACACTGTGGGGTTTATCGGCATGAGGGATAATTTCCCTGATAACGAAGTATCTATCTATGATCTGCCTGTATTGGGAGAGGGACAGAGATTAATGAGTGGGAAGAGTCCGGAGGCGTTGATACAGGATGCGATCGTTTTCGCGTTGCCGGAATTGATCAAACAGAATAGGAGCGAGAACGGATCTGCTGAGATCAGTTCAGAACAGATGTGCAATCTTATCGAATATGCGTTGGAGTATGGAAATAGCCGAGGGGATATCTATTCTTATGGGTCCACTGATGATGTTATCAATAATCGGATACTGTTATCAGATGATGCTTATTTGGTATCTCAGTTAAATCTCATGCGTACGGATTATGTGTTTGGAGGCAGAGGTTTAACCTATGTAGGGTATCCGTCAATCTATGGATCTATCCATCCCGCCTATCCTACACTTGAAATGGCGATTTCGGGATCAGCTGATAGCCCGGTAGCGTGCTGGGATTTTATTGGTTCTATCCTTAGTGAAGAGACTCAAATATCACTACTGTCAGGAGAAAACATGAGATATCCTGTTGTCTCAAGCATCATGGAGGGATTCATAGATAGTGCTCTTGAGTATGAAACGATTGATCCTGATAGTCCATATTATGATGCCGTGGTCAATATCGGATTATTTGCTGATAATCCCTATATGTATACAGAGGATGATCTGTTGACATATCGTGAATTCGGGGAGTCGGTGGATGTAATCTGTTATCACGACTATGGAATAGGAGCAATAGTAGAAGATGAGATCGACGAATACTTTAATTCCGGCAAAACAGTACAGGAGATAGCTGAGAGTATGAGTTCAAGGATCAACCTGTATTATCAGGAGAATTATACATAAGACGGATGCTCGGCCATGTTTTGAGACTTTTTCGCGAAAAATACAAAAATAAATGAACCTGACCCGTTCCTGATACGTCATATAGGTATAAAAGCAAAACCAAGACTATCAGAAAGGAACGGTAAAAAGCATGTTTAGTTTGGTATCTGAAGGAGTAAGGAAGGAATACAGGCACATCAGAAGAGGAATGAAGGATCTGTCTTCAGATGTCATCCCCGGGATCGGAGCGATCCTCTCGCTGGTAACGGCGATCGCGGCACTTGCCGTCTTCGGGATCCTCATCGTCAGTTTCTCGACATCGGGCGGCTTCGGGAGCATTACTTCAGATATAACTCACATCGGCGGTAATGCGTCCGAATTCTATGACACGCCTGCTCTGGCCGTTCTCGGCGGACTTAACATCTCACTTCTTATTATGTCGTTCATCCTCTTTTTCAGGAATGAAGGAGCCCTGATGCGTGTTCTCGGCGGCATATCGCTTATTACGCTGATCGGAAGCTTTACGGCGGTCGCAGTAATGATCCATATGGATGAGCAGGGGAAGATCAAAGACCCTGAGAGACTGAAGACACTGTTCTACGGCCTTTTGATCGCAGTTCTCGTCTCTTCCGTCGTAAGCTTTGTTCTTACTCTGGTCCGCGAAAAGGAGATGGCCGGAAGCTGCCTGAGACTTACGATATTCTCGTTCGGTCTTCTGCCGCTTCTTACTCTCTGCATCGAGAATATCCTGGCACTTATCGTAGGTGCGGTGGGAGTATTTATCCTGGGTGCTGTGCTCTCCGGTGACAGTTCTTCTTCAAGCAGTGCCGGCAGTGAGGCAGTATCTCCGAGGAGAGTTGCACCTTCAAAGCCTGAGGCAAAGACGGTATCAGATTCAGAGAAGCGTAATGCGATCTATGATATCAATAAGAGATATAAGGACGGCTGCACGGCAATAGTCAGAAGAAACGGCGAGATAGGTGCCTTTATGTTCTCGGATAAGACAAACTATGAGATCGCACAGCTGCGTAAGAGTCTCGAGAGGGAAGCAGAACTTCGCGGAGTTAAGGGCAAGGTAAGCATCTATTGATATAGTAATTACAGCTCGATACTGAGTGAGCCGAAAATAGATGCAGATACAAGAGTAGCGGATGAAGTTACCGTAAAGAAACAAGAAGAGGGGGCCTTTTTGATATGTACCCTCTTTGCTGGACAACAGCAAGGAGGGTATTTTTATGCGTTACA